>JBJEIY010000054.1:0-19081 GCA_051877515.1 Lachnospiraceae bacterium | reverse complement strand
TCACATCTAAATAGCTAGCTGCTGCTTCAATTCCAATCCAATCTTCCATATAATTTTCCATAGTGTAAGGTCTCCTATTCATTAAAACACTATCAATAGTATAGCACATATGTTCTGTGTTTTCAATGTGTTTTTGTGGTATTTCGTGGTATTTCTCGGTACCTTCTTCAAAAAGGAGCACCGTTCCCGATGCTCCCATTCCTACCTTCCAAATCCACTTCTAACCTTCTCAACCACTGTTCCAACGCTCCCCAGAAACCTTTCCAGCAGATTCCTTCCATCCACCACAAACTGTTTCATGAAATCATATGCTTTATTCAGTGTTTCCCGAAGTTTAGAGTTTTCAGCTTTTAATTGCTCATTCTCATACATAACATCTATAAGTTTATCTCTCAAGTCTTCATTGCCACCGGAACCTCGCGCCATATCATAAACCATCTCCGCAATCTCTGCTTTTCTCTCCAACTTCGTTGCCTTCTCCTCCAAATCTACCAGAGTATCACTTCGGTTTTTGATATAAGCCTCGATTCTGTCAGCTCGCTCATTAGCCGCTTTTACTCGTTCATCCGCTTCCTCATAATCCATCTGCTTAACCGCTACTCGCATTGATAAGGTGTCATACTCCTGCACAAGCTGTGTCTTTTCACGCTCCAACAGTTCATTCTCCTG
Source organism: Lachnospiraceae bacterium (assembly GCA_051877515.1). Taxonomy (GTDB): domain Bacteria; phylum Bacillota; class Clostridia; order Lachnospirales; family Lachnospiraceae; genus XBB1006. The sequence continues at coordinate 18,412 of JBJEIY010000054.1, read as the reverse complement.
CTGCTTTTCATCAGCCTGTTCCTTTAATTCGTCGTAACGTATTTCCTCTTTTAACACCTTATATTCCATTACAGACAAATCATGATTGCGTCCTTTGGACTTTTCTTTTATCTGTTCTCCAAGAACAATTTCCGCTTTCTGATTGGCAAAAGCTCTTAATTTGTCCTGAAGAACTGCCGAAAGCACTTCCTTGGTAAATACCTTTCGTTTGGATACCTGCTTGGACATTCCCTTCTTGTATCCTGTACCTACCGGAACTCCTACCACATGCATATGAGGACTGTCCTCATCCATATGAACTACTGCATTGGCCACCACAAACTGTGGAAGTTGATATTGTAGCTCCTCTAACAGCATCCTATAGATTCGCCTCATAAAAACTTTATTCTCACAATGTTCCTGCCAATATGCTCTGTCTCCCACTTGAATAATAATCTCCACCGCCATATCCTGCTCCTTATTTGCTACATGTTCAAAATAATCCTCAATCTTACGATCTGCTCTAGTTTGATTTTCGTTGTAGACCTTCAAAACTTCATCAAATTCCTGATGATAAACTGCTTTTACATCCCGAACAAGATTGTCGGTTCCGTATATTAGAAAAATATTTTCTGCACTATATTCTTCTGATTTGTATTTCCTTAAGTTGTGCTTCGCCACTCCTGCGAGCTTTGATTTAGATGTTATCGCACTTTTCTTATTGCTTACATGAGCTGTAAATGATATTCCTTCCATACACTTCCTCCTTATCTGTCTTTCCCTACGAAGTGCTGCTTATCATCTTTGCTTTGCCACAGATGATAACCCCCTAGCACTTTCGTCAAGCCGAAAGTGCGGGGGCTCTCCGAGGGTTACACCGACAGGGAGCCAAGCTCCGGTCGGTGTATATTAACCGCTACCCTTATTTAAGTAATCCATCTTAATCACATCCTTTCTCTAATCTTTCTATACTGCTTCAGGAACACTTCTGAAGTAACCTGTCTCTTCCCAAACTTTTTTATCAGGGCAATAATAGTTGTATTCATTCGAATCTTCCATCTTTATTGCTACACCGAATTTGAGAACCCCTTGCTGAATACCAACTCTTACATACTGAGCATCCTTCCCCATAGCCTTCGCTATCTCCTTTATTGGAACATTCCTTCCTGTAAAAGCCGGTAAATCAACCTTGTATTGAACTTCCGGCATTCTATGCACCTCCTCAATTCTTTCAGAGCATTATTTGCTCTGTTGATGTCCTGTATTATACAGAGTCTTTATTGCTCTGTCAAGAGTGCTAATAGTTATGTTGACAATTCTATTTTTGTATGCTAAATTCATTACACAGGAGGTTGATAAGATGAATACTGGTAAAAAGATTAAGCTAATCCGTACATTTCGTGGATTAACGCAAAAAGAGCTTGGTGACCTAGCCGGCATTCATGAAGTTGCAATTCGTAAGTATGAGTTAGGAAAGAACCTTCCGAAACCAGAGCAGTTACGAAAGATTGCAGACGCATTGAATGTAAATGTCAACACCCTTGCAGAATTTGATATTCAGACAGACGGAGATATACTACCTCTCCTGTTTGCTATCGACGAAGCATTTCCTGCCACTATTAAAGATGTAGATGGCGCACCGGGAATCTTCTTCGAGAACAAGAGTCTGGTACAGTTTCTGAAGGATTGGCAGGCTATGAAAGAATTATTACAATCAGACAGTCAGACACAGGACAATTATGAAATATGGAAAACCATCCGTCCGAGTGTTACAAAGGTAACCCACGAAGAGTAAGATTGGCACAGGACTCGCTTATCAGCTTGATGAATTTAAGCGAAAGGAATGGTGCGAATGAAGTTACCCAACGGATACGGAAGCGTTGTAAAACTTTCCGGCAAAAGAAGAAATCCTTATCTGGTACGAAAGACCAATGGCTGGCACTTCGACAAAGAGAAGGATAAACAAGTTCAGGATTTTATAATTATAGGATATGCTCCCACCAGAGCAGATGGCTTGCAGATGCTGGCAGACTATAATAAAAATCCATTTGATACAAAGGCTGCGAAGATGACATTTGATGATGTATATGAAGAATGGTCAAAGCGCAAATACCCTACCGTGTCAGAATCCAATGTAAAAGGCTACACAGCCGCTTATAAGACATGTAGCAGTCTATATCATAAGGTATTTAAGGATTTGAAGCTTGTAGACTTACAGACAGTCATTGATACCTGCGGTAAGAATTATCCTACCTTAAGGAAAATCAAGGTACTGTTCAATCAGCTTTATGATTTTGCTATCAAGAACGATATTTGCAATAAGGATTATTCCACCCTTGTAGATGTTGTTCAGTATAAGGACCGCAATCCGAATAAGTATGACCGAAACAAATTTGAGAAGGAAGAAATTGAACGGATATGGGAGCAGAAAGACGATAAGTATTATCAAATCATATTGATGCTACTGTATAATGGAGTAAGAATTTCAGAGTTCTTGGATTTGAAAAAGGAGAATGTCCATCTGGACGATCAATACTTCGATGTGATTAGCAGTAAAACCGAGAATGGAATCCGAAAGGTTCCTATCGCAGATAAAGTCTTACCTTTCTACAAAGCTTGGTTTGAAGATAATCCGGAATGCGAGTATCTTATCCATACACCGGATGGCAAGCACTTCCAATACCGAAATTATTATGACAGCTACTTCCATCCATTGATGGAACAACTTAAGATTGACCGTACACCACATTGCTGCAGACACACATGTATATCCATGTTAGCAAAAGCCGGTGTCGACCAGACGATTATCAAGAAGATTGTGGGGCACTCCGGTGCAATGACTTTAACTGAGAAAGTATATACCCACTTTGATGTTAAGGAGCTTGTAAATGCGATTAACAAAATCTAAACGAAAAGGACATTCCCAGATTGCTCTGAAAATGTCCTATACATATCATTGATATTCGTGTTGCATACTTGTTGCATATGTGTTGCATACCATTTGAAATCCAGCACATCTGACAACTTTCCACAACTTCTGTAACCCTTGTAAAATGGGCTTTTCTTGATATCTTTGTTTCCGAAAGATTATCTCTTTGAGAACTGTGGTGCTCTACGAGCTGCTTTGAGTCCGTATTTCTTACGCTCTTTCATACGTGGATCACGGGTTAAGTATCCGGCTTTCTTTAAGATTGGTCTGTACTCTTCAGAATCAACTTTAAGAAGTGCTCTGGAGATACCATGACGGATTGCTCCGGCCTGTCCGGTATAACCGCCACCCTTAACATTTACTAAAACATCATATTTATCAACATTGTCAGTTGCAACCAGCGGCTGACGAACGATAACCTTTAAGGTCTCTAATCCTAAATACTCATCAATATCTCTCTTATTGATTGTGATCTTACCGGTTCCCGGTACCAAATATACTCTTGCAACAGAACTCTTTCTTCTTCCTGTTCCGTAAAACTTTGTAGCTGCCACTTGAATTTACCTCCTTCGATTAAAATGTTAAAACTTCTGGCTTCTGAGCCGCATGTTTGTGATCAGGTCCAGCATATACAAATAATTTCTTGTACATCTGTCTTCCCAGAGGTCCCTTTGGAAGCATTCCCTTTACAGCGAACTCAAGAACTCTTTCAGGATGTTTTGCTAACATTTCTCTCAATGTGGTTTCTCTCATTCCACCCACATAATCGGAGTGATGATAGTAAATCTTCTGATCTAACTTTTTACCTGTTACTTTGATCTTATCTGCATTTACGATGATCACATAATCACCGGTATCAACGTGAGGGGTAAAAACCGGTTTGTTCTTTCCTCTCAGCACTTTCGCTACTTCGGATGCTAAACGTCCTAATGTATATCCTGTAGCATCAACTACATACCATTTTCTTTCAATCTTATCTGGATTGGCCATAAAAGTTTTCATTGGTTTTCCTCCTTAAAAAATTCAACTACCGTGAACCGCCGTGATCTGATTGGAAATGTCCGAAACCAATCATCCCGATACACGGGCCGTTCCATCATCTATGATCAATGTGTTCCCGGGGCTAATGGGCACACATCTTCTCCACGTCAGACTAAACCATTATATACCGCTATTTTTACGATGTCAACTATTTTTTATCTCCCAGTCATCATAATACTCTATCCCCACCATGGTCAGGCCGCAGGCCGGTGCTGTAGGGCCGGATGCCTCTCTGTCATTAGCATACAGGATATCTGTCATTTCCTCCGGTAGGATGGCACCGCTTCCTACCTTGATCAGGGTTCCTGCAATGATCCGTACCATATTATAGAGAAAACCGTTTCCCGTTACCGTGATGGTGATCAGGTCTCCTTCTTTTTCCACATAGCAGGAATAAATGGTGCGTACCGTAGACTTTACCTGGGCATTCACCGCGCAAAACGACTTGAAATCATGTTCGCCCACCAGATACCCTGCTGCCTTCTGCATAGCTGACACATCCAGATCCTGATAATAAAAAAAGGTATCCCTTCTGCGCAGCGGCTGAGGAAACCGGGTGTTTAGGATCTTGTATTGATAGGTCTTCTCGCTGTCCGCATAGCGGGGATGAAAGGCAGGATCCACTTCGCAGGAATCCTGGATCCGGATATCTTCCGGTAGCCGCTGATTTAATGCATAGGAGATCTTTTCCGCAGGCATCCTGGCATCGGTGTCAAATACTGCCACATTACCCAGGGAATGCACTCCCGCATCGGTCCTGCTGGCTCCGGTCACCTCAATGGGGGTCTGGAACAGATCCGTCAGGGCGTTATTCAATTCTTCCTCTACCGTGATCCCGTTAGGCTGTTTCTGCCATCCGCAGTAATTCGTTCCATCATAGGCCACGATCAGTTTCACACGTTTCATATTCTTCTATTTCATCCTTACAGCCAAATCTTTAATCCGATCATTACCGCCAGATACAATCCCATCAGTACGTAAGCGATCCTATCCCGTTTATGGTATTTTAAAGGCTTCATACAGGTTCTGCCTTCGCCGCCGTTATAACAGCGGGCCTCCATGGCCATGGCAAGATCCATGGCTCGTCTCCATGCCGATACAAACAACGGCACTAACAGCGGAATCATATTTTTAATCCGCTGAATAAAGTTTCCGCTTTCAAAATCCGCGCCCCTTGCCATCTGTGCCTTCATGATCTTATCCGTTTCCTCAATGAGGATGGGGATAAAACGAAGGGCAATGGACATCATCATCGCAATCTCATGCACCGGAACCTTCAGGATCTTCAGGAACCGTAATCCCGTCTCCATACCATCCGTCAACCGGGTAGGTGTGGTGGTCAGGGTCATTAGGGATGTTCCGATGATCAGATAGCTTAACCGTACCAGCATATATCCGGTATTCAAAAGTCCCCGTTCCGTGATCTTCAGAAAACCAAACTGCCACAGGGGCTCTCCGGGTGTCAAAAACAGGTTGAAAATACCCGTCATGACCAGAATGATCACTATCGCTTTCAGTCCCTTGACCATATACTTGAAAGGGACTTTCGACAACCGGATACAAACTGCCATGATCAGTGTTACCAGAATAAATCCCGGAATACTATCAAATAAAAAAACAGATATGATAAATGTCAGTGTTCCCATCAGCTTGACTCTGGGATCCAGTCTGTGGATCACGGAATCAGCCGGGTAATATTGCCCAATTGTGATGTCTCTTAACATGTTGTCTGTCTTATCCTTCCTGTACTTTGGGAAAATGCTCCGAGAATAGAGGCTTTCGCTTCCTCCACTGTGGTGGCATTTTCATCCACGTCAAAACCTTTTTCCTTCAGTTCATGCATCAGATAGGTCACCTGCGGAGCTGCCAGACCCATCTGCTCCAGTTCTTTGTAAGAGGAAAAAACCTCTTTCGGAGTTCCATCGTAACGGATGGATCCGTTATCCATTACTACCAGGCGCTCTACATAATCAGCCACATCTTCCATACTATGGGACACCAGTACCACCGTCAGATTCTGCTCCCTGTGTAGCCTCTTAAGTTCTCCCAGGATCTCATCCCTTCCCTGGGGATCCAGGCCTGCCGTAGGTTCATCCAGAATCAGTATCTCCGGTTTCATGGCCAGTACACCGGCAATGGCCACCCGGCGTTTCTGTCCGCCGGACAACTCAAAGGGCGACTGATAAAACATTTCTTCCGGGATCTTTACATTACGAAGCGCTTCAAAAGCCCGCAGCCCTGCTTCTGCTTCACTAAGTCCCTGATTTTTAGGACCAAAACTCACGTCTTCAAACACCGTGGTTTCAAACAACTGATATTCCGGATACTGAAACACCAGCCCAATATGACTCCTTAATTCCTTTTTGGAAAAATCAGCGTCATGAATATCTCTTCCATTATAATAAATGCCTCCGGAAGAAGGCTTCAAAAGTCCGTTAAGATGTTGGATCAACGTAGATTTTCCGGATCCGGTATGCCCAATGATGCCAATGAATTCTCCCTCTTCGATAGAAAGGTTCACATCTTTGAGCGCCTGCTGTTCAAAACCGGTTCCCTGTCCGTAAAAATAATTTACGTGATTTACGATTAATGACATAATGCCTCCAACAATTCCTTCCGCGTTAAAATTCCCTCCGGCAGATTCATGCCTGCCTTTCTCAGCTCGTGGGCCAAAAGAGTGATCTGCGGGACATCCAGATGATATTTTCTAAGAAGATCCACTTGAGAAAAAACCTCTCTTGGGGTTCCCTGCATTACGATCCTGCCCTGATCCATCACAAAAACCTTATCTGCAAAAACCACTTCTTCCATATAGTGGGTAATAAGAATCACAGTTACCTTCTTTTTCTCATTCAGTTCCCGAACCGTTCGGATTACATCCTGACGTCCCACCGGATCCAGCATGGCCGTAGGTTCATCCAATATAATGCATTTAGGTTCCATAGCCAGCACACCGGCAATGGCCACCCGCTGTTTCTGGCCACCGGATAGTTTATTGGGAGAATGGGTCCGATAGGCCTCCATATGAACTGCCGACAGGCTGTCCATTACCCGCTTCCATATTTCCTGCGTAGGCACGCCCAGATTTTCCGGGCCAAATCCCACATCTTCTTCCACCACACCTGCAATGATCTGGTTATCCGGATTCTGGAATACCATTCCTGCACTTTTACGAATGTCCCAGAGATTGTTTTCCTCCGACGTATCTTTTCCGTCCACCCAGATGGTTCCTTCCGTGGGTTCCAGAATGACATTCATGTGCTTGGCCAGCGTAGACTTTCCGGATCCGTTGTGACCCAGAATGGCAATAAAATCTCCGGTCTCTATATCCAGATCTACTCCATCTAATGCAGTTTCAATATGATCAACGTTCCCGTCATCATCACGGTGTATATATTCATGCACCAGCTTTACGGCTTTGATGATTCCCATGTTTTTCTCCTTTATAAAAGGATTACTCGATATAATCCTCGTATTTCGTAAGCGCTCCCTCTAACTTCATATGCTCAAAGTTGTTCTGGCGCAACGCCTCATACAATACAATAGCAACCGAATTGGACAGATTCAGAGAACGGGTTTCGCCAATCATTGGAATCCGAATACAGTCATCCCTGTGATGAGCCAGGATCCGTTCCGGTATCCCCGCACTTTCCTTTCCAAACATGATATAACAATCCGGTTCATAATGAACCTCTGTGTATACATGTTTGCCCTTTGTGGTTGCCATATAGATTTTCGCACCGGGATTCTTTTCCAGAAAATCCTGGTAGCTGATATAAGTTGTCACATCAAGCTGCGGCCAGTAATCCAGTCCTGCCCGTTTCACGCTTTTATCATCAATCTTAAATTTCATCGGTTCGATCAGATGGAGTCTGGTATCGGTAGCCACGCAGGTCCTTCCGATCGCTCCGGTATTAAACGGAATCTCCGGCTCATATAAAACAATATTTAACTTTGCCATATCCTTTCTTACACCACCTTATATAATTCATCTGTTTTGGGTGGTTCCAAAAAGCGCCTTTCCTCTTCGTGGATCAATACCCGATCCTTGGAATCTGTGGCTTTCCCAATGATGGTAGCTTTTACTCCCTGTTCCGCAAGCTTTGCCACCAACCCGTTACCATCCTTACATGCCATGAGCATGCAGCCGGAAGAGATCAGCTCATATGGATTGATCCCGCAAAACTCACACAGCTCAATGGTTTCCTGTTTTACCGGAATGCTCATAAGATCAATAGATAGTCCTACACCGGAGGCCTCCGCCATTTCCCATAATGCACCGAAGATTCCTCCCTCCGTTACATCATGCATGGCAGCCACACCATACTCCGCTGCGATCCGTCCTTCTTTTACCACAGACAGCATCTGATCAAAACTCTTTGCTGTATCTACGAATCCGGCAGAATACCGTTTCAAAAGCTCTTCTTCTTTGGCCCTGGCAATAATGCTGGTGCCCTCCAGGCCAATCCATTTAGTTACCAGGATATCCATTCCCGGCTCTGCTCCTGCAGTGGATATCAGCTTGTCTTCTTTGGCTTTTCCCACACCTGTAACACTGACCAGCGGCCGGTTTACTGCCCTGGTCACCTCAGTATGACCGCCAAGGATCTGCATATTTAAGCCCTCACATTGCTGCTGCATCTGCTGCATCAACGCTTTTAGCTCAGGCTCCTGTGTTCCCTCCGGCAGCAGAATGGTCAATAGTACTCCTATCGGCTCTGCTCCGCTGCTGGCAAGGTCATTGGCAGTAATATGGATTGCCAGGGTGCCGATTTCCTGTGTTGCACCCGTGATCGGGTCTGTGGAAAGCACAAACACCTCATCATCCTCTATCCTAAGGGCTGCACAGTCTTCACCAACTCCGGCACTAAGCAGAACCTCCTGCCGATTCTCTTTTACAGTTCTTAACACGGAACGCTTCAGCACGCTCTCCGGAATTTTTCCTACTTTCATCCGTTATTCCTCACCAGCTCCGGAGGTCTGTCCTTCCTCCTTTGACGCATTACTTCCCGAATTATTGGTCGTATTTTTCCCTTCGTTCTTTTTTTCCTGCTTTTCTTTCTCTTCCCGTTTGCTTATCGCACTGTCTGACCAGTATTTGGCTGCACTGGTTACTTCAGACAAATCTCCGGTCTTAATGGCATCTTTGATTGCTTTTACCGCCTCTTTACTGTCAGACTTTGTTCCCACTTCATAGACAGCTTCGGAAGAGGAATACGTACTGCGGTTAAATACTTCGCGACTCTCCTCTTTTCCGTTTACGGTAACAATCTTATACAATACCGCTTTGTATCCCACATGAGCATCCTGGGTCTTCGTCACCGTTCCAATGGGCGCATCCGTCTTAACAAATTTAATATCCGGCTCATCGGTTTCCTTGATCTCTGTTTCAAAGTTGATACTGCGGTTACTGTCCCGGGTTTCCATGCCGTATACATTAAAATGCACTTTTTTACCTGCGGTATAGCCTTCAATATACACCGGTGTGTCCTGATTATTCTTAAACTTAAGATCCTTATAGTCTCCTGCAATAGCCGCATCCTGTGACGGCTTCACATAGCTGACTACCATGGAATGGGGAGATCGCTCTACGATTTCAAGCTCTGCACGGATGACGGCATTATATAAGGTACTGGATACCTGGCACACACCGCCTCCCACACTTTCTACCACAGTTCCGTTCTCATAAGCTCCCGCCATGGCATAACCATTCTCCAGGGTAATCGGCGAAATGGCATCATGTACGGAAAAAGTATCTCCCGGATAGAGTACGGTTCCATTGATCAGGGAAGCTGCATTTTCTACATTGGTACAACGACCTGCTGCGGAAGTAGAGTAATCGGTCTCGAAACTTCCCAAAACGTCCTGCACCTTGCCCAGTTCTTCCTCAGTTCCCTTTGGTTCTTCCACTTTACTGATCAATTCCACAGTACCCAGACTGTCAATGATCTCCTCCGAAAAATAACGTTCCAAAAGATCCATACTGGCTTCCAGATCCACTACTTCGCCTGCCTGGCCCGGAACATAAATAAACTTTCCGTTTTCTCTTTTTAATCCATTGTTGATGGTTTCTTTATTTAAGGTATCCATATGAGCCTCCAGAAAATCCTCAAGAAGCCCCCGGTCTACACTCATCGTCACATTCAGTATTACATTTTCGTGCTTTAAATCCTGCTGCTCTTTGTATCTGCGGATCAGGTTACCCAGATGACCCACCGAATATGCCCGTTCTGCCAGATCTTCTTCCGAACAGGCTAATCCCAATTCTTCCGGAAGCGCTTTTACCTGCCGGTCAGACACCTGAAAGACCACCGGCTCCGTCATCAAATTTTCCACATATTCTTCCGTAGCTGTCTGTGCTTCCTGTCTGGTCATGCCTCCCAGTGACAGTCCTCCTATGTATACACCTTCCAGGATCTTATCCTCCGATGCTGCCTGCACGCGAAACTGACCCGCCAACACAGCTGATCCAATGATTGTACAAACAATGGCCAATGCCACCACTACATACTTCAAACTCTTTCTTTTCATTTAAAATCCCTTACTTATTCCTAAATTCTTAATGCTGCATCCATAAAGTATAGCACACCGTATTCCATTCTCCAATACCTTTTTTGCATTGACAGTCTTGTCAAAAAACAGTTATAGTTAGTATGGATTAAACGATCGCTGACAAAACCAATGGGAGTATCATAGCAAGTACCAACAGTACTGCAATGACTCCTGCAATTCTTTGTCTTGTTTTCGGTTTCATGTTTTTTCCTCCTGATTAATGATAACGATTTCTTCATATAGCGACACCTATTTCGATGTTGCGGAAAGGATCCTATGCCACTTACCTGTTTTGCCTTTTTTATCCTGGCAGTCAGTATGATCAATTTCTTTTCCAACCGGGCAAGCCGAAAAGATAAGGACCGTTCGGCAGGCTTCTGGAACCGGGAGTCCAAAGCGAATTCCACACCCAAAAAAGATCTTTCCACCTTGCCCTATATCTCTTTGGATGACAACCTGCTTTCCTTCTCCATAGAAGAATCTCCCAGGCTTCTTGCTGCCAGAGAACAGGTTTTTGCCCTGAAAGACCGGAAAATACTGGATTTAAAGGGGATGAGCAACACAGACCTGAAACTGACCTATGGTGCTGCCAACCTTCCTGCTCTCACACAGTATGAAGAGAATTTCTTCTGTCTGTGTGAACGACTCCAGGAATGGGGGGAGGCACTGTCTGAGGAAGGCTACCATAAGGAAGCCATTCAGGTTCTTCAGTATGCCCTGCTGATCGGCTCCGATCTTTCCTCCACCCGCACGCTGTTAAATGATCTGTGCCGGAATGCTCAGGCTTGTGATGAGACACAGATATCCTTTAAATAACAATGTTCACAGTCCGGATTCCGGGCTGTACAATAGCTTCTTCCCAACGAGATCACATGAATGTTATAAAGAATCCAGTCCTCTTTTGGCAATAGTTTCATCAAATCCCGTTCTATCTTTTCCGGGTCGGACTCTTTCGTAAATTTCCAACGGTTGGAAATCCTCTTTACATGGGTATCCACCACGATACTGGGTTTATGATAAATATTCCCCAGGATCACATTCGCCGTTTTTCTCCCTACACCTGCAAGACTCAGCAGATCCTCCATTTCATCCGGGACTTCTCCCCCATACACTTCCACCAGCCGTTTGGCACAGGCAATGATATTCACTGCTTTATTATGATAAAACCCTGTGGAATGGATGTCTTTTTCCAATTCTTTTAAATCTGCATTGGCAAACTTTTCCAGTGTATCGTATTTTTGAAACAGATCCTTTGTTACCAGATTCACTCTGGCATCTGTACACTGTGCACTTAGGATCACTGCAATAAGTAGCTGCCATGCACTTTCATGGTTCAGATAGCAAATGAGATCCGTACCATATTGTTCATCCATGCGACGAAGTGTTTCTGTCATTCGTTCTTTTTTCGTCATATTCTATCCTCTCTGCAGACACGTTTCCGGTAACCGGATCCCGTCTTTCGTAATCAAACAGTACCAGGCTCTCCTTCATTGCCGGAAGCCTGCGGCACCGGTAAAAATCATTTTCTGTGAAGTCATAAGAAAACCTTTCCACATGGCGACGGCTGCCATATTCTTTCCGGTTTTTCCGTTCTTCCTCACTAACCTTCCCTGCCCATGACGGACGGCTCTTGATGTTTTCCCGAAGATACAGATCATACAATACTGCCTCCCGGAGCATTTTTTGCTGCTCCCCATCAGGTTTTTGCCCCAGGGCCTCCTCCTGCTCCGTAAGATACCCAAGCAGGATCTCATACCGTCTGCTTCTGGAATGCTGAATCCCGGACAGACCTTTTTCCCGATAATAACCGGCAAGCCCATCAAAGAACCCATAGGCTTTTTCCCCGCCAAGGTATTGTTTCCTCAGATAAAAGCACAGACCCAGCACCGTCGAATACTGCCCGCTGTTATAATACACCTCTACCATATCTTCCACAGCCTTCAGGGCAATGACCTCCCGGAAAGAAAGCCATTTGGTACGAAGCACTTCATAGGGCGGGCGGGTATGATAGAGCAGGTCATATTCTGCCGCATGCTCATACATATAAGATCCCTTTAGTACCTTCAGGAAACCAAGCTGTAGCTGGTGGGGCCGCATGGAGAAAATCTCATCAAAGGATCTCTGAAAAGTTCTGTAATCTTCAAAGGGAAGTCCTGCGATCAGATCCAAATGCAGATTTATGTTTCCCCGCTGTTTCAGTTGTTCTGTCACGGCAGCCACCTTCGACACCTTCATAACCCGGTGGATTTCTTCGATGGTTTTCCGGTTAGTGGACTGGACACCGATTTCCAACTGAACCAGACCCGGGCGAAGCTGACTTAAACACTCTACTTCTTCCGGTGTTAAGATGTCTGCAGCAATTTCAAAATGAAAATTGGTCACTCCGTTATCGTGCTGCCGTATATAATTCCATATTCCCAGAGCATGTTCCACCCGCACATTGTAGGTGCGGTCCACAAATTTCACCTGTGCCACTTTTGCATCCAGAAATCTCTGTAATTCTTCATACACCTTGGGCAGTGACTTAAACCGCACATCCCTGTCCACGGAAGACAAACAGTAGCTGCAGGAAAAAGGACAGCCTCTGGAGGATTCATAATACAGAATCCTGTTTTCCATTTTTGACAGATCCTCATACGGGAAAGGTAATTCGTCCATGGATAGACAGGCGCGCCGCCCATTGTTCCGTATATCTTCTGTCCGGTCCCGATATACAATACCAGCCACATCCTCTAACGAAATGCCTTCCCGGTAATGTCTGCATACCTCCAGAAAAGAAGCCTCTCCTTCTCCCAGAATGATTCCACGTATTTCCGGATGTTCTGCAAGGATCTTCGGTCCATCGTAGCTGACTTCCGGTCCTCCCATCCAGATCTCCAGTTCCGGAAGCAGGCGTTTTAATTCCAGCGCCACTTCCTTCACATAATGAATATTCCACAAATAGCAGGAAAAAGCCACCACATCCGGGTGGCTCATATAAAGATCCTCTAATATATGATCTGCATTATGATTGATGGTATATTCTTTTACCTCTGTATGGACTCCATGCTGCCCGGCATAGGCATGCAACATATGGACTGCCAGATTTACATGTACATATTTTGCATTAATCGCTACCAGTTCAATCTTCATGTCTGTTACCTTTTCTTACCGCATGATCATGTCAACGATCGTAAGGTTTCTGGCAGCCGGATCATAAGCAAGATCTATGATCCTGGACGTACCAATCTGTTTTACCTTTGGCCTAAGGACCATTTCCGGATAATTCTTCATGACCACAGCCTGACTTCCATCTGACAGTTTCACCTGCGCTCCTGTAGGATAAATGGCAATCTGATGCAGGAATACATCCAGCACTTCCGGATCGAACTGACCTCCGCTGCTTCCCATCAGATACTCCACTGCCTCATTCTGTGCAACTGCAGGACGATACATGCGGTTCGTAGTCAGGGCATCATACACATCCACCACGGAAATGATCCGGGCAAAAATAGGAATCTCTTCTTTCGACCTTCCCAGAGGATAACCGGTCCCGTCAAACCACTCATGGTGTTGCATCACTCCCTGATTCACAAACACCGAGAAATTGAAACGCTCCCGCAGGAAATCGGCTCCCTGCTTTGGATGAGTGCGCAGCACTGCCCTTTCCTCATCGGTCAGTGCTCCTTTTTTATTCAGGATCTCCACAGGAATAAATCGTTTTCCAATGTCATGCAGCATGGCAGACAAGGTAAGATCCCGCAACTGTTCCTCGGAGAACTTCATGGCACAGCCCACAATGGTAGCCAGAATACCCACATTAATAGAGTGGAAATAGGTGTAATCATCGTATCTTTTGATATCCAGCATGTTACACATGGCATCTCCATTGTCCAACACCTGCTCTACGATGGTTTTTGCCACCCGGTTCATGGAGGCTTCCGAAACGCCGATCTCCCCACTATTCAAAAACAGGGTGTTGATCATGCTCAGCGCTTCTCTTTTTACCTCGGGACGAATGACCTCCTTAATCTCAATATCCTCAGAAAATTCGTCATCAATATATGCACCGGGAAATCCCATATCCTCCAGACTTCGAATGTAAGCCGGATTTAAGATCAGATGCCGGGCCAACAGCATCCGCCCGCCTCCGTCGTAGATATCCCGTCCCAAAACCATTCCGTTTTCTAGCAGTGATACTGGTACATAACGCATGTTTCTACTCTCCTCTTATGTGTATTCTCTCTGTTAGTCTATCATCGTTACGATCACATAAATTCCGGTATCCGTCAGTCCGCACTCTGCATGGATGACGTCACCTTTCTTGATCAGAAGCAGTTTCTCATTCTCAGAAAACTTCTGTTTGTATATCTGTCCCTGCTCGTCTGTAAAGTAATAATAAGTGTTGCCATTGATCACGGCACTGGTAATGCTCTTCACTGTAAACTCTTTCTCTTGTGTTTCTCCGGTGAAGACCTCTGTATCCTCCCGGTCCTGATCCGTCTGGTTTTCATCCTCTGTATCGGTAGTCTCTCCCAGTCCGATCAACCGGCAATAACGGTCATAGCATTCCTCTAACGTTTCTCCTGTAGTTACCAGATTATACTGTTCCACATTTACCATGGCATACATTTTCACAATGTCATTTGCATCTTTTAACAGCATGATATAGGTGGCTGTTCCCTTAACATTGATCAAAGACGGGAAGGAAGCCCGGTAGCCCTTTTCCTGAACCTCACCCTCTGCCGCATTCATGGCTGATGTTTCATCTGCACCCGGGATTGTAAAATAATGTGCTTCTCCCGTTCTTTCATTGACCATGATAAAGCCAATGTTGGAGGCATCCTCGTTGACACTGGTGACACCGGTATAGATCCAGATATCTCCTTCTTTGGCAATATATCCGTAATCTGCAGTACTCTTCCGGCATCCCTTTTTAGCAAACAGACTGTTGAAAAATCCGTTGTTGTAGGTTCCGAACCAGTCGAACTGCTCCACTAAAAGATCCCCGCTATAAGCCATGTCCACCCAGGTAGGAATGTCTTTCAACGGATAATACTCCGTCTCTCCCGTAATGGGATCACAGGTGATCACACCTTGAATGGTCTGTCCGTTAAACAAACCAATCTTATAATCCATGACACTGGCAATATAATAGGGATGGCCTTTTTCATCCACCTCAAAATGAAGGTTTTCAAAAATTGCAGTCGGATACTGAAAACGGATATGGCGGGCCAGATCCTTTTGGAAATAAGAGGACGGCACATACTTCATACCCTCATCCAGTTTTACATATTTTGTACTCTGCCCCACAGGATCTACCGTAACATATCCCGGGATTCCCTCAGTTTTGTTAGCAAGGTATTTGAAAAATCCGGCATACTCCAATGGTGCCACTTTTAACGGACTTCCTGTAAAATCGATCTGGCTGTATTCATAGGCCACATCGAACTGACTTACCACATCACTTAGGCTTCCGATCTTCCGGTTACCCAGGATCCTTGCCGAATCCGTATCCATCAACGCCACCTTGTCAAGCACCCGGGACTCATCAATATCCTCAGAAAAGTCCATTTCCTCTATCTTCAGGATGGAGGAATAAGTTTTTGCATGAAACAGTGGCAGACCATAGACAGAACTTCCCATCACGATCAACAGGATAATACCGATCACTGCCAGAATCATGGTGCTGCTCTTTTTCCCTTTGGCCGGCTTTAATCCCATGATCTGCTCTTTGAGCTTTGCTGATCTGGACAATTCTCCGGTCAGGGTGGCCAGGTATAACGGCACCAGGATCAGCACGATCAGATACATCCAGAATCTGGGGGAGTGGATATTCATGGCAGGTAATGTCAAATAATAAATTATCCCCAGAACCAAAAGCCATAGTATGGCTAAAATCATTTTTGCCTTCTTCATACTTATTTCCTCCAGATCAATTCTTCTGTGATATCCTCAATCCGGAAAACGCCGCACATCGCCATGGCATCTTCCAGTTCACCCTTCAGTTTCTCCACATACAGCTTCACGCCCTCTTCCTGACCACCATATACTGCGTTCACGAAGGGTCTTGCAATAAGGACTCCGTCTGCTCCCAATGCCAGGGCCTTTAACACATCTGCGCCGCTGCGGATTCCCCCATCCACCAAAATGGTGAGCTTTCCTTTTACGGCCTCTGCGATTTGCGGCAGCACCTCTGCCGTGGATGGAGTCTGGTCCAACACCCTGCCGCCGTGGTTCGATACCACAATGCCGCTTGCCCCTGCTTCAAGAGCCTTCTTTGCACCTTTCACCGTCATGATCCCCTTTACGATAAAGGGTTTCTTCGTCAGACGGATGATCTGTGCCAGCTCCTGCACGGATTTGCTTCCCGCAGGAGGATGAAACCCCTTCAAAAACGGTAATCCTGCAGCATCCACATCCATGGCTACCGCAAAAGCATCCGACTCTCTCACCAACTCCATTTTATCTGAGATCATCTGGTAATTCCATGGCTTCACCGTAGGAATTCCCATGCCTTTCTCCCCGGCTATGGCCCGGGTGGCAGAGATCATCACATTCTCATCCATACCATCGCCCGTAAAAGCCGCGATGCCATTCTGCGCACAGGCATGTACCAGAATATCATTATATTGTTTATCATCATACAGATCACCATAATGCATGGAAACCGCGCCCACCGGACCTGCAAAAACCGGCAATGCAAAGGTTTTCCCAAATAGATTCACGCTGGTATCCACCGGCTGACGCTCTACAAGGGTATCCATTTGAAGTCTGTATGCTTTCCACATATCGTAATTTCGGATTGCAACATCCCCCACACCTTTGGCCCCCGGTCCGGGAATCGTGTTCCTGCATGCTCTACCATTGCATTCTTCACAGGACTTGCACAATGTGCCCATGCTTTTTCTGGCCTGTTCCAAAACCTCTGAATAGTTCATGTTGACCTCCTATTGTTTCTTCTTTTCGGATACTTCTATGTATTCAGACTCAGTATAGCACATCTGTACGAAAATATCTCCAAAAAAATCGTAATAATGCAAGAGGAAGTTGCAGATATCCTCACATTTTAGGAATAAAAAGCCGGCCTGCCCGGATATTCCCCCGGACAGGCCAGTAAAAAGCCTATTTTAAAATGGTATTTCTAAGAAAACCTGCCAGCCTCTTATACACCAAAAAGGTGATGATGGAAACCAGCGTATATTTAAACAGGTTAAATGGCAACACCGCCCAAAGCATCATGGTAAACAAACTGTTTACATGGGGATTTACCGCTGAGCCCATTTGCACCAACGCCTCCATGGGCATTTTATATGCCCAGGCATAGATTGGAAACATGATAAAATAGTTTGTCAGGGTTGCAAGAATGCTTACTGTCAGGGTACCGCATAACAAGGAGATTGCTGCCCCTTTTCTGGTCCTAAGCTTCCGATAGATCAAAACGGAAGGAACCATGTAAAATGCACTTACGCAGAAATTCATTAATTCTCCCACACCCATGGTGGTTGTTCCGTTCATGACAAGATTTAACAGAATCTTGATCAGAATGATCAGCAAGCCCTCTACCGGTCCCATAACAAAGCCACCGATTATGATTGCCAACTCTGAAAAATCCAGTTCAATAAATGGTGGAACAAAGGGAACAGCGAACTCAAACAGCATTAAAACCGCACTGATTCCTCCTAACATGGCGATCAGTACCAGCCGTCCGGTGTTCAACCTTCCGGTCCTCTTTTGTTGATTGTCCTGCTCCTTAATCTTACTTGTCTGTGTCTCATTACTCATATGATCATATCCTCCTATCCTGCTAAAACCTTTGTGAGGCTGTAATCATTTGCTGCTGTTCTTATGAAAAGTAAGGAACAGACCTTTTTTACACAAAAAACAACCTCGAAATGGAATACATTTCAAGGCTGTTCTTTTAAGAATTAT
>JBJEIY010000053.1:0-21843 GCA_051877515.1 Lachnospiraceae bacterium | reverse complement strand
CAAGAAAGTATAGTATTACTCGCATTGTTTATGCCATCCCGAGCAGCAATGGAGACGAACGCAAAGAAATCTTAAATATCTGTAAAGAAACTGGCTGTAAGCTTCAGACCATACCGGGTGTATATCAGTTGGTAAACGATGAAGTGAGTGTCAGCAAGCTCCGTGATGTTGAAATTACGGATTTGCTTGGACGTGAGCAGGTACAGGTCAACAATGATGAAATCTTTGCCACAATCGCCGGAAAGGTTGTTCTGGTTACAGGCGGCGGCGGTTCGATCGGCAGTGAGCTTTGCCGTCAGATCGCTCACGCGCACCCAAAACAGCTGATTATCTTTGAGATTTATGAAAATAATGCATATGATATTCAGCAGGAGCTGGAGCGCTCGTGTAAGGATCTTAATCTTGTCACTCTGATCGGATCGGTGCGCAATGCAAAGCGAATCGGCGACGTTATGAAGAAATATCAGCCAGATGTGGTATTCCATGCAGCTGCGCATAAGCATGTGCCTCTGATGGAAAACAGTCCGAACGAGTCGATTAAGAATAATGTTCTTGGCACCTATAATACAGCTTTGGCTGCGGCTGAGAACCATGTGAAGAAATTTGTCCTCATTTCCACGGATAAGGCGGTAAATCCGACAAACATTATGGGAGCTTCCAAGCGTCTGTGTGAAATGGTAATCCAGATGATGGATCGACGTTATTCGGATACCAATTTTGTGGCAGTTCGTTTTGGTAATGTACTGGGCAGCAACGGAAGCGTGATTCCGCTGTTCAAAAAGCAGATTGCCGAGGGCGGTCCTGTCACAGTTACGGATAAGCGCATTATTCGATATTTTATGACCATTCCAGAAGCGGTTTCACTGGTTTTGCAGGCATCTTATTATGCAAAGGGTGGAGAAATCTTTGTTCTTGAAATGGGAGAACCGGTCAAGATTGATGATATGGCTCGCAATCTGATTCGATTATCTGGATTTATTCCTGATGTTGACATTAAGATTGAATATACCGGTCTGCGACCGGGTGAAAAGCTTTATGAAGAAATGCTGATGGCAGAAGAAGGACTTCAGGATACCGAGAATAAACTGATTCATATCGGAAAACCGATTGAAATGGATGATGAATGGTTTATGGAGAAGCTGGAGGAGTTGGAACAGATGAGCTATCAGGAAACAGATTATATTCGTGAATTTGTAGCGGAAGTTGTGCCGACTTATCACTTTAAAGGCGATCCTGCCTGTGTGTAATATTAATATTAGCGTAATCGTTTCATGGTAAGAATGGGGACAAACAAGAAAAACTTTGATTAGGGTTAAGTTAGTCCCGAAATATGAATATTTCTATCCAAAGTAGAAATTGTATATGGAGGAACTAACTTAGCCCACTTGTTCTGTCAGGAACGGTGGGCTATATGTCATGGAAGCTTATAAACGAAAATATGATTTCCGTAGCGAAGATAGGCTTGAGGAGGGGATAAAGTAAGAAAAAGAATAATAACTATGGGATTCTGGACAGGCATTTTTATGGCAACTACGATTGTTGTATATGCCATTACGAGCCTGTTTTTTATTCAGAGTCATACTTCAGAACTCTCTAATAAGGTTATATTTCGGTTTGACCTGGACACTGATATGAGAAATGGCGAAGTCGGTCCGGGAGATAGCTTTGCTGTGAATCCTGCTATCTTCAATGATGCAACGGAAGAAATGTATGTGTTTTTGAAAGTTCAAATGCCGGAATGCGCCGATTCTCTGCTTTACACTTTCCTCGCTGATGATGAGTGGACACTCGTTGAGAGTGGTGATGGGACAGTTGTTTATGCCTATGGAAATCCTGACATGACGATTCTGAACCCTGGAGAAAGTACTTCTGCATTGACACGTCAGATGACGATGTGTTCTATCAGCAATGCAGAATATGCGTCTATAGATGACATCAATGTGACAATTACCGGGTATGCAATTGGGGCAGAGGGTGTTAATTCTGTGCCAAGTGAAGCATGGAGTGCCTGTAAGCAGATCGGGAATTTTGAGTAGCGAATGAATTGAAGTTCAAAGATTAGTCCCTAACCATCTCTCGAAGGGTATCTAAAATGGTTGATTTTATAGTGGGAAATATACAAGAATTGGTGTTCATAAACACGCCAAATAGTATATCTTGCACAGAAAAATTACCCCTTTTTCGACTTCAGTCCCTAATTAGGGGTCGACTGCTAACTCACCCTCGTTTTTCTGGATTTTTACTCCTTCACAAGGGCAGGGTGTGTGGATGAACACAAATTGTAGCAGAAAAGCGTGCGGATGGACACAAGATATAGCAGGAAAGTAGTAGAAAAGGAACATAAGGTGTGAAGTAGAGCGATTTTGAAGTTTTAATGGGTGAACACAGCTGCGTGTTGATCGATTAAAGCTCCAAAAGAGTGGATAGAAGTTTCATACATGAAACGAGAACCCACTGAGAGCTGGCCGGGGAAACTCGGAAAAAAGTCACATTATATGTGTGGGAGAGAAGATAGTGTGGAACAGACCGGGGAGAGCCGGGAGAAAACTTCATTAGATGTATAAAAGGGAAATAATAGGAGAAATCATTATGGCAAACAATGTTGAAAATGTTAATAAAAGAGTCATTCCGTTCAGTCCTCCTGATATCTCTGAACTTGAGATCGTAGAAGTTGCTGAAGCTCTTCGTTCTGGTTGGATTACCACGGGGCCTAGAACAAAAGAATTAGAGAGAAGACTGGCTGAATATTGTCATACCAGCAAGGTTGTTTGCCTGAATTCTGCTACAGCAGCGGAGGAGTTAAACTTCCGGATTTGTGGGATTGGTGAGGGCGATGAGGTCATTGTTCCTGCTTATACATACACAGCAAGTGCGAGCGCTGCAATTCACACAGGGGCTAGAGTGGTTTTTGTAGACAGTCAGCCTGATTGTGTTGAGATGGATTATGAAGCAGTTGCTGCTGCAATTACTGAGAAAACAAAAGCTGTTATTGCTGTTGATCTCGGCGGTATTATTTGTGATTACGATAAGCTCTATGCGGCTGTTGAGAGTAAGAGAGAGTTGTTTAGACCGCTTGAGGGAGATAGCCTTGGTGCTAGAATTCAGCAGGCGATAGGCAGAGTTCTTGTTTTCGCAGATGGAGCACATAGCTTAGGTGCAAGTAGAAAAGGGAAAATGGCTGGTGAAATCGCAGACTTCACGGATTTCTCTTTCCACGCAGTAAAAAACATTACCACAGCTGAAGGTGGTGCAAGCACGTGGCGTGATATCCCCGGCATCGATAACGAGGAAATGTACCATCAGTATCAGCTCTATAGCCTCCATGGACAGAGCAAGGATGCTCTTGCCAAGACGCAGATTGGTGCGTGGGAGTATGACATTGTTGGCCCTTGGTATAAGTGCAACATGACTGACATCATGGCTGCCATTGGTTTGAGACAGCTTGACCGTTATGAAGGTATGTTGGCAAGGAGAAAAGAGATTATAGAGAGATATGATGCCATGTGTGATGAGTTGGGTGTAATGCATCTTATTCACAGTGGTGCGGACTTCCAGAGTTCTAACCATCTGTATCTCACAAGAATCCCGGGTGTGGATGATAAGACCAGACGTGAGATTATTGTAAGACTCGCAGAGCGTGGTGTAAATACCAATGTCCATTACAAGCCGCTGCCTATGATGACTGCATACAAAGCTATGGGTTGGGACATTAAGGATTTCCCGAATGCGTATAAGTATTATGAGAATCTGATCACATTGCCTCTTCACACTTGCTTAACTGATGAGGATGTTGAGTATGTGATTGAGAACTTCAAGGAAGTGGTCCGTGAGTACATCTAAAATTAAGTGGATTCCTGTGGCTTTTTATTCTGTGCTGATACTTCATATAACTCTTTTTACAAGAAGCATTGGAACAGAAAGGATCCTAAAAGGACTTTTCTGGGAATTACAGAACCACATGTGGCAGGATATCATGCTAAATATTCTGTTGTTCTTACCGCTTGGCTTCTTATTAGGAATTGCTACAAATTGCTGGAAAGCGATTATGTACGGATTCCTATTATCGTTTTTCATCGAGTTGTCGCAGTTTGTGTTTCTCTTAGGTTATTGCGAAGCGGATGATGTGTTAAATAACACAATCGGTTGTGGAATTGGGTTAATAATTTGGTTAGGGAGTAGTTTGATGGTGTTAAGAAAGTGGGAAGAACTTCCTGATTTCATGAGAACAGATGAAGTCAGACCATATTATGAAATATTAGAAAAAAAGAAAGTAAGTTTGGTTCTAATGAGGGCGATGGATCTTGTGGGTGGATTAATTCTGCTGGCGGTTCTGGCCATTCCCATGGCTGTGATTGCAGTGATGATCAAGATGGATTCCGAGGGGCCAGTGTTCTACAGACAAGAGAGAGTCACTACATACGGGAAGAGATTTAAGATCCATAAATTCCGCACAATGGTGAGTAATGCAGACAAAATTGGTTCTGCGGTAACTGTTGGTAATGATAGCCGCATCACAAAGGTGGGAGCGAAGCTTAGAGGTTGTCGTCTTGACGAACTTCCCCAGGTGCTGGATTTGATTAGTGGAAACATGAGTTTCGTGGGTACTAGACCAGAAGCAGTGAAATACGTAGAGAAGTATAAGCCGGAGTACATGGCAACACTTCTCTTACCGGCTGGTATTACTTCCGAAGCCAGCATCAGATATAAAGACGAAGCAGAGTTGCTTGAGGTAGCAGATGATGTTGACAGAGTGTATGTGGAAGAAGTGCTGCCGGGCAAGATGAAGTTCAATCTTCAGTCCATTAAGGAATTCTCCTTTTTGGGGGAGATTAAAACGATGTTCCGCACTGTTTTTGCTGTGCTTGGTAAAGATTACAGCGATGAAAAACAAGAGAGCAGAGTATAACAGAAGGGTTTTGAGGAGATAGAGGAAATGAGCAAGCCATTAATTGCATTACTTACAAATAACGATGACGATGTCTATTGCTTCAGAAAAGAGTTAATAGAAGCTCTACTGGCGGAAGGGTATGAGATGCTCATTTCTTGTCCCAATGGCCCGAAGTTTGAACTGATGAAGGATATTCCGTATATCTACGATGATCCGGTCATTGATAGACGTGGAACGAATGTCGTTGCTGACGGTAAGTTATTCCTTCATTATAGAAAACTGTTTAAGAAGTACAGACCGGCTGTTGTATTGACTTACACAGCGAAGCCAAATGTGTATGCATCTGTTGCAGCCAGGACGCTTGGTATCCCATACATTAATAATGTTACCGGTATTGGTTCTGTGGTTAATATGACCGGTGTGAAGAAGGCATTCATTTTGTGGCTGTTTAAATTAGCCTATAGAGGAGCTGCTTGTGTCATGTTCCAGAACGCTACTAACATGCAGTTGGCATTAGATTCTGGAATGGTTAAAGGAGATTACAAGTTGATTCCGGGGTCAGGTGTTGACCTTACTCGCTATCCGATCCAGCCATATCCCGATGGTGGAGATGGAAAGACCGGAGAGATGGTTGTATTCAACTACATCGGCCGTGTTCTGCACGATAAGGGTGTAGACGATTATATTGAAGCAGCCAAGAGGATAAAGAAGAACTATCCAAATACCGAGTTCAATATGCTCGGGTTTATAGAACCAACTGAAAACCACTATGAGAAAGAACTGGCTGAGCTGGGTGAACAGGGCATTGTGAATTATAGAGGTAGCCAGAAAGATGTGAAGCCTTGGATTGCAAGAGCACACGCCATCATTCATCCGAGTACATACGGTGAAGGTATGAGCAATGTGCTGCTTGAGAATGCTGCAAGCGGCAGATTCCTTATCACCACTGATAATCCTGGATGCCAGGAAACCGTTGTGGATGGTGAGAGTGGATTCATCTACCATGGTGGAGATGTCGATGCGCTGGTGGGGAGAATTGAGGAGTTCCTGAAGCTCGACAATGCGACAAGGAAGAAGATGGGACTTAAAGGTAGAAAACACGTTGAGGATAACTTCTCCAGAGAAATTGTTGTTGAGGCTTATAAAGAGAAGATAAAGAAGATAATTGGGTGAGGGAATGAAAATTACATTAATTAATTGCTATTTTGGAAAACTGCCTAATTATTTTCCATTATGGCTTCAATCGTGTGGAGCAAACCCTAAGGTTGATTTCTTGTTTGTAACCGATTCGGTTATGGATGGCTATGAGGTACCAGAAAATGTTCATGTTATTCATAAAAAATGGGAAGAGTTACTTAAAAAAATAGAGGCAAAATTTCCGTTCCAAATAGCAATTAATTCCCCTTATAAACTGACGGATTTTAAACCAGCATATGGATATATTTTTGAAGAAGAACTATCAGACAGTGATTATTGGGGATATTGCGATATTGACCTCGTTTTTGGAGATATTCTGAAATTTATTGAGCCAAGGATTGAAGAAGGATATAAAAAAATATATAGACTTGGTCATTTGACAATACTTGAAAATACTCCAGAGATGATTCACTTGTTTGAAAAAGAAGGCGGAGCTTTTAAGTATACAGAGGTATTTTCGAATAAAGAATTCTACTCTTTTGATGAACATGTTGGATTAATGTCAATTGCTCGTAAACAAGGAGTCAAAGAATATTATCGCGAGGAAATGGCAGATATTTCATGCAGGATTAAGAGAATGACTGCATCACGACAGAAAAACTATGACCACCAAGTTTTCTATTATGAAAATGGTTCTGTTTATAGAGCTTTCGTTGATAATGGAAATATACAAAAGGAAGAGTTTATTTATATACACTTTCAGAAAAGAAAATTACAAATTCAATCGATTGGAAAGTCATTTTATATATTGGGAGATATGGTCGTCGATAAAATGGCAGAAGGAATACCATTATTAGACGATATCAATACGTATTCTAATTTTGTAAGTTCTAGAATAGATAGAATCCAAATTGGATGGTTCAAGATGAAGAAACTCTGGAAATTTTTGTTTTGCCCATTAAATGAGAAAATTATCTGGCTAAAAATAAAAGAGTCTGAAAGACAATATGCATAATACCTGTGAAGGGAACTACGAGGACAATATAAATGAAGAAAGCAATATTATATGTGGGAAATTTCTTTTATCCTGATGGAAATGCAGCTGGAAAAAGAGTATATGGGAATGTAAAGGTAATTGAAGAGTGCGGGTATGTTCCTATTATCTTTTGTTTCAAAAAGAATCAGACCAATTACTTGGAGAAATCAATAGTAGATGGTGTGGTCACTTATACAATTCCATATAGCGACGGGATTAAAAGACTAAACAACAGAAAACCATATAATGCTTTCAAATCAGTATATCAAGAATATAGTGCTCAATATGAGATAAGCGCAGTTATTATGTACACAACAATGGGAACTTTTGATTTAAATAGAATGATTATTTCCTATTGCAGAATACAAAAAACAAAAGCTATATATGATTTTTGCGATTATTTTGATGTAATTCAAAAAGACAATCTGTTTAAGTTCTATATAAAGTCAAGAGATCTAAAGGTATTAAAACAATCTGTTTTAGAACAATGTGATGGAATCATTGCTATCAGTAGCTTCTTAAGAGATTTCGTTCACAGGGAGTGCCCTAAAATCATTATTCCGCCGCTTAGTGTTACTCGATGTGAAAAAAAGGAGATTATAAGGAATTCAGATATCATTACAATATCGTATGCCAGTTATGTATCCGATAAGAATAGACCTGTTGCAGAATGGAAAGACAGAATAGATTTGATGGTTGACATATTTCATGAGATAAAAATCAACTATCATCATGAAGATTTTCTGCTGAAATTCATAGGTTTTACCGAAGTGGATTTAATTGATATGCTTCCTTTTGAGTTAAAAGAAGAATACAGAAAAAAGATTAATGAACTTGGTGAGCAGATAGTGTTTCTAGGGCAGTGTGAGAATAAAACTGCGCAAAACGAAATACAGAATAGTGACTATACGATTTTACTCCGTGATAGTAAAACATCAACAAATGCAGGATTTCCAACCAAAATTTCGGAGTCGTTATCATTGGGGGTTCCTGTAATTACTAATTTGACAAGTGATATCGGGGATTATGTCATCAATAATGTTAACGGAATTGTTGTTCCAGGCCCGGTGTCAATAGAAGAAACAATAGAAATAGTTGATAGAACTATTAAAGAAGGAAATAAAAAATCACAGAAACTTAGAGATGAAACGATAAATCAGTCTCCATTTTTCTATATGGACTATGTAGAAAGAATGGATTTGTTTCTGGATGAAATAAGAGGAAAGTAGAATGATTTTTAACAGATATCTTAGAATGGTAACCAAGCCACTTGCAGAATTGTATAGAAGGATTTCTCCGGAGAAATATGCTCGTAAGATCGGTGTAAACATTGGTGCTAATCCACATTTTTACGGTCCTATTTCGTGGGGAAGTGAGCCTTGGCTGATTACAATTGGTAATAATGTACACATCACCGGGGAATGCAAGTTCATAAATCACGATGGAGGCACGCTTATTTTTCGTGATAAAATTCCAGACCTGGAAATTACCAAACCAATTGTCGTAGGAGATAATGTATACATTGGCGAAGAAACGATGATTCTTCCCGGAGCTCATATTGGTAATAATGTTATTATCGGAGCGCGAAGCGTTGTGACGAAGGATATTCCTGACAATTCTGTTGCTGTAGGAGTTCCGGCGAGAGTTATTAAAACTACTGATGAATATCTAAAAAAAATTGAAGCGGAGTCCCTCCATCTAGGTCATTTAAGGGGCAAAGAGAAAGATAAAGCGTTAAGAGAATACTTTGGATACAAGAATTAGGAGAAATGATACTTTGGAAAGAGGAAGAATAGGATTCTCAGATATCCTTGCAATGTATGTATTAATATGGTCAGTGACTCCTATTATGGCATCGGGGACAATTTATAGAGTTGTTCTTGTGTTGTGCGTAGCTGGTTGGATGCTTATTCACTTTAATTATTTGCGATATAAAAGCAATATGGTTATTTTAATATGCCTGCTGCTCGCATCAACATTTGTGCTAAGGACGATTTGTGGAGGTATATCACACGGTATATCGTGGACCATAAACATCGCAATATACAGTATAATAGCACTTATTGGGTCGTATTATTTGGAGGCTGAATACGAGAATGTGCAGTCAATCCTCATAATAATGATGATATGTACTGCAATCATCTCTTTTATATCCATACAAACAGTTATAGCTGACCCAACAGCACTGCGAATAGCCACCCATGAATGGAGCGAAGGTACTAATCACTATGGAGCATACGACTATGTGTATATGTGTGTTCAGGGATTGCCATTCTTCTTTTTAATATTAAGAGTAAAAGCCTTAAGAGATGGAGATAAACTGTGGACTGTAATGGTAATTGTATCTCTAGTTCTCTCAGGGGCACTGATTACTCTTTCTGGATTTACACTCGCCAATATTATTTCTCTTGTGGCTATATTAATGTGTATCATATTCATAAATCCTTCAACGAAAAAGACTTTGACTACAATATTCGTTGGATTGATTGTAGCTCTGACATATAAGTTCATCCTGACGCAAGTATTTGAATTCCTTGCTTTGATAACCAGTAATTCGCCAATGTATACCCGCAAAATTTTGGATTTATCGAATCAGTTGCTTTATGGCACAGGTGTTGGTAGTACATATAGTGATCGAGTGTCCAGATATTTAGCCAGTTGGCAGGCAATTGCTCGATATCCGTTTATGGGATCTATCTTGTGGTCTGGAAGCATTGTATGTGGAGGTCACAGTACGTTAGTTGATGTTATGGCATATGGTGGTGTATTTTATGCTCTTTTGTATTATTGGCAAATGATAATTTTTACCACTAAACAGATAACTAGAAACTGCGTATTCAGGAAAATGGCTAGGTTAATTACCGTTGTATTTCTTACGACGTGTCTGTTAACGGGCTTATTTGATACATTAACTTATGCTAATGCGTGGATATGGTTTTTGCTTATACCGTATTTGGCGAAACGCTATAGTATTAGACTCTCGGAGGAAGAGCTATTATGATTTTAGCATGGTTGATTGGCTCTCAAATGACTGAGTCAATGATAAAAGATTTGTCAAACAAACAAAAAGATTCAGGTGGATGGGTATACACCCAATTAAACCGGTTTGAAAATGAAGCTGCAATTGATAGAGTTGTTGTAATTTCTGTAACAGACAGCTATAATACGGATGCTTACTTTGAATGCGGGAAGATGTCAGTTTATTCTATCAAGGATAATCCCATTAGGTTTTTTCCCAATAAACATACATTTTCTAAGATTGATAGCATTCTTACAAAGGAGAAAGTTGATATTCTGGATGTTCAGGGCACGGAGACTATGCTAAGTGCTTATCCAGTATATGCATCTATCGATATACCGATTATTAATACGTTGCATGGTATTGCTTATCAGTGTTACAACTTCTATACGTTAGGATTACCACGAGGATTTCTTTTCCTTGGCAGAAGCATTTTTGATATGATATCGTTCCATGGAATTGCCGAAAGTAATTTTTTGATGAAAAGACGAGCACATATAGAGCACCAGACATTAAAACGCATTAAATATGTTCGTGGAAGGACAAATTGGGATAGAAGTTGCGCATTATTCGTCAATTCAAATCTCAATTACTTTCATACAGAATTGATTATGCGTTCTGCGTTCTATGATTATTCCTGGAGTGTTGAGAAGTGTAAAAAGAATAGAGTATTCGTTCCCCAGATGCGTATACCTTATAAAGGTTGTTTTATTTTAATGCAAGCATTGAAGTATGTTAAGCAGTACTATCCGGATGTCGAAGTACATATTCCAGGAGCAAAGATTAGATCAGGCTTCAAGAAGAACGGATATGAAAAGTATGTGTGGGAACTAATTAGAGAGAATGGACTCGAAAGTAATGTCATCTTTGTAGGAAACCTAAGTGCAGAACAGATGGCGAAAGAACTGGTAGAAGCTAGAGTGTTTGTACTGCCGTCAATTATTGAGAATTCACCGAACTCTCTTACCGAGGCACAACTAGTAGGTACACCTTCCGTAGCTTCTCTGGTAGGTGGCGTACCTGACTATATCGAACATGAAAAAACAGGCTTGCTTTATAATTCGATGGATCCTGTGATGTGCGCTCAGAACATACTTAGAGTACTGAATGATGATGAGTTATCGGAAAAGATGTCAGTTGAAGCGAAGCGAGTGGCAATTAAACGCCATGATGCTGAAGACATAACGAAAGAAATCCTCCATTGTTATCAAGAAATATTAGAAGACAAAAAAGAAGATAAAAGGGTTAATTAGCGATGAAAAAAGCCATTATTTATAACCCCTCTATCACTACGCTGAATTTAGGGGATGCAATTATCTACGAGAGTGTAATAGAGAATATAAAACCTATTATTGAGGATGCATTTACTGTGCATGTTTCCACACATTTGCCAGTGTCTGCGGTGTTTGCAGATTTACTACGAGATGCAGACTACAAGTTTGTATGTGGTACTAACCTATTGAGGAATATGTTGGATCGTAGATTCAGACAGTGGGATATTAATTGCTTTAATGCAAAAAAACTTGGTCCGTGTACATTGGTTGGAGTTGGCTGGCAGCAGGACAGATTTCCATTTACTCCTTATACAAAGCATCTGTATAAGACCATCTTAAGTAAAGATACTATTCATAGCGTACGAGATGAGTATACTAAGAACAGACTCGCAAGTATCGGAATCACGAACGTCATTAATACTGGATGCGCTACGATGTGGAAGCTGACAAGAGAATTCTGCGAAAGAATCCCGCAAGGTAAGGCAGAGAATGTAGTGTTTACGCTTACCGACTACAAACCAAACGCCACAAAAGATATTGAAATAATAGATACTCTCTGCCAGGAGTATAAAAATGTATACCTTTGGTTGCAAGGCTCAGAAGATTATGCATATGCAAAGAAGCTAGGTATTCTGGAAAAGGTTCAACTTGTTAGTCCCTCACTATCTGCCTATGATTCGCTGTTAGAACGCGATGATGTTGAATACTTTGGAACTAGATTACATGGTGGTGTTAGGGCTCTTCAGCATAAACGCAGAACCATGATACTTGCTGTCGATGGAAGGGCAACAGAAAAGAAAAAGGACTTTAACTTACCGGTAGTAATCAGAAATGAGCTAACGCCGGATTCAGTAAGGCAACTCATTTATTCTGAAAGAAAAGCGGAAATTAAGATACCAGAAGACAATATTAGATTATGGAAGAAGCAGTTCAATTTATGATGAGATTACTGGAGAAAACAAGCATATGAATAATTATGATTTATCAAAATATGAGGTTGAAGAGTACAAATTTGATGGCTGCCCATCATTAGTAGATGTTCCTGTTCTAGTGTTGTTCTTTAACAGACCTCAAATGCTTAAAAAAGTATTTGAAAAGATTCAGACGGCAAGGCCATCTATCCTGCTTTTATATCAAGATGGCGAAAGAAATGAATCTGATCATCATAAAGTGGAAGAATGCCGAGACATTGTAAATAACATAAACTGGACCTGTAAGGTATATCGTTTGTTCCAAGATAAAAACTATGGATGCGACCCTTCGGGATATATGTCCCGCTTGTGGGCATTCGGAATAGTGGATAAGTGTATTATTTTAGAGGATGATACGGTTCCTTCTGTATCTTTCTTTAGGTATTGCAAGGAAATGCTGGATAGATTTGAAGATGATAAACGAATTTATAGAATATGTGGGCAGAACATAGCTGGCCAGTATAACCCATATCATTCGGATTACTTTTTCTCTAAAGGCGGTAGTATCTGGGGATGGGCAACGTGGAAAAGGGTATTCGAAGAATGGGATCCAGATTATTCGTTTTTGAATGACAAAGATGTTGTTGCTGTTTTGCAGCAGAACGATGATGGATTTTCAAAACCGATAAAGAAGTATCTAGAAACATGTAGGTGGCATAAGGATACCGGAAAGGAATATTTCGAGTCTATTTACGCATCAACAAGATACCTAGGAACTGGTTTAAGCATAATTCCATCAAAAAATATGATTTCAAACATTGGCATTTCTCCGGATGCAGTTCATGGTGCAAAGGACATTAGGTTGCTCACTAAACGTGGTCAAAAAGCTTTCAATGCTGCTAACTATGAACTAGAGTTTCCACTTAGACATCCGCAATATGTTTTGGAATGCAAGGAATATGAAAAGATCCAGGGGCGGATAATGGGGTGGAATGACGGATTTATTCGAAAAGCGATAGAGTATGCAGAGGAGAAGATAAGGCGGATTATATATTTGAGAGATGAATGAGGGATATTCGCATGTATAGTTCCTATTTTGTGGTGCGAATTTAACAGAGATTCCTTAGGATTTACTAAATTCTCTGAAAGAAACAGAAATCTATTGCATCCAATCACGATTCTGTGCGAACGGCAGTTCTGCGTGTTTGGGCACTACATCTAGCTAACTGCTCCTAAACTAGGGTGGAATTTCTAAAATAAGAAAGCCAAAAAGCAAGCAAAGATAAAGGAGGACAGGATGTTTTTCTAATCCTAATTTATGATTTAAAACATGCAGAAGCGTAGTTTCATCAGGCTCTTCTGACGCTACATTAACTGCACTGCGATACATTTTTGTGATTATGTGCTTCGGAAGTGAAGCGAAAGGAGGACACAAAACAATGAGTCTGTTTAAGGATAAAACACTAATGATCACCGGAGGAACAGGTTCTTTCGGAAACGCCGTTCTGAATAGATTCCTGGAAACCGACATCGGTGAGATCAGAGTATTCTCTCGTGATGAGAAGAAGCAGGATGATATGCGTCACGACTTCCAGATCAGAATGCCGGAAGTTGCAGACAAAATTAAGTTTTATATCGGAGATGTAAGAGATTTACAGTCCTGCAAGAACGCTATGCATGGGGTTGACTATATCTTCCACGCAGCGGCGCTGAAGCAGGTACCGAGCTGCGAGTTCTTCCCAATGGAAGCTGTAAAGACCAATATTATCGGTACCGATAATGTGCTGACTGCAGCGATTGAAGAAGGCGTCGAAGCAGTAATCTGCCTTTCTACAGACAAGGCGGCGTATCCTATCAATGCCATGGGTAAATCTAAGTCTCTGGAGGAGTCTGTGGCTATTGCGAAATCTCGCTACAGCGGAAAAACCAAAATCTGCTGCACAAGATACGGTAACGTTATGTGCTCTCGTGGATCCGTTATTCCTCTTTGGATTGATCAGATTAAGGCAGGAAATCCTATCACAGTCACAGAGCCCAATATGACAAGATTTATCATGTCTCTGGAGGAAGCAGTAGATCTTGTACTCTACGCATTTGAACATGGCGAGAACGGTGACCTCCTCATCATGAAAGCTCCGGCATGTAAGATTGGTCTTCAGGCAGAAGCAGTGTGTGAGATGTTTGGAGGGGATCCGAGCAAAATAAGGGTTATAGGAATAAGACACGGAGAGAAGATGTATGAAACTCTTCTGACGAATGAGGAATGTGCTAAAGCAATTGACCTGGGCGGTTTCTACCGCGTACCTGCTGACAATCGTGGTCTGAACTATGACAAGTATTTCAAGGATGGGGATGCAGAGAGAAATACACTCACTGAATTCAACTCCAACAACACAAAGCTACTCAACAAAGAAGAAATCAAAACTAAGATGATGGAACTTACATATATTCAGGAGAGATTGGCTGAAGAATAAAGGAACGGAAAGGAGACTGGATCGGGATGAAAAGACTAATAATCTTAGGCGCTGGTGGCTACGGCCGAACAGTCCAAGACATAGCGCAACAACTGGGCTATTCCTCCATCGTCCTCGATGACGCTGATCCAGCCCATCCTCTTTCATCCTTTCAATCCTATATCAATCCAACAACCTCTTTCATACCAGCCTTCGGAAATAACGCGTTCCGGCTGGAGTGGATAAACAGGATAGAGGACAACGGTGGTAATCTTGCCACACTGATTCATCCAACAGCCTATGTTTCCCCAAAAGCCACCATCAACCCAGGTTGTGTCATCCTTCCACACGCCATCGTCAACACGGATGTGGTAATCAATCGGGGGTGTATTATTAACCTCGGAGCCATAGTTGACCACGGGTGTATACTGGAAGAAGGAGTACATATCTGCCTCGGTGCAATCGTGAAAGGTGAAAATCGGATAGAGAAGTGTAGTAAGATTGAAGCCGGTGAAGTGGTGGAAAGAGGAAGTAGAAAATAATAGCAGGGAGAAGAAATGATGGTAGAACACAATTTTCAATGGAAAAATAACGGGAAACTGAAGGTGTGTCTTGGGCTGGGGACGCGCCCAGAACTGATCAGGCTTTGTGCTGTTATTCGCCGTTGTCGTGAATATTTTGACACTTGTGTCATTTACTATAACCAGAACTGGGATAGAAACCTGAGTACCGTGTTCTGGGAAGACTTTGAACTGAGAAATGAAAAGGGTGAGCTTGGGCCGGATATTCTCGTTCCAGTCGTTGGCGATAATCTTGGCGTGACTTGTGGTAATATTTTGGCAAGAAGCTACGAGCTTTTATCTGAACTCAAGCCTGATGGTTATCTGGTACTTGGTGATACCAACTCATGCCTGAGCGCGATAAGCGCTAAACGTCTCCACATTCCATTGTTCCATATGGAAGCCGGGAACCGCTGCAAGGATGAGTGCTTACCGGAAGAAACAAATAGAAGAATTGTAGATGTTATTTCTGATGTCAATCTCTGCTATTCTGAGTTTGCAAGAAAATATCTGGCTGATGCGGGTCTTCCTAAAGAGAGAACATACATGACTGGTTCTCCTATGGCTGAGGTATTAAGAGGAAATCTTGAAAAGATTAAGAATAGCGATGTACTCGAAAGGCTGGGACTGGAGAAAGATAAGTATATCCTGCTTTCCGCTCACCGCGAGGAGAACATTGATACTGAGAAGAACTTTGTTTCTCTTTTCACTGCTATCAATGCGCTGGCTGAGAAGTATGACATGCCAATCCTCTACTCATGCCATCCGAGAAGCAAGAACAGACTGGAGAAATCTGGATTCAAGCTGGATCATCGTGTGCGTGTTAATGAACCTCTTGGTTTTAATGATTACAATAAACTCCAAATGAATGCTCTGGCAATCGTTTCTGATTCCGGTACACTGCCGGAAGAGAGCAGTTTTTATCTCTCAATCGGTCATCCGATTGCTGCGGTATGCATTAGAACTTCTACTGAAAGACCTGAAGCTTTGGAGGCTGGTGACTTCATTCTTGCTGGTATCACCACAAATGAGCTGCTCAATGCCACAGATATGGCTATCGAGATGAAGCAGAAGGGGGTTCTCGGCAAGCCTTGTCCGGACTATGTGGACGAAACTGTGTCCATGAAGGTAGTGCGTATCATCCAGGGCTATGTAAATGTGGTCAATAAAATGGTGTGGAGAAAAGATCAGAAATAATGAAAGAGGGAAATAGATGAACATACTAGTAACAGGTGCAAAGGGTATGGTTGGAACTGCTCTTTGCAATAACCTGAAAAATATAAGAGACGGGAAGAATAGGACGAGGCCTGAAATCCAGGTGGAGGAGATTTACGAATATGATGTGAATTCCACTCCTGAGGAGTTGGATGAGTACTGCTCAAAGGCAGACTTTGTCTTCAATCTCGCTGGTGTGAACAGACCGGAAAACCCGGAAGATTTCATGAAAGGAAACTTCGGTTTTGCAAGCCAACTGCTGGATTGTTTGAAGAAACATAACAATAAAGCTGGGATTATGCTTTCTTCTTCTGTTCAGGCCACTCTTGCTGGAAGATTTGGTAATTCTGAATACGGAAGAAGCAAAAAGGCAGGAGAAGAACTGTTCTTCCAGTACGGAGAAGAGACAGGTGCTCCTGTATATGTCTACAGATTTGTAAACCTGATGGGTCATTCCAGACCTAAATATAATAGTGCGATAAGTACTTTCTGCTGGGCCGTGGCGAATGATGAGCCATTCACGGTGAATGATAGAAGTACAGAACTCGAAGTCCTCTACATCGATGATCTAATTGAAGGAATGTTTGATCTGCTCGAAGGTAAAGAGCAGCACTGTGAGTTTAACGGTGTGGAAACCGTTCTGGATTCCAACGGTCGTTATTGCTGTGTTCCTGTTACACACAAGGTGGCGCTGGGTGAGATTGTTGACCTGTTGGAAGAGTTCAAGAATCAGCCTGTATCTTTACTGATGCCGAAGTGCCCGGATGGTTCTTTCGCAAAGAAACTGTTCAGCCTTTACCTGACTTATCTGCCTAAAGAGAAGTTCAAGTACGCGATGAAGATGAACAGCGATGACAGAGGCAGCTTCACGGAACTGGTACACACAGTTGACTGTGGACAAGTCTCTATTAACATCTCTAAACCCGGCATCACCAAGGGCCAGCATTGGCACAACTCAAAGTGGGAGCAGTTTATAGTTGTCCACGGACATGGTCTGATCCAAGAGAGAAACATCAATACTGGTGAAATGGTTGAGTTTGAGGTGAGCGGTGATAGAATTGAAGCTATTTATATGATTCCTGGATGGACACACAACATCATCAACTTGTCTGATACTGAGGATCTCGTCACTGTTATGACCTGTAATGAGGTGTTCGATCCGAAGAAGCCGGATACGTTCTTTGAATCGGTTTAATTGAAACATATATGAATGCAACGCTATTGATTATAGTTGCTGGTGTCGATTTTCAATTTGATACAGGAAATGAGAAACATTTCACAGCTGATTCGAAATTCTAATCATTTATGAGTAATTATTGTTTGTTGAGTAAATGCGAAATGTAGTAATATCAATACATTGCTTAGCCAACTTTGACATATTTTGGAGGTAAAAAATTGACTAATGATATTATGGTATCAGTGGTTTGTTTGGCTTACAACCATAGTAAATATATAAGAAAGTGTCTCGAAGGATTTGTTATGCAAAAAACAAATTTTCGTTACGAGGTCATTATTCATGACGATTGTTCTACTGATGATACAGCGGATATTATTCGTGAATTTTCTGACAAATACGATTTTATAGTTCCAATATTTCAAGAAAAGAATATGTATTCACAAAAAATATCGATAACGAATACATTTATTAAACCGCTAGCTTATGGAAAATACATCGCTGTGTGTGAAGGTGACGATTGCTGGATAGATGATAATAAATTACAAAAACAAGTTGACTTTTTAGAACGAAATCCAGATTTTTCAACTTGCTATCATAGAGTAGTATATAACGACCTGAAAACAAGAACAAAAACAGTAATCCCTAATATAGATGGAGATCGTGAGTATTCTGTTAGTGAAATAATTGAAGGAGGTGCATTATTTCAATTAAGCTCTTATATGACAAGAAAAGAGTATTATTTTGATATGCCTGAATGCTTTAGGGCAAATGGTTTTGGCGATATCCAAAGATATATCTATGGAGCGATAAATGGGAGAGTAATGGTTCTGCAGGATATTATGTCACAATATAACCATGGCACTGATGGATCATGGACATCTCAAAGGGATACAATCTCAAATAAAAAAAAGGTACTCCATCAACAGGACTATAAACGCATGTTAGTGTCTGTAAACGAATACTATGACAATGCATTTGAAGCTTCGATAAAGCGAATGATCGAAAAACTTGATTTCAGTATTTTAGTTTTGCAAGGAGATTTCAATTCAGCGCGCCGTTATTCTACATTATGGAATGAATACCGGAAAACAAGAGTTACTTCATACATGAAGAAACGGTTTCCAATGATATATCGAATAATCAAACGGGAAAAATACTATGAATAAGAATGGTGTCATTACAAACTTCATATGGCGCTTTGCGGAACGTTGCGGAGCACAGTTTGTTACCTTTATTGTTTCCATAGTATTAGCTCGTCTTTTAATGCCTGAAGACTATGGAACAATTGCGTTAGTTACTGTTTTTTCCAATATCATGCAGGTGTTTGTGGATAGCGGTTTGGGAACGGCTCTAATTCAAAAAAAGGATGCAGATGATATAGACTTTTCATCTGTGTTCTATTTCAATTTTGCAATATGCATTGTCTTATATCTGATAATGTTTTTTGCAGCCCCGATCATCGCATCTTTTTACAACATACCGGAACTTACATCGATTGTTCGAGTGATTAGTCTCACCATCATAATTTCTGGTGTAAAGGGCGTACAGCAATCATATGTTTCTCGCAACATGATGTTTAAGCGTTTTTTCTATGCGACGTTAGGCGGAACCATTTTTTCTGCTATCGTAGGTATTGCTATGGCATACTTGGGATTTGGAGTGTGGGCTATCGTTGCACAGCAGCTTTCAAATACTGCAATAGACACATTAATACTCTGGATTACAGTAAAATGGCGTCCTAAGCTCATGTTCTCTTGGAATCAATTAAAGGGACTTCTGGGCTTTGGATGGAAGATGCTGTGTTCGGCATTACTTGATACAATTTATAATAACTTAAGAAGCCTTTTGATTGGAAAAGTCTATTCTTCTGCTGATTTGGCTTATTATAACGAAGGTAAAAAGTTCCCCAATTTAATTGTAACGAATATTAATTCTTCTATTAACTCTGTGCTTCTACCAGCTATGTCGAACGAACAAGATGATAAGGGCAGAGTAAAAAACATGACCAGACGATCGATTATGGTCAGTTGCTATATAATGGCCCCATTGATGATAGGGTTAGCATGCTGTGCGCGTAATGTAGTTATCGTTGTACTGACAGCGAAATGGCTTCCCTGCGTATTCTTCTTACAGATTTTTTGCATTACCTACATGTTTTACCCGATTCACACCGCGAATCTAAACGCAATAAAAGCAATGGGAAGAAGCGATTTATTCCTTAAATTAGAGATATGGAAGAAAGTAATTGGGATGATTCTTCTCCTGGCTACTATGTTTATTAGTGTTAAAGCAATGGCTTATTCACTCCTAATTAGCACATTAACGTCAATGGTTATAAATGCGTGGCCAAATAAGAAGTTATTGGGCTATAGTTTTTTGGAACAGATGAAAGACATACTACCTTCTATTATCCTTGCAATTGGGATGGGAGGTGCTGTATATCTGATAGGTTTCCTGTCTTTCCCTATCTTACCATTACTGCTAATCCAAGTAATCTGTGGTGGCATTTTTTACATTGTTGGATCAGCAGTTTTCAAACTTGAGCCTTTTACTTATTTACTTGGAATCATTAATCCTATGGTTCAAAAGAGGAGAAAATCATGAGTAACATATTAGTCACAAGATCATCAATGCCTTCATTTGAAGAGTATTGTCAAGAAATAAAAGAATTGTGGGATACCCACTGGCTGACCAACATGGGGCCCAAACACAAACAGCTGCAGAAGGAATTGGAAGAATTCTTTGACATTCCGCATGTAGTCTTGTACACCAATGGTCATCTTGCATTGGAGAATGCAATCGCAGCATTGAATCTGCCAAAAGGAGGAGAAGTTATTACAACTCCTTTTACTTTCGCTTCAACAACTCACGCGATAGTCCGAAATGGTCTGGTTCCGGTGTTTTGTGATGTAAAAGAAGATGACTATACCATCGATACAAAGATGATGGAGGAATTGATTACAGACAATACTGTAGCGATTGTTCCAGTACATGTGTATGGAAACATGTGTGATGTAGAAGAGATTGATAGAATCGTAAAGAAGTATGGACTTAAGGTAATCTACGATGCAGCCCATGCATTCGGTGTGAGATATAAAGGACAGTCCTCCGCCTCTTTCGGAGATGCTTCAATGTTCTCTTTCCATGCCACCAAGGTGTTCAACACCATTGAAGGCGGATGTGTATGCTTTAAGGATGACTCCTGGGTGCAGCTCCTCAACGATATGAAGAACTTTGGTATTCATGGGCCCGAATCAGTCGAATATGTTGGTGGAAATGCCAAGATGAATGAATTCCAGGCTGCAATGGGCCTGTGCAACCTACGCCATCTGGATGAGGAAATAGCTAAGAGAAAGAAAGTAGTAGAGAGATACAGAGAAAGGCTTGAAGGGGTAGAGGGAATTAAGCTTTCTATCATCCAGAAAGATATCGAGAGCAACTACGCATATTTCCCAGTTGTGTTTGATGGCTATAAATACACTAGAAATGAAGTCTTTGAAAAACTGGCTGAGCAGGGCATTGGAGCTAGAAAGTATTTCTACCCACTGACCAATAGCTTTGAATGCTACAGAAATTACCCGACTGCCGGAACAGAAAAGACTCCTGTTGCTCAGCACATGGCATTAAGGGTACTTACACTTCCGCTGTATGCGGATTTGAGCTTGGAAGACGTCGATAGAATTTGTGATGTGATTTTAGGTTAAAAGAACGAGGTGACGCATATGAAAGGTATTATATTGGCAGGTGGGGCAGGAACAAGATTATATCCGTTGACCATGGTTACGAGCAAGCAGCTCTTACCGGTCTATGATAAGCCGATGATTTACTATCCGTTAACAACTCTCATGATGGCGAATATCCGTGATATTCTTATCATTTCCACACCAGAGGACACGCCACGGTTTGAGTCTTTGCTTGGAGACGGTCATCAGTTTGGGATCAAGCTTTCATATGCAGTTCAGCCAAGTCCTGATGGACTGGCACAGGCTTTTATCATTGGCGAAGAATTCATCGGTGATGATGCGTGTGCAATGATTCTGGGTGACAATATCTTCTACGGTAATGGTCTTGGTAATATGTTGAAGAGCGCTGCCAAGAGAGCTGAAGAAGGCAGAGCTTCTGTATTTGGTTTCTATGTTAATGATCCGGAGCGCTTTGGAGTTGTCGAGTTTG
>JBJEIY010000052.1:0-22116 GCA_051877515.1 Lachnospiraceae bacterium | reverse complement strand
AATTTTGATTATATCTCATTAGCCACTCCCGTTACAACTTTAGTATAGCACTTCAGCACAAGTTTTTGAGTACAGCAAGTATGTTGACCGCCTTTTCTTTCAAATATTTTCCTTCTTCCGTTCTCCCAAAGACACACAAAAATACCAGATTCGGAAGTACAGAACACACCAGTATCTTGATAAAAATTCGGGGGACAAGCGAAACTTTTGGCATAGCGCAAAGGAAATAGCATAGTCCTGTACAAAGTATCAAAACGATCAGGTACTGCAAGTATATCCAAAGATACTGAACCGGATTTCGATGCAAACCATACTTGTATACTGCATACGGTTCATACCATGTATTGGTAAACAGGCGGGAAACGGCGGTGGCTGCAAAGATACCCAATAAGCCAAATCTTGATCCGAGTACGATATCTCCCACAATATTAATTGCAGCTGTGACCAGCAACAAATACTGTCCATATCGAAACAGTCCCATGGTACTTTTGTAATTCAATACCGTTGTCTGCATTCCCACCA
Organism: Lachnospiraceae bacterium; assembly: GCA_051877515.1. GTDB lineage: Bacteria > Bacillota > Clostridia > Lachnospirales > Lachnospiraceae > XBB1006. The sequence continues at coordinate 21,594 of JBJEIY010000052.1, read as the reverse complement.
TGTAAAAGTTGATTGCCAACATAATCGGTATACTTTGAGGCAATACGTAATTCTCTCCAAACATCAAACGAACCAAGTCACCGGATATCACAATGATTCCTACCGCTCCCCATGCATATAGCCAGAAATTCGCTAAATTCAACGCCTTGAAAATACGGTACTTTGTTTCATCCGATTCTTTTGCATTTAAGTTGCCAACGCTGGCGGTCATGCTGCCAAATACCATGTTCAGTAATGAGGCGAGCATACCGGATAACAATGTGTAGTTTGAGGCTATACCAGTGGTAACAAGTCCATCAAAATAGGTAATCACAATGTTGTCTGTATTGTTAACCAGCAATCCACTCAGCTTGTATACGGTAAGCGCCTTCACATTTTTGACAAGTCCCAATTTTTCTTCTCTGGAAAGCGGTTTAACCTTCTTTTGGGCAATAAAGGGATAGTCCTTCTTTGCTTTCTGGGAAGTGATAATATTTGTTGCTAACCCACAAAGAATTTGAATGACCAGATATGCAATGAAGTTTTTCATCGCAAGCAGAACAATAATCTGAATAATGTTCTGGAGAATTACGACAATATAGTTGATGAGAACCACCACATAATTCCGTTGGGATGCGGTCAGAATCGTAGTGCGATAACTAAAGAAATAGCTACTAGCCGAATTGAATAAATACAGCAGATAAAGGAAGTGCAGATTATCCGCTATTCCTGGCTGCTCTCCGACAATCAAATCTAAAAAGGGCAAAAGTGCCAGACCCAACAAAGCCACAGTGCAGCCAATCGCCTTGTAGGCAGTCCCATAAAACTTCATCAAGGATGCCAATTTTTCATGGTCATCCTCTGCAATTGGTTTATACATCGCATAGACAATGGCTGTTCCTATTCCCAATTCCGCCAGGGAAAGCATGGACAAAATATTAGTAAAGAGTCCGTTTACACCGAGATATTCCTGCGACAGGCAACGTACAAACACCATGCGGCAAATAAAACTAAGTATTATGTTAATTCCATACCCTGCAAAATTTGCAAACATATTAATCAAGGAATAGGTTGTGCGTGATTTTCTTTCCATAGGTTCTTCCTTAATTCAGTGATCTTAACACCAAGCCCTGTACAAAGGGCATCACATCAAAATTTTGCGAAAAAATCCCAATTCCATGGGTATCCCCCTGACACTGGTCAATGGCACCATCCCGCATGGTTGCAAGCATAAGTCTATCCAGACATTTGCGTGAAATTTCCCCATACTTTTCAGCGTTAAATATTTCCGCACATACATGATAAAAGTATGCCATGGCCGCTGTGGCAGAGCTGTCATATTGTCCGCTTCCCTGTAAAATGGTATAGTACGCACCATCCGGCTTTTGATATGGAATATACGCTTCTGCCGCATCTTTGATCCATGCTTGCAGCTTCTGCTTGTCATTTCCATCCGGTAGTTCCCGCCAGGTATCTACCAGTGCAATCGTATACCATGCTATGCCACGTCCCCAGCCATAAACACCGAGAGGCAACTTGCTTTCTGCATCATAGGCATGGCAAGGCAGATTAGTCTTTTCATAGAGACCAGTTTCCCGGAATAGTTCAATCTGTTTTACTGCCAACGCTACAATTTCCGGTTCGTGATATAATCTACCATACATCGCAAGAAATGGACACACCATTCCCAAGGTATCCACAAATCTAATTGTGCTTGCTTTCCCCTGGGAATAACTAATCATCCCATCTTCACAGAGGTTGTCCATCAGTACATACAGCACTTGATCTGCCGCTCGTTTTCGTTCATTTGGGTATTTAGATTGTTTGAGCAACGCATATCCTAGCATTGCCCAGTCCACTTTTTTCAGCGGCATTTTCCAGCAGCCATCCTGATTGATCAACTGCCTTTCCCACTGGCTCAACAGTTCTCTATCCTGTGCTGTGTCACAAGAAGATAGAATGCCCAAGGCCAGCCCCGCTTTTTGCCAACTCTGGATTGTAGTATTGGCCCCTTGTCCTTTCAGTTTTTTGACCAACCGATACTGGCTCTCGTCAACCGCACTTATCACAGGCGGATTCAACAGCCACTTCTGAGCGCAGCTTTTTACTGCTTTCTTCCACTCTGTCCGGTTAGTCCATCTGCCAATATGGTACCGCCTAAGATTATGCAAACTTTCATAAAGAATGTCGTACACAACAACCACAAGAAACGGTAACTGTACCAAACATCCTATCAGCAGTATCCATTTCATACATTAAAACCTCTCCTTCAGCAGTTTTTCTGCTGATACTGCCTGTTTGATATAATCAGGCATCTTGTCCTGCAAATGCTTCCGAATATCGTCCTTGCGCTGGTATACCCACTGAAAAGCATTCCAGAGGGCGTTTTCTTCCTGCAACCCCTGCACCGGCAGAACATAGTTTTCATCCGTACCGAACAAATCCTTTGCGATTCCCCGTGCTTTGACGGAATACCCCACCACAAGGGTCGGTACGCAGGTGGAATAGGCCGCAATGGTGGCATGAGTGCGTGCCCCCACAAAGGCCTCACAACGGGAGATAACGTCTTTTAGCTGGGTGCAGTTTTGATCCTGCACCATGTATACTCTGTCTGTTTCCTTGTATTTGTTATACAATTCTGTTAACGGCTTCCTATCATCGTTATAGCTCCATACCACATGTGGAATTAAAAGAATGTTATGGTCGGTTTCATACAAAATATTTTCAATCAAACATTGGTAATTTCTGCTCGTAATCCCCGGCACCTTTTCCTTACCCTGAATCATAGGGCTGATATTGATGCCAATATAAGATCTTTCATCAGTGACATCTGGGAAAGTCCCCTTTCCCACAGGCAAAGTAAACGCCGGATCCGGATACAGCACCACATTGGGGTTCATCTTTTTCAAGGCCTCATAGGTAATGGATTCCCGCGCCACGATCAAATTGTACTCACGCAAATCTGCTTCCATTTTGGGTGTAATATCTTTCGGCTCCACGGAGCAACCCCACAGCACCGTTTTTGCGCCCCGCTTCCGAGCATGGCGATTTACCAGATAGATATATTCATTATCCCCATAACAGTAATTGTCTCCACCGATGGACAATAACACGGCATCCTTATCGCATTGAGAAATCACCGGAAAAAACGCAGCCGCATCGTAGGCATCCGCCTGGTGGAAAAATTTCGTTTTTGCCACAGCTTTCAGATAACGAAGCGAAGTACGCTTGATTTCTGCCTGCGGAGACAATGTCCGGGGCAAAGCGTCTCCAATGTATTTTTGATCCTCCCCGATTCCTGTGGAAAACAAGGAAACAGATGTATCCTTCAGCATTTCTGTTGTCGTGCGCACAATCGCCTCACATCCATGGTTGCCGCTTCCCCCATGGGGAAAAAGAATGTATTTTTTCATCATCTCTCCATCCTACCCATTTTTCATGGGTCAAATCCATCAGAATCTCTCAATCCCTTTATCATTTGTTCTCTTTCTTTTAGTGTCTTTTGGGGGAAATATGTATGAAATGTTGGCTTAACATTCAGAAATGCACGATTTTTTGCAATATATTCTGATCTGTTTCCAATTACCCTTGCCGGATTTCCTACTGCAACACTGTTATCAGGTATATCCTTCGTAACGACTGAACCTGCGCCAATGATTACATCATTTCCTATTTTTACATTTGGAAGGACGATTGTTCCATACCCAATAAAGACTCTGTTTCCAATTGTTACCCCCCACTCTTGAGTAATTCAAATCTAGTTTTGTACTAGCATCATGCGTTAGTATCGTACTATTGGTAATCGTAACATCATCACCAATTTCAACTAAAAAAGCGTGACCCTCATCAATAAATGAGTTGTATAGGTGAAAATTCTTTCCATATCTCAATCCATTCAGCTTAAGCCGTTCCATCTGATCTGGACCGTCAAGCCACCTATTGATTCGATACCTTAAGCTGATAAGTATCCTTTTTACTATATTCATCGTACACCTCTATTTACGCATATATCTACGGCACCCTAGATAAATCATTAAACAGTCCACAAGTTTATTTCTCATTAGGAACATTAGAATCGGTGAGTATTTCCTATTTGGCACATCACGAGCAGCCTCTTGAAACACTTCATGATTCAAAATACTTGAAATATAAGCCTTTATGTTCTCGTGATCTCCTCTAAAGTAGCTCTTCAGGATTGCATTGTAGCCCATGTCGAAAACCCCATCATGGATAAACCTCTCGAATTCTCGGTTATAGACACCCTTTTTCTTATAAAATAAACTCTTCACATTTGCAAGATGCAATTCTTCTTCAAACATATTTTTTCTGTATCTGGTGGAAAGAGAATTATCATTTACACTTTCGTAGGAATAATCATTTACATTCCAGAATACGGCACTATGAATATGTTCCATATATGTAAAATTAAACAATAAATCCTCACCATAGTGAATACCTTGTGGAAACTGAATTTTGTTTCTCTTAATTATTTCTGTTTTATATAGCTTACAGCAGGGTCCAAAAAGAACATATGCTGTATTCAGTTGCAGGAAATCCTCAGCCAACAACTGATTGAAATCCAATAGTATTTTTTGCTGAGGATAAAACTCATGATAATTACCCACCGCAGTTAAAGACCAATCGCAGTTATGCAACTTTATTATTGAAATAAGGTGTTCCAAATACCCAACAGATACCACATCATCGCTGTCTACAAAAGACAAAAACTCTCCGCGACTCGCTTCTATTCCAGTATTTCGTGCTATGGAAACTCCACGATTTTCCTGATGAATGCACTTTATATTGACATATTCTCTTGCATACTTATCACAAATACTGCCGCTTTCATCTGTTGAGCCGTCGTCGACCAAAATTAGTTCCCAGTTATAATAACTCTGCTTGAGAATCGACTGTATACATTTATCCAGGTACATGGCGCTATTATACACAGGAACAACAACCGAAATTACACTATTTTCCACAGCAGATTTACTCCTATAATACTTCATACTTGTTTAGAAATGCTTCTCGAACACCCTCAGAGACACACACAATCTGGTCAAACTTTCGATAATGATTGCTTTCATCTTCAATACCCTTATACAGAAAACCTGTCCATGGATTCGCCTGTAAATCGACATGCACCCATGCAATTTTTCTCGATTTTTTATTGGTGGAACCAGAGATAATCTTGGTTGCTTCACCCTCGATAAATGCAACCTCCACATCATATTTCTCACGGAAATACAGCAGATAGAACAACCATGATGGCGCAGTTAAGAACAGCTTTCCTTTTATCTTCCCCATAATACTGTGCAACCGTTTTCCAACTGCTGACTTTCCGTGATATCCCCCAAAAACAGACTTATAGGTTACATCTGCGGGGTAACATTCCGGGCGTATTTCTTCATCATGCATGGAATAAACCGTCACATTATACTTTGTACGATCCAAGTTATGCAGCAGCGTTTGCAGCACTTTTTCCGCACCGCCACCGTACATACTATTGGTCATAAACATAATTCGTTTCATCTTTCAAATTCCTATGTATCCAATATCGTTTCAATTTCCTGCATCCGCTTCTTAATATCAAAGTCCAGTGATCTTCTGGCAACAGCCTCAGTGTAATCCGCCGCTTTCCACTTGCCGCTCAACAGATTTTCCAGCATCTCATACAGCGCTTCATCGGTATTGGGAACAATCTCACCACACTTTTCAGCACCAAACAGTTCCTGCATTCCTGCACACTCGGTAGTAAAAATGGGTTTCCCCAAAATTAGACTTTCGGTAGCGGCTGTGCTGAATCCCTCTGCATAGGAGGAACAAACAAACACATCACATTTATCCATATATCGGTAAGGGTTTTCCTGAAAACCCAACAGTTTTACCTGCTCCTGCAGCTGATACTTTTTCATCAGCGCCTCCAACTGTGGGCGCTGGGAGCCTTCGCCTGCGATCCACAGACCGAATTGATAGCCCTTCCCTTTGAGTCTGCCCAAGCAATCCAATAAACGAATAAAGCCCTTCTGCTCCTCCAGTCGTCCAATGGTTCCCATCTGCAAAGTTTGATTGGGGATTAAATCCACCCGTTCTCTACCCTTACGCATCACTTCCGCACTGTCCACTGGGTTGTACTGAACCACCACACGCTTATCGTTAAAAAACATCGTATTGAACACCTCCTTTACGCTTTGGGAAACACAACACACTTTATCGTATTTCTCATATACCAACCTGTGCTCTGCTTGACTTTTATATCCGTTGCAGGCATAGGGATTTTTTTTCATGTCGGTATGCACCCATGTCAGCTTTTTGCTATTTTGATTAGGCGATGCCGCAATCAGCCTGGTAGCAAAGCCCTCAACAAAGGCAATTTCCACGTCATACGCCCCTTGAATCATCCAGAGGTAGGCGATTGGAGCCGGTAAGCTGTAAATCAGCTTGTATTTAAGTATGTACCACAGCTTCTTCCAGCCACCTGATTTATAGTCATCATTAGAAAAAACTGAATGATAATGGCTGTGTTTCTTTACAATGGATTCGTAAACTCCCCCATCCGCAACGGAGATCACGGTCACATCGTATTTTGCCGGTTCCAGATTAGATACCAGATCAGATAAAACCTTCTCAGCTCCACCACCAGCAAGGCTTTCGATGAAAAATAAAACCTTCTTCATTTCGCATTCACTCCTGAATCAACCGGTAAATCTTCTCAATTTCCCCAGCATTGGTGTAATTCCGCTGAGCACAGTTTACAGCAAGCCAATTCATCCGTTCCGGGCTTTTCAGCAGCTGCACAATCCCCTCCGCACAGCCTGCATTATCCATAGGCACAATTACGCCATCCACACCATCTTCCAATTGACTGCCACTTGTTGCATAGCGGGTAATCACCACCGGCTTGCACAGCATCTGGGCTTCCCGGACGGTAACGGCTTTGCCCTCATACCTGCTGGGCTGAACATACAGATCACAGGCTTTTATATAGGGATAGGGGTTTTCCTTTTTGCCGAGAATAATTACCTTGTCCTCCATGCCCGCCTCCGCAATCCGCTGACGAATCAGCGTTTCTTCACCTCCATAGCCGATGAGATACCACTTGATATCCAGTCCGGCTTCCAAGATACGGTGGCAGATATCTGGTACGTTGTCGAAGTTTTTTTGGTTGCTGAATCGCCCAATGGAGAGCAGTTTGATGCTACCGTCATCGAGCATTTCGTCCTCGACGGTGAACGCATCTGCCTGTCTGTCAATCAATGTCTTGGGCAAAATATTCTCAATCAATAAAATCTTCTCTTTCAGTGAAGGAAATACCGACAAAAACGTTTCGGTCACATTTTCGGAGATAGATGCAATGAAATCGAATCTGCTCCACATCGCCAGTTCGGAACTTGTATCCACCTGTACCACGGAATAGTCCGTGTGAATCCATGCAATCTTTTTCTTAGCACGCACCTTTTCCGCTACAAAATAATGGGGTGTTAAGAAGCTGATTGCCAGATCATATTCTACCTCCGACTGAATAGGGGGCATGAATGCCTTTGTATATTTGTGGCTGTACTCAATGGCCACACCACTTTCGGTCAAACCATGCTTCTGATTATACTGTTTTGCCCGGAACTTTCCCACCAACCTTGCCATAGAGAGTAGCAAATGCCCTTCCCTGATGGTCTGCACAATGGGTCGTGCCAGCACCGTATAGGCAGGAATGGACGGCAACAGGTTAATATAGTCGGGAATCAGTTCCAGCAGCTCACCCTCATGGCGCAGCAGAAACAGATCCACCGATACCTGTGTAGGGTCGAGACTTTCCAACAATCCCAGCAGTGCTCGCTCCGCTCCGCCAATCTCCATGGCATGGGAAACAATTAGTATTTTTTTCATAGAGAAGCCTCCTTACTTTTCAAATTTTTGTTATCCGCTTTTGAATAGGTCTTTCCACCATCTGCAACAACACGGAGAGCGGAATAGTAATTGCCAGCATAAAGGCAAAAACCAACAGCGGATATTTTGCGATGTAAACCAGATTTTTGAACATAACGGAATAGAAAAACATGTGGGTCAGCCAGATGTTGGTTGAATGCCAGCCCACTAGCAAAAATGCCTTCTTTACAAACTCCGGCTTGTTCCAGAAATGGAACAGTGTCATCACCACAAAACCGGTGACAGGTGCTACGAACAAACTTGGAACAACTTTCGTACGCACATAAAGCATCCCAAACATCAGCACCGCAGCAAGCAGCCATTGAATAGCCTTAGGGATTTTCTCCCAGATTTTGTATATATGTGTAAATACTTGATATTTCAGTACCAATACTCCCAGCATGTATTCAAACAAGGTCATTCCGAAAGGTCCAAATTTGCCTAAGAGCCAATTACTGCATCCCAGTTTGAAGCGTACATAGTACGCCACACAGTAGATTGCAAAGCCAATCCCCAGTACAACAAGCGGATGGCTGCGTTTTACCCACTTCAGCAGCACTGGGGAGGTTACCACAAGGAGCGCATAGGTAAACATATACCACCATGCACCGTTATAGGAGTTTTCCAACGTAAGTGCATTCAGGATAAATTTATTGAGGCTTCCAGGCATATAGTCGCCTTGACCGATTGTAATGCCTACGATGGAAAACACCACTAAAATCAGCCAGTAGGAGCAGAACACCGCCAGCAAACCCTTTAGCCGGCGCTTATAGTATCCCTCCTGATCGAACTGCATCATATGAACGTAGCCACTGAGAAATGCAAAGCCAAATACACAAAAATCAGACAGTTGTCCGAGATAGAAGGACATTGGTACCCCCCCACGAACAGAAGCGGCATAAATAGTCCTGTATAGTCTCTGTTAAACAGATGGAGACAAACCATGGCAAGGACAGACAGTCCTTGCAGCATTTTGGAGTCATTTTTTGATAATTCCATTCTTCTCTACATCCTACTCCGAGTCTTTATTATAGCCGTAATGCGATGTATCGGCTTTCCCATGGCAGCCTTTAACCGCTTATACCACGGCATCCAGCTTGCAGAATACCAATGGATTGAATATGTATTCCCAGTCTTTTTCAGTTCACCGGTAACACTGTTTCTGGGGTTGAAATAATCCTCCGGGAAAATAACGGCATTCTTTAGATGCTTCTTTTCACCATTCAACTCTAAACCAAATTTCAGCAGTGCCTCCGTATTTAGTTTGGGGCATCCGATTGTTCCGTGCAAGCCATCCAAAAGAGGTTCATACTCTTTCAGCATCTGCTGAACCACCGGGTTGTGCGGTTCCGCTCCAAAGCCTTCGCCAGTGTTGACATATTCGTTGTTCTCAAATCCAAAGAAAGCCGGGTATTTTAGCAAGACATCAAAAGAACGCACTACCTCAACATCCGTATCAAAATAGATGCCGCCATGCTCCTCAACAACGAGCAAGCGGAGATAGTCTGTTAAAAATGCATATTTCTTCTGCTCATAACACATCTTCGTGTAAGCGTTATAGTTGATATCGAAGTTGTCTTCATTCCATTCGATAATCTCGTAGTCCGGCATATACTTTTTCCAACTTGCTATACACTTTTGGGCAAGCTTAGGTTTCTCACCTCTACCAAACCAGCAGTAATGAATTTTCTTAGGAATCATAGAGTTCCTCCAATTCTTTTGCTAACTTTTTATATTGCAAAACGGCTATTTCTTTTATTCTTCCGCGAAAGCTATTGTGACTCAAAGTATGAATGTAAATCCCATTCATACTTGTTTCAAATATGCAACAGATATTTTTTTAAAAATTTTTTTACAGAAATTGGAATTATACAGGACAACCGCATCGTGTACCTTTTCAAGCCGTACTTGGCCTTAAAGAATTTCTCAATTGCGTTATAGCCATCTCGAATGTAGCCATCTATCAACTTTTCTCTTTCGACCTGGTTAACATGAGACGATCTGTTGAGCTGCGGATTATGCTTGATAATACACTCCGGTTTTACCTGCACAGCTATCATGTTATCTTTGATTTCATCAAAGAACACTCTGCCTTTTTCAGTGTGTATTAAGATTGCAGAAACATTGTCTCCTTCTTTCACACCTTTTTCGATCAACGCTCGGTAGCTTTCCATCTTCCAGCCCCAGTAATCTGATATAGTAAAGTCAGAGATTCTTTCCTGACAGGCAAATGGGCACTGATAACAGCTTTCCAAATAAGTATACCCATCCAGAAACAAACTAAAATAGCTCGACTCTTTAGAAAACAAGTCTTCCCATCTTTGTTTCCCATTACGGTTCAAGCCTATTCTTCCCACAAGCTTGCCACCGTATTTCTGTGACCGAAACTGAAAACTAGTGATTATTGTTGCTTTTTTCCTTTCCAGAGAATCAATATAATTCTGAAACATCTGTCCCGGTGGGCATCCGTGACAAACCAAATCCGCTGTAATCAGTTGATTGGAGTCCCTAAGAGGTTTGTCCAGATACGCATACAGCGCAGCAATCTGGCAGGGTGTGCCTCCAAACAGTACTTTTTGCCCTGACTGGATGCGCCTTTTTATTTCCGAGAAAGCATCTCGATTGTAGCTTTTTACATATTTTGAACCTTGAAGTCTGGGCAGATCTTTTCTATCCGAGATAATTTCCGTGGTTACTGACCAATCATCTTGGTACGCAGCTCCAGCTACATAACTGTTTTCGGAGAGTATCTTCTTTGCCATCTCAAAGAACAACCCACCGGAAGCTGATTGCCGTGCATTTTCATCGGTTGACTTCACGCCGTAAGCCGCTATTGTTTCTTTTCGTTGCAGATGATTCAAATTCAGTGCCGGACAAACTTTTTCACATATGCCGCAATGAATGCAGTTTTCCTGGGCAACCACCGCTTTTCTTGCAAATATGTTTTGACCCTCTAATCGAATCGCATTGGTCGGACAATCGTTTATACAATTCTCACATTCAAAGCATAACTCTGATACAATATTGTTTTCCATTCTATCATCCTTTCAGTGCATTCTGTAGAAACTGTAAAGAGTCTGCTCTAAATTCATCCAGTTTTTTCTGCACCTTCTCATAGTCGATTTCTTCATATTCACTCTCACCAAGAAAATGGCTCGGTATCTCCAGTCTCGAAAAAAGCGAATCCAGCCGTAGTCTGCTGTCGTCTAAGGAATAGCTCATAAAAGGCTTATGGTAAATGATTGAAAAAACGCTGGAATGGAAAGAATCCCCAATAATAAAATCTGCATTTTTAATGGCTGCCACAAATGCACGGGGATCTTTTGTGAAAATATTCAGCGCATATCGTTTCTTGTAGATATTGTATTTATTAAAATAGACAATCTCCGCATCCAGTTGTTCAGCCAAGTCCTCTGCATAAGGGCAAAGTTTTTTCAGGTTCATCTGGTGAATAGAATATACAAAGATGTACTTCTTGGGCAGCTTTATCTTGTAATCAGCAATTAACGAGTCCCATACCGTTCTATCCACCAATAGTGTCGGGTCAAGAACTACCTTTACTTCTCTATCGATTATTTTTGATAAAGCCTTATCACTTCCCTCTTCGCGCACTGAAATGGCTGTAAAATCGCTTAAAGTCTCTTTCAATTCACTGGCATAGCGATCACTGATTTTAGAAGATGCGATACTGGGTGCATAGGCAATTTTCTTTTGGCCAGGCTTCGCAAATTTCAAGAAATATGCCGGATTACCCCCCTCAACCAGCCATAGGTTCCACACCTGGTCGCTGCCGCAGACCAGTGTGTCGCAGTCAGCACTGATTCTTTCCAATTCACGCCAATCACTCGTCTGCTCTGTTTGATTAAAAAACCTCTTGCGAAATCTTTTATATGTAAGTTTACGACGAGAGCATTGGGGAAAAGTAAGAAGATCAAAAGCAAGCACTTTTAATCCAGCGCCCCAGCGGACGTCGAAGCCTTTCATATCTTTTGTGTAATAATAATTAAGGATTGAACACCCTCCCATATCTCCATTTTTCTTGGACAGCTCCTGGAGTTTTTTCTGTAGGGCATACGTCTGGAGCGCCGAGCCGTAATTATACGAGCAATGAAACGTAATTAGTCCGATCATTTTTTCTCCTTTTGCTAAGTTCTTTCTTCACCTTTCTGACTTCGTGTATCGTTGCTTTTGAGATTTTTCCCAAGTAATCATAGTCCGATCACCTACAATTCGATATGCGCGATAGAGAAATTCACATCGTGCAAACGCATTAAGAAGTAATCTTTCTTTTACCGGCATTAAAATAGCTGCCAGTTTGCGGCACTTTTCAAGGTTTTGATTGCAATCGTTTCGTATCGCATCTGCATCTGGCTTAAACATGCTTATATATCGATAAGATAGCAACCCTGTAAAAGCACATCTAAGGCTCACGGAGCGTTTATTTTTATAAGCATCCTCTAAAAACTTTATTGCCATAGGATATAAATCATGTTCAACCGTATTCACAGCTGAGTTTGGATTATCGAAATAGTAATACAACTTGTTGTCAATTAGTGCAATCTTTTTTGCAATTTGTATTGCAATCGTAGTAAAAAGTTTATCTTCACCAAAAGAAATGCCTTCTTGAAATTTTAAATTTGCCAAGATATCTCTTCTAAATAGCTTTCCCCAACAGTGATCCATAACTTCCCAAAAATTCATTCTGTCAGTATCCAGTATGCGAATTGAAGATAATGGTTGTTCATCTCTTCCTATATCATCATTATTGGCTCTGATCATTTCACAATGGGAGATATCTGCGTTTCCAATTGCCACTAATAGATACTCAAAATACTGCGGATTCACCCAGTCATCGCTATCCACAAAGGCAACATATTTTCCAGTTGCATATGCAAGCCCTTTATTTCGAGCCGCCGATACACCACTGTTTTTTTGATTGAGTACTACAATTCGATCATCGAATATGTGGTAATGTTCGAGAATAGTGAGACTGTCATCTTGACTTCCGTCATTTACACATATTACCTCAAGATTATGAAATGTATTATTTAAAATTGAGTCAAGGCATCTTCTCAAGTAAGGTGCAGCGTTATACACTGGAATAATTACCGATATTTTTTCTAATGTATCTCTAGTATTCATAGGTACCCATAATTCCTTTCAATTCATATATTACCTCAATTTCTTTAATACAGAACATGATGCCCCGTGGAGAATCATAGCCAATACCACGGATATTATTGTGACCAGAATACAATTTACCACCCAATAGGGTGTCAATCCAAACAATCTTACCGGGCCAACACAGAACATATAGTGTACCAGATATACTTCAAAGCTGATTTCTCCAATGAAACCGCCCCCTTGAGGAGGAGGCTGTATGTTCTGGAACAGCACCACAAACAGGTAAAAGATACCAAACACCGCAAGACTTTGGGTATAGCCACAGGCAATGCGGTCATAGAAAACCGTTCCATCACAGAAATACCGTGCTACCAAACGCATCACAAAAGCGATGCACATCACTACAAAGACAACCAAAGCTTTTGCTTTACTAAAGGTCAACTTATCAAAAAATCTGCCAACCACAAAAGCAATGATGTAGACACTTACTAAAGACAGCAATGTATCGCACACAGGAGACTCCGGAATTGCCCATAATAGTTTCATGCCCACTGCCGCAATTACCAGAATGCCGATTTGCATCTTTGTTCTTTGGAGCGTTATGTACCGATCCAGCAATGGGGTAATCGCGTAGCAAAGCAATAGTGGCGTGATAAACCAGGTTTGCTCTGCACCCAGCACGCCCACCACAGAACCCTGCAAGCCCAATATCAGCCAAACCCAATCGATATTCAGTAGATTTAGACCGCAGACTGCATGAATAATAAACAGCAGAAGTACAAACATCTCATAGGGTACAAAGATACGCTTTAGTCGTTTCTTATACCAAGCCTTTGTATCTGTTACCCCCCCCGAATTCCAAAAAGAAAGCCGGATAGAATGATGAACAGATCTACACCGATATTGAAAAACTGAGCAGACAGGTTTAAGATTGCATTTTGACTTTGCTGCACATAATGGCATAATAAAATAGAAACCATACCTGCCACACGCAGCCATGTGGCAAAATTGTAATTTGTTTTCACCATTGAAGAGTTAATCCTTTGTTTTATGTTTTATGTATGCTGTCAACAGACACCCAGCAGGAGTACAAAGCAGTGTCAGCAACGGCTTAGGCGATTCTTTGATATAGTTCCTGTTATGCGCAAGTTGGCTGCTGGAACAGTAATGAATCGCATCTATCACATTCCGTTTGAAGTCTGTGATATACTTCATGTTCTCCTTGCGGATAAAAGCAAAACCATTTGGATTGCGCAGATACTGTCGTAACATGTTCATAGAGGAACCATCCGCTTGATATTCCACATTGCATAACACTGTGTTAGTCGTCACCAGCCTATACTTCTGATCGCAAAGTTGGTATTTCCATCCCAGGGAAACATACTTCTCTCCTTCAAATACCGGATACGGTGGCAATGCTTTCATAAGGTCGGTCCGATACACCAGCTTTTTATCGCCTCTGCCTCCCGCATCATAAAATCCGGCTAAAGTAGTCTCCTTCATATTTGCCGGAAAATCCGTTCCAATTACCTTGCCTGTATTCATATCTGCATCCAAACCAATGATTCCAGCGTATTTCTTGTGGTCAATTTTCTTCCACAGATCCAAAATGCAGCGAACCGCACCGTCAGCCAGTTCATCATCGGAATCAATACAGACATTCAGTTCTGTATCTATATTCTCATAGGCAGTATTATGGGCTGTATGCATTCCGCCATTCTCCTTGTAGATATAACGGATTTCAAATTCCTTCTCCTGTGCCTGCCAACTCTTAACAAGCTCTGAAGTGTTATCAGATGAACCATCATCCACCACAAGCCAAATAAAATCCTTGCAGTCCTGCCGCTGGAGAGAGGCATATGTGCGTGGCAGGGTATGAGCTCGATTATAGGCAGGAGTAAATATAGTTAATATCGGCATAATGTTCCCCTTATCGTTGTGCTGGCTGCAAGTAGAACTCTTGCAGCCATTTTGCGTTCTCTACAATGTCAAAGCCAGCAGCCTTGATTTCCTCGTAAGTATTCCGGCGTGGTGTCTTAACCAACTGTAGCACCGACTTTGCCCATTGATTTGCATCATGTTTCAGAGATTCTTTGTGGATCAAATCAGTAATCATGCACTCTGAAGGGATTCGTTCAGATACCAAGCCAGGAAGTCCAGATGCTTGTGCCTCCAGCGCAACAATTCCAAACCCCTCAAACAAAGATGGGAATAGGAACACATCCATCGCCTGCATCAAGTCCGCTACGTCGCTGCGAATTCCCATAAACCTTACCCACTGAGTCAGACCCAGCTGCTCCACCTTTTGATGAATTTCTTTTCCACCATCACTGGAGTCATTTCCCACCAACAGCAGAAGCGCCTTGTGATTTTGTTCCCGAACAGCCTGAAAAATGTCTACGATAAACTTATGGTTTTTTTGCGGATCGAATCGCCCCACATGACCGATTACCAGTTGATCGTCCGCAACGCCAAGCGCCTGTCTCATCTGTTGCCGAACATTTTGGCAATAGGCATACTGCCGAGCATCAATTGCATTATTCATCTGTACGAAGCGATTTCTGTTCTTCTTCCCAAACAGCCAATCAGCAGATTCCGCACCACATGTGAACAAATCCGTAATATGCGGCCGCATCATAGTTTTGTAATACCATCGCACAGGCGATTTCAAATCCACACCATACGGACGATTATGAGCATGGCAAATACGAACCGGCACGCCAGCTTTCTCTGCCTCCAGAAAATCATAATAACCAAGTTCAGACATATGGGAATGGATCACCTTATACTCGGGATGCTCCGCATAAAAAGTCCTCACGGTTTTTCGATATTCATAGGCGTTCCATGGGCGAATTGGCGGCATACGATAAATCTTGCCGCCAAGATCCTCTATCTCATCATCATATGCTCCCCGCTCCTGACGGTGCACCATAAAATCGTATTGCAGCTTGCTTCGATCTATATTGCGATAATAATTCATAACCATGGTTTCTGCCCCGCCACGATTCATGATTGTAAACAGGTTCAAAATTCTAATCGGTTCTGTAGACATGTATAACCTCACATTTAATATGAAAAAGTTCCCAAAATATCACTTCTATATCCCCATGCCTCTTGGCGAGACATCTGATAACAGAAATACACTAAATAAATCACATAAAATCCAATTTTAAGGATTTTTCTATTCTGTTCACTCACTGTCACATTTAGCAAGTATGGATACAGGATTAAATTGTACACACTAGTATAGGTAGACAGTCGGATAACATATAATCCACTAGTAAATGTTGCTAATAAATTCAACAAGAAATTCAGCAGCGACATATTGACACAAATATTAATCATTTTATTGTCTTTATCAATATACTGCCTATCCACAAAAGCAATAACGACCGGAACAGCTGTAATGATAGCACGAATAAAAGATGACCCTGAGTTGCTTGCCATTGCATCAAGGGCATAATCATACGTTGTCCCTTCTAATGCCGTTTGCAACGAGGATAGAAGCGGGTTTAGGAATATTAACGCAATAACAGATGTTCCTACAACAATATTCTGCTTCTTGCTCCATGCCTCTCCTGTTACGATAAAATAGATTGGAATCATAAAATATGCACTCTCATGATACTGTGCCATAACGACGCACAAAATAATATACGGAATAGTTTTCCTTTCTTTAATCAGTCTTGCTCCGGCAAACAAGACCACAACAGCAAACCACTGCCGAATCATTGAAAAATAATTATAATATAATGTTGTCGCAAAAAGAACAAAGCATGAATCCAAGAAACTGACTGATTCTCGGCGCAGTATATAGACAAAGATGGCTGATTCAATTACTGCAAAAAAAGCAAACCAACAATGATAATCAGTACTAATGAACATTTTAAAAATATTGGCAGTAATATCAAAAGCCTTATCTTTACCATCACCACTAATAATTCTTGCGACATCTTCCCATGTGCCTGGAATACGCTCAAAGGAGTTAATATACGCGCTAGTATCATTCATTCCCGAACGCATGGCTGCCAAAAAGGCAATATAGCCAAATACAATTAGCCACGGTATCAGCTGTGATTTATAGTCATATTTCTCTCCATTGTAGATACAATCCAACTTGCCATATTTAATTGATTGCTCCCATATTAACGAGCATATGAGAATTACAATTAAAATTGAAAAATGAATTACCATAATATTCTTCCTTAACTTGATATAATTCTATGAATCACATTAATAACAAATAAACACCATCTTCAAAATATGGTTTCATTTTCCCAGAACATATACTTTTCTTTTGATTCCCAACCATATTCTTTGACATAAGACCACATCACCAGATCCGCACCATGCTTCAGCGCGGCACTAATAGCGGCTTCGCAGGTTTCCGCTTCAATCCAGTCGTCACTATCCACAAACATGATGTATTCCCCATGTGCACGTCGCATGCCCGTGTTTCTTGCTCCAGAAAGTTCCTTGTATTTCTGCGCAATAACAAGTATTCTTTCATCCATTGCGGCATATTTTTCTAAATCTGACCGCAGTTATCCGGCGAACCATCATCCACGCATATCTTTCTATATTCTGAAATGTTTGGATCAAAATGCTGTTCAGGCATACCGGCAGATACATCTCAACATAATAAACAGGCAAAAGGATACTTACCAACGGCAAACTGTAAGAATGTGATATCCTTTTCCCGCAAATAACAGAACTGATACGTTGCCGTATTGTGCACAGCCGTAAAATAGCTTCCACTTTTTCGGCATTCCGGATATATCCAATGATGTCAACGCTGTGTGGTACTTCTCACTTTTAAGGATTTCTCTCAATTCTCTCCGTTTTTCAAAAAAGTTCTTCTGTGCACTGCTCACATTCAGCGTCAGACCAAGCACCCCCAGAGCGATTCTGTTTTGCAATGCCTCATTGTAAATTGCCGGGAGATTCTTTTCCTGTATATACTGTCCCATCCTTTGATACAAGTTCTGCCAAAGTCCAAACAGTTCTTCCCTGTAGACCGAGGTTACAGAGGTTGTGTTACTTCTCCGATAATGATACAGGCACTGGTTTAAATAAACCACTTTGTTTGCATAGAAAAAGGTCTCCAAATTGAACATCCCATCTTCATAGGTTCCAATCTCTGCAAGGTCAATGAATGCTGCACCGCTTTGCACAATCAGGCTTCGCTTATACAGCTTCCCCCACACCGGGCAAATCGCATCGGCCAATTCTGGATGTTCCAGCTCCTCACCCACAATGCCTATAAATCTACGATGCAACCTGTTCAGAATATCCTGACGCTCAAATATGCAGTCATCCGGAAATATGATTTTCGGAGAATTGGTTTCACCATATTCACTTACATATGACCACATTACAACATCGGCTTCGTTGTCGTACATGACCGTAAAGGCTTTTTCGCAAGTATCCGTCTCTATCCAATCATCGGCATCTACGAACATGACATATTCACCGTTCGCCGATTGCAATCCCACATTCCGCGCCCGTGACACACCTCCATTTTGCTTTTCAATTACTCGAACACGCTGGTCATTTTCCGCAAATTGATTTAAAATCTCCAGGCTTCCGTCTGTCGACGCATCGTTTACACAAATGATTTCTAAATTCGGATAAGTTTGATTAGTAACACTACCAAGGCACTGAGACAGGTACTGCTCAACGTTATAGACTGGAATAATCACGCTGATCAATGGCTGGTTGTTCATCTTTTCCCTCCTCAATGCTTATAAATATCTGATTGTATCTTCGACAACCTTCTTCTTATCAAATACTTCTTCCATATGCTTTCGTCCAGTCAATCCCATAGTTTTCCGCTGATCATATGAAAGCTTCGTAAACTGCTTCATGACTTTATAAAGATCATTTGCATTCTTTCTTTCAACAAGATATCCTGTTTTTCCATCTATCACGGCTTCCATGCATCCTGGAATATTGCTGGTAATAACCGGTCTGCCCATAGCGGCACACTCTAAGTTGGTATTGGCCATTCCTTCGTGCCAAGAAGGAAGTACAAAACAATGAGATGCTTCGATAAAAGGGCGAACATCCTTCTGATATCCATAGTAATGAAGCCAACCTTCGGCTTCATATTTCTCAATCTTTTCCTTATAATTTTCCTCATAAAATCCAAGGAGATCTAGCTCACAGTTGATACCATCAGACACAAGATGTTGCATCGCTTCAAACAATTCATCAATTCCCTTTTCAGCCATAATTCGCCCCATAAAAAGGAATTTGATTTTTTCTCCGTCAGGATAAGGTGCAACCTGATATTTCTCAAGGTTTACCCCTGCTCCGTTCAATCTGTAGGTCTGGCTCTTTTTGACAATCTTTTCTTTTATAAAAATCTGTCTATTCTCTTCATTTTCAAAAAAGACGACCTTCGCTTTCTTACATCCAACCTTGTTCATAACAGTTACGATTTTTTTCAGCATTCCACCATTTTCAAATGCAGTTCCTAGACCTGTGATATTTACAACATAAGGAATCTTTATGAAGCGGCAGGCACAGCCGCCATAAACATTCGGTTTGATTGTATATGTAAGAACCAGATTTGGTTTTTCTTGCCTCAGTATCTTCTGATATGCGAAGAACAGTTTTAAATCTTTTATTGGATTAATCCCTCTGCGATCAACTGGAGTATCAATGAACTTACAGCCGATATCTTCCAACGGTTTTACAAAATCGCCATAGGGTAATGATATTACCACTTCATGCTGTTTCAATAATTCTTCGATTAGTTCTTTTCTGAATTGATATAATCCAACATCGTTGTTGGCTAAAATCATTACCTTCATCACAGATTCTCCATTACTTAATCTTCTTCGCAGGACTTCCTACATAAGTACCACTTTCTGCACAATCTTTTACAACAACAGCTCCTGCTCCAATTAATGTGTTGGGTGCAACTTTCTTTCCCTGAATAATCTGCATACCAGTACCAAGTTCAGAACACTCACCAAGCAATACATTGCCGGATACATTCACACTCGGATAGATAGTCACAAAATCTTCAATCACATCATCGTGTCCAATTGTGCAATCAAGGTTGATAATTACATGATTACCAATTTTTATATCTACTGTAATAATTGTCCCTGCACAAATAATAGTTCCTTCGCCAATATCTACACGCTCAGAACGCATAACACTTGGATCAATCAATGTAGCAAACTTCACATTGCTGTCTTTTAATTTTTCAACGATAATCTTTCTCACTTTCGCAGAACCGACAGCACAAACCGCATAAACCTCATCAAGAGACTTAAGATATTCACATCCACCAAATACAGGATAATTGCCCTCGTTGGCTCCCCAGAGAGTTTCATTGTCATCAATAAATCCTTTGATATTCCAAGTTGGATTCACTTCATTTATTCTTTCGACAAGCCATGCGACCTCACGACCAAAGCCACCAGCTCCAATGATATATAAATCTCTTAATATACTCATGCTGCCCTCCTATGCTGCAAGGAGAGCACTTGCTCTGAATATATTACTCTGGTGGAGCTGTACCCCCCCCCAGTTAGCTTGTACTTACTCATTTTTTTCTCCTCCGCCGGAACCCCTACATAAGTTCCCGGCTTATCTATATCCTTAATCACTACAGCACCTGCACCAATCATGCAATCTCCGCAGATATTAACGTTATTACTAACGGTTGCTCCCGCACCAATCCAGGTTCTTTCACCAATCACACAAGTTCCTGCCACATGTGCCCCAACAGAAACATGAGAATAGTCTCCTACTCTACAATCATGATCCACGGAGGCTCCTGTGTTGATGATGCATCCTTTTCCGATAACAGTATCCGAATTGATAACGGCTCCCGCCATTACAATAGATCCAGCTCCTATTGTTACTCTTCTGCTCACCACTGCATCCGGATGAATCAGCGTGACCACATCATTCAACCCTTCTTGGATTCTCTCTCTTACTTTCGCATTACCAATGGCAACAATCTTGTCACCGAGCATTCTCGTAGCTTCACAACTCTTCCCAACCACAGGAAATCCAGCACATTCCTTAACACCCTCATTATCATCAAGGAACACTATTTCTTCATAACCGTTTTTCACAGCGATATCTGCTATTACTTTCCCATGACCACTGGCACCTATAATTACTAATCTTTTCACTGTGGTGCCCTCCATGTACTGGTCGCTCCAGCCGGAGTGCCCATGAACTCTTCCATTGTTGCGGATGTTTCAGAACTGATTCCTTCTTGCTTGAAGAATGCCTTTCCAACAGTTTGGAAAATGATTTTCATATCACCTATGAATGTGATATGATTCGCATACCAGACATCCATAGCGAATTTATCTTCCCAAGACACAGTGTTTCTACCATGTACCTGCGCATATCCAGATAGCCCAGGTCTCACATCATGACGATGTTTTTGTTCAACATTATATCGAGGTAAGTACTTTACAAGTAAAGGTCTCGGTCCAATGACACTCATATCACCCTTGATGATATTGAACGCTTCCGGGAGTTCATCGAGACTGGTCTTTCTTAGAAAGCGACCATACTTATTCAATCTAACTT
>JBJEIY010000051.1:0-22900 GCA_051877515.1 Lachnospiraceae bacterium | reverse complement strand
TTCAAGATCGGAACCTAACAGCTCTGCAAATTTAGCAGCATGCTCTGCCTCTTCGTAAGCAGCTTTCTCCCAATACAGACCGATTTCCGGATATCCTTCACGATGAGCAACACGTGCCATGCAAAGATACATACCAACCTCGGAGCACTCACCTTCAAAATTTGCTTTTAACTGATCGAAGATATATTTCTTATCTTCTTCGCTGATGTCCGGATTATTCTTAACAGTCTTACCATATACGCCAAACTCATGCTGAGCAGCAAGCTTGATCTCGCCTTCTACTTTGTTGAATTTCTCAGCCGGAACGTGACATACCGGGCACTCAGCCGGTGGATTGTCTCCTTCGTGAACATAACCGCAAACACTACATACATACTTAGCCATAATTTTATTCTCCTTTTCTTTTCTTATATTATTTTCTTTTGTGCATTTTCTTTTGCCAGACAGTCCGGGCACAGACCATAATAATTGGTCACATGTCCTGTGATCTTTCCGGAAAAAGTTTCCTGCATAATAGCAACTTGATCTGTATCATTTTCAGGACTTGGAAGATCCAGAATGGTATTACAGTCTGTACAGAAAAAGTGAATATGCGGATTAACATTTCCATCGAAGCGGTCAGATCCTGTGGTACCCGAAACCTTAGTGATCTCTCCCAATTCGGTTAACAGATTCAGATTCCGGTATACGGTAGCAAGGCTGATATTAGGATATGTAGCCTTTAGCATCTGATACACTGTTTCGGCACTGGGATGACTCTTGGTTTCCATCAGGACTGTACGAATGGCTTCCCGTTGTTTACTATTCTTCAGCACCTTAACACCTCACTTCCAAAAGTGATAATGATTACTATTTTAATATACTTGAAATTGTAAAGGTTGTCAATAAGTAATTTGAAAATTTTTTGCTAGTTCACATTATAACTGTATTGTAAATGATCTCTCCGGATTCCCTGTACTTCAGCACAGCGGTAGGCGGTGCCCTCTAAGGTAAAACCGACGCGGGACAGAAGTGTCTGGGAAGGGGTGTTCTCCGGCAATACAAATGCTTCCACCCGCTTTATCCCCATGACGGGACAGATGATCTGGATGGCAGCTTTTACACTTTCCGTGCCATATCCCTGGTGCCAATAGTCCGGCAAAAGCTTGTAACCCAACATGATGCTGTGAAAAGGAGCCGTCTTATAGAAGGAAAAAGAAATGGTTCCTATCAGTTCGTCCGGCCGGTTTTTCAAGCTGACCCAGAATCGCACCCCTGTTTTTTGAAGTGCGAAATTGTATTCCGCACGAAGGATTTTTTTCTGTGTGGCAGTGGTATAATAATCTGCCGGTTTGGTACTTTCATATTGGTCAAAAACAGGAGCACCCTTGTTCAAAAATTCCAGTACAGGAGCGATGCTTCGTTCATCCAGTATTTTCAGGATCAGTCGATCGGTTTGATAGTAATTGCGAAATCTGTTGTCTGTAATGCTCATCCGTCCACTCCTCGAAGTTCTACTGATGGAATATATGGCAGTAGGATATTTTGTATTTCTTTTAGCTCTTCTATGGAATAAGGTGAAAAGCCCGGTGAGATCACCCGGTCACTATCCCGGTAAGATTGCAGAAAATAGGCATCCGTACCCCGGATCCACTGCCCGATTTTTTCAAAGTCTTCCTTTGTATGAAATTGCCGGACCACAGTGGTACGAAACTCAAAAGGGATGGTTTTTTGGAGCAGAAGTTCTATGGAAGAATTGATCCTCCCCAGATCCAAATGCGGGATCCCACAGGTCATGGCATATTTTTCCGGACAGTTCTTAATATCCATAGCCACATAGTCCAGAAGATGTTCATCAAGCAGCTCTTCCAACACTTCCGGGCGGTAGCCGTTGGTATCCAGTTTCACAAGAAAGCCCATATCCCGGATCTTTTGGATAAACTCTTTTAAATCCGGCTGTAAGGTGGGTTCTCCTCCGGTAATGCATACTCCTTCCACAATGGATCGACGCTTGTTAAGGGTGCAGAGGATTTCATCCTCAGAGATCACAGGCACTTTAGCAGGGTGCAAAACCAGATCTCCATTTTGGCAAAATGGACAACGAAAATTACAGCTACCGGTAAAAATAGTAGCAGCCACATGTTTCGGGAAATCCAGCAAGGTTGTTTTGGCAAATCCGTGTATCTGCATGTTATCTCCAATCTACCTAATGTAAAATAAATCCCCGTTAGGGGACAAAATATGTTATAACTACAGTATAGCATTTTTTGTGAAAAAGTACAGTTGGAGAATCACATGGAAGAATCGGTAAAATATATGAAAGAAGCCATCCGGCAAGCAAAAAAAGCATATGCTCTAAAAGAAGTGCCCATTGGTTGTGTGATCGTGCGGGATGGAAAGATCATTGCCCGGGGATATAACCGGCGCAATACGGATAAGTCCACCTTATCCCATGCAGAGATTACGGCCATACGCAAAGCCAGCAAGAAGGTGGGAGATTGGCGGCTGGAGGGATGTACCATGTACGTGACCTTAGAGCCATGTCAGATGTGCGCGGGAGCCATTGTGCAGGCGAGAATGGATGAAGTGGTCATCGGCTGCATGAATCCCAAGGCAGGAAGTGCGGGATCCGTGATCAATCTATTGGATATGCAGGCTTTTAACCACCAGGTGAAGATTACCAGAGGAGTGCTGGAAGAAGAGTGTTCCTCCATGCTCAGTAATTTTTTTCGGGAATTACGCCAATGGAAAAAGGAAGAAAAACAGCATACTATAGGGATGGAAGAAAGTTAAGCTGACATTGACAAGGATATCAAAACAAGGTATACTAGTTGAGCATGTCATCAACTGCATACCATGGTATGCATTGATATAAAGCTTCCGTGCAGCCGGGGGAGCAGCGGCCCCCTGTACTTACATCGCTATAGTGAGGGTGATATCCCGCCCCGGGTTGTAAGGTGCAAAGCTGCCCTTAATAAGTGGTGTTGACGTCCGGGTCCTACGCGACGGGAACCCCCGAACCGTGTCAGGTTGGGAACAAAGCAGCACTAAGGAGGATCTCCTGGGTGCCGTGGGGGTGCCTGGGCCGAGCTAACTGTTAAGGTAACGTATGCATCGACCAATTCAAAGCGGGATGCACGGATTTAAAAAAGCAAAAAGAAACCGTTTCAGCCGTATCAATACCGGCAGAAACGGTTTTTTAACATAATAAGAAAGATTGCTTGCAAGCTTTCTTATATTTATTCTACGGTAACGGATTTCGCCAGATTTCTCGGCTGATCCGGATTCAAGCCTTTGCCTACAGCCGTATAGTAGGCAATCAGCTGGAAAATAGTTACAGATTCGAACATGGTAAAATCGTCATCCACCTCAGGAAGACTGATATGTACATCACAGATGGAATCATCCGTAATGCTCTTATCCTTGCTAAGCAGGATCACATAAGCACCGCGGGCCTTTACTTCCCGGATGTTGGAAATCACCTTACTGTAAACATGCTGCTGGCTGGCCACGGCGATGACCGGGATTCCTTCGCTTACAAGAGCGATGGTTCCGTGTTTTAATTCTCCTGCCGCGTAGGCTTCCGCATGGATGTAGGAAATCTCCTTTAACTTCAGGGCACCTTCCATAGACAGAGTATAATCAAGGCCTCTTCCAATGAAAAAGGCATGTTCTGCATTGAGCATACGGCTGGTAAGAGCTTTGATATCATCCGCCATCTGAAGGGTGTTTTTAATGTTTTCCGGTACCATTTCCAAAGATCTGATAAAATGGCGGACCGTCGGTTCATCCATCTTATGCTGTACCAATCCTAATTTTGCCGTCAGTAAATAGAACATGGAAGCTTGCACGGTATAGGCCTTGGTACTGGCCACAGCAATTTCCGGACCTGCATGAGTGTACAGAACATAGTTACTTTCTCTTGCAATGGAAGAACCTTTTACATTGACCAGTGCAAGCGTTTTTTTGGTATATTTATTAGCCAGCCTTAAGGCTTCTAAGGTATCAATGGTTTCTCCTGACTGGGATACCACGATCACTACGGAATGTTCATTCAGAATAGGCTGTTCATAACGGAATTCAGAGGCAATGGCTACGTTTACAGGAATACGGAGATATTTCTGTAAAAGAGTCTTTCCCACCATTCCCGCATACATCGCGGTTCCGCAAGCCACTACGGTAATATCGTGTACATCTTCAAAGAAGGAATCCGGCAAACCGTCCTCGGCAAAATCCGGAAGACCGTCTTTGAGACGTGGGGTAATGGTACGGACAATGGCATCCGGCTGCTCGTGGATTTCCTTTAACATAAAATATGGATAGCCGTCTTTCTGGGCAGCAGTTACATCCCAGTTTACTTCCATATAGTCCGGCTCCACATGATGACCTTCCAAATCCTCTAACTGGATACCATCTTCACGAACAGTCATGATCGTATATTCCGGAACGATGAAGTAGCGTTTGGTATGATTGATAAAAGCAGTCAGATCTGATGCAATAAAGGAACCATCCTTACAATGGGATGCCACCAGAGGGCTGACGTTACGGACACAGTAGATGTTGCCCGGCTTATCAATAAACATAATACAGAATGCAAAAGTTCCGTTTAACAGGGAAACCACTTTGCGGATAGTGGCTGTAGGATCGCCATTGTATAATTTGTTGAGCAGGGCACAGGCCACTTCCGTATCCGTTTCAGAGACAAGATCTTTAGCCAGATCGAATTTACTGATCAGTTCATGGTAGTTTTCAATGATTCCATTGTGAATGAGGGCAACATTTCCACATTTATGGGGATGGGCATTGGCGTTAGTCACACCGCCGTGGGTAGCCCAACGTGTATGTCCGATTCCGCAGGTGGTAGAGTTCTCTTCACAGATTGCCCGCAGATCATTCACCTTTCCGGCTGTTTTGCGAATGGAAATACTGCGGGAATTTTCTGTGACATAAGCGATTCCGGCGCTGTCATATCCACGGTATTCCAGTTTTGCAAGACCATCCAGCAGGATGTCTTGTGCGGCCAAAGGGCCGGTATATCCAATGATTCCACACATAATGAAATTCTCCTCTTTTTTAAATACTATTCATTCTAACATAAAATAATCAGCAATACAAGAAAACACCGGCCACAAAGGTGGCCGGATTATCAGTTGAGCCATTCATACAGGCATTCAAACAATTCTTTGGGCACAATGGGTTTACCCAGATGTGCATTCATTCCCGCTGCAGTAGCTTCGTTTCGATCTTCATCCAGCGTATTGGCAGTCATGGCAATAATGGGGATCCGTTTCGCATCTTCCCGGAACAGGGCACGGATCGATTTAGTGGCTTCCAGTCCGTTCATCTTTGGCATACGGATATCCATAAGAATGGCATCAAAATATCCTATGTCAGACTGGGAAAATATCTTGAGTGCTTCGGAACCATCAGAAGCGATGGTAACCTGGATTTCTTTTTTCTCCAGGATTTTTTTGGCAACTTCCAGATTTAACGGCTGGTCGTCTGTCAGCAGGATCCTTTTGTTCCTCAGAACGGCATTCAGTTTTTCGATATCAATTGCGGAAGATGCAGTTACGGATTCTGTTACAACAGGCGCTGTCAGGTGAACCAGGAAAATAGTTCCCTCATCTAAATGGCTTTGTACGTCGATGGTTCCGCCCATAAGATCAACCATACTTTTTACAATGGCAAGACCCAGACCGGAGCCGATTGCCTGTGACGAGGCAGGACGTTCTTCCTGAGAAAACGGTTCGTACATATGCGCCATGAATTCATCACTCATTCCGATTCCGGTATCTGCGATTAAAAAGTCCAGTTCCACTTCATTATCATGAACGGCACCGGCATTGACGTCAAAAACGATGGTTCCGTTCTGGGGCGTAAACTTCACCGCATTGGATAATAAATTGAAGAAGATCTGATTAAACCGGACACGATCCACCAGGATGGACCGACCATGGGGAATTTCTTCAAAAATAAAGTCTATGTTCTTCTTACGACACAGCGGAGTGATCATATTCCGGATCAGCTGCGTAAATTCGGCATAGGAGTATGGCTGTGGATGAAGTTCGATAGCGCCGTTTTCAATCTTATCCATGTCCAGTACGTCATTGATCAGCCCCAGAAGAAGTTCACTGGAGTTGGCGATCTGGCTTAAATACATATCCTTTTTCATGACCGAATCATCGTCCATGGCCAGAGCAGTCAGACCGATAATGGCATTCATGGGAGTTCTTAAGTCATGAGAAGTCCGGGACAAAAAATCGGATTTGGCAGCATTGGCCTTTTCCAATTCCCGGTTTTTCTCAGATAAGGCCAGGTTGGCCTTTTTCTCCAAATTGGTAAGCTGTCGCTGGAAAAAGAACACAAAATAGAAGATGATCCCAACAAGCACTACCAAAAGTGACAAAAGGAGAAACCGGTTATTATGGATCCATTGTGAAAAAGAAGTTTTGGGTGCCACACTGGAACTGGCCGCCAGCATGGCCATTGCCTTATCTTCACTGATGTTTCCGATGGTTTTATCCAGGATATAGATTAATTGCGGATTGCAATCCTGATTGATCCCGATGCAGTAGGAGATGTTTCCGTATGCAAGTGGTTCAAACTGATAATTGGAATCCGTATATTGTTGCACTAATCTTTGGTACAGATAAATGTTAACAAGGGCAGAATCTACCTTCTCACTCTCTATATCCGACATGCATTCCTCTATGGATTTATAGAAAGAAAGCTCATAGTCCGTGTTTCCGGATAGCGCAGGATCCACAAACTGTCCGTTTTGCACACCAATGGTCTTAACGGAATTTGCTTTTTTGTGGATCAGGCCATGCTGGATAGTAATAAATGGTTGAGACAGGATCATGTTTCGATTATGGGCAAAGCTGTAATTATTGGGAAGTTGTAATGTGATATCCGCCATCCCGTCTTTTACAGCCGTAAGAGCAGTAGAATAATCCTTGTAATAGATCAGTCGGAACCGTAAACCGGATTCTTCAGACAAAAGATCCAGAAAGTCAAATAAGAATCCCTGATGCGTTCCATAATCATCCTGATAGGCCATAGGATAATTGTTCTGGGAAATCGCAACACGGATTATACTGCAGGTATCAATGTATTTTTGCTCACTCCGGGTATAGGCTACAGGATTTCTTGATTTGGAGTCGGAAACATACTTTTTCTCCAATTCATTGTTAAAATCGCCGTTAGAAGCCATAATAGAGGTCATGGCATCGTCCAGCTGTGTGCGCAGATCATCCCGCTTTGAGTTGATCGCAAAGTAGAAAGGTTGCTCAGGAAGCTGCAAAACGGTTCTGTAGTCGGAATTATTCCCGATATCACTGACATAGGCATAGTCTACCTGACCGTTATCCAGAGCCTGATAGCAGTCTTGTTGTGTATTATAGATCTTATAGTTTATATGTACACCATGTTTCTGTGCGATGGAATCCAGAAATGCAGTACGGAAACCGGAAGAGATGGTGGCGATGGTGGCACCCTGCAGTTCACTGAAATCTCCGGTGATATAGGGTGCATCGTGGTCGGCTGACACAAGATAGAGATTGACACGGCCACTTTCGGTAGAACTGAAAGAATACCGGACAATACGGGATTCTGTTTTGGATACATAGCCAAGAAGATCGATCTCGCCGTCGGCGAGCATCTGTTCACATTTGTCCCAATCCGCAAAAACAAACTCATAACTCCAGCCGGTATAAAGGGCTATTTTCTGCAAATACTCATAATTGTAGCCGTGAAGTTTTCCGGGAAGAGAACCTTCCTGGATATTTTCCTGATAAAACCATCCCACCCGGACAGTTTTCTGGGTTGCGAAGGCATAATTCGGGTATAACAAAAAGAAAACAACTGAAAAAAAGAAAATTACTATCGTCAACAGGTAATAATGCTTATACAATGCTGCAGAATCGTTGCGCGGTTTCATCTCACATCCCCCATAATTCAGAAATTAGAAACTAATTATATTTAATTACAAAATTATTTTAGTGTCAATGCTCTAATGGAAAGAAAACAGATATATATAGAAGAAAAGATGGGATTGTAAAAAACAGGAGATGTGGTATATAATGGAAAAGACTTGGATTTAAATGGTTTGATGTAATCAAAGCTCAAAAACATATTATACAATGAAAAGGATCATGATATGGGAATCACATCAATTTTATCATTGCTATCAGGCGTAGCCCTGTTTTTGTTTGGAATGTCCCTGATGGGAGACGGATTAAAGAAGGCAGCAGGAGCCAAGCTGGAGTTGATCTTATATAAACTGACCAGTACACCGATTAAAGGAGTTTTACTGGGATCGGCAGTGACGGCGGTTATTCAGTCCTCATCTGCCACTACCGTTATGGTGGTAGGTTTTGTAAACTCCGGTATGATGAAGGTTGCCCAGGCTATGGGTATCATTATGGGAGCCAATATCGGAACCAGTATCACAGGCTGGATCCTGTGTTTATCTTACATTGAAGGTTCGGAAGGAATTGCACAGTTGCTGTCTACGGCAACGATTTCGGCACTGGTGGCGATTATCGGTATCCTGTTTAAAATGATACCAAAGAAGAATATTTACCGTACGGTAGGCGATATTATGCTGGGCTTTTCTATCTTAATGATAGGAATGCAGACCATGAGTGGTGCAGTAGCGCCTCTGAAAACCAATCCGCATTTCACCAATCTGCTTACCATGTTCTCCAATCCGTTTATGGGTATTCTGGTGGGTATCGCTTTTACGGCAGTGATTCAAAGTGCGTCGGCATCCATTGGTATTTTACAGGCGTTGTCTGTGACGGGAGCCATCAGTTTCGCAACTGCATTTCCCATTACCATGGGTATCGGAGTCGGTGCAGCATGCCCGGTTTTATTATCTTCCATCGGAACAAACAAGAATGGAAAAAGAACCGCATTGATCTATCTAATAAATGATTTGTTTGGTATGATCTTCTGGTCCATTGCATTTTATTCCGTGAATGCAGTTGTCCATTTCCAATTTTTGGATATGACCATGAGCCCGATTGGAATTGCCATCCTGAATACGGTATTCCGTGTGGCTACGGTGTGCATCCTGTTTCCGTTTATCAAGGGGATTGAGAAACTGGTATTTACCCTGGTCAAAGATTCCGATGAGGAAAAACAGGATCAGGCAGATTTCGATCTTCTGGAGGAGCGCTTCTTAGATTATCCGGCTTTGGCCATCGGACAGAGCCATACCGCCATTAACGGAATGGCAAATCAGGCCAGAAAGAATATCATGCGGGCCATGGATCTTCTGGACAACTATTCGGATGACCGGTTTGCCAAGATTCAGGAAAAAGAAAATGTCATCGATAAATATGAGGACAAGCTTGGCACCTATCTAATGAAGATTACCGGACGGGATATGAATGAGCAGCAAAGCAAGCTGGCCAGTGTGTTTTTGCATACCATCGGAGACTTTGAGCGTCTGGGTGACCATGCTGTAAATATCTCCAAGTCTGCCAATGAACTCAGTGAGAAAAGATTGAAATTCTCAGGGGAAGCATTAGACGAGCTGAATAAGTTACGGGAAGCCGTGATGGAGATCTTAAACATGACAGTGGATGCGTTTTGTGCAGATGACACAGATACCGCTACCAGAGTGGAACCGTTACGTCGTCTCATTGTTGGAATGTGTAATGAAATGAAGTCCCGTCATATTTCCCGGTTGCGTACCGGTGTATGCGAGATGAAGCAGAGTTTTGCATTCAATAATATCCTGACAGACTTTGAGCGAATCGCAGCACACTGCTCCAATATCGCTGTAGCAATGCTGGAAACCGAAGGAACGGATTTCAGTACCCATAAGTATCTGCGAAATGTAAAACAGCTGAA
The DNA here is from genome assembly GCA_051877515.1 of Lachnospiraceae bacterium. Classification (GTDB taxonomy): domain Bacteria; phylum Bacillota; class Clostridia; order Lachnospirales; family Lachnospiraceae; genus XBB1006. The sequence goes on along the minus strand of JBJEIY010000051.1, from coordinate 13,057 downwards.
TCGGGAAGAATACGAGCGACTGTATAACGAGTATGAAGAACGGTTTGGGATTAATGAAATAGAAGAATAAAAAGATAGAAATACAGGCTGCTCCCTTGTGTAGGGAGCAGTTTTTTGCACCTAAGCAATACCCGTAAGGGTATAAAATCAAAAAATATTAAATAGATTATACCCTTTCGGTGATAATATTGTCTTTGTTTCTTGACAAAGTACCCGAAAGGGTATAGCGTAAAGGTATAAGAATCTGGAAAGGGGCAATGTTAAATGAATAAAATTGCCGAGTTTATAAAAGAAAACAGAAAGGCGGCAGGTCTTACCCAGGAGGAATTTGCCATGCGTTCCGGTCTGGGACTTCGGTTTGTGCGAGAATTAGAACAAGGAAAACCTACGGTAAGAATGGATAAAGTAAATGTTGCACTTGCTATGTTTGGCATGGAAGCCGTGCCGGGAAGAAAGGGAGAGTAATTGTTTATGGCTGCATTTAGAACGGGTTATGTTTATGTTCGAAATAGATTTGCGGGCGAAGTATCGGAAACGGATGATGGTTATCGTTTTGTTTACGATAGGGAGTATTTAAACAGTGAAAGCGCCTGCGCAATCTCGTTAACACTCCCATTGCAGGAGGAGGCCTATGTATCAAAGACCTTATTTTCTTTTTTTGACGGGCTGATCCCGGAGGGATGGTTGCTCCATGCGGTGAGCAGAAACTGGAAAATTGATGTTGGGGATCGTTTTGGTATTCTATTGGTTGCTTGTAAAGACGGAATTGGGACGGTTAGTATAAGGGAGGAGAAAGTATGAACTGCTTATGTTGTGGAAAACCAATCATCTCGGGAAATGCACAGAATGGATGGCATAAAAAATGTATCCGTAGTTTTTTTGGTACGACTGTTTTGCCGGAAATAGAGATTGATGATCATGCAATAGAGCAGCTGGTAAAAGAGACAGTTCAAGGGGGATACACGGTTCCTGGAGTTCAGAAAAAATTGTCTTTGCATCTTTTTTCAGAAAAAAAGAAACCCAGACTGACCCTGGTAAATTATCCTACCGGATATATTTTAAAACCACAGGTTGAGGAATTTGAGGCTCTTCCGGAAGCGGAGCAACTTGTGATGTGTATGGCAGATGTGGCAGGTATTGCAACCGTACCCCATGCGCTTTTACAGGAGAAGAAAGGGTACGCCTATATCACAAAACGGGTGGATCGAATTTTTAAGAAAGATTCTGTAAAAATGTTGGCAATGGAGGATTTCTGTCAGCTGGATTTACGTCTTACCCAGGACAAATATAAAGGGTCTTATGAGCGATGCTCAAAATTGATTGATAAATATTCTAGTCGAAAGGGCATGGATCAGACGGAATTGTTTATGAGAATGGTTTTTTCTTTTATCGTGGGCAATTCTGATATGCATTTAAAGAATTTTTCCTTGATTGAAACGGAAGAAGAAAGCGGTAACTATGTGCTTTCTCCTGCCTATGATCTTTTGCCGGTCAATATTATTTTGCCGGAGGATAAGGAACAGTTTGCATTGGCAATGAATGGTAAGAAAAGAAATATCCGAAGAAAAGATTTTTTGGTTTTTGCCAAAGAGTGTGAGATCTCACAAACTTCTGCCGAAAAGATGATTGCAAAGCTGGTTTCTTTAAAAGGAGAGTTTGTACAAATGTGCCGGGAATCCCTTCTTCCGGATGAGATGAAAGACAGATTTGTGGAGATGATGGAAAAACGGATAGCGATGTTGACGGAATAGGGAGTATTGAGTCCGGATTTATTTTCGAAAAGCTATCCAAATGATTTTTCAGTAGACAACAGAATAAGGATGTTATTCACATCAATGCCCTGTCGGAGATTATTTCCGTCAGGGCATTGTATTTATTGGAAAAGAGGGAATACTAGATAAAAAAGAAAATGCAACATTTTTTACTAAAATGTTGTACGGGATCATTCGTGATCACCAGAAAGGAGATTCTATGAGCACAACACAACCGATAAAAAACTGGAACCAGTTACAAGAATTCAAAAATTACTACAAGACACAAAAAATCAATGATCGAAATTATTGCCTGATCATCATTGGGCTCAACTCTGCCCTGCGCATTTCGGATATTCTGCATTTAACTTATGGAGATGTGTATAATTTCAGCCAGAGAGAATGGAAGAGCCATATTGTTGTTCAAGAACAAAAAACCGGTAAGATCAACCGGATTTATATGAACAAAGAAGTTCGTCAAACCCTGGTGCAATACACAGACATTTCGATTCACGCCGCACCAGACTATCTGTTTACCGGAAACACGAACAACAACCGGCCCCTAAGCCGCAGTCAGGCCTTTCGCATTATTAAAGAGGCTGCATTCTTTGCCGGCCTGGACCAGAATATCAGCTGCCACTCTTTGCGTAAGACCTTTGGATATCATGCATGGAAACAGGGAACGCAGCCGGTACTGTTAATGAATATTTACAATCATTCCACATTTCAGATTACAAAACACTATCTGGGTATTGATCAGGATGATAAAGATGCGGTATTTGAACATATCAACTTATAGATTCGTCCAGTCAATTGGGATATAGAAATAAATAATTGAACTTTTTTTATTTTTGGTCTAAAGTATTTTATATAAAGACCGATAACAATAGTGAACAGATCGAAATGCAACATTTTAGTAAAGAAAGTTGCATGAAAAAAGAGGATTATTCGGTATGGAAATGAAAACAAGGAGGTTTTCTTAATGTTAAGAATGACGTTGAGCACAGAAGAATATCTGATGATAGGCGAAAATATAAAAATCGTTTTTCTGGGCGGAACCAATAATCACTTGCGTATCATGATCGATGCGCCAAGAGAAATAGATATTGTCAGAAGTACGGTTTTGGAGAAAATGATCACCGACCCAAGAGAAAAGGAAAATCTTCCTAAGTATTATGCGGAGCCGGATACCGACCCTAAATACCTTAAGAAAAAGAAACCGCGTGTTGTTTCTAAGCAGGAGGAACCGGTAAGAAAACAATCCTAATAATAACCGAATCAACGGGTTTTTTGAAAGTCGGGCCCAACTTCAAGGAGCCCGGAGTATCCGGTTACTATAAAACTGGCACAGATAAACATCGTGCCATAATAACAAAACCAAAACTGATGCAAACGGATTTGCACAGTAATACAAGGAGGTAAAAATTATGTCAATGGTAGTACAACACAATTTAACAGCAATGAATGCCAACAGAATGTTGGGAGTAACAACAAGTGCACAGGCAAAGTCCACTGAGAAACTGTCTTCCGGTTACAGAATCAACCGCGCAGCAGATGATGCAGCAGGTTTAACTATTTCCGAGAAGATGAGAAAGCAGATGAGAGCTCTTGATCAGGCTTCCACCAACGCAGAAGATGGTGTATCCGCAGTACAGACTGCAGAAGGTGCTTTGACCGAAGTTCACAGCATGTTACAGCGTATGAATGAGTTAGCAGTTCAGTCCGCAAACGGAACCAATGCACAGTCTGACCGTGATGCAATCCAGGCAGAGATTGATCAGTTAGTAACTGAAATTGATCGTGTTTCTGAGACCACAAAGTTTAATGAAACTTATCTTCTGAAGGGTGACAGCACTACTGCAGCAAAAGCAACCTTCATGAAATCAGGGTATGCACTTAGCAGTACTGCAATTTACGCAGAAGGTAGTGATACAGCATTAACAGCCACTACCTTAAAAGAGGCATTGTCAAAAGGTCAGAAGATTTATACGACAAAAGACACAGACGGACAGGATGATGCTGATCTTGCAGTAAAAGGAAAAGAGTACGATTACGTTACCAAACTCTATGATGAGAATGGTAAGGAAGTTTCAGCGGAAAATATTTTGGCTGGTAAAAATGCGGATGGAACAACGGCTGCAACAAATTATTATACCAGTGATGCAGGAAAAACTGGAAATGATAACGACTTAAATGTTGCCATTACAGCGGCAAATGCGAAAACAGGCTTTCTTGAGCAATTTGATGTAAATGGAGCCCTGAATTTTAACCTTCATGTTGGCGCAGATTCATCAAGCAATAATAAGATTTCTGTTGCGATTGATTCCATGAGTGCAGCAGGAATTGGTGTAAAGAACCTGAAAGTAGACACCGAGGATGATGCAACTGCAGCAATCGATCGTATTTCAGAGGCAATCCAGAAGGTTTCTTCTCAGAGATCTGATCTCGGTGCAATTCAGAACCGTCTTGAGCATACCATCGCTAACTTAGACAACGTAGTTGAGAACACCACTTCTGCTGAATCTCGTATCCGTGATACAGATATGGCTGAAGAGATGGTTGACTACAGCAAGAACAACATTCTTGCTCAGGCAGGTCAGGCAATGCTTGCACAGGCTAACCAGTCTAACCAGGGTGTATTATCCTTACTTGGCTAATTCATTTAGTTGGAGTTTGTTGTAAGTTACACACAAAAGATAAGGTATGAAATTATCCCGGGGGATCTTAACCGATCCCCCTGTAAGAAACTACCATAATGCCAAAGAGACATTCCAAACCGGTTTTGGGATGTCTTTTTGGTTTTCTATGGAAAGAGAAAAAGCCGTGACCTCCCATCGGGAAATCACGGCTTTCTTAGCGGAGACGAAGGGATTCGAACCCCCGTGCCGGAGAATATCCGACAAACTGATTTCGAGTCAGCCTCGTTATGACCACTTCGATACGTCTCCACAACACATTCAGTATAAAGGATTTAAGGCAGGCAGGCAAGTGTTTTTTGGAAGGCGATAAGGAGAAAGAGCAGGGAACAGATGCGGATATTATCATGACAGATATTAAAACTATGAAGGGAAAAGGGACAGGATCGCAGGGACGATAGCGAAGCTTTCGAAGGGAGGTCTGCACTCGCATACGCCATGGAGCAATGTTTGAGCCGAAGGCGAGTTTTGCGAAATGGCGTAGAATAAGCGGTGCGGACCGAGTAGAAAGCGTAGCGTGTCCTAAGACCTGTCCCTTTTCCCTTCACAACGGGTTTATAATGTCTTTTGTCAGGCGAAGTATCCGCAACGGTTCCCCTGCCCTTTTCATACCACCACACCAGGCAACTACTTGCGCCCTATGACCAAATGCTTTATAATGTAATGGAGTATGTAGTAATTCGGATGTAAAAGGAGAAGCTATGTCATATACAGCCCTTTACCGCAAGTTTCGTCCAACGAAATTTGAGGATGTGAAAGGTCAGGACCATATTGTTCAGACGCTGAAAAACCAAATAAAAGCGGACCGTATCGGACATGCTTATCTTTTCTGCGGTACCAGAGGAACCGGAAAAACCACGGTGGCGAAGATTTTTGCCAAGGCAGTAAACTGTGAGCATCCGGTGGATGGAAGTCCCTGTGGTGAGTGTCCTTCCTGTCAGGCTATCGCTCAGGATACATCCATGAATGTAATAGAGATTGACGCAGCAAGCAATAATGGTGTGGATAATGTAAGAGATATTATTGAACAGGTTTCTTATTCTCCCACAGAAGGACGCTACAAGGTTTTCATCATCGATGAGGTCCATATGCTGTCAACAGCTGCGTTTAATGCTTTGCTAAAGACTTTGGAAGAACCCCCTTCCTATGTGATCTTCATCCTTGCTACCACGGAAGCAAATAAAATACCCATTACCGTTCTGTCCCGGTGTCAGCAGTACGATTTTCACAGAATCGGAATTGATGTCATTAAAGACAGGATGAAAGAATTGTTAGAAATAGAGAAAGCGGATGTCACTGACAGTGCCCTGTCTTATATTGCCAAGGCGGCGGATGGCTCCATGCGAGATGCACTAAGTTTGCTGGATCAGTGCATGGCTTTTTACATGAATCAGGAAGTGACGTTGGAAAATGTCCTGGATGTGCTGGGAGCAGTGGACAACGATGTCTTTACCAGATTACTTGCGGGTACCGAGAAGCGGGACGTGAATGAGGTCTTACGTATTATTGATGAGATTGTGATGCAAGGCCGGGATCTGGGACAGTTTGTACTGGATTATACCTGGTATATGCGAAATCTTCTTTTGGTGAAAAATGCAGATCATATGGAAGACGTGTTAGACATGTCACCGGATACCATTAAGACGTTGAAAGATGTGGCGGAGCCCATCAGCTCCGCAAAGATCATCCGGTATATCCGAATTCTTTCTGAGCTGTCCGGAAGTATCCGCTATTCTAATCAGAAGCGGATCCTCATCGAGGTAGCAATGATCAAACTGTGCAAGCCCCAGATGGAGCAAAACATGGATGCCATTATTGACCGGTTAAATCAGATTGAAGATACTTTGGTACATGGCCATCCTGTAGGAAATATTGAGGCAGCAGGACAGGAGGCGGTGCAGCAGGCTATGGAGCAGGCACCCCGTCCTAAGCTAAAACGGGCAGAGCTTCCCAAAGCCGTGCCGGAAGATGTGAAAGCCGTGGTTTCCAATTTCCGTTCAATAGTATCGGAAGTAAACAGCGGACTGGCCAGAGAATACTTGAATCAGGCCAGGTTAAACCTGTCCGGAGAGAAATTGCAGATCGTTTTTTCGGATGAATTGGGTTATTTATATTTCCAGGAAGACGGTGAAGCGGAAGAATTGACAGAGTTAATCTCCCAACGCATTGGAAAGCAGGTGGATGTGGAGATTGCATATAATGACACTAACAGACCTTATGAAGAATCCTTTGTGGATCTTGAAAAACTCATTCACATGGAAGTGACCATAGAAGAATAGGAGGCTATTATGGCAAAAAGAGGCGGATTCCCGGGTGGTATGCCGGGAAATATGAACAACCTGATGAAGCAGGCACAAAGGATGCAACGTCAGATGGAGGAAGCCAGCAAACAGCTGGAAGAGCAGGAAGTGACAGCTACCGCAGGAGGCGGAGCAGTAGAGATCACCATGTCCGGTAAAAAAGAAGTGACCAAGGTGAAGCTTTCCGAAGAAGTGGTGGATCCGGATGATATTGAAATGTTAGAGGACCTTATTGTGGCAGCAACCAATGAAGCACTGCGCAAAGTAGATGAACTCTCCCAGCAGTCCATGTCAGCCATTACCGGCGGACTGGGGGGCGGATTCCCGTTCTAAACGGAGGATACGATGGATTATTATAGCAGTCAGATCAGTAAACTGATTGAAGAGTTGTCAAGACTGCCGGGTATCGGCACGAAATCGGCACAGCGTCTGGCATTTCATATCCTGAGTATGCCGGAAGAGCAGGCGGACATGTTGGCAGAAGCTATCAGTAGTGCCCGGCATAATGTGAAATACTGCAAGCATTGTTTTACGCTTACGGATACGGAAGAGTGTCCCATTTGCAGGAATTCTGCCAGAGATCATCAGACCATTATGGTGGTGGAGACTCCCCGGGACTTGGCCGCTTATGAAAAAACCGGAAAATATGAAGGCGTATATCATGTGCTTCATGGAGCCATTTCTCCCATGTTGGGGATCGGTCCCGGTGATATTAAATTGAAAGAACTGATGCAGCGGCTTTCCCAGGAGGATGTGGAGGAAGTGATCATTGCCACCAACTCCAGTTTAGAGGGAGAGACTACGGCAATGTATATCAGTAAGCTGATTAAACCTACCGGCATTAAAGTAAGTCGTATTGCCAGTGGAGTTCCGGTAGGAGGAGATTTGGAATATATTGATGAAGTGACTCTGCTACGTGCCTTGGAAGGACGGACAGAGTTATAAGGAAATTCATGATAGAGCGATTGAAGGAGGAAACAACATGACGAATCAGGAGCTTAGAGCTACAGCGAACGAGATTCGAAAAGGGATTGTAACTGCAGTGCACAGCGCAAAATCCGGACATCCGGGTGGTTCCCTTTCTGCAGCAGATATGATGACATATCTTTATTTTGAAGAAATGAATATTGATCCCGCCGATACAAAGAAGGCAGATCGAGACCGTTTCGTACTGTCCAAAGGACATTGTGCACCGGCATTGTATGCAACACTTGCACAGAAAGGATTTTTCCCAAAAGAGGAACTGATGAACCTGCGACATGTAGGTTCTTATTTGCAGGGACATCCGGATATGAAACATATCCCGGGTGTAGATATGTCCAGCGGATCTTTGGGTCAAGGCTTTTCCACAGCAGTGGGAATGGCACTGGCAGGAAAAATGGACAAGAAAGACTACCGTGTTTATGCCATGGCAGGTGATGGTGAGATCCAGGAAGGACAGATCTGGGAAGCAGCCATGTTTGCAGGAGCCAGAAATCTGGATAATCTGGTACTGATCGTGGATAACAACGGACTTCAGATCGATGGCAATATTGCAGATGTATGTTCTCCGTATCCCATTGACAAGAAATTAGAAGCATTCAACTTCCATGTTATTAATATTGACGGACATGATTTTGATCAGATCCGTTCCGCATTGGAGGAAGCAAAGAATACCAAAGGAAAGCCAACCGCCATTGTTGCCAAAACCATCAAGGGTAAGGGAGTTTCCTTCATGGAGGACAAAGCCGGATGGCATGGAAAAGCACCAAATGATGAAGAATTTGAAATCGCTATGAAAGATTTAGAGAAAGCAGGTGAAGCGTAATGTCAGAAGTAAAAAAGATTGCAACCAGAGACAGCTATGGCAACGCTTTAGTCGAGCTGGGAAAAGAACACGATAATCTTGTGGTGTTGGATGCTGACCTGGCAGGAGCCACCAAAACATCCACATTCCAGAAAGCATTTCCGGAGCGTCACATTGACTGCGGAATTGCAGAAAGCAATATGATGGGAATCGCAGCAGGACTTTCTACATGCGGAAAAGTGCCTTTTGCAAGCTCTTTTGCTATGTTTGCCGCAGGACGTGCCTTCGAGCAGGTGCGTAACTCCATCGGATATCCTCATCTGAATGTAAAGATCGGAGCAACCCATGCAGGAATCTCTGTAGGTGAGGATGGAGCAACCCATCAGTGTAATGAAGATATCGCTCTCATGAGAACCATTCCGGGTATGGTTGTGATCAACCCGGCAGACGATGTGGAGGCCCGTGCAGCAGTAAAAGCGGCATATGAACATAATGGTCCGGTTTATCTGCGTTTTGGCCGTTTGGCAATTCCGGTATTTAATGATGAGGCAACCTATAGATTTGAATTAGGAAAAGGAATCGTTTTAAAAGAAGGCAAAGATGTGACCATTGTGGCTACCGGACTTTGTGTCGGTGAGAGTATGGAAGCAGCCAAGATGTTGAAAGAAAATGGTATAGATGCGGAAGTCATCAACATTCATACCATCAAACCATTGGATGAAGACCTGATCGTGGCTTCGGCAAAGAAGACCGGTAAGGTAGTAACGGTGGAAGAGCATTCGGTCATCGGCGGTTTGGGCAGTGCGGTATGTGATGTACTTTCTGAAAAAGCACCTACACAGGTTCGGAAGATTGGTGTGCAGGATACCTTCGGAGAATCCGGTCCTGCAGTAGCGCTGTTGAAAAAATATGGTTTAGATGCAGACAGCATTGCGAAGCAAGTAGCAGAATTTGTAAAATAATATATATAATAATAAAGAAATGGTGCAGTCCGGCAAAAGGGCTGCACCATTTTTTGTTATATCGGGATAAGCTGCAGATATAAGACGAAAACCGTCGGAAAATAAAGTTGTTCTCCTACCTTAAATCGCCAAAAATTGCAGGGCGATTTCTTTAAAATGAAAGAAAATGAGGAGGGGACTGATATGGAGATAAAGGAGCCTAAGAATAAAAGAGTCATTGATGAGCCCTCACAGGATATGCGGGTTTACCTGGAAGACTATGTCAACACCTATCTGTGTGGGGAGTTCAGAAACTGCGGCGCAATTTTAACAGGAAGAAGCCAGTTTGAAAATGGCGGCTTTGTGGTTTACATAATGGGAGCGATCGAATGCCCAGCTCTAACCTGGGAGCAGGAGGAACTGGGAATTTCCACCAGAATGTGGAACAGCATCTATCAGGAACTACGGGTAAGTTTTGCAAAACAGGAAATCGTAGGATGGTACATGCCGATTCCTGAAGGATATGGACGGGAAGAAATGGAAAAGATCCGGCGAATGCAGGAAAAGTATTTTTCCGGGGCGGATATGGTGTTCTTTTTCCATAATAAAAGCGAAGCAGAGCAGCGTTTCTATGTGCGTCGGGAAGGAAAACTTACCAGGCTTACAGGCTTCTATATCTTTTATGAAAAAAACCCTCAAATGCGGGAGTATATCATGATGAAGCGGGAAGAAAAACAGCTGGAAGAGGATCTTCGCAAAGAGCAGTATGAGCAGGACCGGGTGACAATGCGTTACCGGGAGTATATGAATAACCAAAACTCCCGGGATAAGCGTAAAAAGTACGAGACACGTTCCAAGGTAAATCTCGGTCTTGCGTACGGAGTGTGTGTGCTGGCATTGGCGGGAATGCTGGTGCTTTCGCTGGGAATTGCTGCCGGATATCAGCAGGTAGCTGTTATGGATGAGAAAATGACGTCTCTGGGGGAATCGTTGGGAGTAGAATTGGAGGATTCCAAAACGGAGTATCAGGATGTGGGGGCCGTTCTGGCACAGGAACTTCCGGAAAAGGAAGAGACAGAGAATGATGAGAGTGAAGGGGAAGAGGCTGAAGAAGAATCCGAGCCGGAGGATCCGGAAGAGAAGGTAACGGAGGAGGATCCAGAAGAGGCACAGCAGGAGAAAAAAGAGCAGTATTACATAGTGGAAAAAGGAGATAATCTGGCCGGTATCAGTCGTAAACTGTATGATACGGAAAGCAAGGTAGATGAAATCTGTGAAAAAAATGGGATTGATGATCCGAACGAAATTTACGCGGGACAGAAACTTCTTTTGCCATGAGTATAAATATGCTATACTAAAGAGCATGAAGAGAAAAGAGGCTTTCTGTTATGAATGAGATGAAAAAGCGGAATTTTCAGGTGCTGGAAAACAGTGAGGAAGAATTAGAGGAAAAAAGGCATGCCAGAAGAATGACTCTCCTAAAGCGGATCGTACTTGTGGTTGTTATTGCAGTTTGCCTTCTGGTGGCAATTCTGGTGTGGCTTCGCTATAGAACTTACGACTCCTATGAGGTAAAAGAGGAGATCAAAACGGAGACACTTTCCGAGGCAGACTTTTATGAATATGCAGATGCGGTGCTTAAGGTCAGTAAAAATGGTGCCATCTATTCTACGGTAGAAGGAGAACTGATCTGGAACCAGAGTTATGAAATGAATGCCCCGATTGTTGATATTTGCCAGAACTATGTGGTGATCGGTGCACAAAAGGGAACAGAGATTTATATTCTGAACAAACAGGGGCTAAAGGGCAAGATTGAAACAACCCGTCAAATTCGGGCAGTGGAAGTAGCCAGTCAGGGTACGGTAGCTGTAATGACCGAAAAGAACAATTCTTATTACATAAATCTGTATGATACCGCCGGGGAAGAGCTGGTACAGGGAGAAATGCATATAGAAAACAGTGGTTATCCTTTGTCCATGAGTTTGTCAGATGATGCGATAAAGCTGGCAGTAGCACTGGTGGATGTCAGTAAAGGACAGGCCAATTCCACAGTAAATTTCTACAACTTCGGTACCGTTGGACAGAATGAAATCGATAATCTGGTAAGCAGCTATACTTATGAAGGATTGGTCATCCCCAGGATCCAGTATTTAAATGAAAACAAGGCAGTGGCTTTTTCCAACGGAAAGCTTCTCTTTTTCGGTGGAGCACAAAAGCCCGAAGAGATCGCGGCGATTTCAATATCCGAAGAGATCCGGTCAGTGTTTTACAGTGATAAATATGCGGGAATTACATATAATGTAAAACCGGACAAGAGTTCTTCCGGAGATGCTTCCAAAGAGCAGAAGACTGACAGCGACCTGATCCACGAAGTTGCGGTATATGATCTTAAGGGCAAGCAGGTCATGAAAAAGCAATATACAAAGGATTACGGAAAAGTGGAAATCCTGGGAAACAGTGAGCTGGTTTTTACTTTGGGAGAAACGTGTATGATCTGCAGTCTGGATGGTGTGGTAAAGTATGAAGGACAGCTGGGACAGGAAATACTAAAGATAGAACAGACCGGTGTGGGCAATGAGTACTATGTCATCTTTAAAGACAGGGTACAGAAAATTCGATTGAAGTAAGGGGAAAAGCTTTGGATTGGTTGATTTGGGCCGTATTGGCTGTGTTTATTCTTTTTGGATTACATGGATACAGAAAAGGATTCATAAAAATTGCATACAGTCTTGCTGCTATTATTCTGAGCATTGTATTGGTAAGTATACTTACACCCTATGTGAAAGATGCATTACTGGAAAAAACCCAGTTGTATACAAAGTTAACCGATAAATGCACAGTAAGAATAGAAGAAAACTATAACAGCAATACTTCTGAGGAACCGGAGAATCAACAGAACCTGTTGGAGCAGGCCGGTATAAAACTTCCTGCAGCATTGACTACTACAGTGAATTGCATGTTACAGGATGAAGAAGTATCTACCAATCTATATCGCATGGCAGGCCGTCAGGTAGCCATGTGGATTCTATGCGCGATTTCCTTCGTGTTAACATTGATTCTTGTGGGAATCATAGTGGAACTGATAGGAGGCGTCTTAAATATTGTAACAAAGCTGCCTGTATTGCATGGCTTTAATCGGATCATGGGATTCGGGGCCGGATTGGTACAGGGACTGCTGGTACTCTGGCTTGCAGCAGTGGTCCTGACAGTTTTCTGTACTTCGAAAACAGTGCAGCCTGTTATGGAAGCTATTTATGCCAATAAATACCTTACATTTCTATATGAAAATAATGGTATTCTATATTTTATCTCTTACTTTCTTATTTGATCCTCTCACACGAAAAATGAGTTCTAATGGATTTATGCCCAAAACACGATATCTTGTGGGTTAACTATGCGCTAAACACAAGATAAAAAAAGTAGGAAATAATCGTTGACAGTAAATAAAAAAGATGATAACATATATTTCACCGCGAGTATTTAGGCGGTAGTACGGCAGAAAGATACTGTCGACAAAGAGAAAAAGCTGTTGACAAACGCGGCAACGGATGGTATGATATACGAGTTGCTGCAAAAAGCAGTA
>JBJEIY010000050.1:0-196307 GCA_051877515.1 Lachnospiraceae bacterium | reverse complement strand
ATCCGAAGATTACTGTTTGTTGAGTCTTGTATTTCTACAAAACGTTCGAAAAAATTCGCTTCCGCGCCTTGCAAGCAAAGCGCTTTCGCGTGCGATTCTAAAGAATCGCATGTCTTGGAATCTTTTCAAGGTTGTCTCACTGTTCAGTTATCAAGGTGCTTGCTGCTTTTTGCAGCAACTCGTATATCATACCATCCGTTGCCGCGTTTGTCAAGAACAATATCGTATTTTGTTTTTCTTTTTATATGTTATCCCATACGATTTTTCTCATTGGCTTTTACAACTTTAACGCCGCAACGGATAAGATAATATCATCATTCCATTGCGGCGTCAAGCTTTATGATCACTTTTTTCTTTTTCAAGAATATTTCCGAGAGGTCATGATAAAAAATGTATAAGAGACATGCCTCTCATTTTAATGGAAAACAAATATCAATTTCCATATAGCCATTATCACATACTTTCCGATAGATATCCAGTATCGGTCTATCATCCAGTTGATTTCCGGTCTTTGAAAGCCATCTGCAGAACACCTCCTGATATACCATAAAAAGAAACTGCGGGAATCCCTTAAAATGATAAACTGCATATTTTCCTCCTTCAAAGCCATGAGTTAGGACACCGGTGTCCGATTTCAGCGCCGGATGATCCGGTGAAATCGTCTGGCACAGTTCATACATACATCTGTCTTCATCCGTAATTGTCGGATCATCGATCGTACATTCAATATAAAGCGTGTCTTCTGAAGACAGGTATTCATACTTTTTAATAAATTTACACCATTCCTCCGGCAGATTATTATAATTTCCTTTCTTACGCTCATACACAACCATAAAAGTATTGAGCTGCTCAACTGTAATCAGGTTTTCTGACTCTTCTAATTCATCAAGTGAAATCCCATGCGAAAAAGAACTCTGTTCTACTCTCTGTTCACTGACCTTCCTGAAATCAGCTGGCGTTAAATTAAGATGCTTCTTAAATGCCGTCGAAAAATTAGAAGATGAATATCCAAAATCTATACCTATTTCTGAAATGCTTTTATCTTTCTCAACTTTAAGCTTCCAGGCACTTCTTTCTAGCCGGACACGTTTTATAAACTGATACAATGCTTCGTCGGTATGTTCCTTAAACATTCTCATAAGATGATATTTTGAATAGGAACAATGTTTTGCCACATCATCCACGGTAATATCTTCATCTATATTTTCAAAAATATAGTTAATTGCTTTATTTATAACTGCATTTTGAATCGTAGTGACGTCTTTTTCTTCCACTTCCGATCACCTGCTTTCCATCCTCTTCTTTTGTTTCTTGATCAACCATATTGAAACAATCGCTGTCAAAGTTTCTGTAGCCGGAGCAACCATCCATACTCCCGTCATTCCCCATAAAGCAGGAAAAATAAATGTAAATGCAAGAAGAAAAATAATTCCTCTCAGGGACGATATGATTGCAGAACTTACAGCATCACCACAACTGGTAAAATACATTGAATTTATCACATCATATCCCATGATCAGAAATGTTACAGCATAAAATCGAAATCCTGCGGATACCATATCACTTACACTGTTGCTACCTCCGAACATAACTGCATATCTGCTTCCTGATATTATAAAGAATACTGCAAACGTGGCACCTATTACAAACAGAATTTTATTTGTCATAATCCGTAGCTGCATTGCTGTTTTCAGTTCCTTTGCGCCCCAGCAAATACTTACAAGAGTCGTCAATCCTTGTCCGAAACCGATGGCAATCATACTGTATCCGTATACAATAAACCCAAGAATCGTAAATGCGGCGACTCCTTCTGTTCCGACATATTTCATCAACACATAATTGAATGCAAACATTGATATCGCACTTGCCATCTCTCCGATAAATTCTGACGATCCATTAAAGATTGTTTCTTTATTCACTGTCCTATCAAATTTGTAACACCTAAAACGTATACCCGATGACGGTCTGATGAAATACATAAACTGCACAATTACTGCAATCACCTGTACCATAAGTGAAGCTATTGCACTTCCCTCTACCCCCATCGCTAATCTGCCCACAAAGATATAATCAAGAATCGCATTCAGAATACAGCTTATGATACTCACAATCATGCACACCTGCGGTTTTCCATCCACACGAATAATCATTCCCAATATGGTTCCGATGATCATCAGTGGGTAATTGAAAAGCATGATTCTATAGTAGTCGATGAAATAAGCATACAAATTCCCGCCAGCTCTCAAAATCTTTAGGATAGGAGTAAACAACCCCGATATTATGATCGATGCTAATATACATATAATCGCAGCAGTTACAACCGTCTGCGAAAAAACTTCGGACGCTTTGAGTCTGTCTTTTGCTCCAAGTGCTCTTCCGCAAATTACTGTCCCTCCAACACCTATGCATAGTCCTATGCCCAAGTAAAAATAAAGAATCGGTAATCCCAGATTGATAGCGGCCAGTGCATCTTCACCTACATAGTTTCCGGTGAAATAACCATCCGTTATTGTGATTACCGTTTCAAAAAGCATTGCTATGATGCTTGGTATCGAAAACCAAAAAATAGACTTAAGTATATTATCTTTGATTTGTTTCATATCCATAATTACATCTCTCCTCTACAGGATTCCATTATAGAGATGTAATATTCACTATACTTCTGAATTCGTGCTATCTGCAAAATTCACCGTGTTTTTATTTAATTCATATTATTCTAGTACGAACTCATATAAATAAAAATCAATATATCCTAAATTGCTTGCATACCAATTCTGGATTCCACACTTTTTAAAGCCTAAATCTTCATACAATCTGTGAGCCGGTGCATTACAACATATTGCATCTAATCTAACAGCCTTCCTTTGTTTCGCTCTCGCCATTTCTATGATTTCTTTTACAATTCTCTTTGCAAGACCACTTCTCTGCTTTTTGGGATGAGTACATAAGATATGGATCGCTGCAACCTCATCATCTTTGGCTACTACATTCCACGGTACAGGATGATAATCCTCATCCTGAAAAAATGTTACAGCTACTGCCGCAATGATTTCTCCATCTTCTTCAGCAAAATACATACTCTCGTTCGTAATATATTCTTCTATCATTTCGTCTGATGGATGTAATCCGTATATCCATCGGCAATATTTATCCATGTTTTCAGTATGGTCAATCACATACCTATAATAATTTTCAATTTTTGATGTATCTTTATTTTCAGCTCTCTTTAACATCATTTTCCTCATCTTTCCTTTTCCATTTAAAATTCCGAACATAAAGAAGGATGGTCAACATAAGGCAAAGAGTTTCCGACATGGTACTGGCCCACCATAGCCCATCTTTTCCAAATAGTGCAGTTAAGATTATCAGGGAAATGGCCACGAAAACCAATCCCCGTCCTAAGGAGATGACCATAGCAGATACCGGATATTCCAAGGAGGTAAAATAACCTCCCAGGATCACGTTATACCCACACAGTAGGAAAGACCAGGAAAAAGCATAAAAGGCTGTGATAGTTTCCTGTCGCAATAAAACAAGATCCTCTGAAATAAATATGGATGCAAGCGGTTCCGCCAGCAGGTAGGATGCTGCAAAAAATATCACAGAGAGTATAGATCCGGCAAATAAGGCATATTGTAGAAGTTTTTTGCATTTTGCCTGTACCTTTTTGCCGTAGTAATAGCTTACCAATGGCTGGATACCCTGGGAAATACCTGCCATAGACATAACGGCAATCGTGCTGATATAGCTTACTACCGTGTAACTGGCAATAAAGGCTTCTCCCAGATATTTCGTTATATAATGATTAAACAGGAAAATAACAATTCCTGCAGAAAATTCCGTTACTCCGGAAGCCAGTCCGATCCGCAGGGTGCGGAACAATAGTTTCATATCAAATCGGAAATGTACCAGCTTCATATTGGTTTTTTTTCCCAGAAAATGTACCATATATAACAGCACAACAACAAACTGGGATAAACCGGTGGCAAACGCTGCTCCCCAGACTCCTTTTTTCAAAACGATCACAAACAGAAAGTCCAGAATACAGTTTAAAACACAACCCAGTGTTACGATAACGGTAGTCTTAACGGGGTATCCATCGGTTTTGATCAGTACTTCCAATGAATAGGAGATGATAAAAGAAATACTGAACATGGCAATGGTTACCAGGTAAGTACACACATTTGCGTGGGTTTCTGATCCGGAACCCAGAAAGGCTGCTAATTTTTCCACTCCAAAAAATACGGAAATTGAGATCAGGATGGAAACGATACTTACGGTCAGAATATTCTGGGTGAATACTTCCTGTGCTTTTTTCTTATTACCTTCACCCAGATAAATTGCAATGATTGTGGATGATCCCACAGAAAATGTCAGTGCTACAGAAAAAATAAAGGTTACAAAAGGCATGGCAATGTTCACGGCGGAAAGCGCCATTTCCGATACACCTCTTGCAACAAACAGTCCGTCGATCATGGTGTAAAATGCGTAGACCCATTGTGCCACCAGGGACGGAATGATAAAACGTAGAAAATCGCTCTTCAGGGATTTGCCCTCAAGCTTCATTCTAAAACCTCCAATTCTTTTGTTTATTCTTCTACATCCCCAGTATATCAGATTGTATACAAAAAAGCCAGCAACACAAAGTTACTGGCTTTTTAGCGGAGAAGGAGGGATTTGAACCCTCGCGCCGGTCACCCGACCTATACCCTTAGCAGGGGCACCTCTTCGGCCTCTTGAGTACTTCTCCAAATTCCGAATTCATCTTTTGTATTCTGTTCGCGTCGTAACGCAAAATTCATTATACTAAAGGATAGATTTCTTGTCAACTGTTTTTCTTTTACTTTCTGGGAAAATTCCGTTTAGGAAAAATTCCTTTTGCGTCTTTTAATTTTTCCAATGAAATCTTAAAAGTATTTGATTTCATATTTGGAAATGCTTTCATAAGACGATTCTGGAAGAACGCACGCTCCTGTAAAACTTCCTGGTATTTTTTCATTAATTCTTTGCTTTTTTCTTCCATGGCCTGTCTGTGTTCATCCATACCGGAAGTAAATTCTTCCTTACGTTCGGAAAAATCTTCTTTGACCTTATCGGTGATTTCTATCACCTCAGTGGTATTTTTGTAAATCTGTTTACCGATCCCGTCAGACATACGATCCAGCTGCTGCTGCAAATCTTCCAGTAAACGAAGTCGTTTATTAAACTTCAAAACAGTAGAAACTGTAATAATACAATCTGCAATGAACAGGATCATTAACACGATCAGGATCACAACCCCGGCAATATGAGGTATGATCCGTATTATTTTCATGATAAACGGATGAAAAACATCCATGATAAAAGTACAGGCAAGACCCCATAGAATCGAAAACTTCAGGCAAATATATCCTTTAAAATTAAATGGGTACATGGAATAATCCCACCAATGATGATGAAACAGGGTCTCCAAACCCCATCCCACCAATAATTCCAATAAGGTTGTCAAAATCACGGAACCAATAAAGAGAATCGCAAGGTTTTCTTTTAGTGGTGTCAATAAGGATACTACAATTACTACCCCACACCCATAAATAGGACATACCGGTCCATTTAAAAATCCCCGGTTTACAAATCGTCCTGTATCTAAAGCTGCATAGGATACTTCCGTACACCATCCAAGAAAGGCATAGACAAGAAAGACCCATACCACTTCATAAAAAGATTGAAAACCCTGTATAAAATATTCCGACATTCTTTACTCCTTACGTATTTTCTGTCTCCTGACTGTTTTCTTCGCCAATTTCCTGGTTTGTAGCTTCTTCGGTTTCTTCTTCTGAATATAAGCTTTTATCTTCTTTTACTTTTGCGACAGATG
This sequence comes from Lachnospiraceae bacterium, assembly GCA_051877515.1. Taxonomy (GTDB): domain Bacteria; phylum Bacillota; class Clostridia; order Lachnospirales; family Lachnospiraceae; genus XBB1006. The sequence goes on along the minus strand of JBJEIY010000050.1, from coordinate 190,450 downwards.
CAACACTGACTCCTTCATCCAGATTGATCAATTTAACACCGGAGGTTACACGTCCGTATTCCGCAATTCCGTCTACCTTCATACGAATAATGATTCCTTCTGTAGTGATCATCATAATCTCATCTTCCAGATTTACGGATTTCGCACCTACAAGATTGCCGGTTTTTTCCGTGATCTTGTAACACTTTACTCCTTTTCCGCCACGATTCTGAGGTGAGAATTCGGTTACTTTCGTACGTTTTCCGATACCTTTTTCAGAAACCACAAGAATTGATTCACCCTGGGTATCTGTCTGCATTGCAACGACTTCATCAAGATCTGTCAGACTCATACCGATTACACCCATGGAAGTTCTTCCGGTGCTTCTTACATCTGTTTCATGATAACGGATACATTGTCCGAATTTCGAAATCATGATAATGTCTTTGGAATTATCCGTGATCTGTACTTCGATCAACTCGTCATCATCACGTAGGTTAATTGCTGTTAAACCGGTTTTTCTGATATTAGAGTAATCCTTAAGCGGAGTCTTTTTTGCAATTCCATTTTTGGTGACCATAAATAAGAATTTATTATCTTCATATTCATCAATGGGAATTACAGATGTGATCTTTTCTCCCGGCTGTAGTTGTAAAAGGTTGATGATGGCAGTTCCTCTGGCTGTCCTTCCTGCTTCCGGAATCTCATATGCTTTCATGCGATATACCCTTCCGGTATTTGTAAAGAACATAAGATAATGATGTGTGGTTGTCATCATTAATTCTGCAATATAATCATCTTCAATGGTTTCCATACCTTTGATTCCACGACCACCACGATTCTGACTGCGGAAATTTTCAATACTCATACGTTTGATATATCCTAACTTCGTCATTGTGATTACCGCATTCGCTTTTGGAATCATATCTTCCATGGAGATCTCTGAATCATCAAATCCGATGATTGTTCTTCTGTCATCACCATATTTATCAGAAATTTCGATGATCTCTTTTTTAATTACTTTTAAAAGTACCTTCTCATCTGCAAGGATTTCTTTTAAATGTTCAATAAGCTGTTTTAACTCAGCATATTCTTTTTCGATCTTTTCCCGTTCCAGTCCGGTCAGCGTTTTAAGTCTCATGTCCACAATGGCCTGAGCCTGGGCATCTGATAATTGGAAACGCTCCATTAATTTGACTTTTGCTTCCGGAGTGGTTTTACTTCCACGGATAATAGAAATTACTTCATCAATATTATCAAGGGCAATGAGATATCCTTCCAGAATATGTGCCCTTTCTTCCGCTTTATTTAATTCGTATTTGGTTCTTCGGGTTACTACTTCTTCCTGATGCTTTAAGTAATGCTGTAAAATTTCAAGAAGCGTTAAAACTTTCGGTTCGTTATTAACCAGAGCCAGCATGATCACACCAAATGTATCCTGCATTTGGGTGTGTTTATATAATTGATTTAAGATTACATTTGGATTTACGTCTTTTCTTAATTCAATGCAGATACGCATACCCTGGCGGTTGGATTCATCACGCAGATCGGTAATTCCGGAAATCTTCTTATCACGTACCAGTTCTGCTATTTTTTCTATCAGGCGGGCTTTATTCACCATATATGGAAGTTCCGTTACTATAATACGGTTTTTGCCATTCTGCATAGGTTCAATATTGGTAATGGCACGAACACGGATTTTTCCACGACCGGTACGATAGGATTCTTCAATTCCCCTGGTTCCCAGGATTTCTCCTCCGGTAGGAAAATCAGGTCCTTTAATAATCTCAAGGATTTCATCTATTTCTGTTTCTCTGTCTTCCTCAACCCGGTTATCGATTATTTTTACTACAGCATCAATTACCTCCCTAAGATTATGGGGAGGCATATTGGTTGCCATACCAACGGCGATACCTGTTGTTCCGTTAACCAGTAAATTCGGATATCTGGAAGGTAATACCACCGGCTCTTTTTCTGTCTCGTCAAAGTTCGGTGTGAAATCCACAGTATCCTTGTTGATATCTGCAAGCATTTCCATGGAGATCTTACTTAATCTGGCTTCTGTGTATCGCATGGCAGCGGCGCCGTCACCGTCTACAGAACCAAAATTTCCATGTCCGTCAACCAGTGGATATCTTGTAGACCAATCCTGTGCCAGGTTGACAAGTGCTCCATAGATGGAAGAGTCTCCGTGTGGGTGATATTTACCCATGGTATCTCCCACAATACGGGCACATTTTCTATGTGGTTTATCGTAGGTGTTACTTAACTCAATCATGGAGTAAAGTACTCTTCTCTGAACAGGTTTTAATCCGTCACGAACATCCGGAAGAGCACGGGATGCGATTACACTCATGGCATAGTCTATATAAGATGTTTCCATGGTTTTTTTCAAATCCACTTCATGAATTTTATCAAAAATATTATCTTCCATTTCTTTATCTCCTTAAACTACTACCATTAAATATCCAGATTCTGTACATATTTTGCATTTGCTTCAATAAAATCACGACGGGGTTCTACCTTATCACCCATAAGTGTATTAAAAGTAAGATCTACCTCAGATTCTGCTTCATTATCGATCATTACTTTTCGAAGTATCCGTCGCTCCGGATCCATGGTTGTTTCCCATAACTGCTCTGCATCCATTTCTCCAAGACCTTTATAGCGCTGGATCTTATTATTTCCGTCACGTCCTATTTCAGTAAGGATTTTATTCAATTCCTCATCACTGTAAGCATACCAGACATTTTTATTCTTTTCGATTTTGTATAATGGCGGCTGAGCCAGATATACATGTCCTGTTTTAATTAATTCCGGCATAAACCGATATAAAAATGTTAACATCAGAGTACTGATATGAGCACCGTCAACATCGGCATCCGTCATAATAATAATCTTATTATATCGCAACTTGGTAATATCAAAATCATCATGGATACCTGTTCCAAAAGCAGTAATCATTGCCTTAATCTCTGCGTTGGCGTAAATTTTATCTAATCTTGCTTTTTCCACATTCAGGATTTTTCCACGAAGAGGTAAAATTGCCTGGGTTGCACGACTTCTTGCAGTCTTTGCAGAACCACCCGCAGAATCTCCCTCCACAATGAAGATTTCACAATTATCCGGATTTTTATCAGAACAATCGGCTAATTTTCCCGGAAGTGACATACCTTCCAAAGCAGTTTTCCTTCTGGTCAAATCTCTTGCCTTGCGGGCTGCATCTCTCGCCCTCTGGGCCAAAACTGATTTTTCGCAAATCGTTTTGGCAACAGATGGATTCTGCTCCAGGAAGTAAGTCAGCTGTTCACTGACAATACTGTCTACTGCTCCCCTTGCTTCAGAATTTCCAAGTTTCTGCTTAGTTTGTCCCTCAAACTGGGGATCTTCGATTTTAATGCTGATAATTGTTGTTAAACCTTCCCGGATATCTTCACCGGAAAGATTTGGTTCTGAATCTTTTAATAATTTGTTCGCTCTTGCATAATCATTGATTGTTTTGGTAAGCGCATTTTTAAATCCGGAAACATGGGTACCGCCTTCGGGTGTAATGATATTATTAACAAATCCAAGTGTCATCTCATTATAAGAATCATTATGCTGCATAGCTACTTCTACATAGACATTATCTTTCTTACCTTCACAGTAGATGATTTCCGGATATAATACTTCCTTGGATTTATTCTGATAGCTGACAAATTCTTTTATTCCGCCTTCATAATGAAAAGTATCTTCCACAGGCTCCTCTCTTCGCATATCACGCAAAGTGATCCTGAGATTTTTTGTTAGAAATGCTGTTTCACGAAGACGGGTTTTTAATGTATCGTATTCAAAAACGGTTTCTTCAAAAATATCGGGATCCGGTAAAAATGTGATTTCTGTTCCATGCTTATCAGCCGGGCAGTCTCCTACAACTTTCAAATCATAGATAATGGCTCCCCGTTCATATCTTTGCTGATAGATTTTTTCTTCACTATATACCTTTACTTCCAACCAGGTAGATAATGCATTTACAACCGATGCTCCAACTCCATGGAGTCCTCCGGATACTTTGTATCCTCCACCACCAAATTTTCCACCTGCATGAAGTACTGTAAATACCACTTCTACTGCCGGTCTTCCGGTTTTTGCATTAATTCCTACCGGAATACCACGACCATCATCAATTACAGTAATGGAATTATCCTGATTTATGGTGACTGTAATATTATTACAGAATCCACCTAATGCTTCATCTACTGCATTATCAACAATTTCATATACCAGGTGATGCAAACCTCTTAAAGAAGTTGATCCAATATACATACCGGGACGTTTACGAACTGCCTCTAATCCTTCTAATATTTGAATTTGATCTGCTCCGTAATCTACGCTCATAAAAGCCTCCTAATTTACTGATTCGATTCTGTTATAATTCCATTTACCACATGGAATACCTTATCTACTTTTAATCGGTTTTTTATAAATTCATCTAAGCCTGTACATGTCAGGATTGTTTGTGTTGTGGATAGATTATTTAATAACTGATTTTGTCTGTTACTATCAAGTTCTGATAAAACATCATCAAGAAGTAATACCGGTTCATCATGTATGATTCTCTTAACCAGTTCTATTTCTGACAGCTTTAGTGATAATGCTGCAGTTCTTTGCTGACCCTGGGAACCAAATTTTCGAATATCGACATTACTGATCTGAAAAGCAATATCATCCCTGTGAGGACCCACACTGGTAGAGCCGAATCTTTCATCTTTTTCCCTTGCCTCACAGAGTTTCTGTGAAAAATAAAGATCAGAACAATCCGGTTCATAAACCAATGTAAGTTCTTCCGTATTTCCGGACAACTGTTTATGTATGGTGAATATGATAGAATTTAACTCTTCAATAAACTCTCTTCTTCTTTGTATGATCCTGGTTCCGTATGTGATCAGCTGCTGGTCCCATATATCAAGAGTGGAACGAAGCTGGGTATCATGATACATTTCCTTCAGCAATTTATTTCTTTGATTTAAAACCTTATTATACTTTGATAAATTATGTAAATAGATTTTATCTAACTGACATAATTCCATATCAAGAAATCTTCTTCTTTCTGAAGGACCATCTTTAATAATATTTAAATCCTCAGGAGAAAAGAAGATAACATTTAAAATACCAAACAGATCAGAGGCTCTTTTAATTGGTACCTGATTAATGGCAATTCCCTTTGCTTTATGCTTTTTAATATGCATATCAATCCGGTATTCCTGATCATTTTTACAAACAATGGTTCTGATATGAGCTTCTTCTTTTCCAAACCGGATGGTTTCTTTATCCTTGCTTCCTTTATGGGATTTTGTAGTTCCACTCATATAAATGGATTCTAATACATTGGTTTTTCCTTGTGCATTATCTCCATATAGAATATTGACACCGGAATCAAAGTTTAAACTCAAGGATTCATAATTTCGATAATCACATAGCTGTACCGATTTTACGATCATTTTTCAATTTTTATTGTTTCACCTTCATAAGAAACAATATCTCCGTCATATAATTTTTTACCACGGCGAGTTTCAACTTTGCCATTAACAGTTACAAGGCCATCTAAAATCACATCTTTTGCTTCCACACCGGAACCAACCAGACCGGCAGCCTTTAATGCCTGTCCTAATTTAATAAATTCTTCTCTTAACTTGATTATTTCCATATCTTTTTTATATTAATTTGCTGCATTAAAATTTACAGGTAAGATCAGATAAATATAGCTTTCTTTTTCATCTTTGATAAAACAGGGAGCTTTTGGATTTACCATGTAAAGAGTTACTTCTTCTTCATCAATAACACGAAGTGCATCAATAAAGAATTTCGGATTAAATCCGATCATAATATCCTTGCCTTCTTTTTCAATTTCAATGGTTTCATTCATAGAACCTATGAATGAATTGATCTTTAATTCAATGTTTTTATCAAGTACATTCATGATAATAGGCTTTTTATCTCCTTCTTTTACAAGAAGAGTAGCTCTATCTATGGAATTTAATAATTCCCGTTTATTGATCTTAAATTTTGTTTCATAATCATGAGATAACATTTGTTCAATCTTAAAGTATTCTCCTTCAATCAATCTGGAAACTACGACTGTATGATCAAATTCAAATACAATATGATTATTGGTATAATAGATATTAATTTCATCATCGGATCCACCGGTTAATATCTTGCTTATTTCCTGAAGTGTTTTTCCCGGAACAACCAGTTTCTTTGAGGGATAACTTTCCTTTAATTCAATTTTTCGTATAGAAATACGATGGCCATCCAGGGAAACAACTTTTAATTCATTTTCATTAATATCAAATAATTCACCGGTCATCAGTTTATTATTATCATTATCAGAAATAGAAAAAATGGTCTGTCTGATCACTTCTTTTAATGTAAACTGTGAAATGGTAATAGAGTTATTCTTCTCGATAGAAGGTAAATAAGAAAAATCTTCTCCTGATTTTCCTATAATACTGAATTTTGAATTTTCACATGTGATCACAGTTTTAAAGGTAGAATCTGTTTCTATTACCACATCATTATCTGGAAGTTTACGTACAATCTCAGAAAAAATCTTTGCATCTAAAGCAATGATTCCTCTTTCGTTAATGGTTCCTTCTATAATAGTTTCAATGCCAAGTTCCATATCATTTGCAGTTAATTTAATTTCATCGGAAGATGCGTCAATTAAAATGCATTCAAGAATTGCCATGCTGGTTCTGGTTGGAACAGCTTTTGATACAATATTAACACCTTTTAATAAACTTGATTTTGAACATGTTAGCTTCATATGATTGTTAATAACTCCTTTCGAGTAAAAAATATATATATTAATAATAATAAATTAGTATTCTTAGTAGTAGAGGATGTTTATATGTTTAAAAGTGGTTTCATTCAAGTAAATAAAAGAAAAAAAGAGTTTTATAAATAGGTTAAGATCATAGATATATTTATTTTATAACTCAAAAAAATTGTGGATGAAAAAATCATGTTTTAATTCACCCTTTTTGATTCAACACACCTTCAACATAAATTGAACATCTATTAAACATGGTTATCAACTTGGAATGATTTTTTTCTTTATGGTTTCAATTGTCTGTGCCATAGTTTCATTCTTTTCAATTTCATCAGAAATCTTCTTTACACCATGTATAATAGTAGAATGATCCCGTCCTCCAAGAAGAGAACCAACAGTATCTAAAGAAACTTCAGAAACCATATTTTTGCATAGATACATAGCTATCTGTCTTGGTTTTGCAATATCACTGCTTCGATTCTTTGAGATCATTTGATCTACGGAAATCTGAAAATGATCAGAAACTACTTCAATGATCAATTGTGGAGTTATTTCCTTCGGCTTGTCCGGTGAGATAATGTTTTGCAGTTCTCTTTCGGCAATTTCCATTGTAATTTCTGTTTTTTCCAGATTGGCAAAAGCAAGTAATTTATTTAATGCTCCTTCTAATTCACGTACATTTGATTTAATATTCTTAGCAATGTAATCTAATATTTCAGTATTAACTACAATACCATCAGTTTCCTGTTTTCTTCTTAAGATTGCCATTCTTGTTTCATAATCCGGTACACCGATATCAGCCAGTAAACCACATTCAAATCTTGACCGGATCCGTTCTTCCAGTGTTTCCATTTCTTTTGGAGGACGATCGGATGAAAGAATGATCTGTTTTTTTGATAAATGAAGTTCATTGAAAGTATGGAAGAATTCTTCCTGGGTACTTTCTTTTCCTATAATGAACTGAACATCATCAACTAATAAAACATCTATATTACGATATTTATCCCTAAACTGTGTCATAGAAGAACTGCTTCCGTTTCGAATAGAATCAATTACTTCATTAGTAAAGGTTTCACTTGAGACATAAAGAACTTTTAAAGAAGGATTATGTTCTCTGATAAAATGAGCAATAGAGTGCATTAAATGGGTTTTTCCAAGTCCAACGCCTCCATAAATAAACAAAGGATTATATACTTCGCCCGGAGATTCAGCTACAGCTAAAGATGCAGCATGTGCAAAGCGGTTATTACTTCCGACTACAAAGGAATCAAAGGTATAATTAGGGTTTAAATTTGTTTTCTCATTTATGTATTGATTATTAATTACTTTTATAGGTTTTAATTTTTTTGCTTCATCTTCTAAAATGAAACAAATCTCATATTCTATACCTGTGATTTCTGCAACTGCCACTTTAATTGGTTTTTCAAATTTTCGTTTTATATAGTTTAAACCAGTTTGTTCATTCTCACTGGGCACTAAAATATAAAGGATATTTCCTTCTATAGAGTGAATCGTTAAAGGTTTTAACCAGGTATTAAAAGATACATCTGTTAATTCATGTTCTTCTTTTACTGCCTGAAGTATTATATCCCATTTTTTAATAACTTGATCCATCTTTGTTTACCTTTCTATTTATAATAGGTAGAAACACATTTTATTAACTACATATCTCTTATTATATTATACTAAATTGCTCAGATTTTCAAGATACTTTGATATATGATGGGGGGTTCATAAAAAAGCCTAAATTGGCTTAAAATCGAAAATATGGCTTCATAGACCGAGTTATCATTTTTTATCAACATTTTTTCAACATGTTTTTTAAAATAAATAATTATTAACAGGCCATTGTCTATATTTAGTGAATTAATGTTTATAACTATAATATCTTGTGGATAAGTAAAAAACATTGTGTTAATATGTTATTTTTCCTTGACTTTAGAGGTTTTCTTGTTATAATTGAAAATGATGTTTTGTAATACTCAAAGGAGGTGGATATCGTATGAAAATGACATTTCAGCCAAAAAAGAAATCTAGATCTAAAGTACATGGCTTCAGAGCAAGAATGAGTACTCCGGGTGGAAGAAAAGTATTACAGTCTAGAAGATTAAAAGGAAGAAAAAGATTATCAGCTTAGGCCACAGTTTTTGTGGTCTTTTCTTCTTAAAGGAGAAGTATGAGGTTTTCCGAATCACTGAGAAAAAACCAGGAATTTCAACATACATATAAAAACGGGAAATCGTATGCCAACCGATACCTTGTAATGTATGTTTTAAATAATGACAGTGAAAAAAACAGAGTTGGCATTCAGGTTAGTAAAAAAGTAGGAAACAGTGTTATAAGACATCATGTTAAAAGATTGATCAAAGAAAGTTACAGACTACATGAAGAGATGTTTAATAGTGGTTTAGATATCGTAGTCATAGCACGTACTTCTGCAAAAGATGCAGATTTTAAAAAAATAGAAAGCGCTCTATTGCACGTTGCTGGTCTTCATAAAATAGTTTAATAAGAAGATGGATGAATGATTAAGAAAATATTGATTTTTGGAATAAAAGTGTATCGCAAATATATATCTCCGATGAAAATAGTAAAGTGTCCGTACTATCCCACTTGTTCAACCTATGCGTTGGAAGCTATTGAGAAGCATGGAGCTTTCAAGGGAGGTGCTTTGGCTGTCTGGAGAATTCTAAGATGTAATCCATTTTCAAAGGGTGGATATGACCCGGTTCCTTGATAAGGAGGTATGATTTTGACAAGTATTGTATTAACTCAATATAACGGCGCTATTGTAGGTCCAATTGCAAAGCTGATCGGTATGATCATCAATTATCTTTACATTGGATTAAATCAATTATTTGGTATCGAGAATATCGGTATTACAATTATTTTATTTACAATTGTTGTTTATATTCTGATGTTTCCTCTTACTTATAAGCAGCAGAAATTTTCAAAACTGACTGCTAAAATGAATCCGGAAATTCAGAAGATCCAAAAGAAATATGCAGGTAAAACGGATCAGGAATCCAGAATGGCTATGCAGAATGAAACCCAGGCAGTTTATGATAAATATGGTGTTTCTCCTACAGGAAGCTGTTTACCCATGTTGATCCAGTTTCCGATTTTGCTTGCAGTATACCGTGTTGTTTACAGTATTCCGGCTTATGTAACTTCAATTAAAGAAGCCTATACTCCTGTTGTAAATGGCATTATGGAAACAAATGGCTATCAGGATATTATTACAAATTTGATTTCAGATTTGAATCTGAAAAGAATGACTATAAACTTTTCAGGTACAACAACTGATACCGCAAATTCTATTATTGATGTTCTTTATAAATTCACGGATAAAGGTTGGGACGCATTAATTGACCAGTTTCCAAATTTAAGTAGTTCCATTTTATCCCTGCAGGAAACTGCACACGGATTTAATGAGTTCTTAGGTCTTGATATTGCTTTTTCACCTTTACAGACGATTCAGAGTTCATTTTCTTCCGGAAAGTATTTGTTCATTGTATTGGCACTTTTAGTTCCAATTATTTCCGGTTTAACTCAGTGGTTAAATTTAAAACTGAGTATGGCTGCTCAGGGCGATGCCATGAAGGACAACCCTGCTATGCAACAGATGCAGACCATGAATATGATGATGCCTATTTTTTCTGTCATCATGGTATTTACTCTTCCCATGGGATTAGGTTTGTATTGGATCGCGGGTGCTGTGGTTAGAAGTATCCAGCAGTTTTTCTTAAACAGACATTTTGATAAGATGGATTTTGATAAGGTTATTGAAGCAAATAGGGAAAAGGCAGAAGAAAAGAAAGCAAAACGTGAAGGGTATGCAAAAAATATGATTGCCCAGAACGGAAGAATGAGTACAAGAAATCTTTCCACTCCTCAGGAGAATGAAGAAGCCTTAAACCGGGCAAGAGAATATACTTCGAATGCGAAACCGGGTTCAATGGCCAGCAAAGCAAATTTAGTAAATGAATATAATAATCGAAATAATAAATAGGGGGGTTACTTGAGATGGAATTTCAGGAATTTACAGGTAAAACCGTTGAAGATGCAATTACAGAAGCTTTAGTTTCACTTGGTATTACATCAGATCAGTTAGAATACGAAGTAGTTGAAAAAGAAAGTAAAGGATTTCTCGGTTTTGGTAATAAACAGGCAGTTATAAATGCAAGAAGAAAATTTACACCGGAAGATATCATCAAAGATTTTATTACAAAAGTAACTGCAGCAATGGATTTAACAGTTCGTGTGGAAATCAAAAAAGAAGATGATTCTACATTTAATGTAGAATTGTTTGGAGATGATATGGGTATTCTGATTGGCAAGAGAGGACAAACACTGGATTCTCTCCAGTATTTAACAAATCTTGCAATCAACAAGAATTCCGAAGAGTATCTTAAGGTAAAAATCGATACCGAAAACTATCGTAAGAGAAGAAAAGATACCTTAGAGAATTTAGCAAAGAATATTGCTTTTAAGGTTAAGAGAACAAAAAAACCGGTTGCTTTAGAGCCTATGAATCCGTTTGAAAGAAGAGTGATTCACTCTGCACTTCAGCAGGATCGTTATGTAACTACTCACAGTGAAGGGGAAGAACCATTCAGGCATGTAGTAGTAACTTTAAAAAGATAAGGAATCGAAACATTACTGAAACTGTTTAACCCCGGCGAAATACAAACTTTATCGTATTATGCCGGGGTTCTTTTAACTGATATTGAAAAAGAAAGATGGAAATGGAAAATAGAACAATTGCTGCCATTGCTACAGCTTTAAGTCCAAGTGGCATTGGCGTGATCCGAATCAGTGGAAATGAAGCATTTTCAATTGCAAAACAGATTATTAAGAAAAAGGATCACAGAGATTATTTTCAAAGTGAAATAGAAAGTCACATTGTCAGTCATGGATATGTTTATGATGATGATGTTTTAATAGACGAAGTGATGGTTCTTACCATGAAAGGTCCTCATACTTATACCGGTGAGGACACTGTGGAAATTGATTGTCATGGTGGAATTTTTGTAATGAAGAGAATTCTGGAAACCGTATTAAAACACGGAGCTGTTTTATCAGAGCCGGGAGAGTTTTCTAAACGTGCATTTTTAAATGGAAAAATGGATCTTAGTCAGGCAGAATCTGTTATGGATCTGATCCATTCATCCAATGAATTTGCAATGGAAAATTCTCTAAAACAGCTTTCCGGAAAAGTGAAAAAGAGGATATCTGATATCAGAGGCAGGATCCTTCACGAAATTGCTTTTATTGAGAGCGCACTGGATGATCCGGAGCATTATTCACTGGATGGTTATCCACAACAATTGGAAGAAAAAGTAAGGTTATTCCTTTCTGAAACAGAAGATCTGTTGAAAAACGCAGATAATGGACGTATTCTGAAAGAGGGAATTAAAACTGTTATTGTAGGAAAGCCAAATGTGGGTAAATCTTCTTTTTTAAATTCTTTATTAGGTGAAGAAAGAGCTATTGTAACAGATATTGCCGGTACTACCCGGGATGTGTTAACGGAGTGTATCACCATTGATGGAATTACATTAAATGTTGTGGATACTGCCGGTATCCGTGAAACGGAAGATGTTGTAGAGAAAATGGGTGTGGATAAATCCAAAGAATATATAGAATCAGCTGATTTAGTTGTTTTTCTTTTAGATGCCACAACTCCATTTGAAAAAGAAGATGAAGAAATCCTTTCTCTGATACAGAATAAAAAAGCATTTATATTGCTTAATAAAACCGATCTTGTTCCCGTGATATCTGTAGATGAAATAAGTGAAAAGACCGGTATAACCATATTGCCTGTTTCTGTAAAAGAAGAAAAAGGATTAGATCTCTTTGTAAAAGAAGTAAAACAGTTATTTTTCGATGGTGAGATTTCTCTTCACGAAGATGTGTATATTACCAATATCCGGCAAAAACAATGCCTGCAGAACTGTTGTGATAGTTTAAATCAGGTATTATCCAGCATCGAGAATGGGATGCCGGAGGATTTTTATTCCATTGACCTTATGAGTGCTTATGCAGAACTTGGTAGTATTACCGGTGAGTCAGTGGGAGAAGATTTGGTCAATGAGATTTTTTCCAAGTTTTGTATGGGAAAATAGATAGGATGTGAACATATGTCTGGAAAATCACTGATAGAAGAATATTATGATGTGGTAGTGGTTGGAGCAGGTCATGCCGGATGTGAGGCTGCCTTAGCTTGTGCGAGACTTGGTCTTGAAACGATTTGTTTTACAGTCAGTATTGAAAGTATAGCCATGATGCCCTGTAATCCTAATATTGGCGGAAGTTCAAAAGGACATCTGGTTCGTGAAGTTGATGCATTGGGCGGAGAAATGGGTGTGAATATCGATCATACTTTTATTCAGTCTAAAATGTTGAATAAATCAAAGGGTCCTGCTGTTCATTCTTTAAGAGCACAGGCTGATAAAAACGAATATAGTAAGCGTATGCGTCAGACTTTGGAAACAACGGATCATTTGACCATACGTCAGGCCGAGGTAACGGATATTCTGGTGGAAAATGGTGTCATCAAAGGAGTTAAGATACTGTCCGGTGCAGTATTTTATGCAAAGGCGGTTGTATTATGTACCGGAACTTATTTAAGAAGTCGTTGTCTTTACGGAGATGTAATTGAGCACACCGGACCAAACGGATTGAAAAGCGCTGGACAATTATCCGATTCTCTAAAGAAAAATGGGATTGAACTTTATCGCTTTAAGACCGGTACACCGGCTCGTATCGACAAGCGAAGTATTGATTTTAGTAAAATGGAAGAACAATTTGGAGATGAACGGATCGTTCCTTTTTCCTTTACTACAGATCCGGAATCTGTTCAAATTGATCAGGTTTCCTGCTGGTTGACTTATACCAATGAGAAAACCCATGAGATCATCCGTGATAATTTGGATCGTTCCCCCATGTTTTCCGGTGTGATCGAGGGGACCGGACCGAGGTATTGTCCTTCCATAGAAGATAAAGTGGTCCGTTTTGCCGATAAAAACCGACATCAGGTTTTTATTGAACCGGAAGGCAATGGAACTAATGAGATGTATATTGGTGGAATGTCCAGTTCTTTACCGGAAGACGTTCAGCAGGAAATGTATACTTCCGTGAGTGGATTGGAGCATGCAAAAATTGTTCGTAATGCCTATGCAATTGAATATGATTGTATCAATCCAAATCAATTATATCCAAGTCTTGAGTTTAAGAATATAAAGGGTCTGTTTAGCGGTGGGCAGTTTAACGGAAGTTCCGGTTATGAAGAAGCTGCCTGTCAGGGTCTTATGGCAGGAATCAATGCGGCCAGAAGTATACAAGGGAAGGAACCGATCGTATTGGATCGTTCCCAGGCATATATCGGTGTATTGATTGATGACCTTGTTACAAAAGAAAATGTGGAACCATATCGGATGATGACTTCAAGAGCAGAGTATCGTTTGATATTGCGTCAGGATAATGCAGACCTGAGACTTACTGAAATCGGATATGAAATTGGTTTGATCTCAAAAGAACGGTATGACTGGGTTTGCAGGAAAAAAGAGTTGATCGAAAAAGAAATAGAACGTGTTAATCAGGTTATGGTGGGTGCACGTGCCGATGTGCAGGAATTGCTTATGGAACATGGTTCTACTCCACTGAAAACGGCTACCTCTCTGGCGGAGCTTATCCGTCGTCCGGAACTGAAGTATGAAGATCTTGAGCCCATTGATCCGGAACGGCCAAAACTTCATCCGGAGGTAATTGAGCAGGTTAATATACTTGTGAAATACGATGGATATATTTTAAGACAGCAAAAGCAGGTTCAGGATTTTATTAAACTGGAAACAAAAAAGCTTCCTCAGAAATTTGATTATTCTACCATCCCAAGTCTCAGGGCAGAAGCAATCCAGAAATTAAATGCTCTTCAACCGGTATCCATTGGCCAGGCTTCCAGGATATCCGGTGTATCTCCTGCAGATATTTCTGTGATTTTGATTTATATGGAACAAAAGTTACAGCATCAGAAAGAGAGCGATTCGTAATGATATATGATATGGAACTATTACGTACTTTGGCAGCCAAGATTCCTGTGGAGCTGTCTGATCGAATGTTTGATCAGTTTTTTACTTACTATATGCTTTTGATCGAAAAAAATAAAGTAATGAATCTGACAGCGATTACACAGATGGATGAAGTAATCCGGAAACATTTTATTGATAGTATCATGTTGTCAAAAGCAGTCGATATGGATTCTATAGAAACGGTAGCGGATATGGGAACCGGGGCCGGTTTTCCGGGTATTCCTCTGAAAATCGTATATCCGCATTTAAAAATCACGTTAATGGATTCCCTGGCCAAGAGATTGAGATTTTTAGATGAAGTGATTGATGCATTAAATTTGCAGGATGTAGAAACATTACATGGACGGGCAGAAGATATAGGACAGTCGCCGGACTACAGGGAAAAGTACGATTTATGTGTTTCCAGGGCTGTAGCGAATTTATCTACGTTAAGTGAGTATTGTCTTCCGCTTGTAAGAACAGGGGGAAGCTTTGTTTCTTATAAATCCGGCGATGTTTGTCAGGAAGTTGAGATTGCCCGAAAAGGGATTTCCTTACTGGGTGGCAAGGATCCTGATGTGATTTATTTCAGCCTTCCGGAAACAGATATGCACAGATCATTTGTCAGAGTTGATAAAATACAAAAGACTCCCCAAAAGTATCCGCGAAAAGCAGGATTACCTTCAAAGGAGCCTTTAACATAAAGGTTAGTTTTGCAAGAAAGAATGGATTGTATGGAAGGTTTTTTTGGGAACCTCCATGTGAGGCAGACATAAGCTTTCTTCCATTCTTGTCCCCTTTGCAGTTTTATTCAGTTCCTGATATTGAGGAATTACTGTATCCTCTTCCTGTTTTGATTTACTCTCTATGATCAAAAGCGGATTTTGTAAACTGGTCAGGGCTTTGGATATATCTACATTGGTATATTGTCCGTAAATACTTGCAAAAAGATAACGTCCCTTACTTTGTTTTAAATGGGCCGATTCATAATAAGCATCCATGATGTTAGGTTTTCCACTGTACCTCTTTGCACAGTAGTTGTTGCAACACTGGTATTGAATATACGTTTTTCTCATGAGAATATTATAAAGACAGGTTCCGTAAACAGGACATTTCATGATTAGTTTTGAAACCGGGCTTATTTTTTGATGGATACTTCTGTTTTCATCAATTGCCGGAGGATTGATCAAAATGATTTTCTCAAAATCCTCTTCGTTCATTAAACTGGACATAATGGAGAATGTACCGGATGTTCCGGATGATATGATACTGGTTTTTTGTCCAATGATTTCTTTTGTAAAGTCATGGAGAAGCTTTACATACAGATAATTGGTATAGGTCATAAAGGGTTTATCGGATCGTCCGCATCCGATTAAATCTAAAGTATATACCGTATATTCTTTTGTAAACAGATGTTTGATCTTACTCCATTCATAGGCAGAACTGTCCGGAGTCAGGTTGTGTATGAATAATACCGGGGAACCATTTCCCTCTTTTGTATAGAAAATATCACCGTATTTCCAGTGATAATAATGACCGTTACGAGTGGTAAGAATATTCTTTTCGGTTGCGGAATTTTCAATGATGCAATTTGCAACATGAACACCCGCAGTAGTAAGTGTAGAGATTGCAACCATTTTTTTAAGAAACTTTTTCATGTTGATACCTCCCTTTTGTTATATTGTTATTATAGAACAAAGAGATTTATCTTACAAATAATTTGTAAAAATATTATTTTCCAGAAAGGAAGAACATACGTTCTATTACTATGATTTCAGATTTTTTGAAAAACCAAAAGACAAAATTGCAGAATGAAGAGATTGCTATGAAAAAGGATCTTGAGTCTTTAAATACAGAGATAGAAGAAACCAGGAAATTTATTCTGATCTTGGATGAAGGAAGGGATAAAATACTTCACACGGTTTCTCCTTTCTCTCCGGAAGATGCAGATGAAAAAAAGATCCAGGAGTTAAAAGGGAAGCTTCATATGTTAGAAGATAAGAAGCAGAGTTTATGGGCAGAACTGCAGTCACTTTCGAATCTTCTTATGGAGTATGACCAATGTATTGATGATGCTTTTGATCTTGAGTTGTGTAAAGAAAACTCCAAATTTTTGACCGGGGAGGAATTCAAAACGGAAACAGATGGAGGATACAAGTGGAACCTTCTTTCAGAGCTGGATCGGGAGAAGTCTAATACTGCAAAAGAATTATTTGATTCTTTTTCACCTCTGTTTACAGTTGCAACATATAGATTGGATATTGCCCAGAAATATATGGATATTGATCCTGTAAGGAGCAAGAAAGAAATCATTGATGTTTCCGGTACAGTAGAAAACTGTATTTCAGAAATGAATCGTATTATATCTATGATCAGTCCAATTGCTTTTCAAAATAAATCCCTTAAGGAAGCTTTGGATCAGGAGTTTGAACGAATGAAAGAATCTTTTGGTGTAAGGATTCATTTTGAGTATCAAGTAGATACAGAACCGTCTTCAAAAGTTGTATGCTCTTCTATCTATCAAATGATCCAGGAAGTGTGCAGCTGTATGGTCATGTATGAAGAACCGGATGAAATCCGTGTTGCTGTGAGATGTGATGAAAGAAAAAAACAGAAACAGATTAAGATCGATTTCTCAGATTGTTGTAAAAAGGAGAACAATTCTCCAAAAGCAGACGATTCATTAGGCGACTGGTACCGTGAAAAGTTGTGTCTGGTAAAAGAAAAAACCTATTTATTGTCTGGAAAACTGGATGTTAACTCCAGTGTTCCCGGACAAACAGATATCTGTATTACTATTCCATATGAAGTGGAAGTTCATTAAATGTTTCACGTGAAACATTTAATACTTATTATTCCGTGAAACATTGTAAAAATAGATTTTGTATTTTAAAAGATTTATAATTTCTATATGTTGTGCTTTTGAAAAAAATCAGTACTAGTTTTTAAAAAATGTTTCACGTGAAACATAATTATGCTATACTAGACGATGAATAAATAAAAAGGCCCATAAAATAGAAAAACTTGCGAAAGGAAACATTTGAATGAGTAAGATTATTGCCATAGCAAATCAAAAAGGTGGAGTCGGAAAGACAACTACCACCATTAATTTGGCGGCGTGCATAGCAGAAGAAGGAAAGAAAGTCCTTGTCATTGATTTGGACCCACAGGGAAATACCACCAGCGGACTGGGATTGGATAAAGAAGAAATAGAAGATACCGTATACGAATTGATCCTGGGAGATGCAGTCATTCGCCAGTGTATGCACAAAACAGAGATAGAAAATCTGTATATTCTTCCGTCTAATGTCAATCTGGCAGGAGCAGAAATAGAGTTGTTAGATGTTGATAATAAAGAATATGTACTTAAGAATGAGATCGATTATGTGGATTCGGATTTTGATTACATACTGATTGATTGTCCACCCTCCTTAAACATGTTGACAGTCAATGCCATGACCACCGCAAAATCTATTTTGGTTCCTATTCAATGTGAGTACTATGCACTTGAGGGGTTGAGCCAGCTAATGCATACGATTCGTTTGGTTCAGGAACGCTTAAACCCGGAACTTACCATTGAAGGAATCGTTTTTACCATGTACGATGGAAGAACCAATCTTTCTTCAGAAGTTGTGGAAAATGTAAAAAACAATGTAGATGTAAGAATCTATGATACCATGATTCCAAGAAATATTCGTCTGGCGGAAGCGCCAAGTCATGGCATGCCCATCACGATTTATGAACCAAGGTCAGCAGGAGCAGAAAGTTACCGGTTGCTGGCTAAAGAAGTAATGAACCAATAAAGGAGAGAAGAATATGGCAGCAAAAAAAAGTGGATTAGGAAAAGGATTGGACTCCCTGATTACTGATAAAGTAAAATCTACTCCGAACAAACCAACGCCGGAAGTCTTAGATGAGAAAGCTGAGAAAATTGAATTTTTGAAAATAAATTCCGTAGAACCGGATCGGGAGCAGCCCAGAAAGTTTTTTGATCAGGATGCAATTCTTGAGTTAGCAGATTCTATTAAACAGAATGGAATTCTCCAGCCATTATTAGTAACCAAGGCAGACGGATATTATAAGATTATTTCCGGTGAACGAAGATGGAGAGCTGCGCGGGAAGCCGGTTTGAAAGAAGTTCCGGCAAGAGTCATGAATCATCTGACAGAGGAAGAAATCGTCAGGATCCAGCTGATTGAGAATATCCAACGGGAAGACTTAAATCCGATTGAAGAAGCAATTGCATATAAGAATCTGATCGATCGGTTTAAGATGACACAGGATAAGTTAGCGGAAACGGTATCCAAGAGCAGAACGGCAATCACGAACTCTATGCGACTTTTGAAACTGAATGAAAAAGTGCAGCAGATGATCATTGATGAAAAGCTGACCACCGGACATGCAAGAGCATTGTTGGGCATTGCCGATGGGGAACGTCAGTATCTGGTTGCCCAGCGAATCTTTGATGAGCGTCTCAGTGTCAGGGAGACAGAAAAGCTCATTAAGAAGCTTCAGACAGAGAAGGATATTAAACCGGAACACAATGAGGAGCAGAAGCAGCTAAATATTATATACCATGACCTGGAAGAGAAATTGAAAACAGCCATGGGAACCAAAGTTTCAATTCATCAGAAATCAAAGGATACAGGACGAATTGAAATTGAATATTATACATTAGATGAATTAGATCGTTTGATGAGTTTACTGCAATCATTGGTTCGAAACTAAAACAAAACATATGTTCGAGGTGATAAGATGACTATTTATGAACTATTGGATATGTATTCTTTAGATATAATCATTGGACTGGTAGCAACCGTCCTGATATTGTTTATTCTTTACATTGTAAATATTATGCAAATGAGTAAACTGAAAAAGCGGTATCGCATTTTTATGACCGGAAAAGAGGCAAAGAATCTGGAGGATACTCTGATAAAACGGTTAGATCAGGTGGATATGCTGTTAGAGGCCAATGCAACCAATGAGAAAAACATTCAAAAGTTATTTGGTAATATGAAATTTGCATTTCAGAAGTCCGGCCTTGTGAAGTATGATGCATTTAACGAACTTGGTGGAAAGTTAAGTTTTTCTTTGGCTTTGCTCAATGAGATCAACGACGGATATATGTTAAATGTTGTACATAACCGTGATGGTTGTTATATTTATATGAAAGAAATCGTGAAAGGCAACTCTGTTATCATGCTAACCGGAGAAGAGCAGGAAGCACTTGATATTGCTATAGGCAAGAAAGAATCAAAGCATCAGTAATGGTTTGCAAAAACATAGTATATAATATATAATGGTTGCAAGTTGTCCGGGAAAAAGTAGAAAGGAGGTAAGAGTATGCATCAGTTCTTGAGTGCGGTAGGTTTTCATAATATTGTGAAAAAAGAAGAGATCGACGCATTAATCCGGGACGTGATTGAGGCTCCGACGGATCAGGCACAGTGGGTGAAAGAAGACGGAACCAGGCTTGTGGAATTGAGCCGTGAATATGGAGAGTATATGGGAATAGCAGTCCGCGGAGAATATAATCTCGCCGGAGAATTCGAGCCGGAGTATTATTTTCCTTATTTTTGCGGAAAAAGTATAACCACAGCAGAACATGTTGATATTGAGAAACATTCTGACCGGGAAGCCTATGCCGGTGTATGTGATGATCCGAGAATTGGCATTACACTTATCTTCTACTTACAGAATGTTCTGGAATACTTTTCCGAATACTATAAAGGAAGTTTACGCGGAACTATGCAGACTGCCTTAACAGGTCTGGCTAAGAAAGGAATGATCCTTCTTCCTGTAGTAAAGGAAGAAAAAAAGAATCAGACCACAAAGAGTTCCAATTTAGATCGCTTATCTTTGATCCAGAAAGCAAAAGACGGCGATGAAGATGCAATCGAATCCCTGACTTTAGAAGATATTGATACGTATTCCATGTTATCCCGCAGAATAGAGCATGAAGATGTATTAACAATCGTAAATACTTATTTTATGCCCTATGGTATTGAAAGCGATCAGTACGCTATTTTAGGTGAGATTCTGGATTATCATTATACCAGAAATTCAAAGACCGGCGAGGATATTTGTATCATGACTTTAAACTGCAATAGTCTTGTTTTTGATGTCTGTGTGAATGAACAGGATTTGGTAGGCCAGCCTGAAATTGGACGCCGGTTCAAAGGAGTTATCTGGATGCAGGGCGCTGTAAGTCACCTATAGAAAAGTGAGAAATCAATTTGATTTTTTCTGTTTTAAATGATAGAATGGGTAAGTCAGTACGTTGACGGATGTCAATGTAAGGTCCCCTTAGTTTAACGGATAAAACAAGCGCCTCCTAAGCGCTAGCTGTGGGTTCGATTCCCGCAGGGGACGTTTTTTGCAGCAGTGATTGAAAAGGTCATTGCTGCATTTTTGTTTTCGGGGCATAGCAAAGTATGAGGTGAGAGGTCTATGGATTATTTGAAGTTATATCCTTTTTGGGAACAGTTAACAGAAGAAGAAAAGACATATATTGAACAAGCATGTTATAGGGAAACATTCCAGAAAGGAATGCTGATGCATCGGTCGGCGGATGGTTGCAAAGGATTGATTACTGTATTATCAGGACAGCTTAGAACCTATTTAATGTCAGACGAAGGACGGGAAGTAACTTTATTTAGAGTACATGGTGGAGAGGTATGTGTTTTGTCCACAGCCAGCTTAATGGATTCAATAGAATATGATGTCCTTATTGAATCTACAGAGAAGACAGAAGTTCTTATCCTTCCTACAGGCTGTCTAAACCATATCTTAGAGAACAATCCATATGTGGAATTATACTTATACAAAACTGCAGCAGAACGGTTTTCAGAAGTCATGTGGACTATTCAGAAGATTTTATTCCAACGCATTGATCAGAGAGTGGCAACTTTTTTGTGGGATGAATATGTCCGTGGCAATGAATTGACACTGTGCATAACACATGATGAGATAGCCAGAAATATTGGAAGTGCAAGAGAAGTGGTCTCAAAAGCTTTAAAATACTTAGCTGAAAATGGATTGATTGAATTAAAACGCGGAAAGATAGTAATTCTTGATATAGAAAAATTAAAATCTTTTTTGTAATGTGACTTTGTTACATACAAGGATCGATGTTTTTGATAGTATATCAGAAACGAAGGCTTTGTAGAGGAGAGACAATGACATTATGAAATCGAAAAACTATGCAAAAGTAGACAGAAAGCGATGTGTGGCTTGCGGAGCCTGTGTGAAGGAATGTCCGTGTAAAGCCATGGAAATTTGGAAAGGATGTTATGCAAAAAGTAATGAAAACATTTGTGTAGGATGCGGAAGATGTGCTTTGATATGTCCTGCCGGAAGTATTGAGATTTTACAGAGGGAGGGTATCGATGAATAAGAAGAGACATTGGTATGATTATTTGTGGATATGGTCAATCGTTTATTTCGCATTAGGTTTTTTTAATATTTTATTTGCATGGCTTGGCATGATAGACTTTCTGGTTCCTCTGGGATTTGCTCTTGTTGGAGGAAACAAGCATTTTTGTAACAAATACTGTGGAAGAGGACAGTTATTAACAGTTCTGGGAAAAAACAGCAAGTGTTCTCTGGGAAGACCAACACCCGGATGGATGACATCCAAATGGTTCCGGTATGGATTTTTGATCTTCTTTTTATCCATGTTTGGTAATATGGTATTTCAGACCTGGCTTGTGGCAAGCGGTGCCGGTACGCTAAAAGAAGTGATCAAATTGTTTTGGACAATCCGTGTTCCCTGGGGCTGGACATATAGTGCAGGGATGGTACCGGACTGGATTGCACAATATAGTTTTGGATTTTACAGTCTTATGCTGACATCCACACTGATAGGATTGATTGTTATGGTGTTGTATAAACCAAGAACCTGGTGTTCTTTTTGCCCGATGGGAACTATGACACAGGGTATCTGCAAATTAAAGGCGAAAGATTAGGATTTGGTTCCAGAAAAATTGATTTGGCAAAAATAATAGATTGGAGAATGTTGCGATTTGATTTATAGTATGATAAGTGATATATTTTAATAAAAGTAATACTATAAGGAGGTAATTAGTTATGCATGCAACATTTGATGATAGTCTGGTGACAGGCAACAAGCTGATCGACGGTCAGCACATGGAACTGATCGGAAAGATCAATAAGCTGGTGGATTGCTGTGAAGAAGGTCGAGGAAAGATCGAAGCCATTAAGATGTTAGATTATCTGGCTGAATATACAGAATTCCATTTTTCAGCAGAGGAAGATCTTCAGGAAAAGGTTCAATATCCGGGCCTGGCCGAACATAGACAGAAACACGAAGAGTTCAAAAAGGCAGTTTCCGAACTGTATGCTATGTTGGACGAACAGGAAGGACCCACAGATGCATTTGTAGAAGCAGTTAACAAGAATGTGATCCAGTGGCTTTACGAACACATTAAAGGATTTGATTGTTCTGTAGCGACTTATATGCAATTAAACAACATTCCGGAATTGATGTAACAAGCAGGCGGTGAAAATGAGAGAATCTCGTTTTCACCGCTTTTTTCAAAATGATCCTTGACAAAACAAAAAAACGAGCATATACTAACTGTGGTTAGAACTTACTAACTACGGTTAGTAAGTTTTTCATGACAAGTGAGGATGCCTGCAGACTCATCTTGTATATCGTTTGGTTTATTGTAAGGAAAGGATGATAGAATGATGCCGCTTACACTTGCAGAAGTAGGAGAAGAAAATGTTATCAAGAAGATCGGAGGAAAGCAGGAGGTAAAAACCCACCTTGAAAATCTCGGGTTTGTGGTGGGAGGAGCCGTGAAGGTGGTCAACACCATAGGTGGAAATGTCATTGTGAACGTGAAGGAATCCCGGGTTGCCATTAGTAAAGAAATGGCGCAGAAGATCATGATCTGATTATAGGAGAAGTAAGAAAATGAACGGTTTTTGGGAAGGAGGTAAGGCATGAAAACACTGAAGGCTGTAAAGGTCGGTGATACGGTCAAAGTAGTAAAGCTTCATGGTGAAGGTGCAGTCAAACGACGTATCATGGATATGGGACTTACAAAAGGTGTAGAAGTACATATCCGCAAAGTTGCGCCGCTGGGTGACCCCATAGAAGTGACGGTTCGCGGTTATGAGCTTTCTATTCGTAAAGCAGATGCGGAAATGATCGAGGTGGAGTAAACACCGGAAATGGGAAGAGGATCCCATAGTATTTTTTTTACACAGAGGTTAGTTATAACTAATTATGGAAAGTGAGGACTAATTTATGAATCTTAGAATTGCCCTGGCAGGTAACCCAAACAGCGGAAAAACGACCCTGTTTAATGCCTTGACCGGTTCCAATCAGTTTGTGGGAAACTGGCCGGGGGTTACTGTAGAGAAAAAAGAAGGAAAACTAAAGAAACAGGAAGGTGTGATCATTACGGACCTTCCCGGAATCTATTCCCTTTCTCCCTATACATTAGAGGAAGTGGTTGCAAGAAATTATCTGATCAGTGAACGTCCGGATGCTATTTTAAACATCATTGACGGTACCAACCTGGAGAGAAATCTGTATCTGACCACGCAGCTGACAGAGCTGGGTATTCCGGTGGTGATTGCCATTAACATGATGGATGTGGTAAGAAAAAATGGAGACAAGATCAATACCGAAGAGCTTTCCAGAAAACTTGGTTGCAAGATCGTTGAGATCTCTGCCTTAAAAGGAAGCGGAATTGAAGAAGCTGCCAAGGCTGCCATCGATGCAGCGAAGAATGGTACAACCGTTCCCATGCATACTTTTTCCGGAACTGTGGAACATGCATTGGCCCACATTGAGGAAGCAGCTGTCCACACCTTGCCGGAGGAGCAGCAAAGATGGTATGCCATTAAGATTTTCGAGCGTGATGATAAGGTTTTGAAGCAGCTGTCCCTGGATCAACAGGTTCTGGATCATATCGAAAACGATATCAAAGCTGTGGAAGAGGAAATGGATGATGATGCGGAATCCATTATCACCAATGAACGTTATATTTACATAGGGGAGATCATTAAGAGCTGTTACAAAAAGAAATCAGCCGGCCAGCTTACCACTTCCGATAAGATCGATAAGGTGGTGACCAACCGGTTTGCAGCATTACCCATTTTTGCTTTGGTGATGTTTGTAGTGTATTATATTTCTGTAAGCACCATAGGAACCTGGGCAACAGACTGGGCAAATGATGGTGTATTTGGAGACGGCTGGCACCTATTTGCCATTGGATCTACAGCTTATGGAGAAGAATGCGATAACTATACAGCCGCTATGGAAGCAGTGGAAGCCTTTGCGGGGATCGATACACAAGCAGAGGATTTTGACGAATCCGCTACCCTGGCTGAGTTAGAAACCCTGCAGCCGGGAGCTGATTTTGCTACTGTTGATGTGGAAGATGAAGAAACCCTTGCAATTGATACTATGACGGTATATTATGATACAATCCCAAGTGGTGCAGAGGAAGATACTACTGTTCCCATGACTTATGTGGAGGCAGTCAGCTATCTTGGGGAAAACGGTTTTGAGGAACCGGATCCTGCAGATTACGGAATCTGGGTACCGGGTATTCCGCCATTGATCGAAAGTGTTTTGGACGCAGTAAACTGCGCAGAGTGGTTAAAAGGTCTCATTTTAGATGGTATCGTGGCCGGTCTGGGAGCTGTGCTTGGATTTGTTCCCCAGATGTTGGTATTGTTTATTTTCCTGGCCTTTTTAGAAGCTTGTGGCTACATGTCCCGCATTGCCTTTGTATTAGACCGTATTTTCCGTAAATTCGGACTTTCCGGTAAGTCTTTTATTCCGATGCTGATCGGTACCGGATGCGGAGTTCCGGGAATCATGGCATCCCGTACCATTGAAAATGAACGGGACCGCCGTATGACCATCATGACCACCACCTTCATTCCCTGTGGTGCAAAATTACCCTTTATTGCCATGATCGCAGGTGCCATCTTTGGCGGCGCATGGTGGGTAGCACCCAGTGCATACTTCATGGGAATGGCAGCCATCATCATTTCCGGAATCATGTTAAAGAAGACCAAAATGTTTGCCGGTGATCCGGCTCCCTTCGTTATGGAGCTTCCGGCATACCACTGGCCCACTGTAGGAAATGTGCTGCGTTCCATGTGGGAGCGTGGATGGTCTTTCATTAAAAAAGCAGGAACCATTATCTTACTTTCCACTATTGTGGTATGGTTCACAACCTATTTTGGATTTGTGAACGGATCCTTCCGGATGCTGTCTGAGGAACAGATTGACTGTAGTATCTTAGCAGCCATTGGAGGAGCCATTGCATGGATCTTTAAGCCAATTGGTTTTGGAAACTGGCAGGCAGCCGTTGCTTCCATTACAGGTCTGGTTGCAAAAGAAAACATCGTGGGAACCTTGGGTATCCTTTATGGTGGCGGCGATGGAACGGTTTACCAGAACATTGCGACAGCCTTTACTTCCATCAGTGGATTTGCATTCCTGACATTTAACCTGTTGTGTGCACCCTGTTTTGCGGCCATTGGTGCCATTAAGCGTGAAATGAACTCTGCAGGATGGACCTGGTTTGCCATTGGATATCAGTGCATGTTTGCTTATGTGATTGCACTGATGATCTATCAGTTTGGCTCCGCATTTACCGGCAACTTAAATGTGTTCGGTTTGATCCTGGCTATTGTGGTACTGGCAGGTATGCTTTATATGATCTTCCGTCCATACAAGGAAGCTAATACCTTGACAAAGCAGGTAAAGGTGAGTAAATAAACATCATTAAAACAGGAGGAATAGATATGATAACATGGATTGGTGAGAATCTGGCAACCATTTTAATCAGCATCCTATTGATTGTGGTGGTTGCATTGGTAATTCGAAGTATGGTCAAAGCAAAAAAACAAGGAAAGTCCTCCTGTGGATGTGGATGTTCCAGTTGCCCCATGAGTGGGTCATGTCACTCTAAGAAATCATAGAATTTTCGGAAAAATTTGGACAGAGTATGGTAAATAGTGTATAATGGTGTAGAGTATTCTGGAAATCATATCATATCAGGGAGGACAGTATATGAGGAAAGAGGATCGTGAGGTAAAAGCACCGCAGACACAGGTAGCAAGTCTGAAAATTGTATTTGCATCCATTTTTATGGGAGCCAGCATGTTGCTGGACCTGTACGCCATGATAAACTATTCAAACCTATTATGGCTGATTGCCGTTTTATCGTTGATTTTTGTAGCCAGTGTGTATTTCTTTTCCAGTTCCATCATACAGCTTAGATATAGTACACAGTCGGAGAGAGATGGGCAGTATAATGATCTGTATAATTCATCGAAGGCGACGTACCTGATGATGAAAAAATACTTTGAGGAAATCCGGCAGCAAGTGGATAGCATAGATGATAAGATGGATATACCTCAAGAGGAAATGATCAATGTTCAGAAAAGCATTGCAAAAATATCCATTAACAGAAGTAAAGAAAATGCAGATGCATTAATGAATTCCAATGACCGGTTGCTGGAAAAGATTTTTGAATTTGAAGAGCAGCTTAACAAGATTGAAGAAAAAGTTGCAGGTGAAAATACCTCTTCAGGATCTCTACAGGAGGTCTTAGTAAAACAACAGGAACTTACTGATTTACTTAAGGAAGTTGAGGTTGCGTTAAAGAGGGAAATTATATCCATTAATGGAAGGATCTCATCAGAACCGGAGGTGACGGCCTCCACCTATACGGCCGGATCGGATGATATACCGGAAGCTTATGCTCAGCCGGAGCCGGAACATAATGAGCTTTCCAATGATATGCTGGATGATCTGATTACCAAAGCAGAGGAAGAGCTGGATATTCAGTCAGCAGGTATATACGAAGAAATGTCTCAGCCCGGAGAAGTGATTTCCATGGATGCGCAAGCTGTTTCGGAAGAGGAAGAGGAGCCGGAAAGTGAAGTCCTGTTAGAGGAACCTTCCATGGAAGAGGAACCGGAAATTCCGATAGAACCGGAGATGGCAGAAGTTTTGGAAGAACCGGTTGAAGAGGAAATCCCTGCAGAACCGGAACAGGAAGAGAAACCGGCAATGCCGGATCTGTCCGATCCGAATCATGTTATGACACCGGATGAAATCGCAGCTTTGTTAGCGAATATGTAAAAAAGAGGCTTTGCCTGAAGGATAGTATCCTTTAAGCAAAGCCTTTTATGATTTCTATTTTTCTACCGGATGAGTGGCAATATACTTCACAATTTTCACACAGGTTTCCATTCCTTCTACAGAAATGTGCTCAAATGGTCCATGATAAGCGCCTCCGCCGGTTCCAAGGTTTGGACAGGGCAGACCCTTGAAACTTAATTTTGCTCCGTCCGTACCGCCACGGATAGGAGCCGGAACAGGATCAATACCTACAGAACGTAAAGCATCACTCACAATATCAATCACATAAGGATCTTTTTCGATGACCTCGATCATGTTGTGATAACTTTCTTTAACCTGAACTTCCACGGTTCCTTCACCATATTTTTTATTCAGGAATTCGCCAACGGTATACATGTACTTTCCTCTTTCTGCAAACTTCTCTCCGTCGTGGTCACGGATGATATAAGAAAGAGTTGCTTTGGTAACACCACCATTGATTTCCATTAAGTGATAAAAACCTTCCCGTCCCTCCGTATGCTCGGGTGTTTCGGTTACAGGAATCAGACTATGGAATTCTGCAGCAATAGAAGCGGCATTTTTCATAATGTTTTTGGCAGACCCCGGATGTACATTGGTGCCGTGTACAGTGATGGTTGCGGAAGAAGCATTGAAATTCTCATAAGCAAAATCATCTTCGTAATAACCATCTAAGGTATATGCATAATCTGCTTTAAAGTAGTCGAGATCGAAAGCATCGGAACCGCAGCCCACTTCTTCATCAGGAGTGAATCCGATCCAAATATCTCCATGAGGGGTACCTTCTTCAATAAGCTCAGAAATGGCAGTAATGATTTCAGCAATGCCGGCTTTGTCATCTGCACCAAGAAGAGTGGTTCCATCTGTGGTAATGAGAGTTCTTCCTTTGAGTTTTTTAAGATCTGGGAATACTTTAGGACTAAGAATATCTCCGGAACCCTTTAATACCACATCTTCTCCATCGTAATTTTCAATAATCTGTGGTTTTACATTTTCTCCCGAAAAATCAGGTGAAGTATCCATATGTGCGATAAAACCGACAGGTTTTTTATTCTCCATTCCTGGAGTGGCCGGAAGCAGGCCATAAACGTAGCAATGTTCATCTACTTTAACATGTTCAAGATTCAATTCCTTTAATTCTTTTTCAAGGATATAAGCAAGATCAAACTGGTGTTTCGTACTTGGAATTACACCAGCATCATCTTCTGATGTAGTATAAACCCCAACATATTTTAATAAACGGTCTTTCACATTCATTATGTAAATCCTCCTGTTTTCTTTTATTTTGCAGTTCTATTATATACTATCCCTTGAGAAAATCAAATGAAAAACAAAGAAAAACAAAAAAATGCTTGCCTTTTCTAATAATCTATAATATAATAAACGAGTGTTGCAAAGTAAAGATATGCGCCACTAGCTCAGCTGGCAGAGCACCTGACTCTTAATCAGGGTGTCCAGGGTTCGAACCCCTGGTGGCGCACTTTTAAAGCACTGATTTTACGGACTATGATCCGTGGGGTTGGTGTTTTTTTTATTGCAAAACTAAAGATTGGCAAATAATGCTCCGATACTATAGGTACATTGTTCAAACCGGTTATCAGCAATGAATAAAAGAAGGCATCCACGGATGGTAAGTATGTTTGCAAAAAGGAATTAGCGAAACTGCTTGCCATTTTTTATTGGATTTTAAATGGAGGTAATTTTCATAAAGGGACTCCTTCAAAAGGAGGAAAAAATTGATCATAGAATCATCCAATCTGACCATGGGTTCACAGCGTGGGTATGCAGCCCGTAAAAGCAGTGGCGGCAATTATACCACCTGGGGGCCCTCCGGATACACCAAAAGTACATTTTTTGACGTTATGGAGACAAAAGAATTTCAGTCTTTCGGTGATGGCCAGAATATAAACAGCGACGAAACAAAGGATCCGGAGAATAATAGCATGACAGACGAAAGCGCGAAGAAAAACAGTTCCGGCAGTTTACCGGATGGTCTTTTATTAAGACGAACGGAAAAGCTTAATGAGATGAATGTGAAAACCCAGATGAAAGACATTCGCAGCCAGATCTTAGATTACTTGCTGAGGTTATTATTAGGGGAGGATTCGGAGGAATATAAGCGTATCAGTGAAAGTAATCAGCAGGCATTCACTGTGCAGGAGTATGGCGGAAACCACCAGTATTACGAAAATTATTGGGAAACAGAGAGTGTGGGATTTAAAAGTACAGGAACAGTGGTTACTTCTGATGGACGGGAAATAAACTTTAACTATGAAGTTCATATGTCCCGCACCTTTGCCAGTACCTATTACGAAAGTCATAACTTTGGGGCAGAGTATGCGGTAATGGATCCGCTGGTGATCAACACAGGATCCTCTATCACGCAGGTGAATGATCAGAGTTTCTATTTTGATCTTGACTGTGACGGACAGTTGGATGAGATCTCGTCCCTGGCAGCAGGCAGCGGTTTTCTGGCTCTGGATAAAAATGAAGACGGCATCATTAATGATGGCTCGGAATTATTTGGAACGACTTCGGGAGATGGATTTGCAGATTTGGCGGCTTATGATCTGGATCACAACGGCTGGATAGATGAAGCAGATGAGATCTTTCAGAAGTTGAAGATCTGGTATGCGGACGGAGGGGAACAGCCGAAGCTGATCTCCCTGAAAGAGGCCGGCATAGGGGCTATTGCACTTCAGAATACAGAAACACCGTTTTCCCTGAATAACACTGAGAACAACACCAATGCCTACATTCGCAAGACGGGAATCTTTTTATATGAAAATGGAGGTACAGGGACCATCCAGCACGTGGATTTGGTCAAGAAAAGCGGGTAAAATCAGTCAAAGTGACAAAACTTTCTGAACTCGCGGAAGCTTTCCATGAAACATATAATGCGACAATTAAGACGCTTGTTGTGACAGGACCAGCGGCAGATTTTTTTCCTAAAACAGTTGCAGCCCATACAAAACCCCACCCTTTACTATATTGCATTATATGCATAAAGTAAGGGTGGGGTTACGTTTATCTTATAGAAAAGGCTTATTTTCCGTCACTTCGACAGGCTATCAGTTTGCAGATAGGATTTCCCCGGGAAGAGAATTTCTCTTCATATTCTGTCATAATGTTACCTTCATTCAGTGCTTTATCATGATGAAGATCAAAGGTTTTGGCTAACAGTGTCCATCCCGCGCATTCGATTTCTTCTATAGAAAAACGAAACAGGTCTATGTTATCAGTCTTAAATTCCAAGATTCCTCCCGGGATCAAAACTTTATCATAACAGGACAGAAACTGTCTGCTTGTCAGACGACGTTTGGCATGCCGGTCTTTGGGCCAGGGATCAGAGAAATTCAGATAGATTTTTTCAATATCACCCAGAAGAAAATAGTCCGGCAGAATAACAGCATTCTCACAAATAAATTTAAGATTAGGAAGAGGTTCGGTAAGTTCATCCATTTTCTGAAGAGCTCGAAGAAGTACACT
This sequence comes from Lachnospiraceae bacterium, assembly GCA_051877515.1. Lineage (GTDB taxonomy): Bacteria > Bacillota > Clostridia > Lachnospirales > Lachnospiraceae > XBB1006. Next base: position 158,937 of record JBJEIY010000050.1, on the reverse strand, counting down.
GGAATATCGCTCCATTCCGATATAGTTGATTTCCGGATGCTGCTTTGCCAATTCCATAATAAATTGTCCTTTTCCCATACCAATTTCCATATGGATGGGAGCTTTCTGATGGAACAGGTTGGGAATCATTCCCTTCAGCTCCGGTGATAATTGGATGCAATAAGGACTGTTTAAAACAGTTGCATCAGCCCCCGGAATATTTCTAAGTCTCATTGTTTCCTCCTAAGCTTTTTTCTTACCACATTGTACAGGACTGCCCTTGAAAATGCAAGAAAGTAACATGAAAATATGTGGGAAACCATTGGAAAAAATATTGCAAGAACCATTCGGAAATAATATACTTAATGGGATAGGAGAGACAAGTTATGTTAAAGAAAAAGTTCATCATAGTTCTTACACTGTTTAGTGTTATGGCATGTACCGTACTGATGCCTCTTTCGGTTTTGGCCGAAGAAAACGAAATATACTGGCCAAAAGGACCGAGCGTAACATCGGATTCGGCTATTGTTATGGAGGCAAATACCGGAGCCATTCTATATGGAAAGAAGATCCATACCAAACACTATCCTGCCAGTATCACAAAGATACTTACTACATTGCTGGCACTTGAGAATTGTGATCTGACAGAAACCGTAACATTTTCCCAGGATGCGGTTTTTAAAACAGAAGGAACCAGTATTGCCAGAGATGTGGGAGAACAGATGTCCCTGAAGGACACGTTGTATGCCGTTATGCTGGGATCTGCCAATGAATGTGCCTATGCTACGGCGGAACATGTGGGAGGAGATCTTGAAACTTTTGTAGAGAAAATGAACCGGCGGGCAAAAGAAATCGGTTGTGAAGATTCCCATTTTAATAATCCCCATGGTTTACCGGATGAAAACCATTATACATCCGCTTATGACATGGCACTGATTTCCAGAGAGGCACTGAAGAATGATACCTTCCGGGCCATCACAGGAACTAAGACTTATACGATACCAAAGACCAATATCCATGAGGAAGAAACTTACCTGGTAAACCACCATGCCATGCTGACCTATTATCATACAGGAAAGTATATATATGAAGACTGTATCGGTGGAAAAACCGGATATACGAATGCAGCCGGCAACACACTGGTTACCTACGCTGAGCGAAATGACATGACATTGATCTGTGTGGTAATGAAATCCGGCGGAGAAGATCACTACATTGACACCACGAAGTTGCTGGATTATTGCTTTGATAATTATCAGATGCTAAACATTGCGGAACACGATCCTACTTACAGTATGGATAAGGTGGAAAGCGCCATGAATTTTTCGTCCGTAACACCATATCTGTCTATTGATGAAGATGCCTGTATTGTATTGCCCAAGACGGCAGATTTTTCAGAAGTAACATCACAGGTAAAAACAGATAACAGCCGGGAGGGTATAGCAGGAGTCATTGAATACCAATATGGCGGTAAAGTAGTGGGAAGTACGGATATCCTGATCAATGAGAATAAAGTGGATGAGTATTCATTTGACAATGAACAGATTCAGGAAACCGAAGGAAAAAAGGTATTTGAGATTAGTTTTGGAAAGATCTTAGTAGTTTTGGTAATATTGCTCCTTTTAGCAGGATTCGTGTACAGCATCATATATGTGAGAAGAAATATTTATATCATACTCTATAATATTAAGAGAAAAAGACAAAGGAGCAGAAATGAAATCAGTTTCAAGGGACGGCGAATCAAGAAAAGGAAACTAAAACCCAGAAAAAGACATTAAAATCCGTCCTAAAAACAACGATAAGACATAAATTAACACATATAATACAAAAAACGACAATTTATCTATGATAAGTTGTCGTTTTTATATAAGTGGACAAGCGGTGTTTGAGGTGAAATAATCTGACATACAGAATCTTTAATCTATTTAATCAGACTATTTAATCAGACTATTTAACAGAATTTCTAATTGATTCTTCTGTTTTGTATAAAACAGAACCCCGTTAGAAGTAGAAAATACGGTTTCGTATTTGTCTTTTAAAGTCAGGCAGCGGGTGATAAGTGTTAAAAGATAATCCGAATCAGAGGGGCTGCAACGTAACAGCAGCGGTTCACATTGGGAAAGGTCTCCCAGATCAGCTCCGGTTTTCTTTAGAAAATAAGAAAGATCTTTCTCCTCTTCTAATTGTTCTTTCGTTTTATTAATGATAAGGTAACCATGTTCATCTTTGGGAAGCTCCATGGCTTTGATCGCACGCTGAACCTGTTTGGTAAGAGCTTCACTGGCCGGATAAAGAGATTCGAAATATGACATAAAATCGGCGGCACTCTTGAATTTATCATTCCGTCCTTTGGTTAAGACTTCTGTTACGAGGATCCGTTTGATTACCCTCTCGCATTCCTGTCTGGAAGGGTTCTTCTGGGCAGGATTTTCGGAATATATCTGATCCATAACTTACTCCTTTTCTTGTCAAGAGACATAAATTAATGTCTGATTATATTATATATCATATTTGGGACAAATTCAACGACAAAATATAAATAAACGACATATTTCCCAGGGATTGTGAGAATTGACAACAAGCAGGAAAAGCGGATATAATAGAAAACACCACGAGTGAGAAATCAAAGCGGAAAAAATGCAAAAGAGGGATTATATGGAGGAACTGCAGAAATTAATTGTCCAGAAGCTAAAGGAACATGACGGTGTAATGAAAACCGCCCAACTCTATGAGGAGTGCGGTCTGACCTATCGGAGTCTGGACAGTCTGTTAAAAGAAGAGTTTTTAGTCCGTGTAAAGAATGGTTACTATAGCTTGAAAAAGGACAAACGGACAGAAGAAGAACGTCTGGCAGCGCTTTTTCCCGATGGGGTACTTTGTTTGTCTTCGGCGCTGTACTATTATGGATATCTGGACCAAAAACCTTTTGCCTGGGATATTGCTATAGATAAGAATACATCCAAATCACGGTTTGTCTTAGACTACCCGGTGGTGATTCCTTATTACACCGAACCGGAGGTTTTAAAGATTGGCGTACAGGAAGCGAAGATAGGTTCTGTTACTATGAAGATCTATGACCGGGATCGTATGATCTGTGATGTATTGAAATATGAACATAAACTGGATCACGAAGTATTGAAAGCCGCCCTGCGCGGGTATATTGCAGATCCCAAAAAGGATGTTCATCATTTGTTGGAATATGCCAGGATCCGAAAAGTATCTGCCAAGGTTCAGAATATGTTGGGAGTGTGGCTATAATGCAGCAGAAACTGTCCATGCGACTGATCAGGGAAAAAAGCAGAAAGTTAAAGATACCGTATCAGAACCTGCTGGCAGCCGGTGCAAGAGAATGGGTATTAGAGTGCCTGTTTCAGAAACCTTTCGAAGAGAAACTACTGTTAAAGCGAACCTCCCAATTAGGTTTAAGAGCTTATAAAACAGGTTGTTTTCAGGATCTGTATTTATGTGCCCTGAACATGGAGATCACCGGGCAGTGGCTTACGGAATTTATAACGAACCGTATCGAGGATACGTCGTTTCAAATTAGAGAAGAACAGGAGGTTTTTCATGTTCTTCTGGAGGTAGAATTTGACCGGATCCGTATACCCATTACCCTGCACATTCAAAAACAGGAAAGTAGGAAAACACAAACGGTTATGTTTCCGCTAAGGCTGATTTTTGAGAATGATAAAACCTTGAGTCTGCCTTGTTTTTACCCGGAAGCGGAATTAGCGGAGTTGTTTGCCGATTATTTTTCCAGGATGGAATTATATCCGGAAATGTCTGCGTTGGAAACCATATACCTATATGCTACCGGACGCAATTTAGACGGGAAGAATTTAAGTATTTTTCTGGAAGAGGAATTTATGAAAAGGGATCTGGTGCTGACAGAGGATAAAACAGAGCAGTTCAAGGCGTCCTTGAATAATAAAGTACTTCAGGCTCGCTATAGAGGATATTTAAGAAGTTCCAAACGGAAAGAACCGGGATTTGAAGAAATCCGTAAGATCATGATCGCTTTATATGGTCCGGTACTGGATATCCTGTTAAAGGACCAGATATTCTTTGGGGATTGGATCTGTGAAGTACAAAGATATTTATAAGCATAAGCGGAAAGATGCATAGAAAGTATTGAAGAGGATCGGGAAAAAATGCTATAATGACAAGAAGCGGTAAGGAGGTTTTCATGGGAAAACTATTCTATATCATGGGAAAAAGTGCATCCGGCAAAGATACCATTTATAAGCACCTTACCCGTCATTACGAAGGAAAGGTCAAAAGGATTGTAGGTTATACCACGAGACCGGTCCGGGAAGGGGAAGAAAACGGCAGGGAGTATTTTTTTTCCACGGAAGAAGAGGTAGAACAATTTGCCAGAGAGCATAAGATCATCGAGCTAAGGGAATACCAGACAGTAATGGGGCCATGGAAATACTTTACGGCAGATGATGGCCAGATCGATCTGGATCGGTCAGATTATCTTTATATTGGAACACTGGAATCCTATCACAGTATGGTAGAGTATTTCGGTCAGGAGAGACTGATACCCATTTACATTGACCTTGACGACGGCGAACGGCTGGAGCGAGCAGTAAAAAGAGAAAGACAGCAGTCCCATCCTAACTATGCTGAAGTCTGCAGACGTTTTTTAGCGGATCAGGAAGATTTTTCGAAAGAAAAACTAAAACAGGCAGGAATAAAGCAGGTGTTTTATAACGACAGAATCGAATCTGTCGTGGATACTATCATTGCATATATTGATACCTATCGGGGATAGGGGGCACGATCTATGGATCATATGAGAATTGACCAGTTACTGGCCACACCGGCAACCTCGGAAGTCAAACAGACAGAGCAGGCAGACGGAAGTTTTAAGTTTACCTTAGCAAGTCAGATTGAAGAAGCTGCATTGCAGGAAAAAGTCAACGGGTTGTTAAATGACATTACCCTGCAAGGGAATCTTATCGCGAAACATATGGATATCCGGGATATGAAAAAGTACCGGAGTCTGATCAAGGACTTTTTAAATGAAGTGGTATACCGGTCCCACAAGTTTTCCCGTGAAAACTTTTTGGACAGGAAAGGGCGTCATCGCGTTTACGGGATCATTCGAAAAGTGAATGAAAATCTGGATGAACTGGCAGAAGAGCTGCTTAAAGATGAAAAGGATCATTTGGAGATTTTATCCCGTATCGGGGATATCACAGGACTACTCTTAGATATTTTGACATAAGATTACGTGAACACAGTAAAGATGCGTTTATAGAGGATCAAAGGGGAAACACATGGCAGGATTTAGAAATGTTTTAGGACATGAACAGGCAGTTAACAGCCTGCAAAACGCAATAATGCTGGGAAAGGTGTCACACGCATATATCATTAATGGAGAAGACGGTGCCGGAAAGAAAACGCTGGCAGACGCATTTGCTATGACTCTCCAGTGTGAAAAAGGAACAAAAGATGCATGTCTGGAATGTCATTCCTGCAAACAGGCGATGACAAGGAATCAACCGGACATTATATATCTGAAACCGGAGAAAGAGAACCTGATCTCTGTTTCCGACATTCGTCAGCAGATAAATGCCGATGTGTCCATTAAACCATACAGCAGCAGGTATAAGATTTATATTATCAATCATGCAGAGCGCATGAATGAGGCAGCACAGAATGCCATCCTCAAGACCATTGAGGAGCCTCCGGAGTATGTCATTATCCTTCTTTTGACTACAAATGCCCAGATGCTTCTACCCACCATCCGTTCCCGTTGTATTACCATTGAGGTACGGCCGGTGGCTGATGAGATCGTAAAGGACTATCTGATGAAAACCTTATCTGTACCGGAAGACGAAGCAGCGATCTGCACAGCATTTGCCCAGGGAAATGTAGGAAAAGCTGCAAGACTTTCCGGCTCGGAAGATTTTAATCATATCCGGAACGAAGCTGTGCAATTGTTAAAGCGGATTAAGAATATAGATCTGTATGAGCTTGTTCAGGCGGTGAAGGTTATCGGTGAATATAAACTGGAAGTTGATGATTATTTTGATATTCTCTCAATTTGGTACCGTGATGTTCTGGTTTACAAAGCAACCATGGATGCCAACAAGCTGGTATTCCAGGATGAGATCTACGACATTAAGAAACAGGCTGCAACCAGTTCTTATGAAGGGATCGAGAGAATCTTAAAGGCCATCGAAACAGCAAAAACCAGGGTAAAAGCGAATGTTAATCTGGAGCTTACCTTGGAATTATTGTTACTTAACATAAAAGAAAACTAGAATAGGAGATAGATATGATAAAAGTTGTAGGAGTTCGATTTCGTCCCGCGGGAAAGATTTATTATTTTGATCCCGGGGAGCTGAAGATCCACCTGAACGACCATGTAATCGTAGAAACAGCCCGGGGTGTAGAATTTGGGCAGGTTGTCATTGCGGACAAAGAAATAGAAGAAGACGCAGTGGTCAGCCCGTTAAAGCCGGTCATGCGCATTGCAACACCCAAGGATGAAGAGCAGGTTGAGAAAAACCGGGAGAAAGAAAAGGAAGCATTTCAGATCTGTCTGGAAAAGATCACAAAACATAATTTGGAAATGAAGCTGGTAGATGCAGAGTATACTTTTGATAATAATAAGTTACTGTTTTATTTTACCGCAGACGGACGTATTGATTTTCGTGAGCTGGTAAAAGATCTGGCGGCCGTGTTCCGTACAAGAATAGAATTACGGCAGATCGGCGTCCGGGATGAAACGAAGATCCTGGGCGGAATCGGAATTTGCGGAAGAGAGCTTTGTTGTAAAACATATCTTCCGGAATTTGCACCGGTATCCATTAAAATGGCCAAGGAACAGAGCTTATCTTTAAATCCCACAAAGATTTCCGGTGTGTGCGGCCGTTTGATGTGCTGTCTTAAGAACGAAGCAGAAACCTATGAGTATTTAAACAGCAGATTGCCGGCAGTAGGAGAATTAGTAACCACTCCGGACGGACGTAAGGGCGAAGTATCCAGTGTGAATGTATTAAAGCAGCTGGTTAAGGTTCTGGTGGATAACGAAGATGAAAAAGAACTGGAAGAGTATCCGGTGAAAGAACTTCGGTTTAAGCCAAAGCGTCATAAGGTTCAGGTAACTGCGGAAGAGATTAAAGAGCTGGCTTCACTGGAAGATAAAGAAGGAGCTTCGAAACTTTCATGAGAATAGAACTAAGACCGGGCGAAAGGCTGGATAATCTGGATATTAAAGGATATAAGATCATTCAGGATGAAACCCGGTTCTGTTTTGGTATGGATGCGGTTTTGTTATCCGGTTTTGCAAAAGTCAGACCCGGAGAAAAAGTAGTGGATCTTGGAACCGGAACCGGTGTGATCCCGATTTTGCTGGCAGCCAAAACAAAGGGAGAGCATTTTACCGGTCTGGAGATTCAGCCGGAGAGTGCGGACATGGCACGAAGAAGTGTGCAGTATAATGACCTGACAGATCTTATTGATATTGTAACAGGGGATATCAAAGATGCCACAAGTATACTGGGGGCATCTTCTTATCGTGTGGTAACCAGTAATCCGCCATATATGATAAAACAACACGGACTGGTAAATCCGGAAAGTGAGAAAGCCATTGCCCGACATGAAATCCTGTGTACATTAGAAGATGTTGTGCGTCAGGCAGCAGGACTATTAGAAGATAAGGGACGTTTTTATATGGTACATCGTCCTTTTCGTCTGCCGGAGATCATGACGGTAATGAGGAAGTATAAATTGGAACCAAAACGTATGCAGATGGTACATCCTTATGTGGATAAAGAACCGAACATGGTCCTGATCGAAGGGTGCCTGGGCGGAAATCCCAGAATGACGGTAGAGAAACCATTGATCGTTTATGAGAGTCCGGGAGTATATACCAGGGACATACACAGGATCTATGACGAAAGTGAGTGCTGAGTAAGCGAAAGAATGAACACTTCTGTTTTAAAAATAAAGAGAGGGGGGGATTTGAAATGAACAACGGAACATTATATCTATGTGCAACACCGATTGGAAATCTGGATGATATTACCCTGCGGGTTCTTAAGACACTTGAAGAAGTTGATTTAATTGCAGCAGAAGATACCAGAAATTCTGTGAAGTTGTTAAACCATTTTCAGATCAAAACTCCTATGACCAGCTATCATGAATTTAATAAGATAGATAAAGCATATCAGCTGGTGGATAAGTTAAAGCAGGGGATGAATATCGCCCTGATCACAGATGCGGGGACACCGGGAATTTCTGACCCGGGAGAAGAACTGGTCCGGATCTGTTATGAGGAGGATATTCCGGTTACTTCTTTGCCGGGAGCCTGTGCGGCAGTCACAGCATTAACATTGTCCGGATTAAAGACCAGAAGGTTTTGTTTTGAGGCTTTTTTACCGAAGGATAAAAAAGAACGGGCCCGGGTTTTAGAGGAATTAAAACAGGAAACACGTACCATAATTATTTATGAAGCCCCTCATCATCTGGTTCGTACGATAGAAGAACTGTTGTCTGTATTAGGAGATCGGAAAGTTTCTGTTGTAAAGGAACTGACCAAAAGATATGAAGCTGTAGCGAGAACTACCTTTTCTCAAGCCTTGGTGGCCTATAGCGGGTGTGACCCTAAAGGCGAGTATGTATTAGTAATTGAAGGAAAAAGCAAACAACAAATAGAAGAAGAGAAAAGGGACGCCTATACCGATATCAGCATTGCAGAGCATGTAAAAGAATATGAAAACAAAGGATATGACCATAAAGAAGCTATGCGTATGGCTGCGAAAGATCGGGGAATTTCCAGAAGAGAGGTGTATCAGGCGTTACTTTAGAATAGGAGGGTAAGATGCAGGAAGAATACTTCGATACCAACTATCTAGAGGATGATTTGGAAAAAATAAAAGAATTATTAGAGCAGAAAAAATTCACTACATTAAAGAAATTGTTATCTGAGACAAATGAGGCCGATGTGGCGGCGATTTTTGAAGAAATCGATGAGAAAGAACTTCCTATTTTGTACCGGCTACTGGGAAAAGAGGAAGCGGCGGAAGTTTTTTCCAGGATGGAGCACGATACTCAGACCACATTGGTGAATGCCCTGACCGATAAAGAGTTACATCAGGTATTGGATGATCTGTTCTTGGATGATACCGTAGATATGATTGAGGAAATGCCTGCCAACATTGTAGCCAGGATTCTTCGCAATACCGATGCCCAGACCCGGTATCAGATCAACGAGTTATTGAAATACCCCAAAAACTCTGCCGGAAGTATGATGACGGTGGAGTATGTCAATATCAAGAAGGATATGACGGTTGGAGAAGCCATTTCAAGAGTAAGAAAAATGGCACCCAACAGTGAGACCATTTATACGGTTTACGTTACGGAGAACCGGAAGCTTGTGGGAATCTGTACCATGAAAGAGCTTTTGATTTCTCATGACGAAGAAAAAATCGAAGACATTATGGAAACAAACCTTATTACACTTTCTACCGTTGATGATCAGGAAGATGTTGCCAAAATGTTTAGTAAATATGGATTCTTAGCCTTTCCGGTAGTAGATCATGATAACCATCTGGTGGGAATTGTTACTGTGGATGACGCGATTGATGTATTGCAGGATGAGAACACGGAAGATATTACCAAGATGGCGGCTATTACTTCCGCAGAAGACACGTATTTCAAAACTTCCGTTTTTTCCCATGCAAAAAACAGAATTGCATGGTTGCTGGTTTTAATGTTGTCTTCTACTTTAACCGGAACCATTATTACCAGGTATGAGAATGCATTTGCCGTGGTGCCGCTTTTGGTTTCTTTCATTCCGATGTTAATGGACACCGGAGGAAACTGTGGATCTCAGAGTTCCACTCTGATCATCCGTGGAATTGCACTGGATGAGATCGTGTTTAAAGACTTTTTTAAGGTTGTTTTTAAGGAATTCCGGGTTTCCATCCTTGTGGGAAGTGTACTGGCGGTGGTAAACGGTCTGCGGATTTTCCTTATGTACCAAAGTGCCCGGTTGGCAATCGTAGTTGCCTGTTCTTTAGTGGTGACCATTATGCTGGCAAAGTTTATCGGCGGGGTTTTACCGCTAATTGCAAAAAAAATGGGATTAGATCCTGCATTAATGGCGGCACCCTTAATTACTACCGTAGTGGATACCTGTTCCATTCTGGTCTATTTTAAGATTGCCACAGTATTTTTTCAGATTACCGTATAAACAAAAATGTAAAAATTTTCAAAAAAATGTTGACATTTGGTATTTTTACAATATAATACAACATATAATTTATATAAGTGACGATAGAGGCGCGACGGATAAGAGTAGGGTCCTTTGAAACGGAAGACACCGGAAGGATTCTGAAAGGAGAAGTCGCCGAGGTGCAGCGAAGCTGTCTTGCAAGCTGTAACCGGGCATACGAAAAAGATTCGTATGACTGTCGCGAAAGCGGAGTGCTGTCGGTACATTAGCGTTGATTAAACCATGTACGCGCAGTTTTTCGTGTACATGGTTTTTTAATGTTTGAAAACCACCGGATTTTGAATCATGGTACACGAAAGGTTGCGAAGCATGGGAATGACCGTAAGTAAATCGTTAGGCGACCATGTCACAGTTTTGAAAGGAGAACTGTCATGGACTTTTATGCAACCGGCTGGGCATTGCTCCCGGCAATCATTGCCATCTTATTGGCATTGATCACCAAAGAGGTTTATTCCTCACTTTTTATTGGTATCGTGGTGGGAGGTCTGTTATTCTCAGGCTTCAATTTTGAAGGCACCATCACCCACGTTTTTCAGGATGGTGTAGTTTCCGTTTTGTCGGATAGCTACAATGTAGGTATTCTGGTATTCCTGGTGATCTTAGGAATTATCGTTTGTCTGATGAATAAAACCGGAGGTTCCAGAGCCTTTGGAGAATTTGCCAAAACCCATATCAAAAGCAGGGTAGGCGCACAGCTTGCTACAATTCTTCTGGGTGTCCTGATTTTTATTGACGATTATTTCAACTGCCTCACGGTAGGATCCGTGATGCGTCCTGTAACGGATGAGCACAAGATTTCAAGAGCAAAGCTGGCATATCTTATTGATGCTACGGCAGCACCGATCTGTATTATTGCACCGATTTCTTCCTGGGCGGCAGCAGTTGCTGCATTTGCAGAAGATGGTCAGGGATTAAAGTTATTTATTCAGGCAATCCCATTTAACTTTTATGCCATCTTAACCATTGTCATGATGGTATGTATTGCAATATTGAAACTGGACTTTGGTCCTATGGCGAAGTATGAGAGAAATGCTCAGGAAAACGGCGATCTGTTTTCCGGACAGAATCCTTATGAAAACACATCGGAAGAAACCGTATCCGAAAAAGGAAGAATCATAGATCTGGTTTTACCTATTATTGTGCTGATCATTAGCTGTGTTATCGGTATGATCTACTCCGGTGGATTCTTTGAGGGAGCAGGTTTTGTGGAAGCTTTCTCCAATTCCGATGCATCGGTTGGTCTGATGCTGGGATCTGCTATTGCATTGGTACTGTCCATCATTTACTATCTGTTACGCCGGGTAATTTCTTTTAAAGAGATCATGGAAAGTGTTCCGGAAGGATTTAAAGCAATGGTTCCTGCAATCCTGATCTTAACCTTTGCATGGAGCTTAAAAGCCATGACAGATTCATTGGGAGCAAAAGAATTCGTAGCAGCTTTTGTTGAAAGTAACGCACAGGGATTTGCACCGGTATTACCGGCTATCGTATTCCTGATTGGATGTTTCTTAGCATTTGCTACAGGAACAAGCTGGGGAACATTTGGAATCTTAATTCCAATCGTACAGAGCGTATTCCCGGCAGGAGATCCATTATCAGTAATCTGTGTATCTGCCTGCATGGCAGGAGCTGTTTGTGGAGATCACTGCTCACCGATTTCCGATACCACCATTATGGCATCTGCAGGAGCGCAGTGTGATCATATCAACCACGTTTCCACTCAGCTGCCATATGCTATTACCGTTGCGGCAGTGAGCTTTGTAAGCTATCTGATCGCAGGAGTGGTAAAATCCGCATGGATTGCATTGCCAATCGCCATTGTGCTGATGCTTCTGACCATGTATGTATGCTACAGAAGATACGGCAGGGCTACGGCATAAATACATAAAAACTTCTATAGGACTATAAAGGCTGACGCATAAGCTAAAGTTTAGCAGGCGTCAGCCTTTTTGATTCATAATAAGTGTTGCTGCCTGCAAGCTTGTCTTGAAAAGATTAGTCTTATTGGGTTATTTTTCTGCATGTCATGCCGAAGAAGTATAGAGAGATATTTGTACAGTTTAAGAAAGAGGTATGCTGAGGGAGAGGAGAAAAATGCTTAACATTAACAGAAATAGCATGGTTAATATGCAAGCTGATAAAATAGAGGATAAGAAAAAGACTAGTGGAAAAATAAAAAGTAAAACCATAGACGCAAGAGATCTTAATCTCGGCCAATCAGATGCCTTGAAGGAAAAGAAAAACCGGGCAAGGAAACAGGCCATGAAATTAATCAACGATGCATGGAGGCGGGATAAAAAAGCTGCCAAAGGGATCAGCGATATGCAGGATCAGCAGTCGGCGATTTCAGATAAGATACATGATCTAAAATTAAAAGTAAGGGACATCGACGATAAAAAAGAAGCTCTCAGGGAAGAATATGGAATTGAGGTAGATTCCCAGGAACAGAAGGATTTGTTATTACTGGAAAAGTACCAGAATAACATGACCGGAGTCTCCTTTGATCATTTTTCGGAAGAGGAGATCAACAGGTTAAAAGAGCTGCAGCATACCCCACTTACCGAATACCAGAAAAAAGCATTGGAACTAAACGGCTCAAAGGGTTCGATCAGTAAGGAAATCCGGAAAAATGAAAATTCGTTGGTTGCAATGACAAGTTCAATAAGAGATGCAAAGATTGATCAGCTAAAGTCACAGAATATGACAGATGCCCAGGAAGGGGCGAATGAGATTCTTGAAGCAGCAAGTGAGGATATCTTAAATATGCTCATGAGCGATGCAAAAGAGCATATTGATGAGGAAGTTAAGGAAGAGCAGGAGAGGGCACAAGAAGCAAAAGAGGAAAAGGAAGAGCAGGAAGAAAAGCTTGAAAAAGTCAGAGAAAAACGTAAAGAGCAGGAAAAGATCCTGAAAGGAGAAATAGAAGCTGATAAGTTAGAAACAGAGTTACAATCTACGGATCAGACCGTTGATCGTATGGATGAGGTACAGAAAAACATCCAAAAGATTTTAAATGATAATTCTTTGATCAATGAGGATTTGAAAGGTATTGAAATTGATCTTAACTTCTAAACAAGGATAAATAGAACTATATATTATTTGAACAAACGGACCGTCATTCCTGACGGTCCGTTTCGATTCATGACAAGTGAGGCTGTTTGCAGACTCAACTTGTAGGTTCCAATTCAATTATATTATAGAAATAATCTTCCGTACATGTCAGATGTGACTGCCATACATTAATCCGATCATCTGCTTTAAGAGGATCATTTGCAACCAGCTGTAGGGTATTGCTGTCAATAAAGTTGGTCTTCATCTGGTTACCGTTAACGTAGACACGGCTATAAGTCGTGAAGTTATCACCCCGGATAAAGTAGGCATTTTCTGTAGATTCGTCCGGTATCACATTTGAGACTGTGATAGGATACAGACCAAAAGTCATGTTTGAGGCTTCATAAGGATTCTCACCATCATAAACAATCTGATCACCATAAAGCATATCATATTCCAAAGCAGATAGACAGTCTTTAAAGTCATAATCCTGTGCATGGTTCTGGTGGTAGGAGTTAATGATACCATTACTCATTCCCAGTTTACCAAGTACATAAGAAGAAAGTTCATCTGCGGAGAGATCTTTCTGACCGAATTTAATTCCGCAGTTATTCCAGATAGCATAATCTGTCTGATATATGCTGCGTTCATCCAATTCTTCCTGCTGAATGTCCAGACTGGGAAGATGATCGCCGTACATGACCAGAATCACATCCTCATCCTGGGCTTTTAAAGCATCAATCAGTTGTCCTATAAACTCATCCATTTCCCAGAGCATATTGGCATAATATTCAATCTGATCTCTATAAGCTTCTTTTTCAGGACTGATAGAAGTAATCGTTACATGTTTTTCATATTCATCGGAAACATTATAACCACCATGTCCCTGTACAGAAATGGTATATACCAGATCCTGTTCTTCCGTCTGGTTCATACAGTCTAAGATGTAGTCGGTAAGAACATAGTCCTTGGCCCAGCCCATCAGGGTTTTTTCATAGTCCTGCATGTACTCCACAGAAGTAAAATCATCAAATCCCAGATTGGAATAGACCACATCCCGGCTGTAAAACTTACCGGTATTATTATGAAGGGCATGAGCAGTATAGCCGTAAGACTTCAGATTATAAGCAAGGCTTTCTGTAGTAGTTTCCTTTAGAATGGTTTTAAAAGGATACTCACCTGCACCAAAATCATCCATATTCATACCTGTAAGAACTTCAAATTCCGTATTAACTGTTCCTGCACCAATGACCGGAACTTCAAACAACCCACCGCTTTTTTTCTGAAGGGCATTGATATTGGGTAAAACATCGTCCGAAAATTCAACCGTATTTAATTCACCGATATCAAATAATGACTCCAGCTGGATAAAAATAACATTGGGAGTCTTCTTAGCTTTATCACCAAAGAAGGTGGCTTTATCATCTTTCAGAATCTCTTTCATGGATTCCGGAGAATAGTCTTTGGGTTTGGAAACACCGGTATCCACCAAACTGTTGGTAAAACAGTATACAAAACCGTTTTTCCGATAAGCAGCAGACAATTCGGCAAACTGGGATTCCATTAAACCGGTGGCTTTACCCAATTCCACAGATCCGATAGTCAGTACAACAATTCCGGCAATCACAGGTAAAGAAATGTAGAGAGGAAACCGCTTTTCTTTCGGTGCCCGGAAAAACATGATTACCAAAGCAACTGCTGCTGATGCTGCCAGGATTCCCAGTAAGATAATCTGGAACCAGTTAAAGTACTTCTTTAATACATCAAATAAGGATTCGATCAAAAACAAATCATTTGCCGTAAACGGTGTAACTCGGTTACACAAAAGGACAAAGTTAGCAATACCGAAAATGCTCCAGATCACACAGCCCATGGCCACCCAGAAGTGTCGTTTCTTTAATAGAAGAGACACAGACAGGGTAAGGATAATAATAAAAGTGTTTGCCATAAACACGTAAGGGCTGGTAAACAAAAACTTCACCGCCTGTGGGAAGGATTTCAACTCCAGGCATTCAATAATAAAGTTTAACAGTATCGGAATCACCAGATACAGCATAAGATTGGAAAAAAGTACGGGATGCTTTAATCCGGATTTAAACTTCAAATATTTCCTTTTTAAATTGTTAATGAACGTAAAGCGAGGTTTATGTAGTAATTTTTTAACTTTCATAATCTTGTTCTAAATAAAATGTGTTATACTAAAGTTAAGCTTGTGTCGTATTCATGTAAAAAGATTCATGCACCAATGCATGAACCAATATACTTAAGAGATTATAACTCACAACATTAAAAAATGCAATCATGTAAATATTAGGAGAAGAAACGAATGGAGAATAAGACAGCGGAACTGGCTAAAGTTTTAGAAGAGAGCGAAAACATAGTTTTTTTCGGTGGTGCGGGGGTCAGCACTGCCAGTGATATTCCGGATTTCAGAAGCTCGGATGGACTGTATAATAAAAAACTAAATCGAAAGTATTCACCGGAGGAGCTGGTATCCCATAGCTTTTTGATGCAGCATCCGGAGGAATTCTATGACTTTTATAAGAAGAATCTGGTTTATCCGGAGGCAAAACCCAATAACTGTCATATTGCATTGGCACAATTGGAGAAGATGGGGAAGCTGAAAGCCATTATAACCCAAAACATCGATGGGCTGCATCAGATGGCCGGTTCAGAAAACGTGTTTGAACTGCACGGATCCGTACATCGAAATTATTGTACGAATTGTGGAGAAAGGTATGACGCGCAGTATGTTTTAGAGGCACCGGGAGAACCTATCTGCAGGATCTGTCAGGGAAAAGTGCGACCGGATGTGGTATTGTACGAAGAGGGGTTGGACAGCAATATAATTGAAGGCGCGATTGCGGCGATTTCTCAGGCAGACACCCTTATCATAGGTGGAACCTCCCTGGTGGTATATCCGGCAGCAAGCCTGGTCTATTATTTCCATGGAAAACATTTGGTACTTATTAATAAATCAGCAACATCGGCAGATTCCCGCGCAGATCTTCTGATTCAGGATGATATTGCCAAGGTCATGAAAGAAGCCGTAGATCAATTAGAGGATCTGAGCCATGCAGAAAAATGAATTCCATAAGGAGGAGAAAATAGCATGAATATCCAGGTAGGAGATCGTCTTATAATGAAGAAACAGCATCCCTGCGGTAGTAACACATGGGAAGTCCTTCGGGTAGGTGCGGATTTTCGATTAAAATGTACAGGCTGTGGTCATATGATCATGATACCCAGGATCAAGGCTGAGAAGAATATCAAAAAGATTGAAAAAACACTTGAAAACCAGTAATTTCTATGGTAATATTTTAACTCGTGATATATTAATTTTTCCTTGTTCCCAATTAAATGTTTGGGGGCCAGAGACCAAAAGGAGGTACAATTCGCATGAACAAATATGAATTAGCACTCGTTCTCAGCGTAAAGTTAGAGGATGAAGCTAGAAGCGAAAAACTCGAAAAAGTGAAAGAAATGATTACTCGTTTCGGAGGAACCATCACCAATGTGGATGATTGGGGTAAGAAGAAATTAGCTTACGAGATCCAGAAAATGAGCGAAGGTTTCTACTACTTTATCCAGTTCGACGCTGCGGCTACTACTCCGGCTCAGCTGGAGGATCGTCTTCGTATCGAAGAAGGCGTGATCAGATACTTATGCGTTAGACAGGAAGAGGCATAAATAGAAAAGAGGAAATCGTATGAACAAAGTTATATTAATGGGACGCCTTACCAGAGACCCCGAGGTTCGTTATACCCAGGGCGATCAGGCAATGGCCATTGCGAGATACACTTTAGCTGTTGACCGTCGTTTCAAACGTGATGGTGAACAGTCTGCGGATTTCATTCAGTGCGTAGCTTTCGGCAGATCCGGTGAATTTGCGGAAAAATATTTCCATAAAGGAACCAAGGTTGTCGTAGAAGGCCGTATCCAGACCGGTTCTTATGAGAAGGACGGTCAACGTATCTACACTACAGATGTAGTAGTGGAGCAGCAGGAATTTGCAGAGAGTAAAGCAAGTAGCGATAACAATAACAACAGTTATCAGCAGGCAAGCCCGGCACCGAGTTCAGCGGTTGGGGATGGATTCATGAACATCCCGGATGGATTAGATGAAGAATTACCATTCAACTAATCCTTAGAATGTTATTAGATAATAAGTTTAAGGCATAAGTATGCCGGAATTTGATAGGAGGTAACATCATGGCTTACAATAAAGCAGATAGAGCTGACGGTCCAAAGAGACGCGGCGGAATGCATAGAAGAAAAAAAGTTTGTGTTTTCTGTGGAAATGACAATGTCATCGACTACAAGGACGTAAACAAATTAAAGAGATATGTCTCTGAAAGAGGTAAGATCTTACCAAGAAGAATCACAGGAAACTGTGCAAAACATCAGAGAGCTCTTACCGTAGCAATCAAGAGAGCAAGACATATCGCAATTATGCCATACGTTCAGGAGTAAACCCGGTAAAATCAAGGGTTTCCTGAATGGAAACAATGGTTTTGACTCATATGTGACCAAAGTCTAATAATAAGACCAATTACCGGATAAGGTAGTTGGTCTTATTTTTATTGTGAAATTTTTAGGTCATTAAGATCAAACAGAATAATCCGAGTAAAATGAGAAAAGTTCCCAGTATAACATACTTGACCTGGGGATCTTTTTTATTTTTATCAAAGCACATAAAACCCAGTTGTGCACTTACGAAGAAAATAATGAATCCCAGGGATGAAAATAAGCCTTTCATAGATTTCAGAGTCCTTTCTTTTGTATTCATCTAAAAAACCTATTCCTATCTTAACACAGCATGTTATTTCGTAAAAGAGAAAAATCCCTTGAAGCTGTTAAATTTCTTTAAGAACCATCCGAAGAAATACATAAGCGTAAGTTTGTATGCGCTTATGTATTTTTATATTTTCTTACAGGTAAACGGATTTACCTGCAAAAGAGGAAAGGAGTCCCAATGAAGATTTCAAACAGTTCTATCGCTATGTCTTCCACACATCAGGCCTCGACCTATACTCAAGTGGAATCCATGACCATGACTGCTTCAGCTTCAAAGGATCTGCCCGGCGCGATCTTAAGTCTGTCGGAAGACGGACAGATGAAATCAAAGCTGGAGAGCATGAAGGAGTATCAGGAAGAGAAGGAGAAAGAAGCGAAGCAAAAGCGTCAGGAAAACGAGACAAAATCTCTCAAAATGATGGCCGAACAATTATCTGATCGACAAGGTTCCCAATTCAAAGTTTCCGACAAATACGATATGCAGATCCGAATGTTAAAGCGGATTTTGGCCGCTTTGCGTGGAGAGAGGCTGTCCCAAGAAGAGCTTAAGAAAATGACGGACGAAAACGGAGTGACAGACCTTCGTTCTCCACAGGTTAAGAGCCTCGGTTCATTTTCCATCAGCAAAGAATCTTCCCTGTCAATCGGAGCCTCTGCTACCATTGGTGTATCCGGTGCTGTGGGATCAGGATCCGGTTCCACAGGAGATGGAAGGATCGTTATTGGTACCACATCAGCAGGAACTATGTGGCAGCGGGTGACGGCAACCTCAGGGTTTACCACTGAGCAGGAAAGCACCACATTTGCATCCCAGGGTTTGGTACAGACGGAAGATGGCAGAAGTATCAGTTTTAATGTGGAGGTATCCATGTCCCGGGCATTTACTGCCAAGATCGACAGCCTCAGTGTACAAAATTACATTTTCACGGATCCGTTGATCATCAACATGGACAGTAACGTGGGAAGTGTCAGTGACCAGAAGTTTTTCTTTGACCTGGATTCTGACGGAACCGAAGAAGAAGTATCCTTCGCAGGTGCCGGAAGCGGTTTTCTGGCTTTGGATAAAAATGGCGACGGAAAGATCAATGACGGTTCCGAGTTATTTGGAACAGCCAGCGGAGATGGTTTTAAAGATCTGGCCCAGTATGACGAAGACGGCAACGGCTGGATCGATGAAAACGACAGCATTTTCTCTCAGTTAAAGGTCTGGATCAAGGATGAAGCTGGCAACGATCAGCTCCTGGATCTGAAAAAAGCCGATGTGGGCGCCATTTATCTTGGCAGCGCAGATACGGAGTTTTCCTTAAAGGATGACCAGAACCAGACCAACGGAGTGATCCGGCGCACAGGAGTATACTTAAAAGAAAGTACCGGAAGCGTTGGAACCATCAATCATGTGGATCTGGCAGTATAATTTTGTAAAAAACAACCCACCGGAGAGTGATTAACACAATCTGGCGGGTTGTTCTTTTCCATGCGCCTGACGGCGTATTTCTTTTTATTTCATGGTATATTCGATCGTAAACTCTTGGCCATCCACAGTTACATTTGCGGTACTTCCGCAAATGATGGGCATCATAGGTGGTTTGTGGCCAATGTCCAGGTCCATGATGATGGGCACGTCGTATTCTTCCAATAGATCAGTAACCGCATGATATTGGTCAAGGCCAAACAGCTCTTCGCCGAAACAGCCGGGGCGTCCAATAAGAAATCCTTTCACATGTTGGAACCAGCCGGTGTTTTTTAACTGCCAGATGGCACGGCGGATGCCGAAAACATTAAGCTCGCAGGCTTCCAGGAACCAGATGATGCCGTCCTCTTTGTATTTTTCATTAAAAGCAGATACTTCATCAAACCGCGTTCCGGAAAGATTCACCAGACAGTCCAGACAGCCGCCGATAAGCCTTCCGCTAAAGGAAGCCTGTTCCGGCTTTTTCATGCAGAATGTTTTGATCACTGTGGGTTCCGTTGGGTTATAGCCCACCAAGGGTCTGGTTTCATCTTTGATCTTCTCGGATTCCCAGGCAGAATAATTGTGGAAGGTGCGCTTTTTCCCTGTTAACAAGTCCCAGGCATCCTGTACGGCTTCATGCCAATGCTCCATTCCAAAGTCGCTGACGCAGGGGGCATACAGGGCAGCAGTATCTGCCAGAGTTGCGGAAGTAAAAATAAAATTGGTGTTATCGGAATAGCCGACAAACCATTTGGGAGTGGCTTTTCGAATGGCTTCAAAATCCACATAGGGTAAGATTTCGCACATCATTTCTCCGCCACCGCAGGACATCAGTATCCGACTGGTGTTATTTAAATAGGAAGAGGTCAATTCTTCTGCGCAGGCTTGTGGGGTGTTACTGATACCGATTCCGTCGGCACGGGTACAGTTGGGACCAAAGTCCAGTCCATAACCCATTTCCCGGAATGTTTTCTGTGCATTCAAAAAACAGCTTTGATACGGTTCGGTGGAACAGCCTAAAGAAGGTGCTACAAATCCAATGGTTTCCTTTTTCTGTAAAAAGTCAGGATAGCGCATGGTGTTTTCTCCTTTTCCCGTGATAATATTGTCCTATTATAAATCAGCCGAAGTGGAAAAGCAAGGCGTAAAGCGGTAGTATGATTGAAAAAAGTAAAGTATTGATTGATTATTTTTTTCTATATTTCCATTGAGTTTCTGTGAAAGCGTTGTTATAATGGATAGCAGAAACGGTATTTTGAACCTAGTTAAGAAAATGAAAATACAAGGAGGAATTTGGGGAATGTTCACATTTGATGAAATTCAGAAAGTTGACCCTGAAATTGCGGCAGCGATTACCGCAGAAAATGAAAGACAGGATAGCCATATTGAGTTGATCGCTTCTGAGAACGTGGTTAGCAAAGCAGTTATGGCAGCTATGGGAAGCCCGTTGACCAATAAATATGCAGAAGGTTATCCGGGAAAGAGATATTACGGCGGATGCGAGTGTGTAGACGTTGTGGAGAATCTTGCAAGAGAACGTGCAAAAGAGCTGTTCCATTGCGACTATGTTAACGTACAGCCACACTCCGGAGCACAGGCAAACATGGGAGTTTTCTTTGCAGTTATGCAGCCGGGTGATACATACATGGGAATGTCCTTAGATCATGGCGGACATCTTTCACACGGAAGCCCAGTTAATATGTCCGGAAAATATTTCCATGTTGTACCATATGGTGTTAATGACGAAGGATTTATCGATTATGATGAAGTTAGAAGAATTGCATTAGAGTGCAAGCCAAAGATGATCATCTGCGGTGCTTCCGCTTATGCAAGAACCATCGACTTCAAGAAATTCAGAGAGATCGCTGATGAGGTTGGAGCAGTTCTGATGGCAGATATTGCTCACATCGCAGGTCTTGTAGCTACCGGACTTCATCCAAGTCCATTCCCATATGTTGATGTAGCAACCACAACCACACATAAGACCCTTCGCGGACCTCGTGGTGGTATGATCATGGCTACTGCAGAAGCAAATGAGAAATTTAACTTTAACAAGGCTATTTTCCCGGGAATCCAGGGTGGTCCTTTGATGCATACCATCGCAGCAAAAGCTGTATGCTTCAAAGAAGCATTATCTCCGGAATTCAAAGAGTATCAGCAGCAGATTCTGAAGAACTGTGCTACTTTAGCGGAAGAGTTAAAGAAGAGAGGATTCGAGATCGTTTCTGGTGGAACCGATAACCACTTAATGTTAGTAAGCCTGTTGAACAAAGGTATCACAGGAAAAGAGTGCGAGAAGTTATTGGATTCTGCAAATATTACCTGTAACAAGAATACGATTCCAAATGACCCGGCATCTCCATTTGTTACCAGCGGAATCCGTCTTGGTACTGCAGCAGTAACCAGCCGTGGATTCAAAGAGGATGACATGGTAGTTGTAGCAGAAGCTATCCGCTGTGCAATTGATGAGCGTGACGGCGATGGTGTTGAGAAGGCAAAAGAATTAGTTAAGAGCTTAACCGACAAGTATAAATTATACGCATAAGAAAAGGCAGTATAAATAAATGATGGAAAAGAGTGAAAGAATTATTTTCACTCTTTTCTTTTTTTATGGGCAAAGAGTCTTTCCGTTTTTACTTTAAAATGCTATAATAGGAAAATACCACAAATGTCATAATCTTCAGTGTGGGAAATCCTATTTTAGATTGGAAGCGAGGCTGTCAATGAAACGAGTTCTTCATAAATTTTCCGGCATTCCGGTTTTTCTTTTGGTATTACTGGTGGCCGTTGATATAACCATTATTATTCAGAATCGGGAGACAGGAAAGCTGTTAACATTCTTACTGATCGTATTTTTGGTGATCGCCGGATTGATGATCTGGTTTACCATCCCCAAATGGAAAATGGCGTTGGTTGATTTTGCCACTTCTTACGGTATTTTGCAGCGTTATTTGCTGGATGATTTCGAGGTGCCTTATGCATTGCTGGATTCTGACGGAAAAATCTTATGGGAGAATCAGCAGTTTATTTCCTATACCAAAACAACAAAGGATTATCATAAGTCCATCACCACTTTGATTCCGGGTATTACCAAGGAATTGCTTCACAAGGTAGTGGATGACCATCATTTTTATCTGACGGAAGATGATATTTTCTATCATGTTATTGTGCGCCGGATTTTCCTGGAAGATGGCATCAAGGATAAAGAGGATAAGAAGGAGGCTATGAATGAGGAGGAAAGCCTTTTTGCCTTATATCTGTTTGATGAAACACAGTTACATCAGAGTCTGAAAGAAAATGAGGAGCAGAAGCTGGTTTCTGCCCTGGTATATATTGACAATTATGAAGAAGCTTTAGACAGTATTGAGGAAGTAAAACGGTCTCTTCTGATTGCGCTGGTAGACCGTAAAGTAAACAAGTACTTCGGAAATGCTGACGGTATTATTAAAAAGATTGAGAAGGATAAATATTTTATTGTATTTAAGAGGAAATATCTGACGGAGCTGGAGGAAGACCGCTTTAGTCTGATCGAGGATGTAAAATCCATTAAAATCGGAAACGAAATGGCGATCACCCTGAGTATTGGTATAGGAAACAGTAATAAGACCTATACCCAGAGTTATGATTACACAAGGGCAGCGATTGATCTGGCACTGGGCCGCGGAGGCGATCAGGCGGTTGTGAAATCTTCGGAGAAGATTTCTTATTATGGTGGAAAAACACAGCAGGTGGAGAAAGTTACCAGAGTGAAGGCCAGGGTAAAGGCCCAGGCGTTAAGGGAGATTCTGGAAGGAAAAGAGCAGGTTATCGTAATGGGGCATGCCATCAGTGATGTGGATGCTCTGGGTGCTGCAGTGGGAATCCACCGTGCGGCAAAGGTATTAGGCAAACGGGCCTACATAGTGCTTAACGAGATCAGTTCTTCTTTGCGACCGGTAAAGGAACGGTTCAATGAAGAAAGCGGCTATAGTGAGAAAATGTTCGTTAACAGTGACGAAGCGTTGGAACTGGCTGACCGAAATACAGTGGTAGTTGTGGTAGATACCAATAAACCATCTTATACAGAATGTCCGCAATTATTAAATATTGTAAAAACCATTGTGGTGTTCGATCACCACAGGCAGGGAGAGGAAATCATTGAAAACGCAGTACTTTCCTATATTGAACCCTATGCATCTTCCACTTGCGAGATGATCTCAGAAGTGCTGCAGTATTTTTCAGAAGATATCAAGCTGGATGCGGTGGAAGCAGATACGTTGTATGCAGGAATTCTTATAGATACCAATAATTTCATGAACAAAACAGGTGTGCGAACCTTTGAAGCAGCAGCATACCTGAAGCGAAGCGGAGCCGATGTGACCCGCGTCAGAAAGATGCTGCGGAATGACATGATTTCATACAAGGCCCGGGCGGAAGCAGTCCGTCAGGCGGAAGTGTATCGGGGAGATTTTGCGATTTCCGTTTTCACAGGAGACAATGTGGAAAGCCCCACGATCACCGGTGCCCAGGCAGCAAACGAGTTATTGAATATAGAGGGAATAAAGGCATCCTTTGTACTTACGGATTATCAGGATAAGATATATATCAGTTCCAGATCCATTGACGAAGTAAATGTTCAGATCATTATGGAGCGTCTTGGAGGAGGGGGACACTTAAATGTGGCAGGAGCCCAGTTAGTAGGTGTTTCTCTGGAAGAAGCAAAGAAGCAGCTTCAAGATACATTGGATGAGATGATAGAAGAAGGAGAAATATAGACAATGAAAGTAATTCTAACGCAAGATGTAAAATCCCTTGGAAAAAAGGATGATGTTGTTGAAGTAAGTCAGGGATATGCCAGAAACCTGTTGGTAAAAAAGCAGGCTGTAGAGGCTACTCCCAAGAACCTAAATGATTTAAAACTGCAGCATAAGAACGAAGAAAAAATCGCGAAAGAAAACTATGACCATGCAGTCGCTTTAGCGGAGGATCTGAAAGAGAAATCTGTTACCGTAAAGATTAAAGCCGGTGTGGGCGGAAGAACTTTCGGCTCAGTATCAACGAAGGAAATTGCCCAGGCGGTCAAGGAACAGTTAAATATTGAGGTAGATAAGAAAAAGATGGTATTGGAGGACTCCATTAAGACATTGGGTGTTACGGAGGTTCCCCTTAAGTTGCATCCTAAGGTAACCGCAACCTTAAGAGTAAAAGTGATTGAAGAGTAACCCATGAAACATGAAGGAGATTCACAGGATGGATGAAATTTCGGTAAAGCGGATCATGCCCCATAGTCTGGAAGCAGAGCAGTCTGTGGTGGGCTCCATGTTGATGGATAAACAGGCCATTGTGGTAGCTTCTGAGATAGTTAGTGCAGAGGATTTTTACAGCCAGCAATATGGCTTGATGTTTGAGGCAATGGTGGAGCTATATAATGAAGCACAGCCGGTAGATCCGGTGACCACAGTAGCACGATTAAAAGAAAAAGGCGCACCGGAACATATCACCGGAACAGAATATATCATGCAGACGATCAATGCTGTTCCCACATCTGCAAATGTACAATACTATGCGACCATAGTGGCTGAGAAAGCAGTGGAACGCCGCCTGATAAGAATTACAGAGACGATTGCCAACCGGTGCTATGCCGGTGAAGAGTCCTTAGATACGATCCTGGCGGATACGGAAAAAAAGATATTTGATCTTTTGCAAAACCGTGCCAGCGGCGAATTTGTTCCTATCAAACAGGTGGTTATGAGCGCCTTAAAGAAGATAGAAAGAGCTTCCCAGAATACCGGTTCGGTAACAGGGATACCGACGGGATTTATTGATCTTGATTATAAAACGTCCGGACTTCAGCCCTCTGACCTGATTCTTCTTGCTGCCCGTCCGTCAATGGGAAAAACAGCAATTGTATTAAATATTGCTCAACATATTGCAGTGAAGGAAAAGAAGACAACAGCGATTTTCAGTTTGGAAATGTCAAAGGAGCAGTTGGTAAACCGTTTCCTTTCTGCAGAGTCAAGGGTGGATGCCCAGCTGCTGCGAAACGGAAATCTGAAATCTGATGAATGGGCCAGACTGGTGGAAGGTGCGGGAGTGATCGGTGAATCAAAACTTATCATTGATGACACTCCGGGTATTTCCGTCCCCGAGCTTCGCTCCAAGTGCAGAAAATATAAATTGGAGTATGATTTGTCTGTGGTAATCATTGACTACCTGCAGTTGATGAGTGGATCCGGGAAGTCAGAGAGCAGGCAGCAGGAGATTTCCGAGATTTCACGTTCTTTAAAGGCGCTAGCCAGAGAATTGAAAGTACCGGTCATTGCTTTATCCCAGCTAAGCCGAGCAGTGGAACAGAGACCTGATCACCGGCCTATGTTATCGGATCTTCGTGAGTCCGGTGCCATTGAGCAGGATGCAGATGTGGTAATGTTCCTATATAGAGATGAGTATTATCATAAAGATTCGCCGGACAAAGGAATTGCAGAATTGATTATTGCAAAACAGAGAAACGGCCCAACCGGTACGGTAAATCTGGCATGGATTGGCGAGCATACACGTTTTGCAAATCTGGAAATCACGAGAAATTAAATTTGTATATAAGAAACAGGGAACAAAATGTCGTTCCCTGTTTTTTGTTGTCAAAACATGCGATGGAAAATCCTTGAGATTATTGGAATATTATTCTAGACTTAAAGTAGGTATGAAATGGAGGGATGCAGAATGAATACCCGCTATACAATAACAGAAGCGGCAAATATGTTGAATGTACATGCGCATACTCTGCGATACTGGGAAGAGGAGCTTAAACTGGACATACCTCGAAATGAACTGGGACACCGGATATATTACCAGAAACAGATAGATTTATTCTCTGCGATCAAGCGGTTAAAGGAACAGGGCTATCAGTTAAATGCCATTCGAATGCATATCATGGCGGGAATAGAGGAAAAGGAAATGAGGAACTGTGAACTTCAGAAGGCAGATGATACTGCCGCTTCAAAAGAGGACAAGCTGGAAAAATTTCAAGTGTTAATGAAAGAAGTAATGAGGCAGGCCATCTTGGAAAACCGGAAAGAGATTGGGGAAGAGATTTCAATCCGACTGATCAAGGAAATGAATTATCTGGCAAGAGAGAATCAGTTGCAGGAGGAAGAACGGTATCGGAAGTTGGATGAGCTAATCCGGGAGCGTCTGGGAAAGACGCATAAAAAAAGGATAAAAGGACTGATGGTAGGCCAGAAAGAGGTTGCAAAGAAGTTAAAAGAGGAATTAAGGAACAATAAAAAAGAAGCTATTACATAATGCAATAACAGAATCACATTATAATAACAGCTTCTTTGATTCATCAGATGTTTATTTGTCAATAGCTCCTACCGGACAAGCTGCAGCACAAGATCCGCACTCAATACAAGCACCTTCATCGATCTGGTACTGGCTGTCTCCCTGGCTGATAGCGCCTACAGGACACTGTCCTTCGCAGGTACCACACATAACACATGCATCAGAAATAACGTATGCCATAGTAAGTTCCTCCTTGTCTATGTATTTGGATTTTGGATTCAAAACCTACGCACATTGTAATACATTCCAGGAGCTTTTTCAAGTGGAACAGGGAAAGAATTGCTTTTTGGAAATAAAAGTTATATAATGGCTATGGAAAAGAATATAAGGAGGAAAGCGATATGGCACAGGTAACAAAGCAGACCATGATCGGCGAATTACTGAACATTAATGCAAACGTAGCACCAATTCTTATGGGAATCGGAATGCACTGTCTGGGTTGCCCGTCATCTCAGATGGAGTCCATTGAAGATGCAGCGGCAGTTCATGGTATTGATCCGGATGCTCTGGTAGATACCATCAATGAGTTTTTAGCAAGCCAGGAGTAGTAAGAGCATAGATGAAACAAGAAAGACTTCGTTGCTTAAGCAGATGAAAGCTTAAACAACGAAGTCTTTTTGATTAAAGATCGGATAAAGTCTGCAAAGCAAATTTTTCAATGACCGGTTGAAAATGCTCTTTAAAAAAAGCTTCCGTGGCATTGGTATAATGGATCTGTTTTGCGTATTCAGATAAAATGTTGCATACTTTGCTGAAAGATTCGGAGGAGTAACCTGACCGATGCAAAAACAGATAATATTTACCATCTTTAGCGTTTCGGTACAGTTCATTTTCACCAAAGCAGACACCCTTCAATACATCGGCAACCTGCTCCACATCCTGTAATCGGTGAAAAACAAACAATTTTGTAAGGTTAACCGGCTGCTTGGTCTCCTGAATGACTTTATCTTTTGCATCCGGGGACCGGTCTATAGAAGTATCTGTTTTGGAATCCTCCGGTTTGGTGGCGCGTTCTTTCAAGCGATTCAGAAGATTCATGATATCTTCAGCGCCTTCCAGCAACGGTTGTTCCACCTGGGAAAGACCCTCTTCCGGATCATCTTCTTCCGAAGCCGGTGAAAACTGGGAAAACCGGGTGTCCAGTTCTTCCGGATATTCAACCTTAGTGATGATTAAAATAATAGATTCGGTAGAAAGCGGAATAGCCTCCACCATGAGAGGGATATTATCTGCTTCAAAACCAAATTCAAAAGCAGCTTGCTGCATCATGTCACGAAACAGATTCTTGGCTTTTTCTGATCCATAAGCAAGCTCGCTTAGTTTTATCTGTCTTTCTGCAAGGTCTTCTTTTGTAAGGGTACAACGGATCTGGGTGTCGTTTACTTTTTCAATTCTCATTCAATCACTTCCTAACTTAAAAATTGATGTAAACTTATGTCACGATTACGGCCTGTTGCCGCGAAATACTTTTTCCCTACATTCTATGCCCATAAACAGTTATGGTACATAGATTATAACTGATTATAAAGCAAGCAATACATTAGGTCAAGTTAGAAAGGCTAAACTTTTTGAGGGAAAAGCTGGCTGGAAAGGGAAAAGTTATCTTCCGGACTTTTAAAATGTGAAAATTTTGTGTTGCATTTCTGAAAACTTTGTGATATATTTGCCTCATGAGATTGGCAGAGTCGTCAAAAGGGAGGTTTAGAAAGAGGTTAGTGAAAAATTACAAGCAAGATATGATATTTTGCAATTGCTAGGTGAGGGGAGTTACAGTAACGTATATTTGGTTCAACATAGAGAGTTGTCGAAGCTTTTGGTAATGAAACAACGAAAGAGCGACGCTCCTTCCGGGAGCCAACATCAACAGGAAGTTCTGATCCTAAAGAACTTGTCTTATCCGGGAATTCCGGAACTCTATGACTATGAGTTAACGGATGACGAAGAAGTCATTGTGGAGGAATTCATACCCGGAACATCATTGCATTCTATTCTGATGCAAGCTATTTCCCAAGAACAATTTATCAGCTACAGTCTTCAAATGGCAACCTTGTTATGCTGTTTGCACAGTCAGGAAGATGGGCCCATTTTATATCTTGATGTGAAGCAGGAGCATTTTTTGGTGCGTAAAGAGCAGGTGTATTTGATAGATTATGGGCTGACATCTGTGACAAAAGATGGAAGAGCCGAAAATATTTGTTATGGTACCAAACCATATACGGCACCGGAAGTTGTGAACAGTCAATGTGCTACCACAGCATCCGATGTCTACAGTCTGGGGATTCTGTTTCACGAAATGTTTCAGAAAACGGAGTTTCGCGATCGTGGAACCATGGTCACCACCATTCAGTCCATGATCGATCAGATGATCCGGGAAGACCCAAGTGCAAGATACCAGACACTTCAGCCGGTTATTCAGACATTATCCCGATTACAAACAAGAAAATCAGAGAAGCATGACGTCAATCTCAAAATGAAGATAGCAGTTGTAGGTAGCCAGCCGAGGGTAGGAACTACATTTACTTCGGTTATGTTAACAAGCTGCCTTAACAAAATGGGCTATTCTGCCTGTTATCAGGAAACACAAAAGGATCGTTGGATCATGGGAAGCTCTTTATGCCCATCAAAGAGGCAGGACTTCAAACCTATTTGGAAGGGGTGTTTTCGGGCTTTGCCGGATTATGGGATTTTTGTGGATCAAGAAAATATAAAGGAGGTTGCGTATAAGAAAAATCCCCCTGAGATTATTGTGGAAGATCTTGGGGTGATAGGTCCGAATACCATGCTGCAGAATTACGAACAGGTTTTTGTGGTTTTGGGAGCAAGACCGTGGGAAGAGGACAAGAGTTATCAGGTGGCACAGGATACAAGCAGCCTGTCACATTGTACCTACATATCCAGTCTTCAGACAGAAGAGGAATCCCGCAGACTTGCCGGACTCATTGGAAAAAAGATAATTCATATTCCGGCTCTGAGTAATCCATTCAGACCGGGACGTCGTCAATGTAGAATACTTTGTCGGCAACTGCAGGAATTTGTACAGTCAGAAAAAAGATTACAATAGAAAGGTAGAAAGGGTAGGTTTACGAAAACAGTTCAATCAGGATTTCATAAAAGAAAAGACAGCAGAAAAAACATGATCGCAATAGCCGGATTTGAAAATGCTCAGGCCGCGACGATACTATCCATCGCGCTGGCAGCAATGGCAAACGGTAAGAAATGGAAAGAAATCGTGATCCTGGAAATGGGCAATCGATACATCTATACAAAAATAAGAAGATTTTTTAATGAGGATATCGTGGATATCGATGGCGGTTTCCGGGTGGAGGGTGTCACATTCATACCGGGTGCAGATCAGGATACAGCAGTCAGATTGGCAGCCAGAGAGAATATCTTTCTGATCATTGACTGCGGTGATAATACGGAAGCGTATCCGATTGCTTTGAATCTGTGTACCAGAAGAATTCTTTTATGCAGTCTGCTCCCGTGGAGGATACAGAATCTGTGTCATTACCTGGAATACGGGGGAACAAAAGATCTATGGGATTGCATGTTGGTAACCGAGGGAAAAGTGAACAGAAAAATCATAAGAAAAAAGACCGGTTTCCAAATGAAACCATGGATCTATATCGAGGATCCGTTTCATCTGCGAGTTGAAGAGGTAAAAGAATTATACCTGCTGGCCTGTGAGGAAAAATATATCACACACTGATGGATCCAGCTGTTTTCGTATATACGTACAAAAGATAACATGAATGAAAGTAATATGGGGAGCTTGTCTCCACAGAATGTTGTAATCGATACAATCTGCGTAAAAGAAGAAGGGTGTTACATGCATGACTATGTAATTGACAACAACGGGGATATCATCAAAAGAACTGTACAGCATGTAATCGACAAATATGGAAAACACTAGATTGTAAGAGAAATGTTACAACGCTAATAACATTTAACCGCTGGAAGGGGTATGCCATAGAGCATGCCCCTTTTTTGTGGCTTTCTCGGAAAATATATGATATACTTTAGAGCATAGACTATAGAAGAAAGAGGCAGGGAAATACGGATATGAAAAGAAAATCGGTACCTATTCTGGCAGCAGCCTTATTAATAATGGTGTTGTGGCTGATAATAGGAATGACCTTATTAATAAAACGATATACACCGGGAAAAGAAAAAGCAGACTTAAACGCTTATTTTAATATTACGAGGGAAGATCAAATGGCGATCATCCTTGATGGGCAGCAGTTGACGGAACATGCGCTGTATAACGATGATCGGGTTTATGTAGAATATGAAACCCTTCATGATGGAATCAACAGTCGCTTTTACTGGGATCAAAATGAAGGAAAGCTGCTATACACCACGAGTAAGGATATCTGGCTGGTGGAACCGGACAACAGTGATTATTATATAGGAAACAAGAAGATCGCCAGTGAGTATGGTAAGATTCTGATTCTGGAGGGAGAGAAGGTATACGTTAACCTGGACTATATTAAGGAAAATACGGCCCTGGACTATGAATTTTATTCCGATCCATATAGGGTTGTGATCAATACCCAAAGTCGTACCGTGGAAGAGGCCACCATTAAGAAAGACACCCAGGTGCGGTACCGGGGCGGCATTAAGAGTGAGATCCTGACAGAAATACAAAAGAATCAGAAGGTCATAGTACTGGAAAAAGGAGATAAGTGGAGCAATATTCTTACCCGGGATGGTTTTCGGGGATACATAAAGAATTCCAGGCTGGGAAAAGCAGAAGAGATGACCATTGAAGTGGAAGAAATAGAGGAAGATTTTGCCCATGAGTTTTTGGACGAAAAGATCACTATGGCCTGGCATCAGGTAACGAATACAGCGGCAAATGGAGAGGTTGCCAACATTTTATCCGGGACAAAAGGAGTAAATGTAATCTCCCCAACCTGGTTTTATCTAAATGACAGCAAGGGATCCATTGCAAGTCTTGCCAGTGCGGACTATGTTAATTATTGTCACGCCCAGGGGGTACAGGTCTGGGCGTTGGTAAGTAATCTGGAGGATTCTTCCGTAGATACAACACAGGTATTGACCACTACTACCTATCGGGAGTCGTTGGTCAGTGCACTGATTTCAAAAGCGATCGCATATAAACTGGATGGAATCAATGTGGATATGGAGGCTCTCAGTACAGATGTGGGGGATGGCTATATTCAGTTTATCCGGGAATTATCGTTAAAATGCCATGCCAATGGAATTATCCTTTCCGTTGATAATTACGTTCCTTCTTCCTATACGGCATTTTACCAAAGAGCAGAACAGGCTGTTTTTGCAGATTATGTTGTAATTATGGCATATGATGAGCATTATGCCGGATCAGAGGCCGGAAGTGTTTCTTCCATCGGATATGTGCAGGATGGAATAAAAAATACACTGAAAGAGGTTCCAAAAGAACAGATCATCCTGGGATTACCGTTTTATACAAGAGTCTGGGAACTGACACCGAAATCAAATGATGCCGGTGAAAAAACAGAGTATAAAACAGCCAGTCAGGCAGTGGGTATGCAGACGGCAGAAAACATGGCAAAAGTCAATGGGGCAACGCCGGTTTGGAATAAAGACTGTGCCCAGTATTACGCAGAGTATGAGAATTCCGGAAAGATCTATCAGATCTGGATGGAGGAAGAAGAGTCTCTGACAAGAAAACTGCAAGAGGCAGAAAAGAATGAACTGGCAGGAGTTTCTTTCTGGAAACTGGGCTTTGAGAAAGCATCCGTATGGAATACGATTTTAAAATACTGGAACTAGATCCGACTCCCGGTGGGAAAGGAATGTTTCCCTTTTGGCTGCATACATTGTAGAAAGCCAAAAAAGGGACTCATAATGAAAATAAAACAAGGAAGAAAGATAAGCCAAGCAGACAAACAGGAATGGATGCTTGGCTTATGTACGCTTATCTTAACTACACTGATCGTGTTAAATGTAAAAAATGATCTGGTAAAAGCACGGACAGCTGAGAATTCTACCGCTGCTTATACAGTGGTCGTTGACCCGGGCCATGGGGGACAGGATCCCGGAAAAGTAGGGGTGGAAGGACAGGTGGAAAAAGATCTGAATTTGGAAATTGCCGCTTGTTTAAAAGGAGAGCTGGAGAAAAACAAAATCCGGGTGATCATGACCAGAACAGAAGACGTGGCAGCTACAGGGCAGTCCAATGCATCAAAGGGAGAAGATATGAATGCCCGCATCGATCTCATCAACCAAGAAGAAGTCGACCTTTGTGTCAGTATCCATCAGAACAGCTACACCAGCCCGGAAATCCATGGGGCGCAGGTGTTTTACCATACAGCATCGGAAAAGGGAAAAGAGTTGGCTTCCTTGGTCCAGAAGAGGCTGATATCGGACGTAGATCCTGAAAATACCAGGATAGAGAAAGCGGATTCCAGCTATTATATCCTGGTTCATTCCGGTTGCCCGACCATTATCGTAGAATGTGGATTTTTAAGTAACCAGTCAGAAGCACAAAAACTTTCGGAAACGGAATATCAGAAAAAGATTGCATCTGCCGTATGTGATGGTATCCTGGATTACTTTTCCCGCTAAAGGTTGCCAACTGAACGAAAACTGTTATAATAAAATTATGGTAACAAAAGTAGTAAGAATTGATGAACAAAATATAGATGAAAACCAGATCCGGATAGCAGGGGAATTGGCAAAACAAGGGGAGCTGGTTGCTTTTCCTACAGAGACCGTCTACGGATTGGGAGCAGATGCACTAAATCCTACAGCTTCCGGGAAAATCTATGCAGCAAAGGGAAGACCCTCTGACAATCCGTTGATCGTTCATATTGCAGAGTTTGAGGCGCTAAAGCGTATTGTGCGGCAACTTCCGAAGGAGGCCGGTTTACTGGCGGATGCTTTCTGGCCGGGACCTCTGACCATGTGCTTTAATAAGAAGGAAGTGGTTCCGGACGAAACCACCGGGGGCTTAAAGACTGTGGCAGTGCGGATGCCGGATCATCCCATTGCACTGGCGTTTATCAAAGCGGCAGGGGGGTATATTGCAGCACCCAGTGCCAACACATCCGGCAGACCCAGCCCAACCATGGCAGAGCATGTGTTTCAGGATATGGATGGTAAGATCCCCATGATCCTGGATGGAGGCCAGGTGGGGATTGGAATAGAATCAACCATTGTGGATCTTACGGAAGACAGGATTACGATTCTAAGACCGGGTTATATTACAAAAGAAATGATGGAACAGGTTTTGTCCCGGGAAGTATTTATAGATCCGGCGGTTGACGGAACTTCCAAAGATGCCAGACCAAAGGCGCCCGGAATGAAATATCGCCATTATGCGCCAAAGGCAGAACTCATTCTGGTTCAGGGAACGTCCCAAAAGAAAGTGGGAGAGAAAATGCTTCAGCTTGCCGGGGAAGCAGCAGCGGCAAACCGTCGTTGTGGAATCATGGCCACCAGTGAGACACTCACGCTTTTTGAAAACTTGCAACTCGAGCAAGAAAGAAGCGGCAAATCCATTCTTGTTTTAAAATCCATTGGCCATGAGGGAGATGATGCTTCGGTTGCAAAACAATTGTATAAAGTCCTGAGAGAGTTTGACGAGGAAAAAATGGACATCATATACTCAGAAAGCTTTTCAGATAAGGGGGTCGGACAGGCAGTAATGAATCGACTGATCAGGGCAGCAGGCCACAAGGTCATCCATGTGGAATAAAAGTATTCCGGGAAAGGAAAGAAGTATATGGCAGATATCAGGAAGATCATTTTTGTGGAGGATCACGGAAATGAGCGTGCCATTATGGCGAAGGCCATTTTCGATGAATATAACAGGGAAGAAGAAGTAACGGCACAAGCCAGAGGGTTGGTGGTACTTTTTCCCGAACCCATGAACCAGAAGGTGGAGGCAGTGCTTATAAGTAATGGGCTTAATTGTCCCAATTTCCTCAGTGAACAGCTCAGGGAAGAAGATTTTGCCGATGACACCCTGGTGCTGACCATGGAGGAGCAGCAGAAGAAGAGGATTTTGGAGCAGTACGAAAAGGCCAGGAATGTACAGCTGTTAACAGATCTTACGGGAGATGAACTGGAAATCATGGATCCATATGGAGGCACGCTGCAATCCTATGGTCTGTGTTACGAGTCTCTTAGTATAATCATAAAAAAACTAGTTATGCTAGTAAGTAAAGGAGAAAGATAAAACATGGCAAAAGTCGTTGTTATGGATCATCCATTGATCCAGCATAAAATTGGCTGGATCAGAAGAGAATCAGTAGGATCAAAAGAGTTTCGTAAACTGATCAGTGAAATTGCAATGCTGGAGTGTTATGAAGCAACCAGGGATCTGGAGCTTACAGAGGTAGAGATTAAAACCCCTATCTGTAAAACTACCGTAAAAGAATTAAAGGGAAAGAAGCTGGCAATCGTACCTATTTTACGTGCAGGTCTGGGTATGGTGGATGGAATGCTGGCTATGATCCCTGCTGCAAAAGTAGGACATATCGGTTTGTATCGCGACCCGGAAACTTTAGAGCCGGTGGAATACTACTGCAAATTACCGGAGGACTGTGAGGAAAGGGAAGTCTTTGTTGTGGATCCCATGCTTGCTACCGGCGGTTCTTCTGTAGCAGCGATTCAAATGTTAAAAGATAAAGGGGTTCAGAAGATCCATTTTCTGTGTGTCATTGCGGCGCCGGAAGGCGTGGATCGTATGAAAAATGTCCATCCGGATGTTGATATTTATATTGGAGCGTTGGACGATCATTTAAATGAACACGGCTATATCGTGCCCGGTCTGGGAGATGCCGGTGACCGTATTTTTGGAACGAAATAGTTCACAAGGGAGGATGATTCATGAGCGACAAAAGACAAGATTACATATCCTGGGATGAGTATTTCATGGGAGTGGCCATGCTGTCCGGCATGCGTTCCAAGGATCCGAACACACAGGTAGGTGCATGTATCGTAAGTCAGGACAATAAGATTTTGTCTATGGGCTATAACGGATTTCCAATCGGATGTTCGGATGACGAGTTTCCCTGGACCAGAGAGGGAGATCCGCTGGATAATAAGTATTTTTATACTACGCACAGCGAGCTCAATGCAATCCTGAACTATCGGGGCGGCAGCCTGGAAGGTGCCAAACTGTATGTTTCCCTTTTTCCCTGTAATGAGTGTGCAAAAGCGATCATCCAGGCAGGGATCAAAACCATCGTGTATGACAGCGATAAATATGCCATGACGCCCTCCACCATTGCTTCAAAGAGAATGCTGGATGCGGCGGGCGTGAGATATTATAAATATGAGCATACGGGACGGGATGTCCATTTTGATTTATAACAAGTGAGACTGTTAGCAGACTTATCTTGTATGTAGTAGGTTGATTATGAAAGAAGTACTGGAGTTATACAAGAGTTTTTTTAAGATTGGATTGTTAACCTTTGGCGGCGGCATGGCCATGCTTCCCATGTTGCAGGCTGAAGTGGTGGATAAGCAAAAATGGGCAACACAGGAAGAGTTGCTGAATTATTATGCTGTAGGGCAGTGTACACCGGGGATCATCGCAGTGAACACTGCTACTTTTGTTGGATATAAGCAGAAAAAGGCTTTGGGTGGAGCCGCTGCTACTTTTGGGGTAGTGTCTCCTTCCCTGATCATCATTATGATAATCGCAGCCTGCCTGGGCAATATCAGTGAATATCAGGTTGTGCAGGATGCGTTGTGGGGAGTTCGTATTGCGGCCAGCGCATTGATCGTTAGTTCTATCATCAAGCTGTTTAAATCGGGAGTAAAGGATGTGTTCGGTCTGGTTATGTTTTTGATGGCACTGCTTTTGACCGGAGTTTTCGGGGTAAGCAGTGTTGTTATGGTGATCATAGCGATCCTGGGAGGCAACCTGTTCCGCTATTTCAAAGACCGGAAAGGAGAGAAAGTATGATTTATTTTTATCTTTTCCTGGAGTTTTTTAAAACAGGGTTGTTTGCTATCGGAGGCGGGATGGCTACCATACCGTTTCTGTATGAGATTGCATCCAAATATGACTGGTTTACCACAGCCAACCTGGTTGACATGATAGCCATCTCGGAGTCTACACCGGGTCCGGTGGGTATTAATATGGCAACCTTTGCCGGATTCATGGCAGGCGGAATCTATGGGGGTCTATTGGCAACCTTCTCACTGGTTTTGCCGGCTTACATTATTATTATCTGCATTGCCGGAGTGCTGGACAAATTTCAGAGCAACCGGTATGTACAAAATGCATTTGCGGGACTTCGTCCGGCAGTGGTGGGACTTCTTTTGACAGCATCTATTGCAATCTTCAAAGTCACATTTTTTAAGCAGGAAGGAAACGGATTACTGGAATGGATCCGGGCAGCGGATATACCGGCTGTGATCTTTTTCGTTGTCTTATTGTTTTCGGTCATGAAATTCAAAAAGCATCCCATCATCTATATCATCATCGGAGCTGTCTTTGGAGTGTTGTTCCATCAGTATTTTTAATGAAGGAAAACAGTACTTCTTATTGATCGGGTGGAAAGCCTTATTTTACTAGAAAATATTTGAAATTTTTGAAGAAAATCTCATATTTATCCGTAGACAAATTGGAAATGCATGTTATAATAGGCGGTGAGAGTTTGTTTTGGTGAAGTGCGTCTTCATGCCATGATATAAGAGGGTTTACATGGATAAGCATCAGAAAAGAAAGCAACGCAATGAGCAGGTTCAGGCCTATACTTATATTTTACAGTTTTCCATAAATATGATCGTGCCAATTTTTGCCTGCACTTTTTTTGGGTATTTTTTGGATACGAAACTGGATACTTCTTTTCTGGTTATTATCGGTTTTTTCTTTGGGGCACTATCCGGTATCACCAGTATTTTCAGGATTAGCCGGAAAATGCTGAAGAATGATCCCCAGTCTCCGGATTATCCGGTGGTGGAACAGAAGAAAGAGGGTCAAAAGAAGAAATGATAAACTATCTGAAACGGTTAAATCCGATCCTTCCGGAACTGGTTTCCATAATTCTTGTGTATGGGGTTTTGGTGGAACTTATCGGTGTCTGGTGGGTGGAAGATAAGATCCGGTATAGCAGCGGGCTGGCCATTGGAATTGGGCTGGCGTTATTTATGAGTATCAATATTGCGTCCTCCATCTGGGGAATGATGGATGTGACCACTAAGAAAGCCCAGGTGGGTGTTGCTGTAAAAGCGGTAGCCCGCTATGCGGTGGTAGCCGTGGTCTCTGTTACCATGGGCTATTTTAATCTGGGTAATATTCTGACCTGGTTTGTCGGAGTAATGGGATTAAAGGTTGCGGCATTTGCCCAACCGTTGATTCATAAAGTATTTTTTGGAAAATCGCAGCAGGAGGACGAAGCATCCTGCTAAGGATAGCGCTTTTCTAAAGGAAATGGAGGTGAATGAATGGGAAGTTATATGGTGGCTGCCACAGACGTTGATTTTATGATACATGGACTGTTCCAGTACGAACTGTTTGGGCAGAAGCTGTGGATTACCACGACACATGTCTGTACATTGATCGTAATGTTGATCCTGGTTGTTTTTGCGCTGGTTGTTAATATCAAGCTTCGCAAGGTTAAACCGGAAGATGAACCAAAGGGCTTGATCAATGCATGTGAAATCATTGTGGAAAAGCTGGATGGCATGGTTATTAACTCCATGGGCGAAAAGCACTACAGGAAATTTGTAAATTACATCGGCACGATTTTTGCATTTATCCTGCTGAGTAATATTTCCGGTTTATTGGGATTAAGACCGCCGACAGCAGACTACGGTGTCACATTCCCGCTGGCAATCATTACGTTTTGTCTAATTCATTATAACCAGTTTAAGTACCAAAAAATCAAAGGAGTTATCGCCGGACTTTGTGATCCGTGGCCAATCTGGGCGCCCATCAACATTGTCAGCGATTTTGCTGTTCCGATCTCCTTGTCTTTGCGTCTATTCGCAAACGTTTTGTCAGGAACAGCGATTATGGCGTTAATATACGCGCTGCTTAGTAAGTTTGCCTTAATCTGGCCGGCAGCATTACATTTCTATTTTGACTTGTTCTCAGGTGCAATTCAGACATATGTATTCAGTATGTTAACCATGACTTACATCACCAGTGCAATTGGTGAAGAAAATTAATCTTAGGAGGATATTTGTATGAACGTTACAGGAGTTGAATTAATCAAAGCATGTTCCGCAATCGGTGCAGGTTTAGCAGTTATTGCAGGTATTGGACCTGGAGTTGGACAGGGTATCGCAGCAGGTTATGCAGCAAGTGCTGTAGGACGTAACCCGGGAGCACAGGGTGCTATCCGTTCTACCATGTTATTAGGACAGGCCGTAGCCGAGACAACAGGTCTTTATGGATTGTTAGTAGCAATCTTACTGTTATTCGTTCAGCCACTTGCAAAATAAGAACGAGACTAACGAAATAACAGAAAGGAGGCCAGGACATGGAGAGACTATTTGACTTAGATCCCCAGTTGCTTGCAGATTCCGCGTTGAATCTCGTTGCGGTACTGGCACTGTATTTTCTCTTAAGCTACCTCTTTTTTAATCCGATGAGAAAAATGTTGGATGAGCGTAAGAAACTGATCGCTGAAGATATCGCCAGTGCAAAGCAGGATAAAGAAGATGCGGCTTTGTTAAAGAGCGATTATGATGAGAAGCTTAAGCAGGTTGATAAGCAGGCAGATGAGATATTAAGTCAGGCACGTCAGAAGGCACTGCAGACAGAAGCCAGAGCAACAGAAGAGGCAAAAATGGAAGCAGGCAGGATCATTAAGCGGGCTGAGCAGGAAGCTGAGCTTGAGAAGAAGCGTGCATTAGATGACATGAAACAGGAAATGATCTCTGTGGCAGAATTAATGGCTGGAAAGGTTGTTGCTGCCAATATCAATACAGAGATCCAGGAATCATTGGTAGATGAAACACTGAAAGAAATGGGAGAATCAACATGGCAAAACTAGTATCCAAAATCTATGGGGATGCTTTGTTTGATGTGGCCATTGAATCAGGTCGTTTAGATGAATTCCTTGAGGAAGCACAGACACTGAAAAGTCTGTTTGCAGAGAATGAGGATTTGGTCAAGCTGATGAATCATCCTAAAATTCCTAAAGAAGAAAAGATCAAAGTTTTAGAAGATTGTTTTTCAAAAGGAATATCAAGCCAGATGCTTGGAACCTTGCGCCTGATGATTATAAAAGACCATGCTTCACAGTTTGATGAGGTATTGGAGTATTTTATCACCAGAGTAAAGGAATATAAAAATATTGGTCTTGCCACTGTGACAGCAGCCATGCCGCTGAATGATGAGCAGAAGGAAAAGATCAAAAAAAGATTATTAGAAACAACCAATTATGTGGAATTTGAGATTACTTATACAGTAGATCCCGCCCTGATTGGTGGAATGACAATTCGTATCAAAGACAGGGTAATTGATAGTTCCGTAAGAACGAAGCTGTCAAGATTATCCAGGGAATTGTCAAATATACAGTTGAAAGCAGGTGAGTGCGCTCCATGAATTTAAGACCAGAAGAGATAAGTTCTGTAATTAAAGAGCAGATTAAAAGATATGCAGCGCAATTGGAAGTATCCGATGTGGGTACTGTTATCCAGGTAGCCGATGGTATCGCACGTATTCACGGACTTGAGAATGCTATGCAGGGAGAACTTTTAGAGTTTCCGGGCGAGATCTATGGAATGGTATTAAACCTCGAAGAGGATAATGTAGGTGCCGTTTTATTAGGTGACAGCAAGAATATCAATGAAGGTGATACCGTAAAGACCACAGGACGAGTAGTAGAAGTTCCTGTTGGAGATGCGATGCTGGGACGTGTTGTAAATGCGCTTGGACAGCCAATTGATGGAAAAGGACCTATCGAAACCGATAAGTTCAGACAGATTGAAAGAATTGCAAGAGGTGTTATTGCCCGTAAGCATGTAAGTACACCACTTCAGACCGGTATTAAGGCTATCGACTCCATGATCCCTATCGGAAGAGGTCAGCGTGAGTTGATCATCGGAGACAGACAGACCGGTAAAACAGCAATTGCAATCGATACGATCATTAACCAAAAAGGACAGAATGTAAAATGTATTTATGTAGCGATCGGTCAGAAAGCATCTACCGTTGCAACCATCGTAAATACATTGGAAGAGTATGGTGCTATGAGCTACACCACAGTAGTAGCTTCTACAGCCAGCGAGCTGGCACCATTGCAGTATATTGCACCGTATGCAGGATGTGCCATCGGTGAAGAGTGGATGGAGAACGGAGAAGACGTATTAGTGGTATATGACGACTTAAGTAAGCATGCCGCTGCATACCGTACACTTTCTCTGCTTCTGAAGAGACCACCAGGACGTGAAGCATACCCCGGAGATGTATTCTACTTACATTCCAGATTATTAGAGCGTGCAGCACGTCTTTCCGATGAATTCGGAGGAGGTTCCTTAACAGCGCTTCCTATCATCGAGACTCAGGCAGGTGACGTTTCTGCATACATTCCAACCAACGTTATCTCCATCACAGATGGACAGATCTATTTGGAAACAGAAATGTTTAATGCAGGATTCCGTCCGGCTATCAACGCAGGACTTTCCGTTTCCCGAGTTGGTGGTGATGCACAGATCAAAGCGATCAAGAAGATCTCTGCTCCTATCCGTACCGAGCTTGCCCAGTATGCAGAGCTTGCAAGCTTTGCACAGTTTGGTTCTGAGCTGGATGATGCTACCAAAGAGACATTGGCACAAGGTGAACGGATCAAAGAAGTATTAAAACAGCCGCAGTACCAGCCAATGCCGGTTGAGAAACAGGTTGTTATCATCTATGCAGCGACCAAGAAGTACTTACTGGATGTTGCAGTAGAAGATGTATCAAGATTTGAAAAAGAACTCCTTGAGGAGATCGATACAAAATATCCTGAAATTCTGGAATCCATCCGCACCACTAAGGTACTGGATGAGCAGAATG
Source organism: Lachnospiraceae bacterium (assembly GCA_051877515.1). Classification (GTDB taxonomy): domain Bacteria; phylum Bacillota; class Clostridia; order Lachnospirales; family Lachnospiraceae; genus XBB1006. Next base: position 117,108 of record JBJEIY010000050.1, on the reverse strand, counting down.
AAGGAAAGCTTGTAAAAGCAATTGAAGAATTCAAGGCACAGTTTCGATAGAACTAGCTTAAAGTAAGGCGGTGAGAACTTATGGCCTCAATGAAGGACATAAAACAAAGAAAAAGCAGCATACAGAGTACGCAGCAGATTACCAAAGCCATGAAGCTTGTATCTACCGTAAAATTACAGAAAGCCAGAACAAGGGCCGAGAATTCCAATCCGTTTTTTAATCATGTTTACAGCACGGTAACCTCCATGCTTTCCAAATGCGAGAATATTGAGCATCCGTATTTGAAAGCAGGAGAGTCCGATCGTGCGGCAATCGTTGTGATCACATCAAACCGCGGACTTGCGGGAGGTTATAATTCCAACATTGTAAAACTGGTAACAGGAAGCGGGCTGGATAAGGATAAAGTGGATGTTTATGCCATCGGTGGCAAGGGACGTGATTCCCTGGCCATGAAGGGTTACAAAATCGTGTCGGATGATTCTCCGGTGATGGAAGCCCCCACATACGATGACGCAAAGAGGATCTGCGATAAGGTTCTGGATTCTTTTGCCAAAGGTGAGATCGGTGAGATTTATCTTGCCTATGCTCATTTTAAGAATACCGTAGTGAATATCCCAACTTTGATGAAATTACTTCCGGTTGAGGTAGAAGCTGCGCAGGAGCAGGAGAATAAAGTAGAAGCACCAATGGGATTTGAACCAAACGAAGAAGAGGTTCTTAAGATGGTTATCCCGAAGTATGTAACATCATTGTTCTACGGCGCTCTTATTGATGCCGTTGCCAGTGAAAATGGTGCGAGAATGCAGGCCATGGATTCTGCAACCAGTAACGCAGAAGAGATGATCAGCGATCTATCGCTGAAATACAACAGAGCCCGCCAGGGTGCGATCACCCAGGAATTAACGGAGATCATTGCGGGAGCGCAGGCGATTTCCTAGGGCTTTTCTCCGAAGAGATAAAAATCAAAACAAGGAGTGTAATATATGGCAGACAAGAATATTGGAAAGATTACCCAGATAATCGGTGCCGTACTCGATATTAAATTCTCCGAAGGAAAACTTCCGGAGATTAATGAAGCGATCCAGGTTCCTCTTCAGGACGGAAAAACGCTTACAGTCGAAGTAGCACAGCATCTGGGCGACGATATCGTAAGATGTATTGCCATGGGACCAACTGATGGTCTGGTGCGTGGAATGCAGGCAAATGCCACAGGCGCACCAATCAGCGTTCCGGTAGGTGAGAACACCTTAGGTCGTATCTTCAATGTTTTAGGTGAGCCCATTGATGATTTGGAAGCACCTAAAGGCGTAGATTATATGCCAATTCATAGAAAAGCACCTGCTTTTGAAGAGCAGGCAACATCTCAGGAGATGTTAGAGACCGGTATTAAAGTCGTAGACCTTCTTTGCCCTTATCAGAAAGGTGGAAAGATTGGTTTGTTCGGTGGTGCCGGTGTAGGTAAAACCGTGTTGATCCAGGAGTTGATCCACAACATCGCTACGGAGCACGGTGGTTATTCCGTTTTCGCCGGTGTAGGTGAAAGAACCCGTGAAGGAAATGACCTTTACTACGAAATGAAAGAGTCCGGAGTTATTGATAAAACCACCATGGTTTTCGGACAGATGAACGAGCCACCAGGAGCACGTATGCGTGTAGGACTGACCGGTCTTACCATGGCAGAGTACTTCCGTGATAAAGGTGGAAAGGATGTGTTGTTATTCATTGATAACATTTTCCGTTTCACACAGGCAGGTTCCGAGGTATCCGCTTTGTTAGGACGTATGCCTTCTGCAGTAGGTTATCAGCCAACACTGCAGACAGAGATGGGTGCTCTTCAGGAGCGTATTACTTCTACCAAGAACGGATCCATTACTTCCGTTCAGGCAGTATATGTGCCGGCCGATGACTTAACGGACCCGGCTCCGGCAACAACCTTCGCACACTTGGATGCAACTACCGTATTGGAGCGTTCCATCGCTGCATTAGGTATTTATCCGGCTGTAGACCCATTGGGATCTACTTCCCGTATTCTGGATCCTCGTATCGTGGGTGAAGAGCATTTCAAAACGGCTCGAGGTGTACAGGAAATTCTTCAGAAATACAAAGAATTACAGGATATTATTGCAATTCTTGGTATGGACGAGTTATCAGAAGAAGAGAAACTGATCGTAAACCGTGCACGTAAAGTACAGAGATTCTTATCTCAGCCGTTCTTCGTAGCCGGCCAGTTTACCGGTTTGGAAGGAAAATACGTTCCGATTTCTGAAACCATCAGAGGATTTAAAGAGATTCTGGAAGGAAAGCATGATGACATTCCGGAAGGCTATTTCTTGAATGCAGGAAGCATTGATGATGTAGTAGCCCGTATGAAGTAAGGGGTGAAGACGCATGGCAGAGGAAAAGAACCTTTTTGATATTGAGATTATTTGTCCGGACCGGATTTTTTACAGCGGAAAGGCATACATGGTTGAATTTAATACCACAGAAGGACAGATCGGTGTATATAAGAACCACGTTCCTATTACTACGGTCATCCAGCCCGGTATTGTAACGATCACAGATCAGGACAATAATAAAACCCTCGCAGCAGTGCACAGCGGATTTGCAACGATCTTGCAGGATAAAGTAACTCTGTTGGCAGAGATTGCTGAGTGGCCTGATGAAATCGATGTAAATCGTGCACAAGCGGCAAAAGAGCGTGCTGAGAAGCGTTTAAGCGAGCATGAGGAAGACCTCGATGTGCTCCGTGCAGAAGCAGCACTGAAGAAGGCGTTGGTACGTCTGGAATTAAAAGCATAAGTGAAAGTACAAAAGCAGTCCGGCAGAATATGCCGGGCTGTTTGTATAATAAAAAAATCTTTTTGCAAAAGAAGATCCAAGGTTGTCAGGTACAAAATTTTTGTATAGAATAGAAGATAGATAAAATACAAGAAGGAAGCAAACGATCATGAGTGCACAGAACAATTTAGAAAAGATCCTGAAAGAAATTCATATTATGGTTTCCGAATGTCCCACCCTGAAAGGGGATCCCAATCAGGTGGTATTGGATAAGACTGTTCTGTTTTCAAAGTTAAATGATGTAAGCAAATGCTTCTATGATATGCTGGATGAGTTTGAACTAAGTAGTATGCAAAAGAAAGAAGCCCGTTATCAGCTCAAGAAAGAATATGAGAAAACCATGGATGATGCAACCGCCAAGGCTGAGGATGTGTATTCTGCATCGGTTCTTTATACGGATGAAGCGATCACACGGTTGATCCGTATCCTGAACCAGAGTGAGAAATCCGTAGAGCAGTTGTATGTGGATTTTGAGAAAAAACTTCGCACACAACAGGATCAGATCCGGGCAAACCAGAAAGAATTGCAGGATATTCTATTTGATCTGAGGGACAGCAATCTATATCTGAATTTGTTGAATGACCGGCGCAGGATCATTGAGCAGGAACAGGAAAAAAAGAAAAAAGAAGAAGTTTCAGGGTATCATAGTCCCCAGACAGCTGTTTTTCCAAAGCCGGAGATAAAGATCAACAAACAGTATTTTGAGCAGATGGGGTTAAATGAAGACGGCACTCCAAAGATAAAAGAGGAGAAAAAGACGGAAAAGCCGGAGATTAAAGTAGATACCAACTCGAATTATTTTAAGTGGAAGATGTCACAGCAGAAGAAAGAGTCTGCGGAGGAAACGAAGGAAAATGAAAAAAATGAATCCGAATCATAATAGAATGACAGAACAAAGCATAGACGAGCAGAAGGAAATAAGATCTGTCAGAGCCATAAAGCGGCAGGAGAAAAAGAACCTGACTGTCTGGAATATCCGGCCCTATCTGGCCATTGGATTGACTGCCTTCATTGTCTTATCCTGCTGTATTATTGTATATTTTTTGTTTGCAAGGTATGATGGGGCATCAGAAAACATTACCCGGGTATTGACTATTTTACAGCCAATCCTGATAGGTGTTCTGTTTGCTTATCTATTAAATCCACTGGTCAACAAGGTGCAGGAAGGATTGATCCTTTTTGCAGACAGGAGTGTAAAAGGAAATCAAACCATTAAGAGACTAAGCCGGGGTCTGGGTGTTTTCACTGCCATGGTGATTCTGCTATTGTTTCTGATGTTAATGGTTAAAATCCTGCTACCGCAGTTATATGAGACCATAGAAGGACTGGTAATTTCCCTGCCGGATCAGGCCCAAAAGACCTCTGTCTGGATCCAGCACATCCTGGAGAAAGATGAAATGCTGGCAAAATATGCAGACACAATCCTGCAGGAAGTCACAGGATATGTGGAGACATGGCTGCAATCAGAGTTGCTGCCCCAGTCCAAAGAGATCATTACCCAGGTTACCGGTGGAATCATTGTATTTGCCAAGGGGATCATTAATTTCTTTATCGGTTTGATCGTATGTATATATGTGCTGATGGAAAAGGATCATTTTGTTGGGATCTCCAAAAAGACCATCTTCGGATTATTCCCGGCGAAAACCAGCAATACCATCATCAGAACCGCCAGAAAAAGCCAGAAGATCTTTATTGGGTTTGTAACAGGAAAAATAATTGATTCCATTATCATCGGAGTTCTCTGCTACATTGTACTTTTGGTTGTGCATATGCCATATGCATTACTTGTCAGTGTGGTAGTGGGTGTAACCAATGTGATTCCCTTTTTTGGACCTTATATCGGAGCTGTTCCAAGCTTTTTACTTATTCTGTTGGAAAGTCCAATAAAGGCTTTGCAGTTTCTGGTGATCATTTTGATCATCCAGCAGATAGACGGAAACATCATCGGTCCAAAGATCCTGGGAGAGTCAACGGGATTATCTTCCTTCTGGGTACTATTTGCCATTCTGCTGGGCGGCGGATTGTTCGGTTTCTGGGGAATGCTGTTTGGAGTACCGACCTTTGCGGTTATATATTATATTCTCAATGAAATCGTGATGCATTGCCTAAGAAAAAAGAATATGCCGCAGCGTTCCGAGGATTTCCTGGAAGTGGATTTTCTGGATGAAGAAACGCGAAAGCTGAAATACAAATAAAACTAAATATTGTGTCGTAAAAATCGCAAAATCTATATATCTAGTGGTTTTTACGACACTTTTTTTTGACATAATAGCGGTAAATGTGATACACTTGCTATATATAATATAAATTCGGATAAAGTACCTATTTGTGCACAACGAGGGTGGGAAAATGGATAGATATGAGTATAAATTAAAACTGGATGAAATCAGAAAAAAGCTTTCCGAAGGAAAGATTGACGAGGCTGCGCAGATCGTTGATTCTATCAACTGGAAAAAGGTCAGGATGGTATCCGCCCTTTGTCTTGCCGGCGAAGTATATGAAAAGGCGCACCGTTACGAAGAGAGTAAAGCGATGCTGCGGGAAGCCTATGACCGTTCGCCTATCGGAAGAACCATTGTGTATCGTCTTGCCCTGGTGGCAGTGAAATCCGGGGACATTGATGAAGCGGAAGAGTATTATGATGAATTCGTAGGAATCGCGCCTACGGACAATATGCGCTACATCCTGAAATATCAGATCGCACAGGCGAAGGGAGCTTCGGTAGCAGAGCTTATCAGCATTCTGGAAGAGTTTAAGGAGAGGGAGAGCTCGGAACGATGGACCTATGAATTGGCTGCCCTGTACCACAAAGCCGGAATGGCAGGAAAATGTGTGGATTTATGTGATGAATTGATTCTTTGGTACGGAGAAGGAAAGTTTGTGGAGAAAGCATTGGAATTAAAGATGCTTTACCAGCCTTTAACAGCCGAGCAGGAAAAGAAATTCCGCCGGATCAAGCAGAATCGCAGCGGAAAAGTGGAAGTAAATCCGGATGACGAGTTAATGAGTGGAGAGATCCTGTCCGAGGCCAGAGTGATCCCACAGGTGGAGATACCGTCACCGACTTTTAATACCGTCAATCTTCAACAGGAACTGGCAGAGAACATGAAAAAGATCATGGAGGCCACAGAGAAGGAAACCGTCTCAAGTCACATGGAGCAGATCAAGGAGCTGGTGAATACCATTCCTTATCTGAAGATCCCTGAAGAAAACAAACTTCCGGAAGAGGATGACAGATTCGGGCATATAGAAACGGATGAAGAGATTGACGGATCCTTGAAGATTGATTTTCAGGAAATGCTGGCGGAGGAACAGGGAGGACAGATGAGCCTTCAGGTTCCGGAGCAGCCAACTTTTGAAAAACAGATCACAGGACAGATGAGTATAGAAGAGGTCTTAAAAGAGTGGGAAAAGACCAAACAGGCAGCACAGGCGGCCATGGAGGTGGCAGAGCAGAAACGTCTGGAGTCTGCAAAAGCAAGAGCTTTGAAAGAGGCAGAAAACATTATGGATCGGCTTCAGGATGTGATTCCGCAGCTGGAGGCAGGAAAGACACCTCAACAGCTGATGGAAGAGCAGTATACCAAAAAGCTGGATGAAATCCCGGAAGATGAAATCGAATACAAAGAGCCTGATCTACGGGAAGAGGAGGGCGCATTCGGAGAGCCGGATTATGAGGAAGAGGAAAGCGCGTACGAGGAGTCGGATTTAAAGGAAGAAAAAGACACGTACGAAGAGCCCGAGGCAGACGAAGAGTCCATAGAAGAACCCCGGGATGCGGCAGAGGAGGATGACGAACCGGATACAGAGGAGGAAGAGGAAAAGCCGCACAGGATAACCTTTTTAACGGATAAGCAGAAGGAATACTTTGCATATTTCCTGAAGGTAGACGGTATGGAAAAACAACTCTGCCAGACCATGGATGCCATGATCCGGAATCATTTAACCGGCAATTCTTCCACCGGCAATCTCATCATTGAAGGCGGACGAGGATCCGGTAAAACGGCCCTGGCATTGGACCTGATCAAGGCATTGCATACAGAACAACCCTCTATGGGCCAGCGGGTTGGAAAGATAAAAGCATCGGTATTAAACCAGAAGAATATCTTGAGCCTGATGGGTAAAGTCAGGGGAGGATATCTGATCATAGAAAAAGCCGGAGATTTAAACCGGGATACGGCGGAGGCTCTGGCATTGGCAATGGAAGGGGCTGCCGGTGGCGTTACCGTGATCATGGAAGATACCGCTGCAGGATTGCGCCAGGCCATGGCAATCTCCCAGTCCTTAACAAAGAAATTTGATCAAAAGATTACCATTCCGGTATTTACCAGTGATGAATTAGTTCATTTTGCAAAAAGCTATGCACAGGAAGCCGGCTATGAGATTGAAGAGATTGCAATTCTTGCCCTTTATAAGCGGATCAGTAATATACAGAAGGTGGACCGGGCAACTTATGTTGCGGAAGTAAAAGAGATCATGGATGAAGCCATGAACCGGGCCTCCAAAGGCGGCTTAACGAAGGCATTCAGAAAGAAACATACAGAGGAAGGAAAAATAATCATTCACGAAAAAGATTTTGAGTAAGACAGGAAGGTGCAGCTATGAAATATATCACAGAAATGGATTGCTATCTGTTTGGAGAAGGAACACATTATGAGATATATCATAAACTAGGGGCACATCTGGGAAAAAGCAGCGGGAAAAATGGCTGCTTTTTTGCAGTTTGGGCGCCTCATGCAAAAGCTGTCAGTGTCGTAGGTCAGTTCAACGACTGGACAGATGGGATTCATGATATGGGAACACCATCGGAAGGTGGTATTTATGAATTGTTTATTCCCGGGGTAGAAAGTGGTGCGATGTACAAGTTCTGTATTACCACCAGAGACGGGCGGAAGTTATATAAAGCAGATCCCTATGCCCGCTATGCCCAAGTCCGGCCGGATACAGCCTCCATTGTTGTACCGGAATTACCGCATCGGTGGAAGGATAGAAAGTGGATCCGGAATCGTGATGAAAAAGCAAAGACCGACCATCCTATGGCGATCCTGGAAGTCCATCCCGGCTCCTTTATGCGCCATCCCGGGCGGGAAGAGGATGAGGCCCTGTATAGTTACCGGGAACTGGCCGGAGTGCTGATTCCCTATGTAAAGGAAATGGGTTACACGCATGTAGAGCTCATGGGTATTTGTGAATATCCTTACGATGGTTCCTGGGGCTACCAGGTTACAGGTTATTATGCTCCCACCTCCCGCTATGGAAGACCGGAGGATTTTGCGTATCTGGTGGATCAGCTTCATCAGGCCGGAATAGGGGTGATCCTGGACTGGGTACCGGCTCATTTTCCGAGAGATGCCCATGGACTGGCAGATTTTGATGGAGAACCCTTATATGAATATGCGGATCCCCGCAAAGGGGAACATCCGGACTGGGGAACCAAGATTTTTGATTACGGGAAAAATGAAGTCATTAATTTCCTTATCGGAAGTGCACTATACTGGGTAAAAGAGTTCCATATAGACGGACTGCGGGTGGATGCGGTGGCATCCATGCTGTATCTGGATTACGGAAAGCAGGACGGACAATGGGTTCCCAACCAATACGGTGAGAATAAGAATCTCGAAGCCATTGAGTTTTTCCGCCATTTAAACAGCATCATGAAAAAGAAGTATCCTTCTGTCATGATGATTGCCGAGGAAAGTACAGCATGGCCTAAGGTAACAGCTCCCGCCAAAGAGGGGGGCTTAGGATTTACCTACAAATGGAATATGGGATGGATGCATGACTTTTTAGAGTATATGAAGCTGGATCCGCTATTTCGTAAATATAATCATCATCTGATGACATTTGGCATGAGCTACAATGAAAGTGAGAAATTTATCCTGGTACTATCCCATGACGAGGTTGTACACTTAAAGTGCTCCATGCTGGAAAAAATGCCGGGCCTGGGATTTGATAAATTTCGGAACCTCATGCTGGGGTATTGTTACCTGATGACGCATCCCGGTAAAAAATTGTTGTTCATGGGTCAGGATATTGCACAGCGCCGGGAGTGGAGCGAAGAGAGGGAATTAGACTGGTTCCTGCTTGATCAGCCGGAACACCGGATGGTGCAACAGTTTATGCGTTCTCTGTTGCAGCTATACAGAAAATATCCTGCCCTGTATAGCCATGATCATGACTGGGAAGGATTTGAATGGATCAACAGCACAGACGGGGACCGGAGTATTTTCAGCTTTATCCGTAAAAGTCCCACGAAGCGGAATAATATCCTTGTAGTATTAAATTTCACACCGGTGGACAGACCGGATTTCAGGGTTGGAGTGCCCAGGAAAAAGAAATACACAAAGCTTCTGACAAGTGCCTGCAGTCAGTTCGGATCGGAAAGTCTTTGCGATAAAGAGGAGTTTATTGCCGAGAAACAGGAATGTGATGCAAGAGAATATTCCTTTGCATATCCGCTAAAGGGATATGAAGCGGTTATTTTTAAATATTGATGAATATGGACGAATTAAAAGAACTATTAGAATCTCAGATGAATGATCAATTACAGCAGATCGTGATCAGTAACCCAAGACAGAAGGGCGGAGTGAAGAAAATTCACATCCGCCCCATTCTGCTACAGAATAAACTGTGTTTCCAAGTGGCAAACTATACGGAAAAACAGGTATTCCATGAAAACCTGGCAGTGGAGGATGCGTTGAAAACGATCCTCCATCAAATGGAAGGATTTAAGCAGCTTCAGCTAAGTTCTGCCACCATGTCCGCCACGGTTTTGGTCAGTAAAAAAGGAACCATGACCATTAAGAAAAAAAAGAAAAGCCCGGCCGAAACTACAGCCGGTTTTACGGCTTCATCGGAAGTACTAAGCCACAACCGGAAGAAAGAATATCTGATCGAAGCGGGGGAAAATGTACCCTTTCTGGTGGATCTGGGGGTCATGACAAAACAGGGTAAAATTGTTGAGTCAAAATATGACAAATTCCGTCAGATCAATCGTTTTCTGGAATTTATCAAAGATGTGGAGGATTGTCTTCCCAAAGATCGGGAAGCGGTAATCCTTGACTTTGGTTGCGGAAAGTCGTATCTTACTTTTGCCATGTATTATTATCTCCATGAAAAACTGGGGATGGATATCCGAATGATCGGATTGGATTTAAAAGAAGACGTGATCCGGCATTGCAATGAATTAAAAGACAGATACGGATATGAAAAGCTGATGTTTTTAACCGGCGATATTGCAGACTATGAGCAGGTAAATGCCGTAGATATGGTAGTGACCCTTCATGCCTGTGATACTGCAACAGACTATGCTTTATATAAAGCGGTAAAATGGGGAGCAGGTATTATTTTATCCGTTCCCTGCTGCCAGCATGAGCTAAACCGGCAGATGAAAAAAGAGAAAAAGCAGCATGATCTGGCCGCACTCTTTTCTTACGGGATCATTCAGGAAAGAAGTGCGGCACTGTTTACAGATGCTATGCGTGCCGAGATTTTAAAAGAGCAGGGGTACCAGGTACAGCTCTTAGAATTTATTGATATGGAACATACGCCTAAGAACATTTTGATCCGGGCTGTCAAATCCACCGGAAAACCCAAGATCAGGGTAGGAAAGAAGGAGGGACCGGATTACCGTAAGGCAATGTCCTATTTAGGGGTAACACCCCTGTTAAGTCAGTTATTGGATGAGGAGAAAAAATGAAAAAAGGGTTCATAAAGGCAGGCTGTCTGGCAGGGATTTTTGTGGCAGCGGTAATCATTCTGGAGCTGGTATTTAATTCCGAGGGAGAAGATCTTACCACCACCATGTCAGATGCCACCCTACCGGTACTTTATTTTGTGGAAGAAGAAAAGCAGATAAACCCTCTGTACGGCTACGATTATGAGATGGATCCCGTATATACCAGGGATACCATTACAGCCTTAAGTGAGGATCTGATACTTCCTGTTCATATAGATACCTATGGAAGCAGCATAGACAGTATCCGCTATGAGATCCGGACACTGGATTCCAGCCGGCTTGTGGAGGATACCGAGGTTACCCGGTATGAAAAAAACGGTCAGTCTATTGATACCACGTTTCAGATCCAGAATCTGCTGGATGAAAACGTGGAGTACCAGATGATCATTCAACTGGGTATCGGGAAAAAGCAGATCAATTATTATACAAGGATCATCATCCCGAAGCAGATGCATGTAAAGGAGTGCATAACTTTTGCCTGGGATTTTCACGAAAAAACCTTTGATAAAGATAATCAGCGGGAATTAAGCACATATATGGAACCGGACAGTGTTCGTGCCAACAACGACCTTCACATGGTGGATATCCATTCTTCCCTGGATCAGTTATTCTGGGCGGATTTGGACTGTTCCGTAGTAGGTCCGGTACAGACTTCCGTGAAAGAGGTCAAGAAAGAGTACAGCGTGGTGATCCTGTCTTATGTGCTGGGTTCCAAGGGAAGCAATGGAGAGGCGGAGTATTATAACGTAGAAGAATACTATCGGATCCGTTACGGACAGGAGAGGATGTTTCTGTTAGATTTCCAACGGACCGTAAACCAGATCTTCCGGGAGGACGGAGACAATTTTACTCCAAGCGGTATCAATCTGGGGATCCGTTCCGAAGAGGTAAACTACATCAGCAATGAAACCGGCACCATTCTCGGTTTTGTACAGGAGGGAGATCTGTGGGAATACAATAACCTTAATAAAAGCCTGTCCAGAGTATTCAGCTTCCGCGGATATGAACAGATTGACTTAAGGGAGAATAACAGCCAGCACAGTATCCGTATCATCCGGGTAGATGAAACGGGAAGTATGGATTTCATTGTGTATGGTTATATGAACCGGGGAATTCACGAGGGTGTTGTGGGGATTTCCGTTTTCCATTATGACAGTATCGTAAATACCATCGAAGAGCTGGTATGGATCCCCTTTAATAAATCTTACCAGATGATTGATGAGGTTCTGGGAAAAGTCATGTATGTAAATGATAACAATCAGTTTTATATTATGACGGAAGGAATCATCTATCAGATCGATCTGAATACCCGTAAGAAAAAAGTACTGGCCCAGGGAAATGGGGAGAAATGGTTCTGCGTTTCACCCGATAACAGCCGTCTGGCATGGATTGAAGGAGGAAACGCTGATGCAGGAGAAATCCTCCACCTGTATAATATGGCAACGGGAACAGAACAGATCATCCGGGCCAAGGACAATGAATACATTCGTCCTTTGGGATTTATGGAAACGGATCTCATTCTGGGAAGGGCGAAACGAAAACAGGTTTCTGCCGGGGTATCCGGAGTAACCATTTTCCCGATGCATACAGTGGAGATCCTGGGTGAAGACGGAGAGATCAAGAAAGACTATCATAAGAAAAACATTTACATCATAGATGTGACCACAGAGGGCTATACGATCCGATTAGAGCGTGTAAAATACTCCGGTGGAAGTTACGTTCCCATCAGCCAGGATACCATCATGAATATGAAGGGAGATTCCGAAGAAACAACGACACTGCAGCTGGTAGTCAGTGAAAAGAAACAGACACAGGTAACAATCCAGATGTCGGCAGGGATTGCAGACCAGAATCCAAACTTACTGGCTGCCAAACTGGTGGCATATAAAGATAACCGCACTATGGAGATAGAAAATACAGGGGAAGAAAACTACTATTATGCCTATGCAAAGGGACAGGTAGTATTGATCAGTCCCAATGAAGCCGAAGCCGTGAAAGCAGCATCGGAGCAAACCGGTGTGGTGGTAGACGGAAAAGCACAATACATTTGGCAGCAGGCTAAGAGCATGTACAAAAATACCCTGCCGGGTATGTATGTGGATACCTCTAAAGTTGGAACCGGTAATGTAGAACGGGCATTAAGTGTGATCTTAGGTACTGAGGGCGTATCCATTTCTGTAGGGGAACTGCTGGACAGCGGTCGTACTGCCAAAGAGATCCTGCAGACACTTTTACCGGGAGCCACCGTCCTGGATCTTACAGGCTGCAGCCTGGATCAGATGTTTTATTATGTGGACCAGGGATATCTGGTATACGCCATGGCAGATGCCAGTAAACCGGTTCTGCTTTGCGGATATACCAAAGACCGGGTTGATTATTATAATCCGGCCGATAATGACGTGAAAACAATATCCATAGACAGTGCCAGGGAGATGTTTAAGGATGCGGGAAATATTTTCCTGACCTATGTGATCAAAGAAGAACATTAAAGAATACCGTCCATTTATCCGACAATACATGTAACAGGATAAAAGGACGGTTTTTTTTATGTATATACAGCAGATTCAGTCAAATACAGAACAGATCAAAGAAATAAAAACGCCCGTAGTCAGTACGGCAGAAACATCTAAAACCGGTAACACCGGTTTTTTTGCACCTGCAGCACCGGCAACTGATGGAGAACAGACCATGGGTTCTCTTTCACAAAAGGCAAAATCCATAACAGAAAGCCAGACCACAAACCATGCAGAATATGTGGCAGGAGTCATGAATGATTCCCTGGTGGAAAAAGCACAGGAAGAAGGCGTGGATTTATCCGAAGAAGATGAGGAAAATCTGGTAACGGTTGTGGATAAGATCCAGATGGAACTCATCGAAGGTGGAAATACACAGGTTGCTCAGATTGCAGATTTATCTTTGGAAGAATTAAGCAGCATGTCGCCTACAGCTATATCCGCTTATGAGATGGCATGTAAACTTGTCACGCCCACACGGGAGGAGATTTGTTATCTGGCAGGAAATGAACTGGAACCTTCCATCGGGAATTTCTATCAGGCAAAAAGTGTGATAGCAGGAATGGAAGAAACGAACCAGGGTCATAAACTGCAAATAGGGGAAGATCTGAAGGACCAGATCATACGGCGCATGGAAGAGCTTTCCATTGAGGTTACACCATCTGCACTGGAGCGCGCGGTAACCATGGTGGAAAACGGGGTGGATCTGACCCGGAAAAACTATGATTATGTGGTACAGCTTGAGCAGGTACAGCTCCCGGCAAGTGAACAGGAGATACTGCAATCCATGAAAGATGCGATGACACTGGGACGTACAGCAACCGCAGGTATGCTTTTACCCGGTTTTTCCTGGCAGGAGAGGGCAATTACAGCGGATAAGATCGTGGATACTGCAATAACAGAAGATGTAGAAAGCCTGATAAAGCAGGATAAGGAGATTACCATTGCCAATCTGGCAATCGAAATTGTCCAGAGGACAGAAAAGAATAGTGAAACCGAACCGTTGCTACAAACCGATCCGGTAACAGAAAATCCGACTGCAGAGAAGGGGATATCGGAGACGAAAGAGACGTACCGTCTGGTATCCGCAAGACGCACTTTGGAGCAGGTTCGTTTGTATATGAGTGCGCAGGCGAATTTGTCCCTGCTAAAACAAGGGATTCATATTGAAACCGAACCCCTTGAGAATCTGGTAGAAGAATTGAAAAAACAGGAAGAAGCCCTTGGCAAAATCCTGTACGGAAGCGGCACGTCTGTGGATGGAGCAATGAGCAGGCAGCAGTTTACGGATACCACACAGGCCTTACAGGAAATGAAAGAAGCACCGGCATATGTTCTGGGTTATCTTTCCATGGAGAATAGTCTGTTTGAGGTTCGCCAGACGATTGCAGAGACTGCAGAAAACAAAGAGCAAAAGATATCTTACGAAAAAGCAAACGGCGCCTATGAAACCATGATGACCCAGGTACGACCGGATTTGGGAGATTCCATAAACAAGGCCTTTCGAAATGTGGATGATATCCTGGATGATCTGGATCTTGAAGTAAACGCATCCAATCAGCGCGCGGTCCGGATTCTGGCATATAATCAGACAGAAATAACAGCGGAAAATGTTCTCGGTATGAAACAGAAAGACGAGCAGGTACAGACTCTGTTTCATGCCATGACTCCCAAAGTGGTGCTTTCCATGATCCGGGAAGGCTATAATCCGCTGGATCATTCTCTGGAAGATGTTCTATCAAAAGCAGAAGAGATCAGAAATACACTGGATGACAAGGATACACAGCGATACAGCAGATTTCTGGTGCAGTTAGAGCAGCAGGGAGAGATCAGCGAACAGGAGAAAGACAGTTTTATCGGGATATACCGTCTGTTGCGACAGGTGGAAAAAAGCGATGGAGCAGCTGTGGGTGCAGTGATCCTGTCCGGAGAAAAACTGACCCTTCGTAATCTGATGACCCAGGTACGCACCATGAAGTCCGGAGGAATTGACCTGACAGCCGGAGATCAGACCGGAGAAAAAGCAGAGGATTTCGTAGCTGATCTTTCCATTACCCAGCAGGTTGAGGCTGCTTATGAGAGTGCCTGTGTGGAGAATACACTTTATGAAATAACACCGGGTAAGCTTCTGGAAGCAAAAGAAAAAGCCGTAGGAGGCGAGGATCTGCTGAACCTTACCCCGGAACAGCTGTTGGAGGCTGTCCGCCAGGCAGAAGAAAAGGAAGAAGCAGATTACGAGCAGAAGATGATGAAGCAGAGCCAGGAGCAGATCCGGCAGGCTTATACGGAAATCAGTCATAACCGGGATCTGGAAGAGTTGTTCCGGCAGCTGGATATACCCAAAAGTGCCGAAAACATCCTGGCGGTAGCAGATTTGATGAAAAACCGGAATAAATTATATAAATCCCTATTTGAAAGGCATTCCGGTCATGCCGAACTGTTGCAGGAAGTGGCAGAGGAAAAGCAGAAGATCTGGGAAAACTTCAGTGAAGCGGTCAAGACACCGGAGGAAATGGCAGAAGCACAAAAGGCATTGGCAGACACGGCGGAGCAGGTCATGGAAGGAATGATAGAGCAGGAGAACATCAGCAGTCTGGATATCCGTCAGATGCAGATGGAAAGCCGGCAGTTAAATATCTTATCAGAGCTTGGAAAAAAAGAAGAATATGCCATTCCTGTACTGGTGGCTGACGAGATGGGCTGTGTCAGCTTAAAGATCGTACGGGGAAAAGAAGAAAAGGGAAAGGTTTGTATTACTACCCAGACCGAAACACTGGGAAAACTGGCAGCCGAATTTTCCATGGCCGGCAATGGGCTGAAGGGGTATATCGTTACGGATAGTCCGGACAGTAGCCGTCAGTTGGAACAGACGGAGGAAAGATTGTGCAGTGAACTTGTAAAAGAGCTTTCAGAGGCGGGAGTAGAGCTTCCCGGTAAGCCTTCTATGGCTTATGTTTCCGGCAGGGAACTATCTCTGGAGCAGTTTTACAGGGGAAGCGGTACCGGGGAAAACACAGGTTCTCCGGTGCAGACCAAAGCGCTGTATACCATAGCAAGAGTATTTCTTAAGTCTTTATCCGGGCTTGGAAACAGGAAAGAGGTATCGTAATGGTTAACAAGGAAGCGGCAGTAAAGAAACGTAAGAAATCTGCCGATACATAGAAGGTAAGAGGAGAGATGCCTATATGAAGATCAATTATAATATGTCAGCCTATGTGGCAAATACAAAATTATTACAAAATGAAAGTGCACTGACTTCTTCTTTGGAAAAGTTATCCTCTGGATATCGGATTAACCGTGCATCGGATGATCCGGCAGGAATGGCGCTTTCCGCAAAAATGAAAACCCAGATCCGGGGTTTGGAGCGTGCATCCCGAAATGCATCGGACGGAATCAGTGTCATTCAGACCGCAGAAGGTGCGCTGCAGGAAGTGACCTCCATGCTCCAGAGAATGAGAGAGCTGTCCGTACAGGCAGCAAACGGTACCAATGCGGAGGAAGATCTGGATTCGATCCAAAAAGAGATTGATGCATTAAAGTCAGAAATTGACCGCATATCCTCGGATACAGAGTTTAATAAGAAAACCCTCCTGGATGGTTCTTTATCCAGCAGGGTGTATGCCAATACAAGACAGGTTTCTTTGGTAGAGGTAAGTTCTACCGTAAATACCGGGGATTATTCCATGTATGCTACAAAGGATGCCACCCGGGCAGTGATGACGGCAAAACCGGCTAACCTGGATAATTATCAGGTTCAGGACCCGAATGATCCGGTAGCAACTATACCCGCCATACCGGAGGGCCAGATCTCCATTAACGGAGTAGGCGTTTCTTTCAAAGGGGGAGAAACCGAAGCTGAAGTATACACGGCTTTGCGCGATGCCTGTGAAAAAGCAGGTGTTAATCTGGTATGCTACAATGGAGAGGCCAACGATATTCCCAGTGATGCAGACCGTCGGGACAATTTGGAAACCGAGGGATACATTCCCAAAGCAGGCGGATACCAGTTTGGTGACGCATTGGCTTTTGTTTCCCAGAAAACGGGAAAAACAGAGCAGATTACCATTTCCTGTTCCGATGACAATTTTGCAGGATTTTTTGGACTGACAGCTGCAGAACAGACACGAACCGGATCCGATGTGGAAATCAAACTGACCGGTGATACTTTTACCCGCCAGGCTACGGTTCTTACCAGTGGAAATACGGTATCCATCACAGATCGCAATGGATTCTCTATATCCTTTGATCTGAAAGAAGGAGGATTCTTTAATGATACTGATCCCGATACCGGCGCGGATGTCCAAAGCATTTTACTGCAGGTTACGGATATCGGAAATATGTCCCTTCAGGTTGGAGCCAACCAGTATCAGACCATTGATGTGGATATACCGGATATGTCTACCAAAGCCCTGCGGATTGATGATCTGGATGTTACAAAGGCTTCCGGACCGGATAAAGCCATTGACGCTTTAGATAAAGCGCTGGAAAAAGTATCCAATGTAAGGAGCAGTCTTGGTGCCGCACAGAACCGTTTAGATTATGCGGTTGACAGTCTGGATGAGACAGATGAAAACATGAATGCAGCGCTTTCTCGGATTGAAGATGTGGATATGGCATCGGAAATGTCCACCTACACCCAGATGAATGTGTTGGTGCAGGCAGCGACCTCGGTTCTTGCCCAGGCCAATGACCTGCCGGAGCAGGCCCTACAGTTGTTGCAGTAAGTTAAGAAGTTCTTTACCGGCTTTAACAGGAGACGTTAAAGCCGGGATTTTGTTCATAACAAGAAAGGCTGCTTGCCGGCTGAGCTTGTGAGAGGTTTAAGCATGAAAAAAGAGCAGAAACAGGAGTTTACGGCCCGCATTGTAAATGCGAACCGCAGCGCCCTCATTGTAGTACAGTACGATATGATCTTTGCTTATATGGAAGATGCAAGAAGAGACTATGAAGAGGGTCACTGGGAAGAAGTAAAGATGGATCTTACCAGGATCGAAAGCATCGTAAGGCATCTGGAGGATATTCTGGATCATAGCTATGAGATTTCCGGCCAGTTGTACCGGCTCTATCGCTTTTGCCAAAACCAGTTGGCATTGTGCAGAGTGAAAAAGAATCTGGACGGGATGGAAAACTGCCGGAAGATACTGGACAATTTGTACATCGGTATTCAGGGAATGGAAAAAGCAGATACTTCCGAACCGCTGATGAAGAATTCCCAAACGGTGGTGGCCGGTATAACCTACGGAAAGACCAGTATGAACGAAGTATATATGGATGATGAAAAAAGAGGATTCTTCGCATAAGGCGTATTATTCAAACGGCACAGACAGCCTAGTCTGTGCCGTTTTTTACGTGATTCAGGTAGGATTCGTAACGAAGAGAAGCTGCGTTTATCTCATAGATCCAACTGTCGATCAAAGCAGGTTCCGTCACATAATTCAGATTGGCATAGGCTGCCGACACCTGATCTTTGAGACGGGATAATTCCCTGGCATCGTTGGTATTGATAACCGAAGCCGATAAAGGAATGGATTTTGGTTTTTTAAAAAAAAGCATGTTTTACACCTCCGTGTATGTAAGTATTTCCTAAAATGGTTTAAAATATGTAAAAAAGTAATATTTTTTCAAAAAAGTATTGACCTTCCACAAGGTGGAAGGTGTAGTTTCACTATATCAGGAGGAAAAACATGAAGATAAACGAGGTAGAAAGTCTGGTTGGGATCACCAAAAAGAATATCCGTTTTTATGAGCAGGAGAATCTGTTAAGTCCCGGGCGAAATAAGGAAAACGGATACCGGGATTACAGTGAAGCTGACGTGAACATCCTAAAGACCATTAAGATCTTAAGAATGATGGGGATATCTATTGAAGAGATCCGGGATTTGTTAAATGAGAAAAAGGATTTTCAGGTGGTTTTGGAGCACCAGATACTTCGGCTTACGGAACAGCAGAAAGCAATCGGAAAGATGAAAGAACTGTGCAATAACATGATCGACAGCCGGTTTACCTGGAATCATGAAAACCTGACAACCTACCTTGCGCAGATGAATCTGATGGAAAAGGAGGGTCAGACAATGGTAGATGTAAAGAAAAAAGACCAGAGGCAGAAGTCCGTGGCGGCTGTAGTGGCGGCCCTGGTGATGATGGTGCTCATGGGAGTGGTCATTGGACTGATCATTTGGGCAAACGGAGCAGAACCGGGAATGCCTGTGGGACTTTTGGTATTTCTGGTGGGAATCCCCACCGCAGTCATCGTGGGAATCGTCATGGCATTAACCTTGAGAATGAAAGAAATCAAAGGAGGAGAAGAATATGAAGCTTCTAAGTATTAGTTATGTACCGGATCAGGAGATTGAGGCGCTGGGAATTGTAAAAGGAGGCGTCGTACAGTCTAAGCATATCGGCCGGGATTTTATGGCAGGAATGAAAACGCTGGTAGGAGGAGAGATTAAGGGTTATACGGAAATGATTGATGAAGCCAGACAAATTGCTACCAAGCGAATGGTAGATGAGGCTGTCGGTCTTGGTGCAGATGCCATTATTAATGTCCGGTATGCTTCCTCTGCCGTCATGCAGGGAGCCAGCGAAGTCATGGTATATGGTACTGCCGTGAAATTTAAATAAAAAACAACGGTATATTGACAGGTAAAACAGGAAGAAAATCAAGGCTTGGGAGAAATTGTCTGAATTCTCTCAAGCCTTTTTTTGTGAAAAATTGCCAGTTGGCAAATGAATAAGACCGTATTATAATGTCAACTACATAAAAACCAATGCATCGGATCCGATGCAGGAGAGCCAACCTTTTATCTGTTGGCGTTCCGGAGCAATTCGCTCCAGAGATTTCAAGGATTATTTTTAAAAGCGGAAGAATTGCAGCAGGTCTTTTTGTTGTGCAAAAGAGGAGGGGAAAATGAGGAAAAGGCTGAGATTTTGCTGTGCCGACAGGGATTACCAGGGGATGATGGCAGATTATGTCCGCAAACACTGGCAGGAGTATTTTCTTGTGGTACAGGAAGAAGGAGAAGAAGAAATCCTGGTAACAGAGTCAGGAGAAGCCGGGGAAGAGGGAAAAGAGGTGTTTTATCTTTCGGAGGAACTGCAGTCAAATGACAGAAGTATATACAGATATCAGAACACAGACCATATGATGCGGGAGCTGCTGTTTAAAACAGGATACAGGCTCCTGCCGGATGTGCAACAGAAGACAACCAGGCTGATCTTATTTTTTACACCGGGAGGAAACTGTGCCCAGACACTGGCAGCCAAGCAATTTGCAAGAAAGATGGGCTCCATGGAGAAGGTTTTGTATATCCATTACGGTGGCTTTGGTATTACAAGCAAAGAGGAAAAGCAGGATTGTGAAGGACAGATCGATCTGTCTGCCTTGTGTTTCTATGTGTACAGTCAGGGAAAGGAGGCCATAACCCGGGAGAAGATTCTGGCAGCCGTACGAAAGGCACCGGGATACGATTATCTGGCCTATTTTCACAATCCTGTCCATGTGACTGAGATGAAGGAGGAGTTTGCAATACTTTTAGAAAAAGTATTATCCTTCGGTCTGTATGATCAGATCATCCTGGATTTAAGTGAACTGGCCTATGGTCTGGAAAAGATCCTGCAGAAGGCATCGGAATTGTACTGTGTCATTCCGGCGCAGGAAGAGATTCGGGAAAGCTACGACATAAGATACATGGACTGGCAGGCTTTCTTAAACAAACTGAATCCGGATCCGGTAGATCTTATGATAAAGGAGTGGGAGTATAAAGTTGGATAAGGAATTACTGAAACAATTACGAAAGGAGATTCTCCGGGATCTGGAGCAGCAGTCGGATTATAATGACAGCATGATCTTAAATACCGTACAACGGGTAGTGGCACAAAAAGAACGGGAAGTGGGATTTCGGTATGCAGATTGGCATCTTGCACAGGAAACACTCTATAATTCCCTGAAACGGTTGGACATCATTGAGGACCTGATGCAGGATGAAGAAGTGACAGAGGTTATGATCAACGGACCGGATCACATTTTCTATGAAAAGAACGGATGCCTGTATCCATTTGACAAATCCTTTGAAAGTGAAACCCGGTTACGGGAAATCATCGACCAGATCGTGGGGGAACATAACAGGCGGGTGAACACCCGGACTCCCATCGTAGATACCCGGTTAAGGGATGGATCCAGAGTACATATCGTGCTTGGTCCCATTTCCCTTCAGGGACCGGTGGTGACCATACGAAAATTCTCCCAGGATGTCATGAGTCTTTCTTTTTTGGTTCAAAACGGCACCATGAGGCAGCAGGAAGCGGATTACCTGGAGAGACTGGTGAAGGAAAAGCAGACCATCCTCATTACAGGGGGAACGGGAAGCGGGAAAACCACGTTGTTAAATGCACTGTCTGCTGCAATCTCCCGACAGGAGAGGGTCATTACCATAGAAGATTCCGCAGAATTAAGACTCCAGAACTCTCCCAATCTCATACGCTTAGAATGCAGAGATGCAACGGAAGAAGGAGCATTGGCAGTGACCATGCGGGATCTGATCAAAGCATCTCTGCGAATGAGGCCGGACCGCATCATCGTGGGAGAGGTACGGGGACCGGAAGCTCTGGATCTTTTGCAGACGTTAAACACGGGACATCAGGGTTCCTTAAGCACGTTACATGCGAATACCTGCAGGGATTCGCTGTCCAGACTGGAAACCATGGTGCTCATGGCCATGGATCTGCCATTAAAGGCAATTCGGGCGCAGATCGCTTCCGGTATACAGGTGATCGCTCATGTGAAAAAATATCCGGACGGAAGCCGCAAGCTGGATGAAATCATTCATATCAACGGAATGAACAAGGAGGAGATTATGTACCACAGTATTTACAAACGAGAGGAGAGCACATGAAGAAAAACAAAGCAGACTACCCTGCAATCTGGAGGGAAAAACAAAGGGACATAAGATTCTGGATAAAGCAGTTTTCCTTTGCTGCAATCGTGATTTTTCTCATTAGTTATTGTTTCTATCGGTCTATTTGGATTCTACCGGTAATTCTTCCGGGTTTGTATCCTTACTCAAAATATTGCCGGGCACGGCAGCAAAAAGAGAAGAGGCAGAGGTTTTCCATACAGCTGCGGGATTTTTTGCAGTTGCTGTCCGGAAATCTCCAGGTAGGGGATTCCATGGAAAAAGCTATGGAACATACCCTTCCGGAATTGGAAAAACAGTGGGGACAACAATCTTTCATATACAGGGACGTAGAAAAGATGTGCCGGCAGATCGGATTATCCGCACAGACTGAGGAAGTTTTGAAGGCCTGGGGAGAGCAGAGGAAAGAGGAAGAATTGACCTTATTTCTTCAGGTTTTTCTGTTTGGCAGACGGACCGGTGGAGATTTATGTCTTATCATTGCCAAAACCACCCGTTCCATATCGGCCCGGATTGAAACCAGGCAGGAAATCCAGACCCTGCTTACTTCCAGAAAATATGAGCAGAGTATTATGTCAGCCATGCCGATTCTTATCATACTTTATATCAATCTTACCAATCCGGGGTATCTTACCGTACTGTATGGCAATTTGAAGGGTGTGGTATTTATGAGTATCTGTCTGGTTATCTATGTGCTGGCTGTGGTCATGGGATTAAAGCTTATACAGATTGAGGGGATGTAATTTATGAAAAGCAGGAAAGAAAAGTTAAGGAAGTCGCTGCTGGTTTTTCTTGTGATGGCGCTGCTGGCGTTGTGCAGCAGCCTGATGCAGAACGGGCAGTCAACAGATGCTCTGACGATCACGAGGAATCAGGGTGGCAGCAATCACTATCGTGTAACCTGGGGAGAAGAGATCTTTGATCTGACCTTGAATTATAAGAAGAAACAGCAGCCGGAAGAGGAAAAGGCCCTTACGGGTACAGAAGAAAAGCCACAGGAAATCCTGCAGGCTTATATCACAAAACTGGAAAAACAAAGCCGGGACCGGGAGACCTTTGTGTTGCCGGATACTTATCAGGGGAAGGCCATTCTCTGGGAAGAAAAGAAAGAGAAGACCCCTTATATGATCGTATTGCTGGGTTTGGTGGCGGCGATTCTTGTATACAAAGAACAGGATCAGGAATACCGTAAACAGGAACAGAAACGAAAGGACCGGTTGGTCCGGCAGTATCCGCAGCTGGTGGGTGCATTAACGGCATTGCTGGAAAGCGGGATGAGTCTTCGATATGCCATAGGAAGGCTGGCCGTAGAGCATCTGGGAGGTGAAGGAGCGCTGCAAAAGGAGCTGGAGATCCTGCTGCGCAGATTACAAAGCGGTGTGGGTATCAATGAGGCATTATGGGAATTTGCCAATGCGTGTGATGTCAGGCAGTACCGAAAGCTGGTCAGTTTGCTGATCCAGAATCAGGAGCAGGGCAGCCGGGGGCTGGGACAGTTATTATATGCAGAGGCAGAGGAGTCGGAGCAGAGCCGGCTGCAGTTAGCAAAACAGGATGGAGAAAAAGTACAGACAAGAATGCTATTGCCACTCACATTATTACTGGGCCTGGTCATGGTCATCCTCATGGTTCCGGCCTGGATGCAAATGAGTTTTATGTAAGAAAAGGAGAGATTGTATGAAAAAAGGAACACTTTGTATTTGGAAAGATCAACGGGGAATATCAACCGTGGAGATGATTCTGATTTTGGTGGTGCTCATTGCCATTGTGCTCATCTTTAAGGAACAGATCACGTCACTGGTCAATGACATTTTTGACACCATAACCTCTTCAGCAGGAGAAGTATAGGATGCGGCGCAAAGCACCTGCCGTAATCTCCGTTTTTGCAGCGCTTGTCTGGTGTCTGGTAGCATCGCTGTTGTTTGTTCTTCTGGATGGGGTACGGATAACAGCGATGTCCGATCTGCTGGAAGACCGGGTGCACCTGGCCTGTCGGAACGTCATGGCCAATTATCAAAAAGAGCTCTATGAAGAATATGGCATCCTGGGTATTGATGAAATTTACAGCCGGTTTGAAGAAGGGACCGGGGATATCGTGGAAACCATGCTGACAGAGGAACTGGAGTATGAGAAAGAATGGGAACAAAAAAACCATACGGACCACAGTGTTCTTTCTGCAAGAGTGAATCTGTTGAACTATCCGGCCATTGAAATGGAAGATGGCGGCTATCAGCTGCTCAGTGATGGGGAGGGAAAGGTGTTTTTACGTCAGACGGCGGCTTATATGACCTCCCTGTTGCCGGAAAGTGCAGCAGAGAAATTATTAGGCGAATATACAGACCAGGATGTCTTCCGACAGGAAAAGGATATGGAAAAAATATATGCGGAAGCACTGGAAGCGTTACAGACTGCCAGTCAGTTCAAGGCACAGTCCCAGGAAGGAGACAGTTGCACCGGGGAATTGGAGGATAATCCTGTGACCTCGGCGGGCAGACAAAGGAACGGACCCATACTTGATCTGGTACTGTCGGATCAGACCATTTCATCTGCCTATATGGATACCGGAACCTCTCCCAGCAAAAGAACATTACAGAAGGGGACGTTAACAACAGGGTCCATAACACCACAGGAAAAAGTGCTGGGAATAAGTTACTGCAGCCGGATATTTTCCGATTATCGAAAAGAAAAGAAGCCGCAGGAAAACAAGGCGGTCACAGAAAAACAGACACTGGAGGAGCTTCGTTATCAGATGGAGTATCTGGTAGCCGGAAAAGACAGTGACAGAGAAAATTTGTCTGCGGTATGCAAGAAACTGCTGGTGATCCGTGAGACAGTACAGTTTGCATTGTATTGTGCCGATCCGCAGCAGAGAGCCAAAGCTTCGGCGGAGAGTCTTGCCCTGGTGGGATTTACGGGAAATCCTGTTTTAATTAAAGCAGTACAGTACGGTTTTCTGGCTTGCTGGTCTTTTGAAGAGGCAGTAAATGATGTGAAAAAGCTTATGGAAGGAAAAGAGATTTCCCTGTTAGGAACCGCATCCTCACCCATGTACAGTTATGAAGATTATTTAAAGCTTCTGCTTTTCTTTCAACCGGCAGAGCAAATGGCTATGCGGAGCCTGGATGTGATTGAGAAGCACATAAATGCATGCACCCAAAGAGGAACCTTCTATGTGGACCGGACGATCACAGCCATACAGGGAAAGGCCCGGGCAAAGATTCCCTGGCTTTTTGTCAATCTGGTGACCGTGCCGTTGGATTCCCGGACCGTTTACAGTAAAGTTGTAAGCTGGAGTGAGGATTACTACTAAGAAACAGTGGGTCACGAAGATCATGTTTCCTGAAAAACCCGTTTTCAATCCATGATTATCCCCATTTAATCATTAAACAGGAAGCATGATTTTTGTGACCCCGAAGGGTTAAGGAGTATTCCTGACAGCAGTTTGTCCGGATGAAACAGGAAAGTGGGGGTATTGGTGAAGAATAGAACAGAAAAGTTAAGGTCAAAAACCTGTCGGGCATCCCTTACGGTGGAAGCGGCGGTAGCAATCGGGTTTTTCAGTTTTTGTATAGGCTGTCTTCTTTTGCTTTTTCCGTTTCTGGAAAAAGAGGTTGCTGCTGTACGGGTAATGTACGAGGTCAGTGAGCATGCAGAATTGGTGTCGGCAATGGAGCCTAAGCTGGTGGAAGAAACGGTGATAGCAGACAGCTATGCAAAATGGGCATCTAAAAGCAAGGCTTCCGGGATGGTTTATGGTGCACAGGAAGAAGGAGAGGCAACACTTTACTGGGGAGAATACCGGATGCCGGTGCCGTTTGCTGTTTTAAAGAACCGTATGGTCTTTCTGCAGACAATGTATATCCGGCACTGGACAGGTTACGACCGGTCCGGGGAATCGGATGAGGAGATGGTTTACATCACCAAAACAGGGAAAGTGTATCATCGTACCACACAATGCAAACATCTGCAGGTGTCTATCCGGGAGGTTGCCCTGAAAAATATCGAGCTGTACAGGAATCGCTCCGGTGGAAAATATTACCCTTGCGAGCGTTGTGTGAAAGGTGTCTGCAACGACAAGGTCTACATCACATCGGAAGGAGACCGGTATCATGGAACGCGGGAGTGCAAAAGCCTTTTGCGGTTTATCCAGAAGGTGGAGAAATCCAAAGTAACAGACAGTCACAGGCCATGCAGGACCTGTTATGGTCCTTAAGGAGAGGAGGGGTAAGATGGATAGGATTCTGGAGGGTTTGTTGCTGTTGGTTTTGATCATTGCAGCGATAGATGATCTGAGAACCCGGCAGATTCATTTGTTCTATGTGGGGGGATTCTTTGTGGGTGCAGTGCTGGCACAGATCCTTTCCCCCACGCTAAGCTGGTTGTCTTTTCTGGGAGGAATCGGCTTTGGAGTGGCACTGTACATAAGCTGTGCCCTGAATAAGAATATGATGGGCAGCGGAGATGCATGCATATTGTCCCTATGCGGTGCTTATCTGGGATTTGGGGATACCATGGTGCTGTTTTTTCGGGCGGTCATGGCAGCAGGATTATGCGGAATCGTACTGATTCTGAAATACTGTCTGGGCTTGGGTAGGGTCTGCCGTAAAATGGAACTGCCCTTTGTCCCGTTTTTACTGTGTGCTTATCTAACGATTTTGCTATAGAGGAGGAAGATGCTTGATGACAGAAAGGAGCAGGTGGAGGCGCAAGGCTTCCTTTACCGTAGAAGCTTCGGTGATCCTGTGTGTTTTTTTGTTTCTGATAGGCGGGTTTGCGGATCTGTCCCTGAAACTATATGGTGAAAACATGCAGCAGATCCGCGATTATAAGAGAGAATACCTGATGGAGGTGCCACAGGCGCTAAGGATAAAACATTTGGGGGGAAATGAATATGAACAATACAGATTGCAACATAACATATAGGCGAAAATTAAGGGAGAGTTATCAGGTGATCACTTTTGAAAAAGGGAAACTCAAGATCCATGAGTTAGAAATGCTGCGGCGAAATCACCTGTCGGGATTCTTGCCGGTGGAATTCATGCTGGCAGATGGAAAAGGACAATTCTGGTACAACATTACAGGGCTCCAATCCCTGGAAGATTTAAAAAAGGCCGGGCACTTTCAGGAAGATACCCTAAGAAACCTGGTAGAGTCACTGGACAGGATCATACAAACCGTGGAGCAGTATGCTTTGCGGGAGGAAGCGATCCGGATGGATGAGATCTTTTTCTCTCCGGACGGGGAAAAAGTGTATTTTGGGTATCTTCCCATAAAGACCGGAGAAGAGCTGTCTGCCAGGGAGAAACTGATGCAGATTTTAGACAGGCTTATGAAAGAAGCAGATTACCGGGATAATGACTATGTAACCTACCTGTTTAGGCTGTACGAAGCGATGGGACGGGAAAACGCAGGGATCGGGACATTATTGGACATTTCCGTGAGAACGCAAAAGAATACCTTGGAAGAGAGGGAACCTGTGAAGCAGGAAATCAGGACAGAAGCAGAGGTGCAACAGGAAACCATACCGGAACGGGTAAAAGAAAGTATAAAGGAAAAGATGAAAAACAGATACCTGGACCAGGTGTGGGCGGTTAAGAAGAAAATCCGCAGATATACCGATTTCAAATCGGAAAAAAGGGAAGAAGTAACACTGATCCGGCCGGAGGATACAAAAGAAGAAAACAGAAATACGCAGTTTCTGGGATCAGGGGAAGAAATCGTGGGGCGTATCCGGTTTGCGGATCCGGAAAGAGAAAGCATGCCCCTTACCCGGTCGCGGTATGTGGTAGGGAAACGGAAAGAATATGCCGACCTGGTTGTGGACGATGCATCGGTCAGCCGGGTTCATGCCCTGATCGTCAGGGAGGAGGATGGGTATTACCTGGAGGATTTAAACTCCCTGAATGGAACCTTTTTAAATGGTTCCCTGTTAGAGCTAAAGGAGAAGGTGCGTTTAAGGAGCCGGGATGAGATCGGCGTAGGCAATAGCACCCTGATTTTTGAAGAGTCATAGAGTGGTTCTGCATGCACAAGAAACTTGACTTTTGACAGAGGGAAATTTATAGTTAATATAATGAAAAAGGATTATGATGCAGGCAGAAAAGGGTTTGTCAGGTAGGTTATGCTGGACTTTAGAGAATTACTATATCGGCCGGACGGAAGCAGACGGGCCATGTGCAATATGCTGATCATTGCGGTCAATCTGGTGGTATTTGCGGTGCTGGAAATCCTGGGAGATACCAGGAGTGCCCAGTTTATGTATGAACATGGAGCAGCTTTTCCACCGGCGGTTTTTGCAAACGGAGAGTATAGCAGATTGTTTACCTGTATCTTCATGCACTTCGGAGCAGCGCATCTGTTTAACAATATGCTGGTGTTGTATTGCCTTGGGGATAATCTGGAGAGGGCAGTGGGAAAGATCCGGTATTTGATCATTTATTTCGGATCCGGAGTTTTCAGTTCTTTTGTTTCCAACCTTGTCATGTACAATACCACGGATTATGCAGTCAGTGCGGGAGCCTCCGGTGCCATTTTTGGGGTATTTGGAGCCTTGTTTTTCCTGGTTTTATGGAACCGGGGAAGAATGGAGGAGCTGACCGTGAAGCGGTTGGGCGTATTCATTATTCTGACTTTGTATTCCGGGTTTACCGCAACGGGCGTGGACAATTGTGCTCATGTTGCCGGCCTGGTTTCAGGTTTTTTTCTGGCATTGCTGTTTGGAAGAAGGAAACGGAAAGGAGGACACAGACCGAAAACATCGGTGTGTGAAATCGAGGGATGAAAGTAAATATCTATTATGGTGGCCGGGGATTACTGGATGATCCTACCATTTATGTTGTGGACAAAATGATGGAGGTATTGGAAGAGCTCCGTGTGAAGGTGGAGCGTTATAATATCTTTGAGCATAAGAATAGCATTTCCACACTTCCGCAGACCTTTAAAGATGCAGACGGCGTCATCTTTGCAACCACAGTAGAGTGGCTGGGGATCGGTGGTTATATGCATCAGTTTCTGGATGCATGCTGGTTGTATGCGGATAAGGAAAAGATCCGTAACCTTTATATGCAGCCTGTGGTCATGTCTACCACTTACGGAGAGAGAGAAGCGTATCTGACTCTGACCGGAGCATGGGATACCTTGGGTGGTCTTCCCTGCAGTGGTATCAGTGGCTATGTGGAGGATCTGCTGAGTTTTCAGATGAACGAGGATTATAATCTGATCATAGAGAAGAAAGCGGAGAATCTGTATCGGACCATTTCTCAGAATATTAAGAGTCTTCCCAGTTCTTCCCAGGCAGTAAACCGTTCTGTGGCAAGGACAGGGCAATTAGAGCTTACACCCCAGGAGAGTGAGCAGCTGTCAAAATATGTATCGGATGATGAATATGTGAGAAAACAAAAGGAAGACCTGGCGGAGCTTGCGGATATGTTTAAGAGTAAGATCGGAGCAGATACCCAGGATGAAGACACCGCTTATATCATAGAGTTTGAATCCCATTTCGTTACCCAGGAGGATTGCGACGCGACCTATTCTTTCATGATCGAAGGAAAAAAGAAGCCTCTCATTTTACAGATCCAGGAAGGCGTACTTTCCTGTCACTACGGTCAGGAAAATCATGTGGATCAGTTTATTAAAATTTCCGTTCCGGTGCTGGAAAAGATCCTGGACGGACGCATGACCTTCCAGAGAGCCTTTATGACAGGAGACCTGGCCGCGAAAGGTGATTTTAAGGTATTGAGAAATCTGGATCGGATGTTTATTTTTGGAGAAGATAAGTAGAATAAATTATGTATAAGGAGGAAAACCATGAAAAAACCGGATTGTATTTTTTGTAAGATCGCAGCGGGGGAGATCCCGTCACGCACCATTTATGAGGATGAAGTCTTTCGTGTGATCCTGGATATTGAGCCTGCCACCAAAGGCCATGCGCTCATTATCCCCAAGAATCATTATAAAGATCTGTATGAATTGGGAGAGGAAGAAGTGGCAGGTGTTTTCCCGCTGGCGCAGAAAATGGCTGTCCATATGACAGAACGGCTGCATTGTGATGGATTTAATATCATTCAGAACAACGGTGAGGCGGCCAACCAGACGGTTCCCCATTTTCACTTACATCTGATTCCCCGTTATGAGGATGATGTAAACAGAGAGAAACTGATATGGGCTCATACAGAACTCACTCCGGAACAGATGGATGAGGTGTTTGAACAGTTGAAGTAAAAAAAGAGGCTGCCACTTGGCAGCCTTTTGTATTCATCTTGTTTTATTTTTCCGCTAATTCATCCAGCAGATCCACGATGGTGGAAACGCTGTCTGCCTGTTGGCTGGCTTTCATGGCATCCCGGTAGGTTTCGCGGTTTGCGTAAAGATTCCGGATGGCAGTCAGTAAGACTTTATCTGTCAGGGTTTCCTGATCCAGTTTCACGGCAAATCCCTGTTTTTCAAAAGACTCCGCATTCAGGATCTGATCCCCTCTGCTTGCAGAAGCAGGAAGGGGGATTAAAATGCTGGGTTTCTTTAATGCCAGAAGCTCACAGATCGTATTAGCTCCTGCACGGGACAATACAATGTCAGCCAGGGCAAATAAGTCTGTCAGTTCTTCTTTCACATAGGAGTACTGGCGATATCCATCCAGATGGTCCAGTGTGGGATCCAGATTTCCTTCTCCGCAGATATGGATCACGTCAAATTCTTTTAACAGGTCGGGAAGGATACTGCGGACGGCATCATTAATGGCAACCGAGCCGGTGCTTCCGCCGATAATGAGTACAACCGGTTTGTCGTGGGTTAAGCCGGAGAAAGAAAGTCCCTTTTGTGCATCGCCATGCAACAGCTCTTCCCGAATAGGTGAACCGGTAAGCAGTGCTTTTTCGGCCGGAAGATATTTCATGGTCTCCGGGAAATTGCAGCATACTCTGGTAGCATGGGGAATGGCAAGTTTATTGGCAAGCCCCGGAGTTAAGTCCGATTCGTGGATCACAGCAGGGATTCCCAGTTTCCCGGCAGCCATCACCACAGGAACGGAAACAAAGCCGCCTTTGGAAAAAACCACATCGGGTTTCTCTTTTTTTAAATAGGCCTTCGCCTGCTGATAGCCCTTCAAAACCCGGAAGGGGTCGGTGAAATTCTTCCAGTCAAAATAGCGGCGTAGTTTGCCGGAAGAAATACCATAATATGTAATGCCTGCTTCTTCAACCAGACTTTTTTCAATGCCTTCATAAGAACCGATATAAGAGATTTGAAATCCCTTTTCCTTTAACTTTGCAAGAAGAGCAATGTTAGGGGTAACATGGCCGGCAGTTCCGCCGCCTGTCAGAACGATTTTCTTCATAAGTGCCTCCTCACTGTTTATAAAACAGTTTCTATATTATATTATACTCTTAGGAAAAAAAGTCAATTCCTTTTGGGCGAAAGAAGAAAACGGAAAGACAGGGAAGAAGCGGGAAATGTTTTTGCAGTCGTATTTTGGAGAAAAAAGCCGATATTTCTTTCTTGTAGTAAAATAAGAAGGATGTTATAATATTTGGGATTAGAAAAATGGTCGCAAGGATATGGAGGCAGGATATGAGAATGCTTTTCTTGATCATTCTGTTTACATTCAGTATTCTTCTAATCATAGGGATCATCCAAATTGGAAGAGAGTTACGCAGGATAAGGGCACTTTTAGACAAAGGTGCAGAAAGATTAGAGGGGTATCTTACCATAATCCTGAGTGATGAATCATCCGACCGGTGCAAGGAGACGGAGCCGGAACCTTTCCCGGAGGCGGAAAGCCAGGCAGAGTTGCGTAAGGGCAAGCCGGACGGGCAGGGTCTACAACTCACCAATGAGGAGAAGAAAATGCTGTGGTCCAGTGAAACCAGGCAGTTGTTTGATGAGATAATGGGGGATATCTTCTAAATGATATCCCTTTTGTCATTTATGGGGTAAAAAGGAGCCGAAAATGAAAATTACATTGGATTATTCAAAATTGGACACATTTGTGGCAGATCATGAGCTGGCCAACATGAAACAGATCGCAGAATCTGCCAAAGAACAGCTGCTTAACAAAACAGCTGCAGGAAATGATTTTTTAGGATGGATCGATCTTCCGGTAAATTATGATAAGGAAGAATTCCAGGCCATTAAGCGCGCGGCAAAAAAGATACAGGAGGATTCCCAGGTACTGCTGGTGATCGGCATCGGCGGATCTTATCTGGGGGCACGGGCAGCCATAGAATGCTTAAGACACAATTTTTATAACTGCCTGACGAAGGAGCAGAGAAAAACACCGGAAATCTATTTTGCAGGAAATAACATCAGTGCAACCTATCTGGCAGATCTGATAGAGGCTGTGGGAGAAAAAGATTTTTCCATCAATGTGATCTCCAAGTCCGGAACCACCACCGAACCGGCCATCGCTTTTCGCATTTTCAAGGATCTTCTGGAAAAGAAGTACGGCAAGAAAGAGGCAGCCGGCAGAATCTATGCTACCACTGACAAAGCAAAGGGAGCACTGAAAACATTAGCGGACGAGGAAGGCTATGAAACATTTGTGGTGCCGGATGATGTGGGAGGACGGTTCTCCGTACTGACAGCAGTAGGTCTGCTTCCCATTGCGGTTAGCGGTGCCGATATCGATCAGCTGATGGCAGGAGCAGCACAGGGACGCAGACAGGCCATAGAGGCTGCATTTGAAGAAAATGATGCCATGCTCTATGCTGCCATCCGTAATATTCTGTTGCGCAAAGGAAAAAGTGTGGAGATCCTGGCAAACTACGAGCCAAATCTGCATTATGTGGCAGAGTGGTGGAAACAGCTCTATGGAGAGAGTGAAGGAAAAGATCACAGGGGAATCTTTCCGGCATCGGTAGATCTAACGGCGGATCTTCATTCCATGGGCCAGTTTATCCAGGATGGATCCCGGATCATGTTTGAGACGGTATTAAATGTGGAAAAATCCAGAAAGACCGTAATGATCGGTGAAGATGATAAGAATCTGGACGGCCTGAATTATCTGGCAGGCAAAGAGATGGATTTCGTCAACAAGAGTGCCATGAACGGAACCATTCTGGCACATACGGACGGACAGGTACCCAACTTAAAGATCAACATTCCCCAATTAGACGAATACTGTCTGGGTGAACTTTTCTATTTCTTTGAATTTGCCTGTGGTGTCAGTGGCTACATCCTGGGCGTGAATCCCTTCAATCAGCCCGGCGTGGAAAGCTACAAGAAGAACATGTTTGCACTTCTTGGAAAACCGGGTTACGAAGAAGCCAGAGAAACATTGATCAAGAGATTATAATACAGACCGGCATCCGATGGGTGCCGGTTTTTTTGTTCAGCGAATGTCGGAAATTGGATTTTTCTGGAAAAACTTGACAAGTATATCTTTCTATGATAGTATACCGTAATAAATTTGTAACAACTGTAATATTTGTGCATAAAATGTAACAAAACGCGTAATACTTGATGTAAAGGAATGGAAATACATCCGGTTATTAGGAGGAATATATGAAGTTAAGTAAGAAAAGCATATCCTGTATCGCTGTTGCGGCCTTATGTATCGTACTGACGGTAGTGGCATTTAACAGTGACAGACAGGAAATTGCCCGCCATGTGCAGGGAGGGATCACAGCAGGTATCACCAATGCGGTAATCCCATCCGGAGAATATGATATGGCACAGGTAAAGGCCTTAGATAAAGAAGTAGTTGGAGCACAGAAAGATACTTCCGAAGATGAGGAAGCACAGATCGATGAAACCATCCAGAAAGCGACTGCAACCCAGCAGGTGGATTCCAAATGGGAAGACCGCCTGATGGTAAATGTAGATACCTCTTTGAATGTTCGTTCCAAAGCATCGGAGGATTCTAAGATCGTAGGAAAAATGTTTCCGGGCAGTGCAGCCAATATCTTAAAGAGGGACGGAGACTGGGTAAAGATCAAATCCGGTAATGTCAAAGGCTATGTAAAGGCAGAGTACTGTGAATTTGGAGAGGAAGCCCAGAAACTTGCCAAGAAGCAGGGATGCTATTATGCCATTGCGCAAAGTGACGGACTCAGAGTCAGAAGCAAAGCTTCCACGGACAGTAAGATCTATACGGTGGTAGATAAGGGAAGCCGTTTCAAACTGGCAAAAAAGGAAAGCAAATCCGATGACTGGGTAGCCATTTCCTATAAAGGAGAACGTGCCTTTGTTTCTTCTGAATATGTGAAAACATCCCTTGTATTAGGAAAAGCACTGACCATAAAAGAGTACAATGAGCAGTTAGCGGAAGAAGAAGCAGAGAAGCAGGCAGCCAAAGAAGCAGCCGCAGCCAGAACTTCTTCTGTATCAACTACACAGCAGGCAAGTGTGGCAGCTGATGTAGATGATGTAACATTGTTGGCGGCCCTGATCCAGTGTGAAGCAGGATCCCAGAGTTACGAAGGAAAGCTGGCGGTAGGAGCTGTGGTATGCAATCGTATCCGCAGCAGCCGTTATCCCAATACATTGCGCGGTGTCATCTATCAGTCCGGACAGTTTGGACCGGCACATAACGGTGCACTGGCAAGCAGATTGGGAAGAAGCATCAGCAGCAGTTGTGTCCGTGCCGCACAGGAAGCATTAGGCGGTGCAGATAATGTAGACGGAGCACTGCATTTTCAGTCTACCAGAACCGGAAGATCAGGCATCGTCATTGGTGGACACGTATTCTACTAAGGAGAGCTGCACGGGATAAGTACCTGTGAAAAATAAAACCCATAGCAATAAACCCGCAGGGACAAAAATGACCGGCGGGTTTTTTTATAAAAACTTTATACTTATTTGTGTTCATTTTCTTGTTATACATCAATAAGTATGTTATGGTAAGCGTATAGGAAAGCAATGCGAAACGAGGTGTATTTATGGATTATTTTTTAATACTCTGGCTGGTACTGTTAATAGTATTCGTAATTGCCGAAATCGTCACACTGGGACTGACCACTATCTGGTTTGCCGGAGGAGCGCTGGCTGCGTTGCTGGCAAATCTGGCGGGACTGCATGAGATCGTGCAGGTGGCTCTGTTTTTTGTGGTGTCCATCCTGTTGCTGGCACTTACCAGACCGGTTGCTATACGGTATTTGAATAAAGACCGCATCAAGACCAATGCCGAGAGTCTCATCGGAAAAACAGCCTTTGTGGTAGAACAGATCGACAACCTGAAAGCCATGGGCTGTGTGACCGTAGATGGACAGGAATGGACAGCAAGATGTGAGAGTGATGACACCGTAATAGAGAAAGATGCCCTTGTAGTCATCAAGGCGATCCAGGGCGTAAAGCTGATTGTAGCCTTGAAAGAATAAGAAGCATCATAAGGAGGAAGAAAGCAGATGAAGTTTATTATTTTTCTGATACTCATCGTTTTGGTTTTAATTCTGATCGTATCCTGTATCAAGATCGTTCCCCAGGCTCATGCCTATGTAGTGGAGCGACTGGGCGGATACCAGGCAACCTGGGGAGTGGGCTTGCATTTTAAAGTTCCCATTATTGACCGCGTTGCAAGAAAAGTGATCTTAAAGGAGCAGGTGGTAGATTTTGCGCCCCAGCCGGTGATTACCAAAGATAACGTAACCATGAGAATTGATACCGTAGTATTCTATCAGATCACGGATCCGAAACTGTACTGCTACGGAGTAGAGAATCCTATCATGGCCATCGAGAACTTAACGGCCACCACCTTAAGAAATATCATCGGAGATATGGAACTGGATGAAACCTTAACTTCCAGAGAGATCATCAATACCAAGATGAGATCCACTTTGGATGTAGCAACCGATCCCTGGGGTATTAAGGTTAATCGTGTAGAGTTAAAGAACATTATCCCGCCGACTGCCATTCAGGATGCAATGGAGAAGCAGATGAAGGCAGAGCGTGAACGCCGTGAAGCTGTTACCAGGGCAGAAGGAGAGAAGAAATCCACAATTCTGGTGGCAGAAGGTAAGAAAGCCAGTGCCATCTTAGATGCAGAGGCAGAGAAGCAGGCAGCCATCCTAAGAGCAGAAGCGAAGAGAGAGGCCACCATCAAGGAAGCAGAAGGTCAGGCAGAAGCGATTCTGAAGATCCAGCAAGCGAATGCTGACGGACTGAAATTCCTGAAAGAAGCCGGTGCGGATGAAGCCGTGCTGAAATTAAAGAGCCTGGAAGCTTTTGCAAGAGCAGCAGACGGAAAAGCAACCAAGATCATCGTTCCTTCGGAAATTCAGGGAATTGCAGGACTTGCCAAATCCGTAGTTGAGGTTTCCAAAGACAACTAGAATGAAATAAAGGAAGAAAAGATGGATCGTGTGGGTCACCGCCGTGGTGACTCACACGTCTTTTGTACCCTAAAAAGGAGGAAGGCCTCGTGTGGGGTGTAATCGAAAGAGTTGACACCGAAACGGCACGAAAGTCGAATCAACGCCATGTATGAAATAGAACGCCGGGAGGAAGTGACTTCCACCAATGATATCTGCCTGCTCTGGGCTAAGGAAGGAAAAAGCGGTCACAGGGTATGTTGTGCCGGAAAGCAGACAAAAGGGCGGGGGCGAAATGGCCGAAACTGGATCTCTCAGGAAAAAGTCGGATTGTATCTTTCGGTATTAGAGCGCCCGGATTGCAGCATAACCACAGCGCCATTATTTTCCCTGGCAATGGGTCTGGCAGGAGTGCGGGCGGTGGAAGAAGTAAGCGGCCTTACGCCAAAGTTGAAATGGCCCAATGACCTGGTGATAGGCGGTAAGAAGTTATCAGGGATCCTGTCCCAGATGGGGCTGGAGAAAGACCGGGTGGACTATGTAATTTGCGGCATAGGGATCAATCTGTTCCAGGATTCTTTTCCGGATGAGATTGCGGATACAGCTACCTCCATTTTGCTGGAAAACGGACAGCAGCCGGATGATTTTTTTCGGGAAAAATTAGAAAATTCCATTGTAAAGTGGTGGGAGACCTATTATAATCATGTAATGCAGAATCAATCCTTCGCCGGACTAAAAGAAGAATATGAGCAATGTCTGGCTAATTTAGGACAGGAAGTCAGGGTGTTAGATCCTGCAGGAGAATACAGCGGGATCTGCAAAGGGATCGATCAGGAAGGAAGCCTGTTGGTAGAAACGGCAGATCATGTCCTTCATAAAGTACGCAGCGGCGAGGTGTCGGTGCGGGGTATTTACGGATATGTGTAAAAGCGGAGAGAATGAAATGGAAGAAAATGTAGTTCTTTGTGTATCAAATGCATACGAGAAGAAGTTTTATTTAGATGAAGCCTTCCAGGGGCTGCCCAAAGACATTAAAGACGAGTTAAAGATCATGTGTGTGCTTTTCACCGAAGATGTGGGTGGGATCCTGAAGCTTGTGTTTGATGAAGAGGGAAATCTGGAAATCCAGACAGAGTACGATGAAGAAGACCTGTTATATGATGATATCGGAAGCGCACTGAAGGTAAAGCAGATGCAGAGTAAGAAACAGGAGCTGTTCCGGTCACTGGAACTGTTCTTTAAGGTGTTCTATCTGGGACTTGATGAGGAGGAATAGCATGTTACTGGCATTGGATGTGGGTAATACCAATATTACCGCAGGAGTCTTTGACGGCAGAGAGCTAAAGGCTACTTTTCGAATGACAACCAAGCTGCAGCGGACAGCGGATGAGTTCGGAATCGACCTGTGCAGCATGTTAGAGCATAATAAACTGCATGCTTCCCAGATCACGGATGTGATCATTGCTTCTGTGGTACCGGATGTCATGTATTCCCTGAAACGATCTACAGAAAAATACTTTCACACCGAGCCGTTGATCGTGGGAACAGGGATTCAGACCGGAATCCGTATAACAACAGAGAATCCCAAACAGATCGGTGCAGACCGTATTGTAGATGCGGTGGCAGCTTATGAGCTGTATGGCGGACCGGTGATCGTGATCGACTACGGAACGGCAACAACCTATGATCTGGTGGATGACACCGGGGCCTTTCTGGCAGGTGTTACGGCTCCGGGAGTACAGACCAGCGCACAGGCGCTTTGGGGACAGGCGGCACAGCTTCCCAAGATTGAATTAAAGAAACCGGAAAGCATTCTGGCAAAGGAGACCATCAGCAGCATGCAGGCCGGTATTGTCTACGGCCAGATCGGACAGACTATTTATATTGTAGAGCAGATGAAGAAAGAATCCGGTCTTGAGAATTGCAAGGTGGTAGCTACAGGCGGTCTGGGAGTGCTTTTAGCTCAGGAAACAGGATGTATTGACTATTATGATGGGCAGTTAACTTTAAAAGGAATGCAGCTCATCCATGAAAAACAGCAAACAGGAAGAAACTGACATGCCGGCATTGCGAATAGGAAACGTAGAACTGGAAAACAATTTAATATTAGCACCCATGGCAGGCGTAACGGACCTGCCATTTCGGCTTTTATGCAAAGAACAGGGTGCGGATCTGGTGTGCATGGAAATGGTAAGTGCCAAAGGGATCCTGTATAAAAATAAGAATACGGAAAGTCTGCTGACCATTGATGAACGGGAACGTCCGGCCAGCCTTCAGCTATTTGGCGCAGATCCAAAGATCGTCAGTGAGATGGCAAAACAGATCGAGGAACGAAATTTTGACATTCTGGATCTGAACATGGGCTGTCCGGTGCCAAAGGTAGTCAATAACGGGGAGGGTTCTGCCCTGATGAAGAATCCTCTTCTGGCGGGACAGATCATTGAGGCCACGGTGAAAGCCATAAACAAGCCGGTAACGGTGAAAATCAGAAAAGGATTTGACGATGAGCACGTGAATGCGGTAGAGATGGCACATGTTGCCCAGGAGTCCGGGGCAGCAGCCATAGCGGTACACGGACGGACCAGACAGCAGTATTATTCCGGAAAGGCAGACTGGGATATTATCCGTCAGGTAAAAGAAGCAGTGTCCATTCCCGTGATCGGCAACGGAGATGTTGTAGATGCACAGTCAGCAGAAGCCATGGTAGAACAAACCGGCTGCGACGGGATCATGATCGGCCGTGCGGCGCAGGGCAATCCGTGGATCTTTTCCCAGATCAAAACCTGGCAGCGTACCGGTGTCTATCCGGACAAGCCTTCCATACAGGAGGTGGCAGCCATGGTGATCCGGCATGCAAAGATGCAGATCGCATTTAAGGGAGAGTACACCGGTATCCGGGAGATGCGAAAGCATGCCTCCTGGTATATGTCGGGGTATAAAAACAGCTCCCGGTTCCGGGGACTGGTGAATGAAGTAGAAAGTTTGGAAGAGCTGGAAGCACTTTTTGCCCAGTTGACATAAAACGGAATATACAAGCGTATGAATAGGATAAATTCACCGGTTGGTTTTGATTACTGGAAATCTGCTTGACAGTCTTTTGTCATTTTAGTATAATGCAATAATTGTAGTGAAAATCAACTGGGTAACCAGAATAATAAATGAGGTGTGATTATGGAGAAAAAATTGTTAACATACGCAGGCTTACAGAAGCTGGAAGCGGAGTTACAGGACCTTAAAGTTGTAAGGAGAAAAGAAGTAGCCCAGAAGATCAAGGAAGCCCGTGAGCAGGGAGATCTGTCCGAAA
Source organism: Lachnospiraceae bacterium (assembly GCA_051877515.1). Taxonomy (GTDB): domain Bacteria; phylum Bacillota; class Clostridia; order Lachnospirales; family Lachnospiraceae; genus XBB1006. The sequence continues at coordinate 77,563 of JBJEIY010000050.1, read as the reverse complement.
ATGCAGAGTACGATGCAGCGAAAGATGAGCAGAGGGACATCGAAGCAAGGATCGAAGAAATCGAAGGACTTTTAAAGAATGTGGAAGTCATCGTGGAAGAAGAAGTGGACCTCGAAAAAATCAGTGTAGGCTGCAAAGTAAAGATCTATGATTGTGAGTTTGAAGAAGAGCTGGAGTATTATATTGTAGGTTCCACGGAAGCAAACAGTCTGGAAGGAAAAATCTCCAATGAATCCCCGGTGGGAAAAGCTCTGATCGGAGCAAAAGTCGGAGATGTGATCAAAGTGGAAACCCAGGCCGGAGATGCGGAATATAAAGTTCTGGATATCCAGCGTGTAGAATAGAAAAGAAATCCACGAGGGTGGAAAATTACGAAGAAAGAGAGGAAATCATATGGCTGAGGAAGTAACCCGACAGAATCAGGAACAGGATCTGAATAAATTATTACAGGTCAGACACGACAAATACGAGGAGTTATTGGCAAATGGTAAAAACCCGTTTGAGATCACCAAGTATGATGTAACCCATCATTCCACAGATATCAAAGACAATTTTGAAACCATAGAAGGTCAGAAAGTGTCTGTTGCAGGACGAATGATGAGCAAACGTGTCATGGGTAAAGCATCCTTCATGAATGTTCAGGATCGAAACGGAAACATTCAGGTATACGTTGCAAGAGACAGTGTAGGAGAAGAGCCATATAAAGATTTCAAGAAATATGATATCGGTGATATCGTTGGTGTGAAAGGTGAAGTATTCCGTACTCAGAAAGGCGAAATTTCTGTGCATGCGGAGGAAATCACCCTGCTTAGCAAGTCCATGCAGATCCTGCCGGAGAAGTTCCATGGACTGACCAATACCGATATTCGTTACAGACAAAGATATGTGGATCTGATCATGAATGAGGACGTAAAAGATACCTTTATCAAACGTTCCCAGATCATCAGCGAGATCCGGAAATACTTAGATGCACAGGGCTTCATGGAAGTGGAAACCCCATTTCTGGTATCCAATGCGGGAGGAGCTGCCGCAAGACCATTTGAGACCCATTTCAATGCATTGAACGAAGATATTAAGCTTCGTATTTCCTTAGAGTTATATTTGAAGAGATTGATCGTAGGCGGTTTAGAGCGTGTCTATGAGATTGGACGTGTATTCCGTAATGAGGGACTGGATACCAGACACAATCCGGAATTCACCCTGATGGAGTTATACCAGGCATATACGGATTATTATGGCATGATGGATTTAACCGAGAACATGTTCCGCCACTTGGCGCAGACTGTCTGCGGTACCACCACCATCCCGTATCAGGAGGCCATGATCGACCTGGGCAAGCCATTTGAGCGTATTACCATGATCGACGCCGTAAAGAAGTATTCCGGTGTGGATTTTGAACAGATCAAAACAGATGAGGAAGCAAAGAAAGTTGCTGACGAACATCATGTAGAATACGAAGAGCGTCATAAGAGGGGCGACATCATCAACTTATTCTTCGAGGAGTTTGTAGAGGAGCACCTAATCCAGCCGACCTTCGTCATGGATCATCCGGTGGAGATTTCACCGTTAACCAAGAGAAAACCGGACAAGCCGGAATTAGTAGAGCGTTTCGAGTTGTTTATCTACGGACGTGAGATGTGTAACGCATACTCCGAGTTAAACGACCCCATTGACCAGAGAAAGCGTTTCGAGGCACAGGAAGAGGCTTTTGCAGCCGGAGACGAAGAAGCAAATCACACCGACGAGGACTTCTTAAATGCATTATCCATTGGTATGCCGCCAACAGGAGGTATCGGATACGGTATTGACCGTCTGGTAATGTTACTCACCAACAGTCCTGCTATCCGTGACGTATTGCTGTTCCCGACGATGAAGTCATTAGATAAATAAAAAGCCGAAAATAAGGCATTTTCAAGCGATTTAAGAGGCTTAAATTTGTATTTTACGACAGAGTTACGACAAATGGTGAGCCTTGATATAGTAAAAAAATAAGACATCATTACTTATAGTGATATAGGTAGTGGTGTCTTTTTGTATGTCGGGATAGTTTACATTTAAGCAGGCAGCAGTTTTTATGGCAAAGGGTATATCTGATGTATTCATGTAATGGAGTGGAAATTGAGAGTGTCGAAGTATATATATTATTCATTCACACGATGCATTTTTTAAATATTATCGAACTATGATAAAAAGTATGAAAAATGAAAAAAGCCTATAAAATAAGGCTTTTCGGGGATTCTGCATTTTGTTAAACTGATAGTAGAAATGGCTGAAAGTATTGAAAATAAAGGGTTTTATCGAACTCAATCGAAAATGGCTACCGAACTCATTATCGAACTCAAAAAATTATTTTTTATTTGTTTTGTCCATGTTACTTATATATTCTTTTAGAACCATATTTATAAACTGACTGAATGACCTATCATCTTTTTCAGCCAGTTGTTTAATCAGTTGTATCACATCTTCGTCAAGGGTTATGCTGACCTTGTTTTTTAATGGTTTCATTCAATCACCCGCCTTTTTATAGAATATACCACTTTATAGGATGTTATATTGTAAAGTAGGATAAAGTATGATAAAGTAGTATTGTGCAGATTGCTATATTATTATGTGGAAAATGATGGTTTTATAAGTTATAATTAACATATTAATATGGAATGTGTATTTTATAGATAGTGTAATATAGGGTTTATTTTATGGAAGGAAAAGTAACTGACGAATAAAACAAAAAATTATGATAGAGGGTGTGAATTAATGGCTAAATTAAAAAAGAATCATTTTTATTATGGGGCGATATTAGATGCATTATGCCAATATAATCCAGATGCATCACCTGTATTAATGTCACATGAAGAATCAAGACAAGTATACAGAGTAATGACAAATACATCGCAGGAATGTATTTTGTTTCTCAAATATGCATCCCCTAAAACGGGTGGGAAGAATGAACAAGATATTAGCTATTTGTTTACATTTTCAGATGATGATAAGCAGAAATTGAAGGCTTATATGGACAAATATAATTGTCCGGTTTTTTTGTATTTATTGTGTAAACAACCAGACTTGAAAGATAGTGAAATAATTGTACTCAAATACGAAGAATATCAAAATGTAGAAGAAAACAGAGCTATTACTATTAGAATTCAGAAAAACAAAAATTATATTTTGTTGTTTAAAAAGGGAAGTAAGGCAAGAGATAACGCATATCAGATACCACGAAATAGAATCGAAAAAACATTTGATGAATTGTCTGATGATTTTATGAAAGAGTCTGTGTCTCATACAAAGAAACGAGTAGCCAATAATTCGCAAATGGAATCATTTATTGCTACAGGTATGGAGATATTTGAAGATAGTAAAAATTGTCCGTTTTGTGATAATGCTTTAAAGGGTGTTGTGATACATAATTCTGGTGATGATATGGATTCAAGAATGTGTCCTGTTTGCAAGCGTAGGTTTGTTAATAAGCATCAATATAAAGTTATTCGTAAGTATTGCGGTGCTAATAATATAATTCCAGAATTATATATTATGGATTATCCCGAACAAAATAAACAGAATGATGAGGCACAAGAAAAATTTGATCGGAAAGAAGTGAAAGAGCAATCACATTTTAGAGATGCAGTTATAAAGCAGTTTTTTATAATGGAACAGGATAGTGATATATGTCCTATCCATAACTGCAAAATGGATATAAAGGTCATAAATTTTAGTATAAAGCTAAAAGATACCGTTCATTTTTGCAGAAGATGTAATAAACATATAATTTCAAGAAGCCATTATAACTTTTTAAAAAAACAATTTGTAAGAACTAATAAGCAAATAATTCAGAACATAACGTTTGAGGAATTAAGCTAAAGTACGGATTATTGTACAGCTAAATTGTTACAGTATTATTGTCAATAATTACATTCTATAAAGAAAGGTGGATTTGTTATGGGATTTTGGGAAAGCTTTTTGGGACATACTGCTGCAAATGTATATAGTGAAATGAGGAAAGAGGAGCAAGCAAATAAGAAATGGAATGATTTGTTTTATGAATTAGGGGAATATGAAACATCTTTTTCAAACTATTTGAAAAGTATTGGTTGTCCTGCATTATATGTTGCTGATGTGGAAGCTGTAAATAACGGAAATATCGCACCAGAAAAGCGGAAAATGGACAATTATAAAAAGAAACTTAATGATTTTATTTCATTAGGTGGACAAGTGGAATATATTCATGATTTAGATGAAATTGATAATGAGATTGAAACAATTAAATATTTGAAGAAAATGGGATGCTTACATAGACAAGAAGAGTTTATTGGTTTGGGACTGTATTTGACACAAAGCACTTTGGAAAGAGAATTACAGGGGGATCATGCAATCGAGATATTGTTAAATACACCAAACAATGAATTGTCAAATATAATTTCTGAAGGTGATGCAGACTTTGCTTTATATAATGATATTGATGATGGGGATAATGTAATAAAAATTGAAACTGCTCAAGTCTATGATGAGGAAATTGTGGATTTTTTGCAGTTTAAAACAGTTGCATTAAAGTTTACATCTGAGAATATTTATATTTATAATTATAAAGAACACACACAAATGTATTACAAAACAACAATTAGTGACGGTCAAAAACTCAATATTATCTCAACTCCTATTCCTGCTGTAGAGGGTTGGGGGTTAATACAAATTAATGGGTTGGAAGTTATGTTTTCTTTAGAAGAGGTGGAAAAAGTTAAAGAATTATATCGTGAACATAATGAAAATATTGATGTACTCAATAATCAGATGAAGCAGAAATTGGGTGGCGAAAAAGAAAGTATCAATTCACGTTCTGATTTTGATATGTCTGAATTTGAACCGTTTTGTGTAAGCAATGCTAAAATATGGAATGAAGAAGCAGAAGAATTCCAGGATTTACAGCTTACTATTACATTTAGTACCACGAAAGTATCTATGTATACAGCACTTTTGCAACAAGATTTTTTTGCACAGGATTTTCCGGAAGGAACTCATGTAGAAACAGAAATCATAGATATTAATAATCCAAAACAATCCGTTTTAAGATTTGCAGGTTCTTTACTTGTTTTAATGGATACAGATGATGCCTATAAAGTAAAAGGTTATTATGATTCCTATAGAGAAAAAATGGAAGAAATTGCAGAAACTAAGCAAAACAGAATCAAGGAGATTTCAAATGAGATTGAAGGTTTAAATGATATGGCAATGAATATGCTAAACATGACGGATGAGCATATCTTATTAAATCATGATACAGTTATTGGATTGCAATTATTATTAGCATACAAGAAATTTCCTAATGTTAAGTTGTGGGATGAGAATTCTTTGAGTAGTAGTGAAAACACTTTGTTGGGTATTGCAGTAGTAAAGCAAGCAGTTGAGAATATGGTTGAAGTTATTCAAGAAGAACATTCAGAATATACAGATGAAGAAATTAGCTTTGCTTGTTGGGAGGCAATAAAAAGAGTTTCTGTAAGTTTTTATTCTGATATGTGGGAAGAAAAGTATGGAAAGTATATTGATGAACCTTTAAAACAAAATACATCTACAGAGGCGGATGGAACATTAGACAAATACATTGAGGAAATAATAAGATGTAACGAGATAGATGATACAGATATTTGGGTAATGGGTATATTCACTTATTACTTGATGGATAAAGGTTATGCAACAGGAGAATTATATTTTCCGCCATATTATGAAATAGCAATTCAAGCGTTTAATACAATTCGAGATAATGTAAAGAAGAACCAATTCAAAGAGAAATTAAAAGGAACTGTAAAAAAACAGGAAACACATTACACCATAGATGATATTGATATGATGAATGGTAGTGAGTTTGAATATTTTATATGCGAATTATATACAAAAATGGGATATAGGGCGGAAGTTACGAAGCAATCTGGTGATCAAGGATTAGATGTTATTGCTGAAAAAGGCGATAAAAAAATTGGTATACAAGCAAAATGTTATTCTGGAACAGTTGGAAACTCGGCAGTGCAAGAAGCGGTTGCAGGAAAGAGTTTTTATCATTGTGATAAGGTGGTAGTTATTACTAATAATTTCTTTACTTCGTCTGCAAAAGAGTTGGCACAGTCTAATGATGTTATTTTGTGGGACAGGGATATTTTGAAAGAGAAAATTAAAGAGTTGATGTAAAGAGGGGGAACAAAAGATGGGAATATTTGGTTGGAAAAAGAACGCAGTTCCAGTGGAAACAAATGAACCAAAAATCAATGATAAGAATATTCCTAATAAATCCCTGTTAATAAAGGAGCGAGAGGATTCCCAAGAGTTTGATTTAAATATTGAGAAGATTCTTGAAAATTGGGAAGTGTATCATGCACTTAGAGAGATTATCGCAAATGCGTTAGATGAGCAAGTGTTGACCAATACACAAGATATTAATATAGTAAAAGTTGGTGATGCATGGCATATTATTGATTATGGAAGAGGATTAAATTATCATCATCTTACTCAAAATGAAAATGAAGAGAAGTTAAGTGATGATAGGTTGATAGGCAGATTTGGTGTTGGTTTAAAAGATGCATTAGCTACATTATACCGGCATGGGATATATGTAAGTATTACATCAAAATATGGAATAATTACGTTGCTGGAATCTTCTAAAAATGGATTTGAAGATATTATTACATTGCATGCAAAAATAGATGTGTCACCAGATAAAAATATGGTTGGTACTGATTTTTTAATACGTGGTTGTACTGATGAAGATATAAGGAAGGCAAAAGAGTTATTTTTAAAATTTACTGAATCAGAAGTTTTAGAGACTACAAGTTATGGGCAAGTTATTGACAATTATGGTAAAACATCAAATGTTTATATCAATGGTGTTAAAGTGGCAGAAGAAGATAATTTTTTGTTTTCATATAATATCACATCATTAACAAAACAGTTAAAAAAGGCTCTGAATAGGGAAAGAACAAATGTAGGTAGAACTGCTTATTCAGATAGAATCAAATCAATTTTGTTGGCATGTACACAAGAAAAGGTTATTACGAAACTTGTAGATGATTTGCAACAGTATAATAGTGGTTTGCGTCATGACGAGATGTCATGGAATGATGTCGCTATGTATGCATCAAAAAAGATAAGAGATTATAAACAAAATGTTGTTTTTATCACATCAAATACAGCAATAGAGAGTCCGAGTGTTATTGATGATATGCGTGAGAGTGGTTATGAGCCAGTTGTCGTATCAGAAACATTAGTAAATAAGATAGACAATTATAATCAAGAAACACAAGATGATTCAACTCCAATTCTTACAACAAATCAATATATATCCGACAGGGCGGATAGACTATCGTTTAATTTTATTAATGAGCAACAGCTAACGTTAAGAGAAAGAGAAGTATTTTATAAGACGGATGAAATTTTGAAAATTATAGGCGGAAAACCAAGATGTGTAAAGTCAATAAAAATATCTGAAACAATATATGAATCAGAATTTTTTGTTGAAACAGTGGGATTATGGCAACCATCAGAAGGGAACATTATTATTAAACGTAAACAGTTACAAAGTTTGAAGTCCTATGCTGGAACATTGATACATGAATGTATGCATGCTTCAAGTGGTGAAGATGATGTCAGTAGAGGTTTTGAAGGAGCATTAACTGATATAATCGGTGTGATTGTTCAAAATATTTTAACTAGAAATAATGGATAGGAGAGCAGATGGATAAATTTACGGAGAATATTTGTAAGCAAAATCCGAAAATGACACTTATATGTGGAAATAAGGAATGTAACCATAAGTTTGTTGTAAAATCACTTGATGTATGTAAGCAGAAAGTATATTCTCATGTTTGCGAAAAGTGCGGGATGTCTACAAGCTATGATACAAGCAAAATGTTTGATGATGTGATTAAGCAATTAAAAGCTATGGGAGTAAAAATAAAGTAATTAGAATGAGTGTGTCAAAAACGATTGTTTTTGGCACATTTTCATTTATGCCCGAAAACATAGTATTTTAGCCTTAAAAATATTTCATAAAACGTGTCAAAATCTATTTACAAATTGACACGTTTTTGATACAATATACTTAAATCAAAGAAAAGGAGATGGATGTTATGTTAGTAGGATATGCAAGAGTTTCAACAGATGGACAGAATTTGGATAGACAGATAGATGCGTTAAAAGCAGTTGGTGTAGATAGTCGTGTTTTGTATCAAGAGAAAATTACAGGCACAAAAAAGGATAGACCAGAATTGCAACGAATGTTAAACGAATTAAATGAAGGCGATGTTGTTATTATTACTGATCTTACACGTATTTCAAGAAGTACAAAGGATTTGTTGGATATAGTTGAAAAGATTAAAAATAAAGGTGCTTCGATAAGAAGTCTGAAAGATACATGGTTAGATACTACGAGCAAGAATCCTTATAATGACTTCTTATTAACTGTTATGAGTGGTTTAAGTCAGTTGGAAAGAGATTTGATAAGTCAACGAACAAAGGAAGGTCTTGTAAGTGCAAAAGCAAGAGGTAGAAATGGTGGTAGACCATCGAAGCAAAATGCAAAGGGTGATGTTGTAAAGGCATTAGCTGATAGTGGAATGAAGATTGTGGATATTGTAAAAGAAACTGGTTTGTCGAGAAGTACAGTAAATCGAATTTTGAGAGATAGCAAATAATAATATATTGAAAAAAATGCAAGGTTGAAATACACCTTGCTTTTTTTATGCCCAAAATGATTAAATGCGTTTTTTGTCAAAATGTGTGTGATGTGTTTTAAACAGAAAAAGCGATGAGCAAAAAGAGAATAAGTATGTGAACGAACCACTCCAACTACCAAAAGCAAAAAATTGTAAAGGAGATAAATTTAAGATGAACAGAAAAAAATTACTTGCTTATGGTAAAGGAATAACTAATGTGGGAATTCACACAGGAAATGGCACTACAAGTCATATTGAGGATTTTGATAAGGCAAATGGAAGCAATCTTATTGAATCATACAATGTTAGACAAAATAAGGATGAAATTTATATGCGTATCAATCCTAATAAGAATTTTAATGGATACATTGCTGATTCATATTCAAAATTCAAAAAAGTGGTGCAAAAGTTATTTGATGAAATTGGTGTAACAGATTTCAAATGGAAACGAATAGATTTGAGCTTTAACACAATGGAAAGTCGTTACTACGAAAATTACACTAAATTGAATCGTTTGCTTATTGCTTGCATTGCAGATTCAGCGTGTGATTACAACACACATGATACTAGGAATTTTTGGAATGGGAGAACCAAAAGTCTTGTAACTAAGAATGGGTATCGTGAAGCTGAATTTTACGACAAAAATGATGAGAGTAATGGCAAAAGCCCTTACTATGGCAGATTAGAATTAAGAAGTAAGCGTATAGGCGATAGTATCGAACATGAATTTTTAGAATTATGGTTTGACCGATTGGATAAAGCAGCAATGCACTTTGAAGAGGTGCAACACAGATTCAATCGGAATATGGCACAACTTTATCTGGAAGATTTGGCTAAGAAGAAAAAGGATAGAGAGTTTTTAAGTGTTAATAGCTTTTTGATGACTAGAAAAGATTACATCTTTACAAGTTCACAAATGAAAGAATTGCTTATGATGATAGGGTTTTCAGAAGATAAAGCTAAAAATAAAGCCTACAATTTCAAAAAACTTCATACTATCGAATATTACAAAAAAGAGGATTTGGATTTTATTATTGCTGATATTAAAGCCAAAATTACAGATTATTTTTCAAAGTAAGAGCAGGAAAGTGGTAAAAAATTACTAATTTCATAATTATTAAAATGCGAAAAAGCATTGTAAATTAAGGCTATATTGATGTTTTTCGATTAAGCCAATTACCTAATATGTATGCAAATGTTTATTAAGAAGTAGTTGTGAGTGGTTTCGTTCAAAAAACATTTACAACGAAAGGATATGTGCAAATGGCACTAATAAAAATAATAAATATTGCGTTTTCATTGGTGCGTATTGCATTGGTGAAAAACATGGTAAATTACAAAATTTTAAGTAATAAGGAAAAACATAACAGATTTGGCAACATGAAGTCTAGATGTGGTAAGGCATATCAAGAAGAAAATCCACGCTACAAAGGAACTTTTATGTGGGAAGGTTGGTTAAAGTATAAGACCAAAACGTTCTTTGTATGGCTTGATAACAATTATTATGAGGTCGATGGTGAACAGATGGATGTTGACAAGGATATTTTACAATATGGCAATAAGCAATACCATCCAGATTTATGTTTGATTGTACCACATAGCATAAATATCTTTTTTGAAAATATTGAAGTAGGTAAAACCAATATTATATATAATTCAAAAACAGAAAAGTATAGCGTGAAGATTACAGATGGTAAAAAGAATATTGGTGCTACTGATATTGATTCCTACAATGAAGCGTTGGATATTTATTGTGATATTAAGCAAGGTATTCTTGTAAATAAAGCAAAAGCATTAAAGGATAAGATACCAGAAAAAGTTTATATGGCTTTGATGAATACAGACGTGAAAGCCATTAACAGCAAATATTATCTTGCTGATGAAAGCGAGGTGTAGTTGCTATGGCAAAAGAGATTATTGTACCTATTTGGGAAAAATATTCGTTGACAGTAGAAGAAGCAGCTGCATATTTTCGGATTGGTGAGAACAGTATAAGAGATATTATCAAAGAAAATCCAGATGCTGATTTTTGGTTTTGGAACGGAAACAGAAAGCAGATTAAAAGAAAGTTATTTGAGAAGTACATGGATTCGTTACAAGCAATTTAAAAATTTGTAGATATGGAGAGCGTGATATGGTATGATTGATACATACTATATCATGGCTCTTTTCGGAAAGGAGATTTTATTATGTCTGAAAAGAGAAGAGATAGCAAAAATAGAATTTTGCAAAATGGAGAGAGCCAAAGAAAAGATGGTAAGTATGAATTTAAGTATGTTGATGTAAATGGTACACGTAGAAGTGCTTATAGTTGGAAATTGGTTGCTACCGATAAAGTACCAGAAGGAAAACGATGTGAATTAAGTCTTAGGGAAATGGAAAAGCAGATAAGACGAGATTTAGAGGATGGTATCAGTACACATACAGCTAATAGCATAACATTAAACGAATTGTTTGATACATATATGTCTACAAAGGAATTGAAGCAGTCCACAAGGACAAATTATATGTATATGTACAAAAATTATGTGAGTGATGTTATTGGCAAAAGACGGATTGGAAGTATCAAATATAGTGATATAAAGAAGTTTTACAATAGTCTGATACTTGAAAAGAAGTTTAAGCCTAACAGTATGGAAATAATTAATACTATCTTGCATCCTGTATTTACAATGGCAGTTAGAGATGGATATATTCGTGCCAATCCTTCAGATGGTGTAATGGCTGAAATTAAAAAGAGCCATAATTGGGAGAAACCAAAGCGTCATGCACTAACAGAAGAACAACAGGCAAAGTTTATTGAATTTGTGGCAAATTCGGAAACATATTGTCATTGGTTACCATTACTGACAGTATTTCTTGGTACTGGTTGTAGAGTTGGTGAAATTATCGGTCTGACTTGGGATGATTGTGATTTTGCAGAAGGTATTATATCAATTAACCATAATTTGATATACCGGCAGCAGGATGATGGAAAGTGTGAAATGCATATTACTACACCTAAGACAGAATCGGGAAAAAGAATTGTACCGATGTTTGAAGCTGTACGCAAGGCATTATTGCAAGAGAAAAAACAACAGATGAAACAGGGATTCAATTCGACGATTATTGACGGATATTCAGGTTTTATTTTCACAAATAGATGTGGGTATGTACATAACCCACAAACGATAAATAGAGCCATTAAACGCATTTATACGGCTTGTAATGAGCAGGAAAAGATACAAGCTAAGAAAGAACATCGTCAACCGATTTTGATACCACATTTTAGTGTACATAATCTAAGACATACCTTTTGTACAAGGTTTTGTGAGAATGAAACGGATTTGAAAATCATTCAAGAGATTATGGGGCATAGTGATATTACAACTACCATGAATATTTACAATGAAGCCACAAAGGAACGCAAGCAGGAATCCTTTGCAAGATTGGAAGGTAAAATAAAAATCTGTTAAGGGTTTTACGACAACTTTTACGACATTTTACGACAGAGATATAAAAACTTATAAGGAGTTACGTGGAATACAAATTGTTTTGAGTCTTGCATTAGTGGGGATATAAGAAGATATAAGCACTTATTTAAGGGCATAAATCCTAATCCCGACGATGAAGTCCCAGGGTGAAAGCAAGAACGCAGCAAATAATAGAGCACAGGCTGCACAGCCGGCAACTGCTGCACCGGAGAAAATTGATTTTTCCAAAGTAAAGGTAGAGCCGCTGTTTGAAGATATGGTGGATTTTGACACCTTCAGCAAATCGGATTTCCGTGCGGTTAAGATTAAAGACTGTGTTGCGGTACCAAAGAGTAAAAAATTATTACAGTTCACTCTGAATGACGGAACCGGCACGGACCGCGTGATCTTAAGCGGAATCCATGAATACTACGAGCCAGAAGAGCTGGTTGGAAAGACAGCCATTGCCATCGTGAATCTGCCACCTCGCAAGATGATGGGCATTGATTCCTGTGGTATGCTGATCTCTGCCGTACACGAAGAAGAAGGGGAAGAAAGACTGCACCTTCTCATGGTGGATGAGCACATTCCGGCAGGAGCAAAGTTATACTAAGGAAAAAGCGCAGACACCGGAGGATTTGCCTCCGAATAAAAAGAATAGACACAGTAAGTAAGGAGAACGGAACGGACCGTTCTCCTTTTTCTTCTTTAATCTTCTGGAAATTTTTTCATAAATGTGATGTAATAATACTATTGATAGAATGCCGAAAACTTCCCAAAACAGGAAGTATATTATGTGAGAAAGATACTACGGGGGATCATAAGAGATGTATGTAGATTTTATGTTGTTTACGATCATTGCTCTTGCAACAGGTGTGATCATTTTACTTCGTATACTGGGCTCTAATACAGAATATCAGGAAAAAGGATTTCTGCAGCTTATTATACTTGCAGTCTGTCATAATATCATTGATCTCTTCTGGGGACTGACATACTTTGACAAACTGGGTATGGGACCATCGGGGCTGCAGATTTCCACATCCCTATATTTTTGCTCGAATGCAATTCTGGCGTTTACCTGGTTTTGTTTTCTTTACAGGTTATTGCACAGGGAGGAGCCTAAAAAATGGGTGTTTGTTCTGGCGGGCATTCCGCTGGTATTGGTCCTTTTAATGGTCATTGCCAATATTCCCACAGGTGCTCTGTTTAAGATCGGGGATACAGTGGATTCTTATGCCAGGGGTAAATGGTATATCATTGAAAGAATAGGAACCACCGGATATCTGATTGTCATTTTTATCTGGGCGGCTATCAAATTCTTTCGGGCAAGAGAGAAAAGCGAGCGCAAAAAATTTGCCATCATCACAGCTTTTGCCGTTGTACCGATGACATTTGATCTTTTGCAGGTGTTTTTTGTTACCGTGCCCTGCACTTCCGTTGCATTTCAGATTGCGATCATGATCGTATATATCTATATTTCTATAGAGCGAAGTGAAAATGTCCTTCTAAGTATTTCCGAGAGACAGAAAAGCAATATGAAAACGGCACTGGTCCAGACAGCGATGTCCTGGTATGAGTTTAATGTAGACAGAGATTGCATTTATGGAAGCAAGATCTACCTGGATAAAGATCATTATGTAGAGCAGCCGGCACATACAGATAAAAAGTATTCGGAATACTACAATTTCTTAGCGGCCAGAGTGGATCCGGAATATAGTGAACTCTACAGAAAGACTTTTTCTCTAAAGAATCTGAAAAAAAGATTCCAGGGGGGAGAGTCAGAGATTTCTCTTCGTTACTGGATGCAGGATTCAGCCGGTGAAGAAAGGTACGTTTTGCAGAATTTGATCCTGACACAGGATGAAGTAACCAAAGAAATCATTGGATTTGGATATACCAGAGATTTTACGGATGAAGAACGGCAGAAGCGGGAAATTGCAGAACAGTTAGAAGAGATCAAAGCACTCAATGAAGAGCTGAGCAACAGGATCGCTCAGATCCAGTCCATGAGTAAGGTGTATTTCGCGTCCTTTTTTGTGGATGTGGAAAAAGACACCTTTGAAGAAATCAGCAATATCCAGTTGGTAAGAAATGCGGTGGGATCTAAGGGAAAAGCCCAGGCAGCATTGTATTCCATCTGTGACAATATGGTAACCCCCAAGACAGCGGATAATCTGCGAGAGTTTGTAAATCTGTCTACCATTGATAAGCGTCTAAAGGACACAGATGTTATTACCTGCGAATATGAAGGCATCACATCAGGCTGGAGCCAGCTGTATATCATTGCAGGAGACAGAGAGGAAGAAGGAAAGATCAAAACAGTTTTTATTGCCTCGCGTTTTATACATGAAGAAAAAATAAGAGAAGAAAAACAGAATAAACGGATCGAGGAAGCAAGAATTGCAGCGGAAAAAGCAAACAGCGCAAAGACCACCTTCCTTTTTAATATGTCCCACGACATCCGAACACCAATGAATGCCATTATCGGATTTCGGAATCTTCTGGAAAAGCATCAGGAAGACCCGGAGAAGCGGGCCGATTATCTGAAAAAGATTGATGATGCAAGCGGCGTCCTGCTTTCCATCATCAATAACGTGCTTGAGATGGCAAGAATAGAAAAAGGCACTCTGGAAGTGGATAAAACGGCATGGAGTGCAGAGCAGTTCAACGATACGATCTGTTCCGTCTTTCAGGAAATGATGGTTCAGAAGAATATAACTTTCACCAAACAGGTCGAGGTCAAACATCATTATGTCTTCTGTGATCCCATCAAGTTAAGGGAAGTATTTCTGAATATCCTTTCCAATGCATATAAGTATACGGAACCCGGAGGCAGAGTGAACATGCGTCTGGAAGAGCTGCCATCGGACCGGGAAGGCTATGCGTTGTATCAGACCACGATCACGGATACGGGTATCGGAATGAGTGAAGAGTATCTGCCCCACATTTTCGAGGAATTCACCAGAGAGCATAATACCACGGACAACAAGATTGAAGGCACCGGTCTGGGTATGCCCATTGTAAAGCGCCTGGTAGATGTCATGGGAGGAACCATAGAGGTTCAAAGTGAATTAGGTGTTGGTACAACTGTTGTCATTACGTTTTCTCACAGGATTGCGGAAAAAGCCGATCTGGTCATCCGGACAGGAGCAGAACAGAATCCGAAGCTGTTTCTGGGCAAACGCATTCTCCTTGCAGAGGATAACGAACTAAACGCAGAAATTGCCATTGAAATCCTCAAAGAAGCCGGATTTGAGACGGAACGGGCAGAGGATGGTCAGGACTGTGTTAACATGCTGAAAACAGCGCCTTCCGGATATTACGATCTGATCCTGATGGACATCCAGATGCCGAAGATGAATGGTTATGAGGCTACCCGTGCGATTCGGGCATTCCAGGATCCCGGAAAGGCAAACATCCCCATCCTGGCTATGACAGCCAACGCATTTGAAGAAGATAAACGGGAAGCATATCATGCCGGCATGAACGGACATCTTGCGAAACCCATTGATGTTCATGAGCTTCTGAAGGAACTGGCAGGGATCCTCGGATAAAAACGGGGAAATGGAGGATATTTGATTAATAAATAAAAGCTAATCAGGGGGATAGGGTTAGTGAGAAATCTAAAAACGCAGACAGCGGTGATCGTGGCTGTTTTGATTACTGCGTTGGCAGCAGTCTTTTTACTTCAAAAACACACGATCTCCTCTGTAAACAGGGTAAGCGAGCAGACAGCGCTGACACTGTTATCGGAAAATGCCGGGCAGGTCCGGGAGGTATTGAATAAGCAGTTAAGCAGTATCTGGGGAAAACTGGATATGGTAGACCGGGCACTGAACACCATAGGAGATATGACAACGGAGGAGACCGTAACCTATTTGAGAGAATGCATCCCGGATGCCTGCCGGGTATTGTTGGTCTCCAAAGAAAGGCATTATATTGATCAGAACGGAAACGAGGGAGACCTGGAGCTGACAGAGAGTTTATATCCCTTGTTTCGGGAAAACCAAAGAGTCTGTATTCCAACCCGGACTACCCTGCTGTTTGCCACACCGGTAACGGCGGGGATGGCAGGAGAGGTCGATGTGGAATACCTAATGGTCTGTTATCGGCTGGACTCCTTCATGGATCTTCTTTCGGTGGAATCTTACGCAGGAAACGGAAAGATCCGGATAGTGGACACAGAAGGCCGGGTTTTGCTACATACTGACAATTTGAAAGAAGAAAAGGTCAACTATGATTTCTTCCAAGATTATGAGTCTGCCCAGTTTATGGAAAGTCAGGGGATTAAAGATTTCCAGGGCTTTAAGGACAGTGTGCTGAGTGGGGAAAACCATGCGGTGCATGTTCTTACCAAAAGCGGCGATAATACAGTGATCAGTTATGCCAAGATCACAGGGATGGACTGGTATGTGACCATTGCGGTAGACTATGAGTCTGTTTTAGGAGAATTAGACCGGAACATTATGACGATCGGAAAAAGCTCCATCATGGCCACAATGTTTGTGGTGCTGCTGGCTATTATCCTGGTTCTTATTATCAGCCTGGACATCCATAAGGAAAAGATCGAGAAACAGCAGCTAAAGGAGTTAAACCAGTCTCTGGAACATGCCAAAGAAGTCGCAGACGAAGCCCTGCAGATCGCGGAGAATGCGAACAGATCCAAGAGTAATTTTCTCTCGAATATGAGTCATGATATCCGAACACCCATGAATGCCATTCTGGGTTTTGCCACATTGATGAATGCTGATGCGGATAATCCTGAGAAGGTAAGGGAATACACAAGAAAGATCACCGCTTCCGGTCAGCATTTGCTGGGATTGGTCAACGATGTTCTGGATATGAGCAGAATCGAAAGCGGTAAAACCACGCTGAACCTTTCGGAGGAATCCATGTCTGAGATCGTAGACGGAATCGATACGATCCTGCGTCCGCAGATGAATGCCAGGGGACATCGCTTGGATGTGGATGTTCATCATATTGTGCACGACAGAGTTGTTGTAGACAAGATACGTCTAAATCAGATCTGCATTAATCTGTTGTCCAATGCCGTGAAATATACGCCAGATAACGGGCATATCCGGTTTGAAATTACAGAATCTTACGTATCCGGACATGTAGCACATTATAGGATTCTGGTGGCGGATAACGGCTATGGCATGAGCCGGGAGTTTCAACAGCATGTTTTCGACTCTTTTAGCAGGGAAGATGATGGGCGCACCAGCAAGATACAAGGTACCGGTCTGGGTATGGCCATTACCAAGAATCTGGTGGATCTGATGGGTGGTTCCATCAGTCTGAAGAGTGAAAAAGGTGTGGGTACCACTTTTACAGTAGATATCCCACTTCAGCTTAGTCGGTCGGAGGCGGAACCTGAATTCCGGGAAGAGCATGAGATCACCTGCTGTTCGGCAGGAGAGCTGGTGTTAGCAGGAAAACATATCCTGGTTGCGGAAGACAATGAATTAAATGGAGAGATCCTCCGGGATCTTTTGGAAATGAATGGAGCGACCTGCGAGATCTGTGCAGACGGAAAGCAGATTGTAGATGCATTTATGCAATCAGAGCCGGGAGACTTTGATTTTATCCTGATGGATGTTCAGATGCCGGTGATGAACGGTTATGAGGCAACCAGGGCGATCCGGCAAAGCAGCCATCCGCTGGCGCAGACGATCCCCATCATTGCCATGACTGCAAATGCTTTTACGGAAGATATCCAGGATGCCCTGCAGGCAGGTATGAACGCCCATGTGGCAAAACCGTTGGATATGAGTGTTCTGGAAGCAACGGTTAAACAAGTAATTTAAAATAGTTTTTTCTGGTGATGAGCAGCCCGTTTTTCTGCAGCTTGCTTAGTTCTGCACACATGGCGCTGCGCTCCACCCCCAGATAATCTGCAAGACCTTGCCGGTCAAAGGGAATGGTAAACTCTTTCGACCGGTAAAGTTTTGCCTGATCGCTTAAGTAGGATAGGAGCTTTTCTGCTGTGGTTTTGTGGCAGATATAGCCAAGCTTCTGATTTAACAGCATGTTTTTGCGGGCCATGATCTTTAAAAGGTTTTCGGTGATCTGCCGGTGAAAGCCGTAGCTGTCACCATCCCGGGCCAGAAGCTGTGTAACCTCAATGAACAGGATGACAGAGTCTTCGTAGGACAGAATATCCACCGGCATGACGGGAACTTTGGCACAGGCAAAGGCTTCCCCAAACATGGCACCGGTATCGAAGGACGCGGTAAGATTGCGATTCCCGTTATAGTCGTCGTGAAAAATCCGGATCTGCCCCGCAAGGACAATTCCGATAAAGCCGGCCTTGTCCCCTTCCAGACAGATATATTCCTCTTTTTTATAGGTCTTTATCCTTGCATGAAGGCATTTAAGAACTTCAGGCAAGGTTTCCCTGTCAATTCCTTCAAACAGTGCATTTTTTTCCAAAACAGGATAATAGTTCTTCAAAGAAAATCTCCTTTTGTTGTATTTCCAACATACAGTTTTTATTTATTTTAGTATGATCCTTTCAGAAAGTAAATATCAGTGATAGGAGGAAACGAAAATGATAAGACAGATCATTCATATTGATGAAGAAAAATGCAATGGCTGCGGTATTTGCGCCACAGCATGCCACGAGGGAGCCATTGAGATTATTGACGGGAAGGCAAAGCTTGTCCGGGAGCATTTTTGTGACGGGTTAGGAGATTGCCTGCCCGGCTGTCCTACAGGCGCTATTACCTTTGAAGAGAGGGAGGCTCCGGCTTATGATGAAGCGGCGGTTTTAAAGGCAAAACAAGAAAAGGAGCAGAAGGCAGGAGCGCAGACTCCCCAGCTTGGTAACTGGCCGGTGCAGATCAAGCTGGCACCCATCCAGGCTCCTTATTTTGCGGGTGCGAAACTTCTGATTGCGGCGGATTGTACCGCGTATGCCTATGCCTCATTTCATCAGGATTTTATCAGGGGAAAAGTAACCCTGATCGGATGCCCCAAGCTGGATGCTGTGGATTACAGTGAGAAACTGACAGCGATCCTTAAAAATAATGACATTACATCCGTGACCATTGTCAGGATGGAGGTGCCCTGTTGCGGAGGTATTGAGATGGCCGCAAGAAAAGCAATCCAGGACAGTGGAAAATTCCTTCCCTGGCAGGTGGTAACTGTAAGCATAGATGGAGCAATTCTGGAGTAGTACAAAAGACTCTGGGAGGAAAACCCTCCCAGAGTTTTTTATTTAAAAGGAAAAAATTTCAAATTACCTATTGACATAGTAGGCAAATAGGCGTAATATGGGGACATCGAATTTGAGCAACCCCAAAAGAAAGGAGAGGAATGCTATGTTTAGAACAAATAGTTTACATCATACAAGCATGTGTTGTTGTCGAATGTTGTTCTCCCGGGCATATAGGTATGGCCAGGTGCATTCGTCTGCTTTGTGTTGCACCGATGTATGACAATTCATGTTGAAATGTTAGTACGCCATTTGCCCGGGAGCTATTGTAAGCACCCGGTTTTTTTGTGCTCAGATTCCGTTTTACGGGAAACAGATCCCGCATAAAATAAAAAGGAAAGAATAGAGGATATGATCATGAGGAAAGTAAGTAGAAAAGAGTTTTTGAAAAAAGTTGGAGCATTATTATTGAGTTTGACCCTTGTGGGTACCTTATTTGCCGGCTGCGGTTCAGACAGTCAGGATACTTCCGCAGATGCAGGAGATTCTGATACCATATACAGAACCCTGGATGAGATCAAGGAAAGCGGAACCATCAATATCGGTGTATTTTCCGACAAGAACCCATTTGGTTATGTGGATGAAAACGGTGAATATCAGGGCTACGATGTATATTTTGCAAACCGTATCGCACAGGATTTAGGTGTTGAAGTGAACTTTGTTTCCACCGAAGCGGCAAGCCGTATCGAATATCTGCAGACAGGAAAGGTAGACATCATTCTGGCAAACTTTACCGTTACAGAAGAACGTGCACAGGAAGTTGATTTTGCACTTCCATATATGAATGTAGCTCTCGGCGTGGTTTCTCCCGAAGGAGCTGTGATCAACAGTCTGGATGAGCTGGGAGCAGATGACCAGGTGATCGTCATCTCCGGAACCACAGCAGAAACCTATCTGGAAGAAAATTATCCGGACATTACTCTTCAGAAATATGATGCTTATGCAGAAGCAAAAACGGCTCTGGAAAATGGCAGCGCAGCAGCATGGGCGAACGATAACACCGAAGTCATCGCTTTTTCCATTGAAAATCCGGGCTTTGTGGTTGGAATTCCTTCCCTGGGCAGTGCAGATACCATTGCACCGGCCGTAACCCAGGGCAATGATAGCCTGTTAACCTGGCTGAATGATGAGATCAAAGCGCTGGGTGAAGAGAATTTCTTCCATGCAGATTACGAAGCAACCCTGCTGAGCACCTATGGTGCAGATTATGAGGAAACCCTGGTAGTGGAAGGCGGCGTTGTCTCCGGTAACTAAGAAACTGAACAGAGGTGCGCAATGGATATGGACGTAATGATCTCGTATTTACCGCTATATAAGGATGCATTGCTGCTTACGCTGAAAATCGGATGGCAGGGAGTCCTGCTGGCATTTTTCATCGGGATGCTTTGTGCAGTGGTGATCCACCTGAAGATACCGGTCCTGCGCCGGATCATCGGTGCTTATATTGAGTTATTCCGCAATACGCCCCTTTTGGTGCAGTTATTCTTTCTCTATTTTGGCCTACCCAAGATTGGGATCCGGATTCCGGCACAGATATGCGGAGTTCTGGGACTTGGCCTCTTAGGAGGGGCATACATGGCAGAGACATTCCGCAGCGGTCTGGAAAATATTGCACCCATCCAGTCGGAAAGCGCACTGAGTCTTGGAATGAACAGAGCACAGGCCTTCCGTCATGTGATCCTGCCCCAGGCAATTTCCTCCAGTGTGCCGGGGCTATTAGCCAACGTGATCTTTTTGCTAAAGGAGACCAGTGTGTTTTCCACTATCAGTCTTATGGACTTAATGTTTACCGCCAAAGATCTCATTGGAATGTATGCAAAAACCATGGAATGTCTCACGTTGCTGGTGGTTTTCTATCTGATCATGCTGCTTCCGGTATCCATACTGGGAAGAGTTGTGGAAAGGAGGCTGCGTTATGCCGAATTTGGGGATTGACGTAATCTTTAAAGGAATCAATTTCTGGCGGCTTTTGGGCGGCCTTTGGGTGGCAGTCCGGATCAGTCTTATATCCGTAGCCATCAGCATTGCGCTGGGGCTGGTGATGGGAATGTTGATGACCTCCAGGAACAGGGTTATAAAAACCGTTTTTCACTTCTATCTTGAAATCGTCCGTATCATGCCACAGATGGTATTGCTGTTTGTGGTATATTTCGGAACTACCAGAGTATTCGGATGGAATTTGTCAGCGGAATATTCCGCCATCTTCGTGTTCAGCTTCTGGGGCGTAGCGGAGATGGGGGATCTGGTGAGAGGTGCCCTGATCAGTATTCCCAGGATCCAGTATGAAAGCGCCCAGGCACTGGGCATGGACAAATCCCAGACGTACTTATACGTGATCCTGCCCCAGACCATCCGGCGGCTGATCCCGCTTTCCATCAATCTGATCACCAGAATGATCAAAACCACAAGCCTGGTTATGATGATCGGGATCGTGGAGGTCTTAAAAGTTGCCCAGCAGATCATAGAAGCCAACCGGAGCTCCTCCCCGGATGCGGCATTTGGCGTATTCGCAGTGATATTTTTGCTGTATTTTGTGATCTGCTGGCCCATCAGCAAACTGGCGGGATATCTTGAGAAAAGGTGGGCATAGACATGCAAGAGAAACTTTTGAAAATCAATCATCTAACAAAAGCGTATGGAGACCATGTAATCCTAAAAGATTTCAATCTGGAAGTCAGTAAAGGCGAAGTAGTGGTGATAATCGGGCCCTCCGGCTGTGGAAAAAGCACATTGCTACGTTGCATCAACGCCTTAGAAGACATTCAGGGCGGTGAGGTTTTACTGGATGGAGAGCCAATCCAGAAGGAAGTCAAAAACATCTCCAAAATGCGGCAGAAAGTAGGAATGGTTTTTCAGAGCTATGACCTGTTTCCTCATAAAACCATACTGGAAAATGTGCTGCTGGCACCGTTAAAAGTACAGAAGCGCAGCAGGGCAGAGGCGGAAAAAGAGGCGTTGGAGCTTTTGGCCAGAGTGGGGCTGGAAGACCGGAAAAACGACTATCCCCGTCAGCTTTCCGGAGGACAGAAGCAGCGAGTTGCCATAGTCCGGGCGCTGTGCATGCACCCTGAGATTTTGCTTTTGGATGAGATTACGGCCGCGCTGGATCCGGAGATGGTTAGAGAAGTACTGGAAGTGGTCCTTTCTCTTGCCAAAGCGGGCAGTACCATGCTGATCGTAACCCATGAGATGAATTTTGCCAGAGCCATTGCAGACCGGGTGCTGTTTTTAGAGCAGGGGGAGATCGTGGAGCAAAGTGACAATCCGAAGGAGTTCTTTGCAAATCCTGAAACGGACAGGGCCAAAGCGTTTCTAAAGACTTTTGATTATGAATAAGAAAAAGGCTCCGTGAGATGATTCCCACGGAGCCGGATTTTTATTTTTGAAAAGTAAGGCTGTCTGCAGACTCACTTGCTATTTGACCAGAGTCATGATCCAGTCTAACAGATTGTAATCACGGAACACTGCTACCGCTACCAAAGAAACAGTGGACATGATCTTGATTAAGATATCCAGAGAAGGTCCGACGGTATCTTTTAACGGATCACCCACCGTATCACCTACAACAGCAGCATCGTGGGCCGGAGAACCTTTTTTCTGCCCTTCCATTGCACCGGATTCAATGTATTTCTTTGCATTATCCCATGCTCCTCCGGCATTACCGGTGAAGATAGCCAGCATGATTGCAGAGAGAGTAGCACCTATGAGGACACCACCCACAAACCACGGTCCGCATAAGAAACCGGCAACCAGCGGGAAAATAATGGAAAGGATTGCAGGAACACGCATTTCCTTCAGGGCACCCTGAGAAGAAATCTCGATACAGGTCTTATAGTCCGGTTTTGCGCTTCCCTCTAAAATACCGGGAATCTCTCTAAACTGGCGTCTGACCTCCTCTACCATTTTCCGGGCAGCATTGGCCACCGCCTCAATGAGCATACCGGAGAACAGAAACGGCAGAGCCCCGCCAACCATAGCACCAGCCAAGATCAGGGGGTTGGTAAAGTTTAACTCCAGCGGAGTCGTTGGGTCATTAAAGGAATACAGATAGGAAACCATCAGGGACAAAGCTGCAAAAGCAGCAGAACCGATGGCGAATCCTTTGCCAATGGCAGCAGTGGTATTACCAACGGAGTCTAATTTATCCGTGATCGAGCGAACCTCCGGTTCCAGCTCGGACATTTCGGCAATTCCGCCCGCGTTGTCTGAGATCGGTCCGTAAGTATCCACGGAAACGGTGGTACTTACAAAGGACAGCATACCAATTGCAGCCATGGAAATACCAAACATGCCGGATACTGCATAGGAAGCATAGGTTGCCACACCAAGTAAGATCAGTGGAGCCATACAGGACTTCATACCGACTGCCATACCCTGGGTAATGGTAAGGGCGGCACCCTCTTTGGAAGCTTCGGAAATAAGCTGTGTCGGCTTGTAATCATAACTGGTATAGTATTCTGCGATCATACCAATGATCACACCGCTGACTACACCGATGGAAGCTGCGATCCAGGGAGACAGGTAACCTAACCGAAAACCGGCCTCTGCAAGAGCTTCACTAAGGGAAGCATCGTGAAACAGGATATCAGTTGCAACGAAACCGCAAAGAATGGTCAATGCTGCAGATACGATCGTTGCAACATTCAGATCCTTGTGAGGATTGTCGGAGCCTTTTTTAAACAGAACCGTTGCAATACCAATCACACAGGCGATCAGACCGCAGGCAGCAAATACCAGCGGATAATAAAACATTTTCTCAAGCAGGGCTTCACTGAATTTGCCATTGGTGGCTGCAGACACCAGGAAAAGATGGGAAGCCAGGATAATACCGGAAGAAATGGCTCCGGCATAAGACTCCAGTAGATCAGAACCAAGACCGGCTACATCACCCACATTGTCACCGACATTATCCGCAATGGTTGCCGGGTTACGGGGATCATCCTCCGGAATATGCGCTTCGGTTTTTCCAACCAGGTCCGCGCCCATATCAGCGGCTTTGGTGTAGATGCCGCCGCCTACACGGTTAAACATCGCCACGATGGAACATCCCAGTGCGTAGCAGGATAAACACTGTGTAAACACGCCGCCGTTTTTAATCGCGTCAATGGACATCAGGTCCATGCCCACACCAAAGATCATATAAACCAGGAAAAGTCCAAGCAGGGCAAAACCGCCTACACAAAGTCCCATAACCGAGCCGCCGCGAAAAGCGACTTTCAGGGTTTCTCCGATATTCTTTGTAACCCGTGCCTTGTTGGAAACCCGCACATTGGCATAGGTGGCGATTTTCATACCCACCCAGCCGGCAGAGGCCGACATGGACACTCCAATCACAAAACAGATGGCAGACTGCCATGACATAAAAATAAATAATACTGCAAGAATTGCTACTACAAGGGCAATGATCTTGTACTCGTAAACGATGAATGCGTTAGCACCCACCCGGATTGCCTCGGCAATCTCTGACATTTTGTCTGTACCTTCCTCCATCTTTTTCACAGAGGTGAAGTTGAAGGCTGCGAAAGCTAATGCTGCAAGGACTGCAACAAAAACTAAAACTAAGGCTGTCATAGTACACTTCCTTTCATAAAATATGAAGAATTTTTCTTCGTTGGACCATAAATAGTCTGACGAAAAAAATGCCTTTTTAGCAAATTCTAATAAAAGAAAAGAAAAAGGTCAATAAAACTTGGACAAAGTTAACAAATACTTTTTAAAGTTATTCTTTAATTCTATTTATATCTTTATTGGAGCTTATCCAGAAGAATGACAGATGTGTGGGATGGAATATGGAGGCGTTCTTTTTTTAGCAGAGTCCGAGAGCTTTGGTTGATTTCATAGTTGCGCTCACCTTGTTTAAATGCAGAACAGCAGAGATAATTACATCCGTCTGTTTCATATGACTGGTTTTGAATAATGAATACATAATTTGTTTTGGGAGAGTGGGATGAAATAAGGTAGTTGGCTTTGATTTGAGTTAGTGTTAGGTGGCCATCAAGAATGCGAGAAACAATCTTTTCGGAATTATATCTTGGGATTGGAATATCTTGTAGATATTGGAAACCTGCGAGATGAGGAAATTCTCCGAGAGAAAAAGTCAGATGAATGGTAAATAGTTGTTTTTTATGACCATAGGTAAAGATATAATGAAATTCGGTTAATTCCTTCCAGACGGAAGCGGCTTGATACAGAATGTCTTTTGTAGATTTAATGACGCACTTTTCACCCCTTTCAAAAACAAAGAGCCCTGCAATCGCAAGGCCCTGTGAATGCGTTTTCTTTCAATTCTGATGAATCTATTCGGTTTGTGGTTACCGCATAACCCACGGGCTGACTCCACAACCGGCTGCATACCGACACAGTCGACTGTTTCAATGCCAATGGTAGCTGATCAATGCCGCTACCTTATGTATATTATAGCATGTAAAAAAAATACGTCAAGAAAGTAATATTTTTTAGATGATATTATAGACAAAAGTATGCTATAATGTGCGCGAGCAAGAAGAACGTGCTTGCACGTTCGCCGAGCAGCGAAATAAGTGAGCTATGATCACGATACAATAGTAGAAGAATTATTAGGAGAGAGACATGAAACAAATAACAGATACTTTCGAAGGACGAAATGTAGGAAAAACAGTGAGAGCACATTACAGAGGAACATTTAATGACGGCGAGCAATTCGATTCTTCGTATGATCGTGGCGAACCGTTAGAGTTTGTCTGCGGAGCCGGGATGATGATCCGGGGCTTTGATGCCGCAGTAGCAGATATGGAAGTGGGACAAGTCACAGACGTGCACCTGATGCCGGAAGAAGCATACGGAGAAGCAGATCCCCGTGCCATTTTTACCATGCAGATCGCACAGATGCCCGGAGCAGAAGAACTAAATGTTGGCGAGATGGTATACTTGTCCGGCGCAGACGGACAGCCGTTCCCGGTAAAGGTTACTGCCAAGGATGATACCAGTATCACCTTTGATGCAAACCACGAGATGGCCGGCAAGGAATTGAATTTCCATATCGAGCTGGTAGAAGTATTGTAGGAGGACAGAACATGTTAGAAGTTGGAATAAAAGCACCGGCCTTTGCGTTGCCGGATCAGAATGGAATCATGCATACCTTAGAGGAATACAGAGGAAAGAAAGTCATTTTATATTTTTACCCAAAGGATAATACCGCCGGCTGTACCAAGCAGGCCTGCGGATATTCCCAGAACTACCCGCAATTCGAGGAAAAAGGAGCCGTAGTACTGGGTGTAAGCAAGGATAGCGTAGCATCCCATAAGAAGTTTGAAGAGAAAAACGACCTTGCCATTACCCTGTTATCCGATCCGGAGCGCACCGTCATTGAAGCCTATGATGTATGGAAAGAGAAAAAGATGTGCGGCAAGGTTTCCATGGGTGTAGTGCGTACCACCTATTTGATTGATGAAAATGGGGTCATCATCAAAGCAAACGACAAAGTCAAGGCGGCTGAAGATGCGGAAAAAATGCTGTGTGAGTTATAGAAAACATGAGGATCATTCTATCACCGGCTAAGAAAATGAATGTAACGGATATACTGGCACCTTTAGGGGTGCCGGTTTTTCTGATGCAGACGGCAGAGATCTTAGCCTGGCTTCAGGGAAAAACCTACGAGGAACTAAAAACACTGTGGGGATGTAATGATAAGATCGCAGCCCAGAATATGGAACGGTTGCAGGACATGAAACTGGCGGCAGAGCAGCTGGTGACGGCCGGAAGCCTGCCGACTGCAGCATCCAAGCCAGGGATTTCGGCCGCCAATCTCACCCCTGCCATCCTGTCCTACGAGGGTATTGCCTATCAGTATATGGCGCCGTCGGTATTCGAGGAGGAACAGCTTGCGTATGTGCAGGAGCACCTGCGGATCCTGTCCGCCTTCTATGGGGTACTCAAACCCATGGACGGCGTCACACCTTACCGGTTGGAAATGCAGGCAAAAGCCACCATCGCCGGCCATAAGGACCTCTATGACCTTTGGGGCGATCGGCTGTACCGGGAAGTCCGGGACGACTCCGGTGTCATTATCAATCTGGCATCCAAAGAATACTCCAAGTGTATTGAGAAATACCTTACTGACCGGGATACCTACATTACCTGCGAGTTTGTGGAAGAAGTAAAGGGAAAAATGGTGACCAAGGGAACCTATGCCAAAATGGCCCGGGGCGAGATGGTGCGCTACATGGCAGAGTATGCCATTGAAGATCCCGTGGAATTAAAGCGGTTTGACCGGCTGGGATATGTGTTCCGGGAGGATTTGTCCACAGAAGGAAAGCAGGCGGTGTACGTATTTGAACGGCAAACGGGATAGGAGGATATCCTAAAGAGAAGCGAGTGGATAATAATGTAAACAAAAAGGCCAGAGGCGTGTATGATATGTACCTCTTTTACTGGACATCCAGTGAAAGGGGTATTTTTATGTGATATGAAATTGACAAAAACCGATCACTATTATATAATGATGATAGAAAAAATCGAAAACCCAATCACTAAAGAAGGGAGAGATAAGATTATTGCAAATTACAAGAGATGAAATCACGGCATATCTTTTGGAGATAAAAGATGCTGTCAGAGATGGACGATATCGAATAGACAGAAATGCCAAGCGACAGGATAATATAGATTTATTTCTCAGTTATGTTATTGATGAAGCCCAGGCGAAAGATATTCTGTTGAGTTTGGAAGTTGCCGATTTCTCAGAAATTCGTAATAATGATCATCAAGGATATGAGGAAGAATTGCTTTATGTATTTGGCAAAGATGTGACATTGCTAGAGCGTATGGGAAATGAAGAAAAGCCAGTTTCTCTTTACATTAAAATTAACAAGTTGGATAACAATTTTGTGATTGTAATTTCATTCCATGAGCAGAATTATCCGTTGAAATACTATTTTAAGTAATTACAAAGAGGTAGGAGGAAACAAAATGGAGAGGAAATGCAGGAAGGATTTTTGTGTTGAGTGCAGGAAAGACACAGAGTATGCCTTGATGAAGAAAACAATTAAAAAGATAATCAGAGACAGAGAATATACTTTTAGCATTACATCGGCAGTTTGCACAGAATGCGGCGCCCAAATGAGTCTGCCGGGATTGATCGACAAAAATATTCAGGAGATGGATGAACAATATCGTGTAATTGAAGGCATTGTTTCAGTGGAAGATATTGAAAAAATAATGAAGATATACAAAATTGGTAAGGCGCCTCTGTCTCTGGCATTGGGGTTTGGCGAAGTTACTGTTGCCAGATACCTTTCCGGTCAGATGCCTTCTAAGGAATATTCCGAGATTATGCGTACGGCATTGACATCACCGGCGTATATGAAGGGAAAACTTATGCGCAACAAAGATAAGATTGCTGAGGCCGCCTATAATAAGGCCATGGCGGCAGCAGTGCAGATGGAAAATCTTTTTTCGGTATCTGAAAAAATGCTTCGGGTACTTTCTTATGTGTTTGAAAGATTGGAAGAGGTCACTCCCTTGATGCTTCAAAAGCTACTGTATTTTATTCAGGGAATCAGTTATGTACTACAAGGACGTCCCATGTTCAGAGAGGATTGTCAGGCGTGGATACATGGACCGGTTTATCCCGAGGTTTACGATCTGTTTAAAAGTTTTTCGTATAATCCGATCGAAGATGCCAGGTTTGCTGTATTGGAAGGAACAACAGATGCATTAACTGAGGAAGAACGAAAAGCGATTGATTTGGTCGTAGATACTTATGGACTATATGGAGGAAAAGTACTTGAGAGGATCACCCATAATGAGATACCGTGGCAAGTAGCCAGAAGAGGATATGGAGATAATATCCCGTCCAATGAGGTGGTTACAAAGGAGAGTATAAAAGAGTATTATATGGCCGTTGACAAAAAGTATGGGCTTTCTACAAAGGAAGGTATCATGCGTTATATTCGGGATATTTTGAAAAGTACAAGATAGAATTATAACCATCGTCTTATTCATAAGCCGGATATTGACACTTGAGTGACCATTATTGTGTTATTTATTACGGATAAATACGCGCATGAAAATGGAACATAGGGTAATAAAGTGTAGGAAAACAAAGATTAACGTGCATGAAATTGAAAATCATGCACGTTAGAGGTTGACAAATGCCAAATTATTCCATATAATGATCGTGACAAGTCTATAAGAAGGGACGGATGCTATGTTACAATTCATCAAAGAACGGTTAAATGATTATGATGTGAGTTATTTTGTGAATGAGTTATTTGAGGCATCCAAAGAGCTTGGAAGATTGGAAGCGAAAATAGATAGCTACCGCTTTAACAGTATTTTGGTGCCGATGCTACATAAAAAGGAGGCAATATCTTCGATGTATATCGAAGGAACACAGACCACAATAAGTGATGTGTTTGAAAATGAAGTGAGCCCCAAAAGTAACCCGGATAAAACTACGCAGGAAGTAGAGAATCATTCCAGAACTTTGGTATATGGTGCAGACTTTCTTAGAACAGAAGACTTTTCAAATGCGTTTATTCAAAAACTTCATGAGTTAATGCTGACAGGTATTATTAATAAAAGCAAGGAAGAGACGCTTGGCAGATATAAAACAAAAAAGAATTTTATTGTAAATAGTGTTGGTACGGTAGTTTTTGAACCGCCATCAGAGAAAGAAACGAAAAAATACATGGATGAATTAATCACGTTTATGAACGATATGAACGATGGAATTAATCCGCTGATCAAAGCAGCGATAATTCATTCACAGTTTGAATCCATTCATCCATTTGAAGACGGAAATGGAAGAGTAGGAAGGTTGTTGGTCAGCCTATATCTTTTCAAGTCGAAAGTAATTAATGTTCCATTCTTTTATATAAGTGAAGCGATAAGCCAGGATAAGGCAGTATATTACAATAAGCTAACCGATACCCGAAGGAACAACTATAATGAGTGGATCAAATTCTTTTTGCAAAAAATAATTGTGCAGACATCAAAACACATTAAATACATAGACACATTAAATCAGCTTTATGAAAAAACAAAGAAAATCGTACAAGAATCAACTAAAAGTGCAAAATGCGATGATATTGTTGAATGCCTATTCACACATCCGGTGCTGACATCATCATATTTATCAAAGAGGTTGGATGTTTCAATAGGACAGGCTAAGAGATATCTAAATATCCTGGAAGAAAAACAGGTGTTGATGAAGAACGATAGGCAGCGGAATCAAATGTTCTACTTTGTTGAATTATTGGACATGGTTAGAAGTTATTAGAATCTTTACATACGGCGTAGCAAAAGCGATTGAAAAGTAGGAATCATACCCTACCGCCGTTTTATCTTCATGAAATTATGAAGTATAATATTATCAGGAAGGGGGAAATGCCGACAGATTATGAAAACAAGTTTGATTATGGAATGGCTACACAAAAAAATGACTCAAAGCTGCAACTTTAAGCCATTTTGTGTTGTAATGATCAAAAGATGCATCACAAATTGTTCAATTAAATTCTAGCATCTTTTATTCTTTTAATCAACCGAAACTGTTGTTTGGTTTCGAAAATCCCCAAAACACAAAACGAGGTCGATCATTTCCCGTTTCCACATGTAACTGTCAATGCCCACATAGGGCCTGGTAAAGTGCGTTTAAAGCACAGGAGGAAACTATTAATGAAAGAAAAGATTTTAAAGGAACATGAAAAGGACCACGAAGGACAAATGCATAAGCATGAAGAAACGATCACCGTTATCGTTAACGGAGTAAAACACGAAATCCGGGAGAAGTGTTTAACCTTTGAGGAGATTATTACGCTGGCATTTGGTCAGTACGACACGGCCGATAATATAGCGTACACAGTAACCTTCTCATCCAAGAAAGGTCATCAGAATGAAAAAGGGATTTTAGTTGCGGGCGATTCGGTGAAGATTAAGGAAGGAATGGTGTTCAATGCTTCAAAGACTACAAGATCATAGTGAAGATATCAGGAAACTGGTAGAAGAGGGATATGAGGTGGAAATAAAAGGAGCTTTCATTTTGGTCCATCATATCCCATATGTTACAAGTAATAAAAGCGTAGAATACGGCGCACTCGTAACAAACCTTATGTTAAATGGCGATAAAACCATGAGACCCAGTGACCATACCATATGGTTCACGGGGAGCATTCCATGCAACAAGGATGGTACGGAAATTAAAAGTATCATTTTGGGAAGAACTCCAACGGACCTGGGAAACGGAATTAAGGTTTGCTGTAAGTTTTCCAACAGACCACCGGGGGGATATGCGGATTATTATGAAAAATTCAAACGTTACATTGAGATTATCACAGCCCCGGCATTATCGCTGGATTCCACAGCAGTTGTGCAGACGTACCGGGTAAGGGAGTCTGAGGAAAATGACGTGTTCCGGTACAGGGATACCAACAGTAGTAAGGCAGGAATTGGTGCTTTGACGGAAAAACTACAGAAGCACAAGATTGCCATCGTCGGTCTGGGAGGCACGGGTTCCTATATATTGGATTATATGAGTAAGGTCCCGGTGGAGAGAATTGATTTATATGACGGTGACACGTTTTTGCAGCATAATGCTTTCCGCGCGCCGGGGGCAGCTTCGGCACAGGAGCTGGACAACTGTATGCCCAAAGTCGAATATCTGAGTGCCACGTATCAAAGGATCCATTCAAAGATTAATCCACATGCAGAGTACATTACGGAAGAAAATGTACACACGCTGGCTGAATATGATTTTGTGTTCCTCTCTATGGACAGTAATCCTGACAAGAAAGTGATCATTGATTATTTGACGGGAAAAGGAATTCCATTTGCTGATACCGGTATGGGACTGACTATAGCTGAGGATTCACTGCTCGGGCAGGTTCGGACCAGCTTCATCTCTGGCGAGGAAACGAGTGTGGTTGCAAAGTATATCCCGATGGATGACGGCGAGGAAGAAGAGATTTACAAAAGCAACATACAGATAGTTGAGCTGAATGCATTGAATGCTGCGTTTGCTGTGATAAGTTACAAAAAACATTTTGGCTTTTACCAGGATTTCAGACACAATGTTCAGACGATATACAGCATCAACGTAGGGGAGGTAATGAATGATGATCTATCAGATATTGCCTGAGTTCGTAGAGGAAATTCCGGAAGAGATACAGGACGGAGTTTTGTACTTATGTTTGCCGTATAATGCTGTGATCCATAAGTGTGTATGCGGGTGTGGAGAAATAGTTTCCACACCCCTTGACAAAAAACATGGTTGGATCATGCAATATGACGGAGAGACAGTAACGTTATCACCATCTATTGGAAATGGTTCCTATAAATGCCGATCACACTATTTTATTCGGGAGAATAGGATAATCTGGCTCGGTAATATGGGAGAACCCATTCATAAGCAGGAAAAGAAGAAATTCGGTATAAGGGGATTTCTAAAAAAATTCTGAAGTAAATATATGACTCGGAATAAGTGTATAGTTTTCAAGCCATGATACGGCAGATAGGAGGAAAAAACTATGGAATACTACATTATGAAACTTTATAAGAGTAAAAAGGCAGAGGATAAAGAGGTAGCACCGGGGTTTGACAGATTTTCTTCCAAAACAAAGAAAGTTGTTATGGGAGGGTTTATTATTATGGTTGCGGCTTTGATCGAATTGATTATTACAACGTTGCTTTCGTTAAACTTTATTTGGCAGGTCGCCGGTTTTCTTATTTTTATGACAGCATTTGCAACGATATTAGTAATCGATGGCAGAGACCAAAAAAAACACATAGATCAATATTCCGATTCATATATGAAAAGATTAAATATTTTGGATGAAATTTTGTTGCAAGAAAAATTTCAAATAAATAGCAGAGAAAAGCTGGAAGGATTAAGAGAAATCTACCAGGATTATATTGATGAGAGTAACAAAAAAGAAAAACGAAGAAATCATATGATTTATATCCTTTTTTCTGCTTTGGCAGGTGTGTTATCGATCTCAC
Organism: Lachnospiraceae bacterium; assembly: GCA_051877515.1. Taxonomy (GTDB): domain Bacteria; phylum Bacillota; class Clostridia; order Lachnospirales; family Lachnospiraceae; genus XBB1006. Next base: position 44,228 of record JBJEIY010000050.1, on the reverse strand, counting down.
TTACCAATTTAGAGCAAATTGAAATGACGTTTTCAAATTGGTTATACTATGCGATCATTATACTGGTTTTGTTTTCAGTGGTTGCTGCAGCAATTTATTTCTTGACACCATATGATTCTTTAAAAAAGGATTATGAAATGATGGTAAAGGATTTAACCGATTTACTGGTGAAAAATTATTACTAATTTTGTGAGAAGAACTAGATAATAAATATTATAAAAATGCCAGAGGCGTGTACCTCTGGCTTTAAACTGCCCATAAAGAACCGTCCCGCGGCTGCCTCTATTTAGATTCTGTTGTTATTTCAATCAGACAGAGAAATTTCGAAAAGTCAATTAGTAGGTATGGACTTTGAAAATACAGCATCATTCTTCGCCAGAAGATAGACACAATATTGGTTCATGCTGATCCCCTCCTGCTTTGAATGTTCCGCAAGAGAGCGATGAAGACTGCGAGGCATTCGCAGTTTGAACTGACCGGAGTAGTCTGATAAGCTGTTTGGTTCAAAAATATCAATGTCATTCTCAAAGGCTGCTTCAAGCCAGGCTCTTTTGGCATCCAACAGATTTGAGATGGCTGATTCAATTGTTGCGCCGCAGGTAATGCAACCCGGAAGATCCGGATAAGAAGCTACATATCCACCTTCGTTTCGGTCTTCCACGATTTCCATACGATAATTCATCGTCAGATATTCATTCATTGTTTTCATCGCTATTTGCCTCATTTTCCACAAATTATGCCACCTTTCGAATAGTGACACCAGTGGTGACATTATTTAAATTTTTTGTTATCTCAATATATAACCACGACTTTGGGGATTTGAAACAGAAAGACCGCCTTAAGAACCTCATGATCACAAGATAAATAACAAAAGAACAGCCTAAGTATAGCAAAAACCAAGCCAACCGTAAACCGAATAAATCATAAAAACTTTCTAAAATAGGATAGCAATATCCAAGGAACACATCCTGGTCTTTCCTCCACAATTCATTGACTCCCCCAAATAAAAAGCGTACCATATCCTTATACACAAGAGAAAGGTTTCACAAACTTTTACCATCCAGAAAGGAGACAACAACCATGAGCGATTTTTGGAGAAACCATGAGGCACTGAAAAAATATCCGGAACTTTTAAGCGCAGTGCAGCGCTCTGACAGCAATCTCACAGAAGAGGGAGGTCAGAAGGTTTATACGGATATCCTGGCTGCCTGGAAGAAAAACAGCGATGTTTTTTCAACAGAGTTTATAAGCTTTACAGAGAAAAAACCGGCGGCAATTATAGGCGTGGAGCTTTTTGACAAGGAAAGCGGACGTCTGTTGCAGACAGACCATATAAGCAGTCAGGACATCAGTATGCTGGAAGGACTGTCCCTTTTTAAAGATGTTGTAGAAAAAAAGAATAAATACTTTCTGAAGCAAAAAACACACTTCATGTGGCTGGAGCCGGATGGAACAATAAAAACAAAGGATTGTGAGCAGGATTTTGAGTTCCTTGATGAAGAAATTGTCGAGTCTACAACGGTATCTGCCCCCAGAGCAAGAGATGGGAAAAAAACCATAGTGCTTTATGGCCGAGAACCATTCCGGGGAGAAGGGGAAGATTACCGTTATATGGATAATCATGCAAAGGATGGGAAAGTCAGAGCCATGTTTCCTGTGTCCGGAGAAGTGGAGTTTCATGAAGGATTTGAGATCAAAGAAGTATGCTTCGACGAGGCAAATGCACCTACCCTGCAGCTTCTTTTTGAAACGGGTGATGAGCCGATTTCCTATGCAGGAGATTATGAAAAGTCGTTTCACATAGAAGGACAGACCATTTATTTTAAATTTGACGAAGACTGGGGAACTGATATTGATATCCACCGTTTCCAGGCATCCACAGTGATGAACCTGCACCTTGTTTTCAAGGTCACGGTTATTGGGGAAACCATGCCCTATACACTCAGCATTGTGGTGGAAAGTTTGGACACAGATCATGCGGATACACCCACAACAGCGATCATCGAGCCTATTTCAATCCGATGGGGCTGCCTTGGTGAAGATACGAGGATTCGTATGGCGGATGGAAGAGAGCAGCTTATTTCGCAGATTCGTTGCGGAGATATGGTAATGACACCGAATGGTTACAGCAGGGTTATTGATATTTTCCGCGGATTGGAAGAAACCATCGTGCATTTGGAGACGGCCGGCGGAAAACAATTGGAGGTTACAGATTCCCACCCGGTGCAGACAAAACGGGGAGTGATCCCGGTAAGTGAGCTGCGAGGCGGAGATGAGATCCAGACAGAATGGGGAGAGTACGAGCCTGTGACTGCACTTTATACAAAGGACTACCAGAAAATAGTATATAATTTGTACCTGGAGGATGAAAAGAAATTCTTTTTTGCGAACGGAATCGTTACTGGGGATTTTGAGGCACAGAATACCATAACCTGGCAAAAAAAGCGGCCATGGTCGGATGAGGTTCGTGGCCTGAGGGACAAAATGCAACAGATGGCGGAAGAGTTAAAAAAATAGGATAGGGAAAAGAAGAAAGATGTTGGTTGGGCTGAGGGCTCCTATAGGGCTTTCCAATATTACAAAAAACGACAAAATGTGAAAAAAATGTTGAATTTTTTGTATCAATTACCAATATCTTTTTTCTAAATACAAGATATAATATAAGTAAGAAATCGAATAGATTTCTTTATCTTCTCTTTTTCTTCGCAAGAAGATGTTTGTCGTAGGATAACGAAACGTTAATTAAAAAAATATCCAATCGGAAGACTGGTTCGTAGAGCCACGAGCAGGGTAAACTAAAAAAAGCTCAATGAGAAGATAGCATCTTATACTCCTACTCTAAGAAGTAGGAGTATTTTATTATACGGAGGAGAAAATATGGTTTTTAAGCACCTTTCGGAAAAACCGTATTTTTGGATTGCAAGAAATGAAAAAAGAAGAAAAAACAGAATAAAAATTCGAAAAACACGAATGGCTCGTTGATTTTCGCGTATGATTAATATATAATTTAACCAATAAAACAGAAATGGGGAAATGTTATGTTAATAATGTTTAGAGTAAAAAACTTTGCATCTTTTAAAGATGAGGTGATTTTAGATATGAGAGCTATCTCATATAAGGACATGAAAAATCACATAATAGAAAACGGGAAAAATAAAGCTGTTAAGACATTAGCAATTTATGGAAAAAATGCAAGCGGAAAATCAAACTTAATTAGTGCACTTTATTATTTTGAGAGCTTTGTATACAATCAGTTTTTTGATGCGGGAAATAGAAACGATGAAGTCGATTTTGGTGATAAAATGCCAAGTGTAAAGCGAAGCACATTTAAACTGAGTGAACAGACGAGTGATGATTCCGAGTTTGAAATACTTTTTAGCTCAAATAATCAAACTTTTCAATATGGATTCGTTATACATGATATTCCGGCTGAAAAAAAGTATAGCATCAAGGAAGAATGGTTAATGGTTGATGATAAAATCGTATTTGATCGAAGGGAAGAGTCTATTTCGTTTGGCAAAAAGTACGAAAATGAGTTGAAAAAAATCGATAGGCAAAGGGCAGATCGATTATATATCGGTGTTTTGGATTTTTTTGCTGAAGGTGAAGTAAAAAAAATAGTTGATAGCTTTAAGGATTTCTTAAAGAATAAGTTTAATGTACATTTTGAGTTGATTCTTGAAGGAAGTGTAAAAGGATTCGTTTCCGGAGTCGGTTTCTCAGAAAGGATTGTAACAGATAAAGAATATAAAAAAACAATTGAGAAGTTCATTAAAGTTGTAGATGTAGGAGTAACCGGCCTTAGCATAGAAGAAAACATCAATGAAAAGACAAAAGACAGACATCCATATGATGTAAAAACGATTCATGATGTGTATGATGACAAAGGAAATATTGTGAGACAAGAAAAGTTTGAACTCAATATGGAGTCTTCCGGTACAATTAGATATTTTTCTTTTATTCAGTATATTTTAAATATAATTGAAGAGGGAGGCGTTTTTATTGTGGATGAACTGTCTGCGCGATTGCATCCTATTTTGACAAAATTTATCGTTGACCTATTTCAAGGAAAGATGAATAAGGAAGCGCAGTTAATTTTTACAACGCATGATATTTCGCTGATGAATCGGAATCAATTTAGAAGAGATGAAATAGCTTTTGTTGAAAAAAACGACATGGGCGTATCTAGTGTGTATACATTGGCAGATATCAAGGCGAGATCGGACGCAAGTTTTTCAAAAGATTATATGGCTGGAAAATATGGAGCTATCCCAGTCTTTTCGGATGATGTTTATGAAGAAATGGCAGGTGAGTGGTTGTGCCAAGATTAGTAAACAATGAGAGAAAAGTTATAAATCCAAAACCTGAAAATGCAGGAAAGCTATTAATTTTTTGTGAAGGAGCCACAGAATATAATTATCTAGATTACTTTAAAAAATATATAAATAAAAATTTACGAGCTAAGTATTCGGATATCGTTATTGAACCGATTAATACAGAAGGTAATGCAATGCATGTATTTAAATTTGCAGAGGAGTTTTTACAAGACGGAGATAATGCCAGTAAATTTCTTTATTATGAAAAACATTTGGTGTTTGATTGCGATGCACCAGAGGATATACAAAATGTAATAACGCTTATGAAGCAATCTGAAAATAATTATTATTTAGATTATTCAAATTTACTGTTCGAGACCTGGTTGGTCATGCATTTTCAAGATTTGGAACCGGATGGTAAAAATAATAAAAGAAATATAATTAGATTGATGCGCGAATACTTAGGTATAACAAAATATACTACTAAAGTTAAGGCTGCACCGGGAACAATAGGTAAAATTCTTGGAAGCAATGGTAATGAAAAAATCCGTGCCGCAGTCGAAAATGCAAAAATGTTGGAAAAACATTGGAAAGATGCAGGATTAAAAATAGATAGGGATATTAAAAAGATGAATCCGGAAGCAGATATATATAAACTCATTGAACGTCTTCTAGACGAAGTAGAATATTTGTGTGGATAAATAAAAATGAATGTTTTGTGAAAAAAGGTCGGGGGCATAAGCCACCGACCTGCTTTCTATTCAAATCGCACCAAACCACACCAAACTTTCACTCCCAAAATCTCCCAACTCCACAAGAAAACATTGACGCATACACATAATAGGAGTATGATTATAACTGTATGATTATGTCGAAAAATGAGGGGCTGCCATGGCAAAACTAGTCTATCAGCGTAAAAATGGAAAATGGGAAGCCCGTTATCGCAGGGGCATATCGGAAAGCGGAAAAACCCTGTACGGAACCGTCTATGGCGATACCAAAGAAGAAGCCATCAAACGGCGTATGGAGACCTTGGGATACGACCCGGATCAACCCAGAATAGCTACCCAATTAAACCTGCTGATCCTGGGTGCAGGAACCCACGGCCGGGATATCATGGACATCGCCCAGTCCCTGAATGTGTTTCGCAAAATCCATTTTTTGGATGATTACATCACGGGGGAAGACATCATCGGCCGATGTAAAGATGTGCTTCGGTATAAAAGCGAGTACCCCTGCGCTTTCGTTGCCATCGGAGACTGTGAGAAACGAAAGAAGTACGCAACCCTCATTAAAGAGCAGGGCTTTCTGATTCCTAACATTGTTTCCCATGCGGCCACCATTTCGCCCAAAGCGACTTTGGGGGAGGGTGTAGCGATTATGCCGCAGTGTACTGTGGGAGAAGCAGTAATTGGAGACTTCTGCATCCTGGCATCCAATGCGTTGGTTAATAGTGGGGCAAAAGTGGGAAACTACAGCAGGCTTGACTGTGGTGGAATGATACTGAAGAATATCCATGTTCCGGACGAAACATGGATACAAAGTGGTGAGATATATGGAAAATAATACAAAACGATTCGAGAAAAAAGTTTGGTTGGCATCGCCCTGTATGCATGGCGATGAGCTGAAATATATGAAAGAAGCCTATGAAACCAACTGGATGTCCACCGTGGGTGAGAACCTTAATCAGGTGGAAGCGCAGTTGTGCGAAAAGATCGGATGCAAACATTGCGTTGCACTTTCTTCCGGTACGGCAGCCTTACATATGGCGGTAAAATTGGCCGGAGAACGGGTTTATGGCCGACCGGATGTAGGACATGGAGCCTTGGAGGGGAAACGGGTATTCTGTTCTGATATGACCTTTGATGCGACCGTCAACCCGGTTGTATACGAAGGAGGTATTCCGGTATTTATCGATACGGAATACGACACCTGGAACATGGATCCGGAAGCATTAAGGAAAGCCTTTGAAATCTATCCGGAAGTAAAAATTCTGGTGCTGGTACACTTGTATGGCACACCCGCCAAAATCAAAGAGATCAGAGAAATCTGTGATGAGCATGGTGCACTTATCGTGGAAGATGCGGCAGAAGCATTGAATGCTACCTATGTGGGAAGATATACAGGTTCTTTTGGAGATTATGGAGCCATATCCTTTAATGGAAATAAACTCATTACAGGAAGTTCCGGAGGGGCCATTCTTCTTCACAGCAAAGAAGATGCGGATAAAGTCCGTAAGTGGTCAACCCAAGCCAGAGAAGCAGCACCCTGGTACCAGCATGAGGAGATCGGTTATAACTACCGTATGAGCAATGTGATTGCCGGAGTAGTTCGAGGTCAGCTTCCCTATATGCAGGAACACACAGATAGGAAAAAAGCAATTTATGACCGCTATCAGCAGGCCTTTCAGGAAGCAAAACTTCCGGTACATATGAATCCCTATGAGCAGGGAAAAAGCGTACCAAACTACTGGCTTAGCTGCATGATCATAGAAAAAGAAGCTATGTGCAGGCAAGTTCGTTCTGAGAAAGAAGCTCTTTATATAACAGAGCCGGGAAAAAGTTGCCCCACAGAAATATTAGAAGCACTGGCAGATTTGAATGCAGAAGGACGTCCAATTTGGAAACCTATGCATGCGCAGCCAATATATAGATTGAATCCATTTGTAACTAGAGATGGAGATGGACGGGCAAGAACCAACGCCTATATTGAAGGTGGAGTACCGGATGTTGGAATGGATATCTTTGATCGAGGATTATGTCTGCCCAGTGATATCAATATGACAGTAGAAGAACAAAAACAGATTATCGAAATGGTGCGGACTTGTTTCGAGTGAGATAATATTTACATAGGAGTTATTCCAGATGAGTCATAGAAAAGGTTTTTATGAAAAATATGTTAAACGGCCTCAGGATATTGTTTGCTCATTGCTGGGACTAATTGTCTTAAGTCCGGTTATTGCAGTGACAGCGGTGTTGGTTCGGACGAAACTTGGATCGCCGATCATTTTTACGCAGGAGCGCCCTGGAAAGAATGGTAGGATTTTTAAGCTATATAAGTTTCGGACAATGATGGATCAGAAAGATGAAAGTGGAGAATTGCTTCCGGATGAGGAACGTTTGACACGATTTGGGAAAAAACTTCGTTCCACTTCGTTGGATGAACTCCCGGAATTGGTAAACATATTGAAAGGGGATATGTCGATTGTGGGGCCAAGACCGCTTTTGGTTAGTTATCTTTCAAGGTACAATGAACACCAGGCCAGGAGGCATGAGGTTAGACCGGGTTTTACTGGGTTAGCACAGGTGCACGGAAGAAATGCAATTTCCTGGGAGGAGAAGTTTGAGTGGGATGTAAAATATGTAGATCATATCACATTTCTTGGAGACTGGAAGATTATCTTACAGACTGTAGGAACCGTGTTGAGGCGGGATGGAATTAGCTCGGAATCAAGTGCTACAGTGGAAGAATTTATGGGGAGTGTGCAAAAATAGATTGATTGAATATATAGGAAATGGTTATAATAAATTTGAATTCGTGTGGATCAATCAGGAGGAATCAGATGAACAGATGGATAGTTCATATAAAAAACTTTGGTAAAATTGAAGAGGCAGATGTGGAAGTTGCACCATTGACGCTGTTTGTGGGGGATAATAACAGTGGAAAAAGCTATATTATGTCATTGATTTATGGATTGTTGAGTGTTCGCTTCTTTTTTGATGGGTATGTGGTTGATGAGGATTCCCAGATTTTCCAGCAGTGCTGTAGCATTATAGAGAAAATGATTCCAGAACAACATACCACGAATGAATATGTGCTAAGTGAGAAAGAAATTAATCAACTTCAGCAATTAATCAATCAGGTTCTTAAAAACAATAAACAGAAGTTTTTAATGAATTTATTTAATCGAGAAATGGAGATTGAAGAATTACGGGTTGAATTTCCAAAACATATGAGAGTGATTTTTGAGGTTAGGAATGTTATGGATGCTGAAAAGAATCAGGACGTCATTATGATTAGCCAGAAAACAGCGAATAACTCTCAACGTTATGGCTACCAGGAGAGCCGGGATAAACTAAAAAAAGGGGAGGTGGGATATTGGTTCCTGCTGTCGTATATTATGGAGAGTATGTTATATGGAGAAATGGGGACTCCCAAACGGTCAAGACGAGTTTATCTTCCAACAACACGTACTGGATTTTTGCTTACGTACAAGACCCTAATTGGTAGTGCTGTTCAGGAAAAATTCACGCTGGAGGAAACCGGAAAGAATCTTTTGACAAAGCCAAACAGTGATTTCCTAAAAGAACTTGGAAGCATGGATACATCAGAAGAAAGCGGACTTTTTCAGGAACTGATAAACTTTATAGAAAATCATGTAATTACCGGCCACATCAGTGTGTCTGATACACCTGCGCAGGATTTTGCTTATACACCAGAGGGGTCGGAACAGAAGCTTCCACTGTATGTTACTTCAGGCGTGGTAACAGAAATGACTCCATTGCTGTTATTCCTGAAGTATGTTAATATCGGGGCACTATTGTTTGAAGAACCAGAGGTTTCTCTTCATCCACAACTGCAGTGGCAGGTGGCGCGTGTGTTGGTTCAGCTCACCAATATGGGAATTCCGGTATTTGTTACCACACACAGCGACATTATCCTTCAGCATATCAATAATATGATCAAAGCAAATGAGATGAAAGACAAAGATGCGTTTTTGAAACACTCGGATTACAAAGAACAGGATCTACTGTTTAGAAATCAGGTTCGTGTTTATCAGTTTGACGTGCAGGAGAGCCAGGTGACTAATGTACACCGATTGCCATGCGGAGATTATGGTTTTGAAGCCATGACATTCTACGATACGCTTGAAAAAATTAATTTGGAAATTTTGCAGATAGAGAACGAGGCATAGATATGTTTCAGGATAATGTACAAAAGAGGCTGGCTTTATTTATCTTTGGTGAAGGACAGCCAGTCCAGGTTTCTGATAAAATGTTTCACCTAACAGAGCAGGGGCAGGGAGAGGCGGATTTGACAATTCGCATATCGAAGCCCTGTATTTTATTTAGAGATTTGGAAAATAAAAAGTTACAGTATTTCGAAAACCAAAAATGTGCTGATTATGTAATTTTTGAAAATAATGAAGATAGATGGCGAATACATATATTTGAACTGAAAAGGTCTATTGGTGTCGCAGAATGGAAAAAAACAAAGAGTCAATTTTCCGGGGCGTTACAGAATGCGCTAGCACTTGCAGGGGTACTAGGGATACAGGTGGAGTTGAAAAACCTTATACTGTATACTGTATATCGGAACGATAAGCTGAAGGACGCGGCCAATCCGGCAGTTGCCCGTTTCCATATGCATGAAAAGGATAACAATTCGCAAAGAACGGATTGCCAGGACTGGAATGATGGGAGAATTACGCTTGATTTTGTAGAAGATATCAATGCAGAACATCATAAGATTAAGCTGGATATTGAACATGGCATCGGGGAATGTGAGCTGGTGGCATTAGAGGCAGGGTAAGGCAGATGAAGAGAATTGCAATCATTGGTGCTAGTGGGCACGGAAAAGTGGTAGCTGATATTGCGAGGTTGAATCATTATAAAGAGATAGTCTTTTTAGATGATGATAGAACGCTGATATTATGTGGAAGATATCCGGTTGTGGGAGTCAGTGCATATTCTTTAGATTACGTGAGAAAAGAGTATGATCTTGTGGTAGCAATTGGTAATGCAGAAATTCGAAAAAAGATGCAGGAGCAAATAGAGGCAGAAGGGCATAGGTGCGCAACTTTGATTCATCCCAGTGCGGTTATTTCGGAAGATGTAGAAGTTGGAAGTGGAACAGTTGTGATGGCAAATGCAGTTATCAATCCTGGGACAAAGATTGGAAAAGGTTGCATCATTAATACTGGTGCGACTGTAGATCATGATAATGTGCTAGGTGATTATGTTCATATTTCAGTTGGAGCACATCTTGCGGGGACCGTGGAGGTGCAAGAAAGAACATGGATAGGAGTAGGTGCTATAGTAAGCAATAATATAGCTATATGTAGCGATTGTATGATAGGCGCAGGTGCAGTGGTTGTAAAAAACATAGAAGAAGAGGGAGTCTATGTTGGGGTTCCGGCAAGAAAAGTAAAATAAAAAGTATTAATAAGAAAGAGTTCTCTAATATGAAGAAAAAAGTGTGGATTTTAAATCATCATGCTAATGATATGTTTTTTGATGAGGGCGGCAGACACTACAACTTTGCAAAATATCTAAAGACAAAGGGATACGAGCCGGTGATTTTCTGTTCGAATGCACAACACGGGACAGGAAAGCTGTATTTTGATAACGATAAAATTTGGGATGAAAAAATCAACAAGACAATAAATGTGCCGTTTGTGTTCGTGAAAGGTCGTCCATATGTAGGGAATGGTAGAAATAGAATACTATGTATGATTGATTATTACAAGAATGTAAAAAAGGCAGCAAAAGAGTATGCTATAATCAGTGGAAAACCAGATATTATAATTGGTTCACAGGTTCATCCGTTAGCGGTTTTGGCTGCAGAAAACATTGCAGATTCTTTCGGCGTGAAATGTATAGCAGAGTTTAGAGACTTATGGCCAGAATCTATAGTTGCAATAGGGATGGCATCTAAATATAATCCGATTATCTTGGCAATGAGGATGCTTGAAAAAAGGCTATATAAAAAAGCGGATGCTATTGTTTTTACTGTTGAAGGTGGATATGATTATATATCCGATAGAAAGTGGGATAAGTTAATTCCTAAGACTAAAGTTTATTATATTAACAATGGTGTTGATTTAGAAAATTACCAAAAAAATACTAAGAGTGCTTCTTATAAGGATGCCGATTTGGATAATACGGAAACATTTAAAATTATTTACACGGGCTCAATACGCCAAGCGAATGGTTTGGATGTTTTAATTGAATGTGCTGCGATTTTAAGAGACGATGAACATATTAAATTTTTGATATATGGAGATGGAGACTACCGAGAAGAACTACAAAACAAAGTGAGACAAAAGGGACTGGAAAATGTTCTGTTTAAGCGGAAAGTTGATAAAAGTTTAGTACCATATATTTTATCAAAAAGTAATGTGAATTTACTAAACTATAATGCCGCTGCAGCAGAGGGATTTTATCGATATGGGAGTAGCCAGAACAAACTTTTTGAATATCTTGCAAGTGGAAAACCAATTCTTTCAAATTTTAAAGCCAATTATGATTTGATTGACAGGTACGGCTGTGGTATCTCCAAAAAATTTCTAAATGCAGAACAATATGCCAACGCACTAAAAGAGATTATCGGCCTGCCCGAGGAAAAATATAAAGCTATGTGTGACAATGCATTAAAAGCTGCTGCAGATTATGATTTTAAGATATTAACAGACATGCTAATTGATGTAATAGAATCCATTTAGGAAGAGAGTGAATATGAAGATTGTTACTATAGTTGGTGCCCGTCCGCAGTTTATTAAAGCTGCTGTGGTGTCACACGAATTGAGAAAAAGGCATACAGAAATATTAGTTCATACAGGTCAACATTATGACTACAACATGTCAGAAACATTTTTTGAGGAATTGGATATTCCTAGACCGGATTACAATCTTGGTATTTCCGGCGGCTCACATGCTTCTATGACTGGAACAATGATGATAGCGATAGAAGAAGTTCTTGTTAAAGAGCAACCGGATTGGTTGTTGCTTTATGGAGATACAAATTCAACCTTGGCAGCAGCGATTTCAGCAGCAAAACTTCACATTAAAATATGCCATGTGGAGGCAGGAAATCGATTTCATGTATTGACGAATCCGGAAGAGATAAATCGTATTTGTACGGACCATGTATCTACGAAACTGCTTGCATGTACACAGAGTAGTATGGATGAGTTGGCCCGTGAAGGTCTGTCAGACAGGTCATACCTTGTGGGGGATCCAATGTTTGATGCATTTATGGAGTATTCCCAGAAGGTCAATGTTGAGGATATTGAGCTTGAGTTACTCGAAGGAGGAAAAGGAAAGGTTCCTTTGGAGTATTATTATCTTACCTGCCATAGGGAAGAAAATACGACTAGAGAAGAAGCACTTGCGGAAATATTTAAGGCAATGAATTCTTTAGATGCTCTTACTGTATATCCGGTGCATCCAAGAAACAAAGAAAGGGCAAAACGCATCAAGGAAAAAAACGGGTTTAACAATATAATTCTGTCTGAACCTGTTGGATATTTAGAAAGTACAGCGCTTGTTAGAAATGCTAAGAAGATAGTTACGGATTCGGGCGGACTTCAGAGAGAAGCTTTCTTTGCAGGGAAAAAGTGTGTTACAGTATTGGATTTTGTGGTATGGCCAGAAACTATGGTTGATAAAAGAAATCAGTTGTCGAAACCCATTGCTGAAAAAATTTTAGAAAAACTAAATACACCACAGATCGTGAAAGCGGGATATCAACCATTTGGAGATGGGCACTCTGCAATCAAGATTGTGAAAATGATGGAGAGTTAGCAGATGAGAATTTGCCATATAACATGTGTTCATTCAAGATATGACATTAGAATATTTGAAAAAGAGTGCACGTCACTTGCGAAGGCAGGATATGAGGTGTATTTAGTTGTAAATGATGATGAATCAGATGAAGAAAAAAATGGCGTAGAGATTGTTTCAACTGGTTTTAAACCGAAAAATAGGATAGAACGTATACTTAAATCTGCGGATAAAGTTTTAAGTCAAGCATTAAAAGTCAATGCAGAGGTGTATCATTTACACGATCCGGAATTGTTAAAAATTGTTAAACCTCTTTTGAAACATGGTAAAAAAGTAGTTTTTGATGCGCATGAGGATGCGGAGGAGCAAATTAAAGATAAGACATGGATTCCTTTGATATTAAGAAATCTTGTTTCAAAGATATATGGGACATATTCTCATAAGAGAATGAAAATGCTAGATGGAATTATTACTGTGACTCCCAATTTCGTAAAAAAATATCAGAAGTATAATGCAAATGTGAGTTTAGTGACAAATTATCCGATTATTGGAAATGAAAGCGATCGAGAAGTACCTAAAGAACTGTCAGGGGAAAAGTATGTTTTTTTTGCGGGAGGAATTTCATCTCAGTGGTGTCATGAAAGAATTGCAAAAGCAATCAATAATGTTGATGGTGTGAATTACCATTTTGCAGGAAAAGGTGTAAAAGAGTATATTGATTCTGTGACACAAATGTCGGAAAAAATAGTGTACTGTGGAGTAATGGAGCACAAAGATGTTATAGATCATTATAAATGTGCTATTGGAGGAATGGCTATTTTAGATTGTGCACAAGTTGGAAAAGATGGATCCTTGGGCAATACTAAACTTTTTGAGGTTATGCAAGCTGGAAAACCGGTGATTTGTTCTGATTTGCGACTTTGGAGGGAAATTATAGAAAAATATAATTGTGGAATTTGTGTGAATGCTGATGATATAGACAGCATTTCGGAAGCTCTAAAATATATTGTGAGTAATCCAGAACAAGCGAAATTAATGGGGAATAATGGTCGAAGGGCTGTATTGGAGGAATTTAATTGGAGTACTCAAGAAAAATCATTGTTGGAGTTATATAAAAGTATTATGTAAGAATGAGTAATTTAGATTTAGTGAGGAGTACGAAAATGATAGCAGTAATTGATTATGGAATCGGTAATCTTGGATCTATAGAAAACATGCTTAAGAAGGCTGGGGGTGAAGAGGTAATATATGCGTCTTGTGCAGAGGATTTGCGCAAAGCGGATAAACTTATTCTCCCAGGGGTTGGATCATTTGATATGGGGATGTGTATGTTAAATATGTCCGGAATGCGTGAAGAATTAGATGTACAAGTTCTCAAAAAAGGAAAACCAATTTTGGGTATATGTTTAGGGATGCAGATGTTAGGACAAAGTAGTGAAGAGGGAACATGTAAGGGCTTAGGATATATACCGTTTGAATGTAAAAAATTTTCTGTTGAAAAACAGAATCTTAGAGTGCCTCATATGGGGTGGGATTATGTTGAGATTCAAAAAGAATGTCGACTTTTAAAAGCGCCAATTGATAATTTGAGATTTTATTTTGTGCACTCATATTATGCTGTTTGTGAATGCGATCAGGATGTGATGATGACATGTGATTATGGCGGACCATTTGTTGCTGCTGTAAACAGAAATAATGTATATGGTACTCAGTTCCATCCGGAAAAAAGCCATGGATATGGGAAGTGGCTATTTAAAAATTTTGTAGAAGAGGTGTAATGTGTATAATCGTCCAAGAATTATTCCGTGTCTGCTACTAAATAATGGAGATTTAGTGAAGACAAAAAAATTTAAAAATCCGAATTATTTAGGAGATCCTATTAATGCTGTAAAGATTTTTAATGAAGAAGAGGCAGATGAGTTATGCCTTTTAGATATTTCAGCACGTAAGAATGGCTTTATTAATTTTGATTTATTAAATAATATTGTGTCAGAAGCATTCATGCCATTGGCGTACGGAGGGGGGATTAAAGAACTTGACGAAGCAAAAAAGTTGTTTCGAATGGGATTTGAAAAACTAATATTCAATACTACTTTGACTACGAATAAGAAGCTAATTCGAGAAGTAGTTACATATGCGGGGGCCCAGAGTATTGTTGCGTCAGTGGATGTAAAGAAGAATATATTTGGTAGAGAAGAATGTTATATTGATTGCGGACAGAAAAATATAAAAAAAAGTGTTGTGGATTATCTTAAAGAAATAGAAGAATTGGGTGTTGGAGAAATACTGATTAATTCTATTGATAATGATGGCATGATGAAAGGATATAATATTGAACTGATTAGAAGTGTTACTGCTAACACAAACCTTCCGGTAATAGCTTGTGGTGGA
Source organism: Lachnospiraceae bacterium (assembly GCA_051877515.1). Lineage (GTDB taxonomy): Bacteria > Bacillota > Clostridia > Lachnospirales > Lachnospiraceae > XBB1006. The sequence continues at coordinate 29,017 of JBJEIY010000050.1, read as the reverse complement.
GCAGGTTCCTTGGAAGATTTGAAGTCTGCCATTAGATTGGGAGGGGCACATGCTGTCGCAGCGGGAAGCATTTTTGTGTATTATGGTTCGCGAAATGCAGTATTGATAAACTACCCTAAAGAGAACGATTTAAAAAAGATGGGTATATATTAGGGAGGGTTTACAGATGGAATATAAGATTTGTACAAGATGTATTATGGACAATAAGGTAGATGAGTTTATCACATTTGATGAAAACGGAGTGTGCAATCATTGTAGAGACTTCGATAAAAAGATTGCGACAATACCTAAAACTGATGCTGAGAAGAAACATAAGTTTGATGAATTAGTTAAGGAAATGAAAGAATATGGTAAGGGCAAGGAATTTGATTGTGTTCTTGGTATCTCAGGAGGCGTGGACAGTGCTTATCTTGCCTATATTGCAAAACAAGCGGGACTTCGCGTTTTGGCAGTTCATGTTGATGCGGGTTGGAATACAGACATTGCAGTTGAAAATATTAAAAAGCTCTGTTTAAAATTAGAAATGGAGTTGCATACAGTTGTTGTTGATTGGAACACTATGAAAGAACTTCAGCGAGCATATATGTTTTCTGGATTGCCCAATCTGGACGTTCCGCAGGATCATGCTTTTTTGGCTGGTACATATAAACTTGCAAGAAAATATGGAATTAACTACATGTTGAACGGAAGTAATTTTGCAACAGAGGGTATTTTGCCATCTCATTATGGATATTCACCAATAGATTATACAAATATAAAGGATGTATATAAAAAATGTGGAAGAGGAAAAATCTCATTGAGGAAATATCCCAAAATGAATCTACTTACGTATTCGATGATGTATGTGGGAAAAACAAAGCGAGTAAATCTTCTTAATTATGTACCGTATTCAAAAAAAATGGCTATTGAAGTATTGCATAAAGAATTTGATTGGAATTATTATGGAGGAAAACACTTTGAATCCCGTTTTACAAAGTTTTTCCAATCATATTATTTACCCCAAAAATTTGGGTATGATAAAAAGAGAGCGCATATATCAAGTTTGATTGTTGGAGGAGAACTGACCAGAGAACAAGGTTTGGCGGAGATGGCTGATGATACAATCTATCCGGAAAGCAAAATGCTCGAAGATAGAGACTATATTTTGAAAAAGCTGGATATATCATTAGAGGAATGGGAGCTAATTATGAGTGCTCCAAATAAAAACGAGGATGATTATAAAAACAGCAAAAAAATGATGAGTAAAATGATAGGTATAAAAAGATCTATAAAGCGATAGTAGTTGGAGAGTGACAATGAGGGTGAAACTACCGTATATTAAGAAGAAAAAAGATGGTAGATATTGTAATCTGATATATATACTTATTATTTTGCTTTATCGTATTCTTTTGGATATTACATATTATTTTTGGATTTCAAAGTTTTATTCATACTGGGGAATGAGTAGCACATTTGTTATTAAAAAAGTTGTTCTGCTAAGTGGGTTATTCGTTTTTATTTTTATACCATTTATATTAAAACATTGTACCCCTAGAAAGTCCACAGATTATATAATGCTAGTTTGGGACTTTATGTATTTTATACCGGGGACAACTTATATTACTTATGAGACGTGTAGTAATAAATATATTGCATATTATCTATTATTTTATTTTTCAATAATGATTATTAATGAGATTATACCATGCAACAAAATAACATTTACTGTTGATAATCGTATTTCAAAGATAATTATTAGTGGCTTAGTTATAGTTACGGCATTTTTTGTTTTTAAGTATAACGGTTTGAACATTAAAATAAATATGGACAATGTTTATGAAATACGTTCTCAGTTTTCGCTTTCAAGTTTGCCGATTATTTTCAGATATTTAAAAAATCCAATGGGTAATATAATTCCTATACTATTGTATATAGCCTTAAAAAAACGCAAATACATCATATCAGGGGTTTTGATGTTAATCCAGCTCGGCATTTTTTCAATGGGTGCAGGGAAGATTAATTTGATTTTTCTTGTTATTGCAATAGTAGCAACATTTGTGAAGTTGGATTCGAAAATAATCGTTTACGGGTTTGGTGGAATCATGTTGGCTTCTGTGATTACTTCTGCTCTAAGCCCTAATCCAATGGACGGGTTTATTACAGATAAGCTTGTAAGACGGATGATGATTACACCAAATAATTTGTCCTATGAGTATTTTAATTTTTTTCAAACGAATGAACTTATTTTGTTTAAATCTTCGGTTTTAAAGTTTTTTACTGTAAGGCAGCCATATGATAAACCTATAAGTTATGTGATAGGGGAGTATCTTGGTACTGGAGCTAATGCAAATAACGGTTTGGCTGGAGATGCATATGCAAATCTTGGAATGTATGCTATTCTAGTTTATCCCTTGTTTTACGGACTTCTTTTTTATTTTTTTAATTGGTTTACAAATAAGGTTGATAAAGAAGTTATAATTCTATCAGCATTTATTATTGCAGTTATTTTAATAGATTCTACTTTCTTTACAAGCTTTTTGACGCATGGAATAGCACTTATATTGTTTATTTTGTTTATATATCCATACAAAATTAGGAATGTTAAAAATGCAAGGATTACATAATAGAAAGAAAATATTTTTTGATATGGGTTTAAATATGGTTGCAACAGCAATTCCCGTTTTTGTTTTGCAACTTTTTATATTACCTTTATTATCGAGCCACATGTCAAGTGACAACTATGGACTAGTTGTTACGGTTTTATCTTTATTCAATGTGGTTTCTTCGACAATGGGAAATACCTTAAATAATATCCGGTTAATAAAAGGAGCACAGTGTGAAAAAGAATATAATTTTAATATTATTTTAATCATTCTTGCTGGAACTAATTTTATAATAATTTTTATTTTTTCATTTTTTTATTATGGGGATTTGTCATATTTTTCGTTGCTGTTAAACATAATTGTAGCGACATTATGGTTATTTAAAGAATACTACATTGTAGGATTTAGAATCAAATTGAATTATTTGAATATTGTGAAGAGTAATTTGATTTTAACCTGTGGGTATGTAGTTGGGTACGGTATATTTTTGATTACTGATTATTGGCAATGTATATATATCAGTGGCCTTTTGAGTTGTTTTGTATTTATTTCTACAAAAGTAAAATTTTGGAAAGAACCACTTGAGATTAATAAGGATTTTAAAGGTTTATTATGGCAAACGATACTTCTTTTAATTTCAAGTGTATTATACCGTGTACCAACATATGCGGATAAGCTGATTATCTATCCTATTTTGGGAGGAACTTGCGTTTCAATTTTTTATGTGGCAACGCTTTTTGGAAAGATTGTTTCCATGGTAATTACACCGGTTAGTGGTGTGATTTTATCATATCTGTCTAAAACAAAGAAAAAAGATGGTAAATCTTTTAGCACGGTATTCGTGATAAGTATTGTGGTTGGTGTAGTGGGTTATTTCTTATGTTTATTAATAAGTCGCCCATTGTTGGGAATAATTTATCCAGATTATATTGAAAATGCGATGAAATATATACCAATAACAACAGGAACTGTAGTGATAACGGCATTAATAACGATAGTTGATCCATTTGTTTTGAGATTTTTTGATATGAAGTGGCAGGTATTCATAAATGCATGTTATGTTGTATTCTATTTATTGATTTCGTTGATATTTTTACAGTTATGGAATCTTTTAGGGTTCTGTGTTGGGGCGTTGGTTACCTCGATTTTGAAGTTGACTTTAGAAGTGTTTATATTTTACAAGGGACATAGTACGAGTGAAATGTTAAATTGAAAGGATAAAATGAAAAAATAAATATGAAAAGAATGAAAAAAATTATTTCGTTTATTATATTATTATCGTTTTTGTTGATAGGATGTGCAGAAAGATTTGAAAATATAGATACACAGTTAGGTGACAATCAAATAGAAATAAACGATTTTGATTGCAATATCGTGTGGGAGAAAGAAGCGGGGGTTTTGGAAGGAGATGCATTTTCGAAACCTAGCAAAGAATTTGAGGAGGCTCCCTGGGGATTAGATGAAAATGGAATTTGTTATTACGATTACGGATCAAATTATGGTGGATTGGGAAAATATAGTAATCCAACATATGTTGCAGCGTATGCAAATGCCCTGTATTGCGATTATTTGGATGGTGATACAACCAAGAAAGAAGCCTTTTTGGCACAGGTTGATTATTTAATGGAGAGTGCTACAGTTGAGGGAGAGTATGCATACTGGACATATTCATTTGAAATCCCAAGCTTTGAATGCCCTACAGGATGGTATTCGGCAATGACATCAGGGCGAATCTTAGGAGTATTGGCGAGATGTCATTCTTTGACAGGTGATAATAGCTATTTGGATTTTGCTGAAAAGGTATTTAATAAATTGTGTCAATCTAGAGAAGAGGGGGGGATGACAACATACTCAAATGAGAAAGAAGCATGGTTAGAAGCCGACACATATGTGGGTGCTGCCTCATTTAAAGTTTTAAATGGTCATATTTATGGACTGTCAGGTCTATATGATTATGCATTATATACGGAGAATGAAGAAGCAAGAGAATTGGTTCAAAAGTGTTTCAATGCACTACTACATAATATAGATGCGTATGATAGCGGTTATCTTTCTTATTATTGTGAGTATATGCCTAGCAAATTAAAGGCTTTTGCCGCACCCCATGATTATCATACCATTCATATTAATCAACTTTTGTGGTGTTATAAAGTCACGAATGAGTCATCTTTTTTGGAAAAAGCAATGAGATTTCAGATGTATGACTGTTTTAATCCACAAATTACTGCAAGCCATACGGTGGATGAAATTGGGCACGGAACAGATAAAATGAATTTGTCCTTTGGTAATAATTATTGGTCTTCCTCAGAGTTTCCAGTGGTATTAATGATTGATTGTCAAGATGTGATTTCTGTTAGCGAAATAATATTATTAGGGCATTCGACAGAAACATCACCTACGGACATAAAAATAAAAGCCTCTACCAATAACACAGATTGGTTTGAGGTTAAGGGGATAGAAGAAACAGATGGGCAGTATCCAACTTTTTCATTAAACGATAATGTGGAATTACGTTATTGTAAAATAGAAATTGGAGGATGTTCTGGCGGAGATGTGATTGCATTAGATGGAGTGGGATTTACCCAATCAACGGAAAAATGTTATCCGGTTTTTTATTCACCACAAATGTTTAATAGGGGTGGAACTATAAATTATAATCTTCTTATGAGCAATGCTACGGATAGGGATGATTCAACTGGAATTAGAATAAATAATAAGTCAGAACTAGATCTGATTATTCCAAACCTAAATGGTTGTGTAGAGATTAGTGTTGAAGAAATAGGTGATAATCTCAAATGTTACGCAAGTGATGATTTAACAAATTGGAAAAAAGAGAGTTTTGAATGTGTGGAAGATTTAATTGTAATAAAATCAAGCTACAAGTATCTAAAGGTAGAATTCAATAATAAGAATAGTTTTGAAATTAACAAAATAGAGTGGTAAGTTAGCATTAAAGGAGATTAGCACAAATGGGAACGAAGTCTTTTTATGTTCACGAAACAAGTATTATTGACAACGATGTTGAAATAGGAAATGGAACAAAGGTATGGTATTTTTGCCATATTCAATCTGGAGCTCGGATAGGAGAAAATTGTTCATTTGGACAGAATGTTAATGTTTCCAATAACGTGAAGATTGGTAATGGAGTTAAGGTTCAAAACAATGTTTCAATCTACGAGGGAGTGGAACTTGAAGACTATGTTTTTTGTGGACCATCAATGGTATTTACCAATGATTTGACACCCCGAGTACGGTTTCCTAAAGGACATGCAGGTTATAAAAAAACATTAATAAAGCACGATGCAACATTAGGGGCAAATTGTACCATTGTTTGTGGACATATAGTAGGTGAGTATGCAACTATAGCTGCAGGTGCCGTTGTGACGAAAGATGTAATCCCCCATGCGCTTATGGCAGGTGTACCAGCAAAACAGATAGGGTGGACATGTGAATGCGGGCAGGTGCTTAGAAAGACAGATCTTGTTTGCCCAGACTGCGGGCGAAAGTATAAAATAGTGGATTCTATGCTAGAAGAAGAGTAATGAGGGAGGTGTATTTTATGCAATTCAGAGATTTACAAAAACAGTACGAAGTACTGAAGAGTGATATTGATGAAAAGGTGCAATCAGTATGTGCTTCTGCACATTATATATCAGGATCGGAAGTTCACGAACTGGAAAAGGAATTAGCAGAGTATGTAGGAGTAAAACACTGCATTACCTGTGCCAATGGAACGGATGCATTAACATTGGCTCTCAAGGCATGGGGGCTAAGGGAAGGTGATGTGGTTTTTGTACCTGATTTTACGTTTTTCTCAAGTGGAGAGTGCCCGGCAATTGAAGGATGTACATGTATATTTGTAGATGTCGATAAGAATACATACAATATGGACCCAATTCAGTTGGAAGTGGCTATTCAGAAGGTCCAGAAAACGGGAAAATATAAGCCGAGAGCCGTGATTGCTGTAGACCTTTTTGGACAACCTGCAGACTATGATTCCATCAAACCAATCTGTGAGAAATATGGCTTGCTTCTCTTGGAAGATGGAGCTCAGGGTTTTGGCGGTGAAATTAGAGGAAGAAAGGCATGCTCCTTTGGAGATATCTCCACTACTAGCTTTTTCCCGGCAAAACCATTGGGTTGTTATGGAGATGGAGGAGCGATCTTCACAAATAATGATGATTGGGCAGCATTGATTAGAAGTTACGCTGTACATGGTAAGTCTGGCGATGACAAATATAACAATATTCGACTGGGTATGAACAGTCGTCTTGATACGATTCAAGCGGCCATTCTTCAAGTAAAGTTAAAAGCATTTATGAGCTATGAAGTAACGGATGTTAATAAGGTTGCGGAGATGTACAATCAAGCCTTTGTAAGAAACAACTTAGATAAAAAGTTGGTATTGCCCCTGGTTAAGGAGGGCTTTAAAAGCAGTTGGGCACAGTATACCATCCAACTTCCGAAGGGATTGGACAGATCAGAAATACAGGCTGCAATGAAAACAAAAGATATTCCAACAATGGTATATTACATGAAACCAATGCATAAACAGGGTGCATTCGAAGGAACAGATAGTGCCGTTGCAGAATGCCCAGTTACAGAAGAACTGTGCGCAGATGTGCTTAGCCTTCCGATACATCCATACATGTCAGAAGAGCAGGTTTGTGAGGTAGTTGGAGAACTTGGGAAACTCATATAATTGCAGAACTAAAAAAGAAAAGGAGAATAATACCAATGAAATATGCGCTGATAGGCTGTGGCCGTATTGCAACAAATCATGTAAAGGCTGTTATTTTAAACAATCTTGAGTTCGTAGCGGCATGTGATCTTGAGTTAAAGAATATTGAATCTCTTTTGACAAAACATAATTTACAAGAAGATTCAAGTATTGCATGGTATACAGATTACAAAAAAATGATTGAAGAACATCCGGAACTTGAATTGGTTGCAATTGCGACATCTTCCGGAGTTCATGCAGAAATTGCACTGTACTGTATTGATCATGGGATTAATGTGATTATTGAAAAACCGATGGCTATGAATATGGCTGATGCTGAGGAAATCATTAAGCGTTCAGAAGCAAAAAATGTGAAAGTATGTGCCTGCCATCAGAATCGTTTCAATCTAGCAGTTCAGCAAGTAAGACAAGCAGTTGAAGAAGAACGACTTGGTAAGATTTCACATGGTTCTGTTCATGTACGTTGGAATAGAGGAAAAGAATATTATAAACAGGCATCATGGAGAGGAACATGGGCAGAGGATGGTGGATGTCTGATGAATCAATGCATTCATGCAATCGATATGCTTCGCTGGATGATGGGAGACGAAGTGGTATCAATTTATGGGCAGACACGTCAACAACAGCATGATTATCTTGAAGCAGAAGATGTAGGAGTTGCCGTTGTAACTTTTGCTAATGGAGCTGTTGCAACGATTGAGGGAACCACAAATGTATATCCACAAAATCTGGAAGAAACACTTTATCTGTTTGGAGATAAGGGAACTGTAAAGCTTGGTGGAAAGTCCATGAATAATATAGACGTTTGGGATTTTGAAGATGAAAAAGATGGAGATGCAGAAAAACGGGAATTGAAAGAAGAAACCGCCAATGTATATGGAAATGGACATACACCTTTGTATGCTGATATGGTGGATGCCATTACAAATAACAGAAAACCTTATGTGGACGCGGCTGCCGGAAGAAATGCATTGGAGATGATTCTGGGGATTTATAAGTCAATGAAGAATGGCGAAACAGTGAAATTTCCAATCGGAAACTTTGCAAGTACTGATATGAAGGGAACATTTGGTAAATAGTATTTAGGAATGATGCAAGAGGATAAAAATAATGGATTATAATAACATTTATACAGGTCTTATTTCAGGAAAAGAAAAACTTGCGCTTGTGGGGCTAGGTTATGTGGGGATGCCAATCGCTGTTGAATTTGCAAAACATGTTCAGGTAATTGGGTTTGATATAAACGAGAAGCGGGTAAATGAATATAAGAATGGTATTGATTCAACGAATGAAGTTGGCGAAGCTATAAGCAAAACAACTGTAGATTTTACAGCTGACCCGGTGAGACTTAAAGAGGCAAAGTTTATTATCGTAGCAGTTCCGACACCGGTAAATTCGGACAATACGCCGGATCTTAGACCTGTGGAGGGGGCATCTAGAACTGTTGGACAAAATATTACATCGGGAACAATTGTTGTATTTGAATCTACTGTTTATCCAGGGGTAACAGAGGATATTTGTATTCCTATCATAGAAAAAGAATCTGGTCTCAAGTGCGGAGTGGATTGGAAGATAGGATATTCTCCGGAAAGAATTAATCCTGGTGATAGAGTACATACGCTTACATCTATTGTTAAGGTTGTATCTGGTATGGATGAAGAATCCGCCCGTGAAATTAAGAAGGTATATGATATCGTAATCAAGGCCGGAACGTTTCCGGTTTCAACAATTAAGACTGCGGAGGCAGTAAAGGTAGTAGAGAACTCCCAGAGAGATATCAATATCGCTTTTGTAAATGAAATTGCGATGATCTGCGACAGAATGGGCATTGATACTGATGAGGTCATTGCAGGAATGAATACAAAGTGGAATGCACTTGGTTTCAAACCAGGTCTTGTGGGCGGTCACTGTATTGGCGTTGATCCTTATTATCTCACTAATGCTGCTGAGAAGCTTGGTTATCATAGCCAGATTATCTTAAATGGTCGTAAGGTTAATGATTCTATGGGCGCATTTGTAGCTGATGCTGCTATCAAGCAAATGATTGAGGCTGGTATGGCTCCTAAGAAAGCGAATGTTGTAATTCTTGGTATAACTTTTAAAGAAAACTGTCCTGACACCAGAAATAGTAAAGTTGTAGATATTATCAACAGATTAAAAGAATTTGAAATTGAGCCAATTGTTACCGATTCATGGGCAGATGTTGCGGTTGCAAAGCATGAGTATGGTGTGGATCTAGTGCCATTCAATGAAATCCCAAAGGCGGATTGTGTAATCGTAGCGGTAGGACACAATGAGTTTAGATCAATGTCCATGATGCAGCTAAAGGAACTCTTCAAAGAACAGTTAGCAGATGATGAGAAGGTTCTTATTGATGTGAAGAGTTTATACCGTAAGGATGAGCTTGAAGCCTCAGGTATGAGATACTGGCGATTATAAGAGTCTGGGCTGTCCCTTGGTATGTAATCATTGACCCTTTTTGGCTATTAGCGTATCATAAAAGGTGTTTTGTATAAAGTATGTATGAAAGTATGGGTATACAAATGCGAAGTGACCTGAAGCAGCTCTGGATTCGCAGAGCATTTTTATTGATTTTAGATGTATTAAGTATTAGTGCAGCGGGATTCATGGCGTTGCTGGTACGTTTTGATCTTAGCATAGGAAATATTGATGCTGTCTATGAAGGCAGATTCTTATCCTATCTTCCCATCCATATTGTAGTTGTAGTGCTTGTGTTTTGGATATTTCGAATGTACAACAGTTTATGGGCCTATGCCAGCATAGAGGAAATGCTCAACATCATGGTGGCCTGTATTGTAGCGGAAGTTTTGCATCTGGCTGGAATGAGCCTGTATTATTCTCAGGTGGAATGGGGGTGGGTCATGCCTCGTAGCTTTTGGCCCATGGAACTGATTTTTCTCATGATCCTGTCGGGAGCAACTAGATTTTTCTACCGATTTTTAAGGCGAGTAAACAACCTGTACCGGACTGACTCGAAGAATCGAATTATGGTCGTGGGTGCTGGAGAGGCAGCCAATGCTATTATTCGGGAGATTATTGTTAGCAAGTATCTGGATGGAAAAGTAGTTTGCGTTATAGATGATGATAAGAAAAAATACCATAGTTACATTCAGGGTGTAAAGATTGTTGGAGATCGGAAATCGATTCCCTGGGCGGTGGATAAGTATGGTATAACGGATATTTTTATTGCAATACCATCTCTTCCGAGAAAAGAGTTAAAGAATATCATTGACTATTGTAACGAGACTCCCTGCAGGATAAAAGCATTGCCCAGCATGACCCAGGTGATTAATGAGGATGTTAGCATCAGCAGACTGAAAGATGTAAAGATTGAGGATCTGTTGGGGCGTGACAGCGTAGAACTTCACACAGATAACGTCATGGGATATGTGAAGAACAAGGCGATCATGGTTACTGGTGGAGGAGGATCCATCGGCAGTGAGCTTTGTCGGCAGATTGCCAAGCATGGTCCCAAACAATTGATCATTATTGAGATATATGAAAATAACGCTTACGATATTGAACAGGAGCTGAGGGTAACTTATCCTGAACTGGATTTGGTGGTTTTGATTGCGTCTATTCGAAATACCAATCGTATGAAACAGATCTTTGAGACCTATCATCCGGAGCTGGTATATCATGCGGCAGCTCATAAGCATGTACCACTCATGGAGGCTAGCCCCAGTGAGGCCATTAAGAACAATGTGTATGGTACTTTGAAGTTGGCAAGGATGTGTGATCAGTATCATGTAAAACGCATGGTGCAGATCTCTACTGATAAAGCGGTGAATCCCACCAACGTCATGGGAGCCAGCAAACGAATGTGTGAAATGATCATACAGGCTTATAATAATCGGTCCGAAACAGAATTTGTGGCGGTACGGTTCGGAAATGTATTGGGAAGTAATGGAAGTGTTATTCCCCTGTTTAAGAAGCAGATTGCAGCGGGAGGACCGGTGACAGTAACGGATCCCCGGATTATTAGATATTTTATGACTATACCGGAAGCGGTCTCGCTGGTGTTGGAAGCTGGAGCCATTGCCAAAGGCGGCGAGATTTTTGTTTTGGATATGGGTGAACCGGTTCGCATTGATGATATGGCAAGAAACCTCATCCGGTTATCGGGTTATGTTCCGGATCGGGATATTGAGATTGTGTATACGGGACTGCGTCCGGGAGAAAAGCTCTACGAAGAACTTCTGATGGATGAAGAAGGACTGGAAGATACTGACAATGAATTGATCCATATTGGAAAACCTATCGAGTTTGATGAGGAAGCTTACTTAAAGAAGCTGGATGAAATGTATGAGCCTATTATGAAAGAAACTGTGGATATCCGGGCTTTTGTAAAAGAGATGGTACCCACTTATCATCCGGACAGATGCGAAGCGAATAAACCATAGGACGATTTATAAGATAAATTAATATCGAATACAAAAGGAGAACAGCAAGATGCAGGAACGGGAGATTTCGTTAGAATTACTATTTTGGAAGATTGTAGGAGCCTGGAAGGTGTGGATTCTGGCAGCGCTAATTTGTGCTGTGTTGCTACCCACCTTGCAATATGTCAGAGCAACCGGCAGCTACCGGGAGAGTAGGAAAGCTTATGAAGAAGCCATGAAACAGGATCAGAAGGAAGACAACGAAAAGGATTCTTTATTCGATACCTTTAGCATAGAAGAACAGCAGCAGCTGGAAGATGCCATTAGGGTGCAAACTTTACTCAATAAAAACCGTCAGTATGTAAAGAATGCGGCACTGATGAATGTGGATCCCTGGCATGAGCAGGTTTTGACACTGACTTATAGTGTAGACACCCACTATACAGCAAACTATACCAAAGAAGTGAAGCAAAATTATACCAATACCATTTTGTCGGCTCTTTCCATTTATGCAGCAACTGGTCTGGACCAGACTAAGGTGTGGCAGGAGAAGGAGGAAACCGTCAGTCAACAGCATTTGAGCGAACTTATTAGTTCTGATGTTGCGGAGATCGGAAATAATTTCATTATTACTGTAATTGGAACAGACAAGGAAACTCTTGTCAAGGCTTCAGCAAATATTCAAAAGTTAATGAAAGCAAAGGCAAAGAAGCTTTCGGAGAGCATTACGGAGTTTGATCTGATTCTGGTTTCTGAGGATTTCGGGGTTCGAGAAGACGAGGATTTATCTGAAAAGCAGCAGAATGTTCAGAATGCGATCACTAATTATAACACTACCTTTACCAATCTTACTTCCTCCATGACGGAAGAACAGCGTTCTTATCTGGAAACGCAGGCTCTCCAAACCGAGGGGGAAGAGGGAGAAGCGGAAGCTGTATTGGAAGAACCGGTAAAACCCTCCTTCAGTGTCAAATATATGGTGTTGGGTGCAATGGTGGGTATTTTCCTGGCTGCTTTTGTCATTGCATTACTTTATGTTTTCTCCGGCAAGCTGCATAGCTGTGAGGAGCTGGGAGATGGAATGAAACTTCGTCAGTTTGGGGTGATCAGTTTAGAATCCCGGGCAAAAGGGATGGATGGTTTGATCCGCAAACTGAGCAGTCATGGACGCAAGCAGCTTAGTACAGAGGAAAGTTTGCGGCTTGCGGCCTCTAATGTGGCATTGTACTGTAAAAATGCGGAGAGGAATCGTTTATATCTTACAGGTACAGAGATAGAGAAGTTAAGTGCAGAGTGGTTAAAACAGATCACAGAGATTCTTTCTAAGAACGGTTTGGAAGTAACCTGCGGCGGAAATGTGAATTATGATGCAGTCTCCTTGGAGAAGGCAGTTGAGCATGGTGCCGTTGTGATTCTGGAGCAGACCGAAGTGTCTCTGGTTCCGGAAATCATGAAAGAAATTCGCACGCTGCAGGATCAGGGTGTAGATATCATCGGATGTATCGGTGTGGAATAGACGGTGAAGTTGAAGGAGTGTAGGAAAACATGTATAAAGTAAAGCAAAAGGATACGAACAGGAAGATCCTTCCTTTATGTCTGCTGGCCATTGTACCGTTGTTAGTTATGGGACACCGTTATTCTACCGGATTGGGTGGCTATGTCTGGTTCGGAGGGGACGAGCAGGTAGATTTCTTTTACTACTATAAAATGTGGGCAACTGTGATCATTGCGGCGATTATGCTGGTGATGTTGGTGGTTCATATTTGGACCGGAAAGAAACTGGTAAAGTTTACAAAAAAGGAGTATATTCAGTTTATACCATTGGCTGGGTATCTGGTATTGTCTTTGATTTCTACCATGATTTCGAAGTACTCTACCTTTGGATATCTGGGAGGCTATGAGCAGTTTGAGTGTGTATGGGCCGTAATAGGGTATGGAATCATTGCTTTTTATGCCTTCTGTTTCGTGACCAATGAGACGGCTTCTGTCTACGTTATGCGTGCAGTGGCTGCCTGTGCCGGTGTGGTGGGCCTCATAGGTGCTTTTCAGGCAGCGGGGCTGGATTTCTTCAAAACAGGCTTGATGACGAAGATTCTTAGTTCCAGTGTAAATTCAGAGATTAGTTTTTCCTTTGAAGCGAACCGGACCTATTCCACGCTGTATAATCCGAATTATGTGGGTGTATTCTGTGTATTATTAGTTCCGGTGATGCTTTCCATGGTACTGGATGCCAGGAAAGTGTGGGAGAAGGTTGTTTATGGAATCGTTACCCTCTTACTGTTGGTGAGTCTGGCAGGCTGTCAGTCCAAAACCGGTATTCTGGTGTTGGCAGGGCTGCTGGTGGTGTTGGCAGGGCTGCTGGTGGTGATGGCAGTGTTTGGAAGGAAGATGATCTTCAGCAAACGTAAACTGGCGATTCCCCTGATGGCTACCATGGCAGTAGTACTCCTTGGAGGTGTGATCTGGCGAGGCGATTGGTTTGTACAGGCTTTAAAGGAAGCTTTCCGCATAGAGAAAACTGAGACTCCGGGATGGGATTGTATCAAAACCCAGGAGGATAAGGTGAGCCTGTGCTATAACGGACAGTGGATCTGTCTGTCCTTAAATCCTTATGCATATGACCTGTCAAGTCTGTTGGTTGCAACCGATGAGAACGGGGAGTTCCTTACGGTGGAGTCTGTGGAAGAAGGAAAGGTCAATGTATATAGCGCAGATCAATCGGTGGTGATGCCGGTTCAATGCGGATACATTACGGAAGAGGATCTTGGTTTCGTTGTGGATTATGGTATTCAGGCAGTCTTTGTCTACAAAGACGGGGAATTCCTCTACTATGCCGGAGATGACAAAATGGAAAGCATCGATACCAGTCAGATTGAACGGGCTGCTTTCTTAGAGGGATATGAGCGTTTGTTCTCCGGACGTGGTTATATTTGGGAGATGACCCTGCCCTTATTGAAAGATCGGATCTTCTTAGGCAGTGGACAGGATAGTTTTACGGTAATCTATCCCAATCATGACCTGGCAGGAAAGTATAAGTACGGATATTCCAGCCAGATCATCACCAAACCTCACAACATCTATCTCCAGATGGCTTGTCAGGATGGTGTGATTGCCATGCTCCTGTGTGTATTTGTATGGATCTATTATCTGATCCGGGCATTCCGGAACCAGTGGAAGGCCGACGAAAGACCGATTGCTTCTCTGGGAATCATGATCGGAGTGTTAGGATATGTGCTCATGGGATTCTTGAACGACTCTACTATAGCAGTAGCGCCAATCTTCTGGCTGTTGCTGGGACTGGGAATCCGCCAGAATTATGAGATGGAGAGAGCAAAGAAAGAAGAAGTGAAGGAAGCGTAATAAGAGAGGGAAACTGCGGCAGGAGCCGGGGTTTCCCTTTTGTGAATTTTTGGCTATTTGGTGGCTGGCACTTCTTGTGGGTTTTGGAACCGGAGTTGCAGTTGGACGGATTGTGGAGAAGATCGAGAGATTGGATTGCAAGAAAGAAGACGAAGGACATAAGAACACAAGAAAAAACGACCGCCATTAGATCCCTAGAAAGATTACGACAGTCGTTTTGACTAATAAATTGATTTAGGGGCTAGCCGTCTATCGGCAGCACCTTTTCATAGATGTATAATACCACGAGAGTTCTATAAATGCAAGGTAAGAGTTCAAATATAGGGCAATGCCATTAAGAAAGGCGTATTATACTCATATTTTAATAAGCTTGTGAACCATTGAATTTTATGAATATTACGTTGCGGCGGAGCCGCTGGGATGCGGATGTTTTGGCTTAGTAGAAGCCGGAATACTCAAAAACAATACTGTATAGTAGGAACACGGGGGTACAGAAGAGAAAAATGAAAAAAGTAGTTCTTAATCAACCAATTAAAAGTAAGGAGAATGACTGGATTGGAGTATCCACATATGTGGATAAACTGGATGAAGCAATTGATGGCGGTGCAGAGATCATAGGGGTGACTTCAGATTTTGGAACAGGCAAATCCAGCTTGATTTCTTTGCTAAAGGAAAAGAATAAGTCAGGTGGGAAGAGGATTTACACTATTAATATGTGGGAGATTCTTTCCGGAAATAGCCAAAATAGCGGATCGTTCCTGGAATTACACAAAGCATTGCTTTATAATATCGTGAGTCAGATTAAACCGGAAAAGTCTAGCTACTTAAGCAAAAGGTTAAGTAAAAATTATGGACTAATATCCATACAGAGTAGCAATGCAAAAAGGTCCTTTCTGGTTGTTGTGGGTATTGTGCTTGTTGCTTTGGCTGAGGTGGCAAGACGCTATAGTACGGTTTTGCAACAGATGATCGTATCTGCCAAAATAGTCAGCCCGGATCAGATCATTAAAGTGGAACAGATTATTAGCATGTTTAAGTATGCCGGATTTCTTGTGGGATTTGTTGCCATTGCAGCAGTTCTTTGGAAATCGGACTTTATTTTTTCTTCACTGAAATCGGAAGGTAATCGGGAGCTGGATGAGAATATCCTCATTGACATATACAGTAAAGAGGTATTAAGAGGTTGGTTTAAAGCAAAACATTATGTTTTTGTGGTGGAAGACTTGGATCGTACAGATGATCCGGAGGTTGTAGAAGATTTTCTGAAACAGCTTAGAAAATACTATTTTATAGAGCAGGATCAGTATCCGCGTGGGATAAAACCGTTAAGATGGATCAGATCCCATTTGAAAAAAAGAAACAAAATTACTTTTATTGTGTGTATCAAACCTGAGGCACAGCTAAGAAGAGAAAAGTCGGAAATGGTGTTATACAATAAGGTATTCGATTATGTAGTGAATCTTCAGACCATCAATGTTGATAATTATGATGCGATTTTAAACGGTCTATTATTTGAACTTAGAGAATACCTTGTGGGGCTGGGATTATGCCGGGATTGTGACCATGCTACC
Organism: Lachnospiraceae bacterium; assembly: GCA_051877515.1. Taxonomy (GTDB): domain Bacteria; phylum Bacillota; class Clostridia; order Lachnospirales; family Lachnospiraceae; genus XBB1006. The sequence continues at coordinate 12,360 of JBJEIY010000050.1, read as the reverse complement.
GTCGATGATGTGGAAGGGATGCAATGGCTGATTCGTGGTAAAAAACTTGGAATCCGTGAAATCAAAAACCGCTTAAACCATGCCCTCACACTATATGAATCTCTTTCGGGCAAATTTCAGGAGAAGGGAATCTCTTTTGAAGGCTGTGCGGCGGTTACCTATTTGATGACCGAGTACGAAGAGGACTATTATAGATTATCGGATAACCAGATAGAGGAGATCCTTGCCCAATATATGAAAAATGAACTGGATGAAGAGGTTGAAAACTGGGGTGAAGAGTGGAGTCTGTTTTCGAGTCCGTTTAAAAAGGATTTGCGTATGCTGATCGATGGAAAGCTGATCAATGCAAATTACAGAACATACTTTTACAATTATCCCAAGGACAGTAAACTCTATAATTCTAATGAATTAACGGTATTTAACAGTATCGTATACAATGAATTGCCCAAAGAACGGGAAAACTATGGAAAATGTGTTGCGCAGGTTAGCGCAGATGTAATTGAAGAGGCTTTTCGTAAGTTGGATCAGCTGCACCTGAAATTTCCGGTATTTTGCCTGGAAGAGGATAAGATATTTTCTGTTGCTGCGAATTCATATCGTGAGAATTTACTGGGAATCATTGACGAGTTTCCATTTGATCAGAAAAATTTTTCACGCTTTAAGGCAATGGTTTGTTCCTGCTGTGCGAAAAGAGGAGAAATCCGAAACAGGGAGTCTTTGTTGGCGGACATTGCAGCATCTCTAGTTGATAAGATTGAGGATAAAGCGCTTCTTTGTGATATGCGAGAGGAACTTTGTAAGACAATTCCTGATGATATAGTAAATATGAAACTGCTCTTTGAGAGTGACAATCCATTTCTTTCTGTGGAAGAAGTCAAGGCAATAGATGATGTAGATACGATTCTGCAATTGGTGAATTATGAAACTATGGATGAGGATGAACCGGCATGCGAGAAAATCCATCATCGCATTATGCAGCGGGAGTTGGATGATGAGAGATATCATGATTTTTATCAACAGGTTTGCCTGAAATATGGATTGCCGGATTGGCATGACAAAGTTATTGAATATTGTAGTAAGTTTGATCAGATACCGGAAGAATTGATTGATATATATAAATCGGCCCTTGCTGCAGGTACAATTTCGAACTTTGATTATATTAAACTTGTAGAGTCTGTCTCTTTGCATGGTAAAAGGGAGATTGCACTCATTGATGAAATTGGTTGGACAGCGGGATTATCGAAGCAGGTTTGTCAAAGATTACTAGAAGATGGATGGATGCTGTCTTATATTTGCAATCAGGCAGTTACAGCGAGTAAAGAAATTGATTTTTCCTCAGAACAGATTAGTACAACCATACTTGAGGAGACGGGCTGGATAGAAGACAAGGCGGTCTTAGCTTGGCCGATTATTCGTAGGGAAATATTGAAAGACAGTAAGCTGATCCGGAAATATATGCCGTTGTTTTATCCACCATACGAAATGGTTTCTGATGAGGAACTAAATCTGGTAAGTGAGTATAGGGATGCGATAAGTATTCTTAGCGGAAATGAACTCACAGAAGAACATGGGAAAGCGGTTGCATCATATTTTAGTAGAACATACCGTAATCCACGGGAAACATATGAAATCTTATGCTTTGTTGCAAACCTCCCCAAAGCAGTAGCGCATGAGGTGTTCTATAATCTTGACATTAAGAATGTCCCATATGGCAGAATGTCTGCGGAACATAGAAAGGAATTAAACCAGGCGTTCTATCAGCTGTTTGATATGGAGAGTGAGCCGGGGGAACGGATTCATTTCATGGAGCATATAGAATACTCGCTTGACTTAATGGAAAAGAATCTATATGTGTATATGAATGATGATAAAGCACTTCGTGACGAGTACGTTCGCTACGTCAACCAATTGAAGGAAAAAGCCATTGGCGCAGAAACGATTAACAATATTACAAAACTCAGTATTATTCCTGCATATAGTGATGATGTATTATACAGACTTTATAAGGTAAGAAGATATAGAATCTATGTCATCTCGAGGATATTGAAGATGAAAAGATTTGAGCTCGAGGAGGAAAAGAAAGGTGTTCTTTGGCCGATCTATAAGGATATTCTCCACTCAGAAGGTCTTTTGGTGATTAAGCCGTATATGATGCAAAATCAGGGATTTATGGATGCGTTAACACAAGAGGGAGCGTATGAGAGTGCGGGAGACTCAATTAAGTATTACGCAGGAGCACAACAGACGGAGGCATTGATCAATTATGTCTTTGATAATCTGGGCTCAGAGGAATTGATCGATTATTTTACATCTGTGACTGCATTTAAGGACTTTGAGGGAGCACGTTGCTTCATAGATAGGATTACGGATGAAAAGGACGTGCTGGCTTCGGATACGGTTTATGGAAATTGCTACGAGAAACTGGTTGACCCGGGACTTAAGGGAAAATATACCAAGGGACGAAAGAAACTATGTGAGTGATTCCTTCGTTGCGTCTTCAGAGAGCAGCATTTGATGGCACGAGGAATTAACAGTGTTTGGAGCCGGAGTTACAGTTGGACGCTTATCCGTCAACGCGGTAGGGAATGCCATTAAGATAAACAATAGTTGATAAAGAATTGACCCGTACAAGATGTAGTGGTATACTAAATAATAATACACAAGATGAATTTGTTTCATATCGTCCATTTTATTGTACACATAGTATATTAACCTTAAATAAAGTGTTTGGATATAATATTGTGTAAAAGGAGACAAAATGGATGAGGGAGGAGTGCTATATGGCTGAAACGCTTACAGGAAGTAAAATAAAAAAACTGGTAGAGGAAGCAAAAGTAATTGAAAATGGTTCGTTAAATAATTGTGGTGCACTCAAGTATGATTTTACATTAAGCGATGAAATATTGAAATCGGATTTTAGTACTCCTGTAAAGCTGGCGGATTTATCTGTCGAGGAAAGGAGAGCAGCATTAATACAGCCAGGTGAAGTGGTTTATGTTTTGACGAAAGAGAAGGTTAATTTACCCTCTGACATGTATATGAGTCTTAGTGCAAATAGAGGGATGTCAGAATATGGGGTTTTGACATTGGGTGGATTTGCTGTTGATCCGGGATATTCAGGTCGATTGATGTTTGGATTATTTAACTACTCGAGTACACCCTTTACCTTAATGCCGGGTGCGAAATTAATAGGAGGGGTTTTCTACCAGTTAGATGAAAGTGAGAGTATAAATATTGAAAAATTAGAAGCTCCCAAGCCGATTGAAGATTTTCCGGCCAGATTAGTTTCGATAATCAGCAAGTATTCGCCCACGGGAATGACCTCCCTCGAGGGTTCTATAGAAGCTATTTCTAAGCAGGTTGCAGCCCTAAAAGAAGAATTAAATAACAATAAAGAAGAAATCTTTGGATTGCGTCATTTAATTCAGGAAACTCAAGAACAAACCAATCGTACAAGCAAAGCAGTTAAAGATATTTCTGACAATATTAAAGAACTTGCTGGTTCTGTTAATGAACTAAAAACAGATATATCTGATTTAAAGGATAGCCTGAAGGATGAGATAAGATTACGAAAAGATATGCGAGATGATATAGATAAGCAAATAGAACTGGTTTCAAAGAAGGTTGACAAGAAGTTAGCATTTATAAAAGGAGCTACATGGACATTGTCAGCAGCGGTTATGATATTAATAACTTTGTTGACATGTTGGGCGAATGGCTGGCTCAAATTTGGAGGTTGATTTGGTAATAGTGTAAATTCATATACAGTATATAGAGATCCAAAGTGTATAAGCAATTATTTTTGGTAGTCTGGAATTTTAAAACAAAATAATGTCATAAAGCAGCGTGCCCACAGAAGTTTGATCCTTATGTGGGCACTGTATTTAAATTCGGTTAATGAGTTTCGGGAGCATTGAATTCGGCGGATGAAAAGGCGACCATATCAAAATATTAAATATCTTGTAAAAGAGAAGGAGGATATTACCTATGGAAGAAAAAAGAACAATTCAATGTGACAATTTATCTGAAGAAGAGCGCTTGCAGATCAACAAAGAAAAGAAAGGGACCGGATTGCGGGCGGAGAATATCGGGAGTGTAACCTTTAAGAATAACTGGGGCGCGACTATTAGTGAGGTAACGATCAGGCATCGGAGGGGCAATAAACCTGAGAAGGAAGAAAGCCACACTTATTATGGATTGCTGCAGGGAGAATCTACTGCTGCCATGAATTTTGTCTATGAAACAGGAGCAACTTCGCCTTTTGATTATTGGTGGATAAAGTTTGTGGTATTGGGAAATGAATATACGATTAAAGATAATTTCTATTGTTCAGTTTCCTGGCAGGACGACGGAAATGTAGAATTAACGGCTAACGGAGATAATAATAAATTGCATGTACATTTCAGCTATTCTTCGGATTGTGATGTATCAATAAAAAAGCCGTTATGTCAGAGCAAGGAGAAAAAGGATTAGGCTAAGAGATGAGTGATTTAAGGGAAACCATACAGGAAGGACTTCGCCCACTCTCCATATTAAGAGCTAATTATATGGAATTACTTTATCGCGGGCAATGCAACCGTTGGTATGAGGAAATTGTTAATAATATGGAGACTGTATTAAGCAGATATGTGTCGAAATCAGATGTTACGACAAAACAGATGGTTTTCCGGGCTGTGGCGAATGAAAACGAAGTGGGACATTTGTTAAACGGACATACAGCTTCAAAAACCATGATTAGTCTTGATAAGACGAAGGAGGATGCCGGACGATTTTGGATGAGTAATGGTCCCAAATTGGAAGATAATCCAAAAGAACCTGGGATGCGGGAGATCGCTACCCTTATGCGACAACTTGCGTTATGTCGTTCCGATAGACCATTAAGCCAGTTTTCCTCTGTGGGATTGGACTTTGAGACCGCGATTTTTTTTGGAAGGAATGTTTATGCATTTGAAGTGATTCCCAACTGTCCACTGATGGGGTTTCAGAGTAATAAAATTGAATTTAGTATAGAAACACAATTCCAAATCATGGGCAATTCACCGATATACAGCTTGTATCGTTATACACGAGATAAGGTATGGAATCAATTTGACTTTACAACAAAGACGTGGGGGGGTAACTGCTGTTGCTCCGCCGATAAATACGGAGTATGAAGAACTGAAAAAAAGATACAGATAGCCCGAAAAGGTGCTTAGGAGGAACAAATGGAGAAAATAAGAGTCGCAATTGTTGATGAGCAGGATCTTGACCGGCAGAAATTAGAGAGGATCGTCAATAGTGACGAGGAAATAATTGTGGTTGGAACTTCACAAGACGGAGAAAAAGCATTTGAAATGATTCAAACAACAGAGCCGGATGTTGTCCTCGTAGATATTGTTATGTCGAAGCTGGATGCACCAAGCTGGGTAGATAAGTTAAATAATAGTATGGAAATCGGAAAACGTCCAGCAGTCATTGTTCTTTTCTCAATGGAAAAGGAACGCATTGCAGTAGATGCGTTTTTTAAAGGTGCAACGATTTTCTTGATGCCACCTCAGGATGATTTAGATTTGATTACCAGGATTAAATACATGTACAATCTACGAAACAACAATCTAAATATGCAAGGCATTACACTGGAAGAAAGTAAGAAGCGGAATCCGGAAGAAGCCATAAAGAACATTTTTCGTGAAATAGATGTACCGATACATAGTAAGGGCTATGATTATCTTAAGGAAGCGGTTCTCATGGCGGTAGAGGATGCGCAAGTACTGGATTTGGTTTCGGAAACACTCTATCCAAGTATAGCAAAATTATATCAGACATCGTTAAACCGTGTGGAAGAGGGAATCCGCAATGCAATTGAGATCACATGGTTACATGGCAGATCGGAAGAGATGAAAAATATTTTAGGGTTCTCAATTGATGGCGAAAAGCCAACGAATATAGAATTTATTGCACGGGTTGCTGATAAAATCCGGTAGCTATAAATTGTCGGATTTATTCTAGGTTTTAGGATTTCAAACTGTGTTGTTTATCCTAAAGTGGGAATAATACATTTGACACAATTTACTTACGACTTTATAATTTAATCGTAAGCGAAGTCGTAAGTGAGCCGTAAGAGGTCATGGAGGTGGATTATGGCGATTCCAATTACCATAGAAAAACTTTTAACAGAAAATGTTGTGGAATGGGCTAGAATTGAATTTAAGAAAGGCTGGAATCCGGAAACAACCTTAAAGACTATTAGCGCATTTGCTAACGATATTGATAATTGGGGCGGCGGATATATTGTTATAGGAGCAGAAGAAAAACACGGGAAAGTAGTTAGACCGGTAAAGGGAATAGATCCAAATTCTGTCGATAAGATACAAAAAGAACTGCTTAGATATTGTAACTACCTGAAACCGGTATATATTCCACAGACTGAACCGGTATATTTTGATGGGAAAATGCTTCTATTGGTGTGGTGCCCTGGTGGATACGAAAGACCATATGCATGCCCAAAGGCACCTGATTCAAAGAACAGTGAAAAGATATATTATATACGAAAATTGTCCAGTACGATTGAAGCTACCGATATAGATGTAAAAGAATTGATGTCTTTATCACATAATATTCCGTTTGACGATAGGATAAATCCAAGGGCTGAGATGAAGGATCTAAAATATCCAATCATAAAGAATTACCTGCAAAATGTGAATAGCAGCTTACTTGATGATATTGATAATTTGGATACCGAACAATTGGCAAGAAATCTGAGGATAGCAGATGGTCCATCAGAATATTATAAACCATTGAATGTTGGAATTTTGTTTTTTAATGATCATCCGGAAATGTTTTTCCCTTATAGCCGGATAGAAGTTGTTAATATTCCGGATCCAACAGGTCAGGGAATGGAAGAGCGCATTTTCGCTGGACCGATAGACGAACAATTACAAAATGCACTGAATTATATAAACAATAATGTAATCGCAGAGAAAATTTTTAAGGTTACCGGACAAGCAGAAGCTATAAGAGTTAAAAACTATAGTTATGAAGCGATTGAAGAATTTCTTTCAAATGCAATTTATCACAAATCTTATCAGATACATGAACCCGTTACTGTGCGAATTGAAGCTGATAAGATAGAAATTACCAGCGCACCGGGACCGGACAGATCAATTACTGATGAGGATATAAGAAGATACCAGATGAGAACGAGAAGGTATAGAAATCGAAGAATAGGAGATTTCCTAAAAGAACTGCATCTTGTAGAAGGAAGAAACACTGGAATCCCAACTGCTATTAAAGCGATTAAAGAAAATGGTTCTCCGTTACCATTACTTCTTACAGATGAAGAACGTTCGTTTTTTTCTGTTATTATTCCGATTCATGAAGCATTTCTGGATAATGGAAAGGTTAGTAATGAAGAAAAATCCACTGATGTCATAGCTGCACCAAAACGTAGAACAAAAGAACAGATAAAAACACTCATATTAGATGTTTTGGATGACGAAAGCATTTCGGCTAATGAGCTATATAAAAGACTGGGATATTCAGGCAATGCTTCAAAAACTTTTAGAAATTGCATAGAAGAATTAATAGCAGAAGAAAAAATACATTATGCTTCCGATAACATGCAGGATGCAAATAATGTTTTGGTAAAAGATTGAGAGTATTGCAAAAAATGAGAAAGACTTGACAAAAGAGAGTATAATAGAATGAGTAACATCTTTTATTTCCTACCAAAGATAACGGCGGTGTTTTTGGGAGGTAGATAATGGGGTGTCTAAGTCTTAATACAAAAGAAAACGAAGGAATTACTGTCAATATGAGTAATAAGAAAAGAAATGATTTACAAATAGTTGAGCCCGGCGGAGAGAATTCGCAGGAACAGGGACAACAGGGAAGGGTTATTTCTGCCTCCAGTTTATTAGTTAAAATTGTTTTGGGTGTAACAGGAGCGTTATGTGTAGCTGCATTAGGAGTTTTGGGTTTTACAGCAAAACAAGTATATGATTTAAACAGGATTGTTGCTGCGAATAGTACATGTATAGAGAATATGCAGAAGGACACGACATTGTCAAAACGCATAGACAATATTGAAACCAGTCTGAATGGAGTGAATGAATTCTTATATGGCAGCTCTTCCAACAAGGGGCTGGATACCAGGTTAACCCTCATTGAAGAACTATTAAACATGGGTGTTATTTCAGCATCATCGGATCTGACAGAATCTATTGATGAAGTGTCTGTAGAGCCCAATCATACTTCTATATCGAAGGCTTCTTTCACAGGAGAAACCTGCATAGGAACAGATGCGGATGGAAATGCATGCATTGCAGAAGACTTCATTAATGAAACGATTCTGCTTACCTATATGCAGGATGACAAAGAAGTTTATTTTTTGGGACAGTACAATGAGAACTATCACTGGGACGGTTATTGTGTAATCAATGCCTATAATTCAGACGGTTCCTTATACGGAATCTGTGAATCGAACTATAAGGATGGCCGTCGCTTGGATTATAAGTCTTTTTGCAGTTCCGAGACAGCAGATGGAGAATGGATTTATTCCGATAAAAAATGCAAGGACAACAGTAACAGCGGTATCAATATTCTTTATTCGCTTGATTATGATGAGAAAAAGAATTTTACCAGCACCAATGTAAGGATAACGGATATCTTATACGCGGACAGATTTGTGGAGAAAACGGAGCCGAAGGTTCTTACCTATTACTCCGGAAATACTTCAGACGACAAATACAATGATGATACGGGTAAGGCTTATGAGATCATATATCATAAAGATGGAACCGTGAAGACATTGTATGTAGGAAGGTTCAAAGACGGAACGTTTTATGATACAACCGGTAAAGCATGGGATATTGCATATAGCGACAAGCTCGGTTATTATGTACACAATACCGGCAACTTCAGAAACGGAAATGCAGAAAAAGGATCTTCCGAACAAATCACGGAAGATGAAATTGAGAGTATCATTTCCGGGTATGATTTTAAAGTTGAGTTAAAGTGGAAGTAGAATGGAATAATAATGAGTTTCCAGAAGCAGGTCGTGGGACCTGCTTTTAGCATATAATATGGTTCTATAAATTTTAAATGACAGGATGGGAAGATGAAGATAGCCATGTACGCAAAAACGACCGCCATTAGTTCCCCAACCACGGCGATCATTTTTATTAGCTAATTTAAAAGGGGTCTAGCCGTCTATCGGCAGCACCTTTTTATAAATATATGATACCACGAGAGTTTATTGATTGCAAGCCGTGTATCACTTCCTTAAACTTTTTATTTTCCCTACCATTCCTATCACAAGCACAAAAATACACCACCAGGCAGAAAAGTCAAAGATTCCGATTGTCGCTTTTCTACTAAATTGATTTTGGAATCTGCTCTAATGCCAGTCCAATCAGGCGATCAGTTTGATCGGCCATGAAGAGAGGAATATTCAGGACATCATTATCCAGCTTTAGATTACCCAGAGAGAATCGCACACGGAGTTTGACTTTATCCGGGAATAATTCCTTAAACTTTTTAAGGCTCTTGCTGGATGTATTGGACTCAGATTTGACCTCAACAGGGAAAATATCATTTTCACGCTGAATAAGGAAATCTACCTCATATGGAGGATTAGTTTGTGTCCAGTAACGAGGAACCACCTCAAACTGCGTAATCAAGGTCTGTAGCACATAATTTTCGGTTAGTGCACCCTTGAACTCCGTAAATAGGCGATTACCTTCTCCGAAAGCCGTAGGTGCCAACTGGGCCAAACGGCGAAGCAGCCCCACATCTACCAGATAAATCTTAAATGCAGATAAATCATCGTATGCAGCCATCGGAAGACCGGGTGCAGAGCTTCGGTAGATTTTGTGCACCAGGCGGGCATCTACCAACCACTGCAGGGCATTTTCGTATTCCCGGGCTCTTGCGCCCTCTTTGACAACTTTGTAGATAAACTTTTTGTTTTCCCTTGCCAGCTGGGATGGTATGGATTTCCAAATCATAGAGATTTTAGGAAACTCGCTGATATTGGGGTGCTTGGCAAAGTCACGCTCATAGGCATTAAGGATTCCGGACAGGGCTTCCTGCATAGCAGCAACATCCCGTGCCTCTGTCCACATCAGTACGGACTCGGGCATACCACCGGTAACATAGTACATTTTCAATTTCTCATAGAGTGGATTGAAAAAGGCATCAGGAATCGGCTCAATGCTTTCCATACTTTTCAGATACGCAGCAAGATTCTCGTCGCCATTGGCAATCAAAAATTCTGAAAAGGTCATAGGGTCAATCTGCATGAAATTGACTTTACCTACAGGGAAAGAAGAGGGCTTGGCCAGGGCAATGCCCAGTAGGGAACCGGCGCAGGCAATATGATATTGCGGTGCGTTTTCGCAGAAATACTTCATGGAGTTGATGACCTTCGGGCAGTCTTGCACCTCATCAAAAATGATGAGGGTCTTTTCCGGTACAATCATCTGACCGCTGGCTAACATTAGATTTTGCAAAATTCGGTCCACATCTTTGGTGGTTTCAAAGAACTGTTTGTATTCTTCATTTTCATCAAAGTTAAAGTAGGCGGTATTCTCGTAATAACGTTTGCCGAACTCTTTCAGGATCCAGGTCTTACCTACCTGACGTACACCCTTCAGGATCAGAGGTTTGCGATAGGGTGAATTCTTCCAGTCCAGTAATTTTTCCAAAATAAATCGCTCCATAGAGTCAGTCCTCACACTTTTATATATATTTTTGTGGTTATAACCACATTTTTATTATATTATACGCAAGAGGGAAGAAAAATACAACAAATTATTAAGTACAGCGATTAGGAAAAATTTTCTTTATCACGACATACAATAGCAAGACCGGGCAGAAAAGTCAAAGATTCCGTGTCTTCTGTTGACAAGAAAAACAAACAGGGGTAAATTTAAGAATTAGTGATAGGGAGGCAGACATGTTTTTGATAACATCAGATCAAAACAGCATACATTACATGGATCAGGGTCCAAAGGGGCACGGAATTCCAATGGTTCTGGTGCCGGGCTGGGGATATTCCTCGGAGGTATTCTGCAAACAGGTGGAGTATTTTGGCAAAAATCATCGTGTGATCGCCATGGATCCCAGAGGCCATGGTAAATCCACGGGAACGGATGTGAGTCACCAACGGCAGGCAAAAGACCTGATAGAATTGCTGGAAGCACTGGAAATTGAGAAAGCCGTATTGATAGGCTGGTCTTATGGAGCATACCCGGTACTTGGGGTTGTTCGGGAGTGTGGCTTAAAGTATGTGCAGAAAATTGTGATCATCGATCAGCCACCCAAATGCACGGGAACTGCGGAGGATGGATGGGTAGAATACTTTCCGGAGAATCTTGAACGGGCACGAATCGGGCTCGGGACGGTAGAAGGATACCGAAAGGGCGTGGAGAATTTCGCAAAGCATACAGCTTTTCTTGGCGACCTTGCGGAAGAAGAGTTGCGCAAGATTTGTAATATGGCGGATCTGGAGTGTTCCCTGGCGGTAAAAGAATTTTTTTCCGGAGCGCAGTGTGATTTCAGTGAGGAAGCAAAGAAGGTAGATGAACAGGGAAAGCTGGAATTCATTGTAAGAGAGCAATGGGGCAAGCAGGCCCGGGCTCATCTAAAAACCCTATGTCCAAATGCCGGGGTACATGTTCTGGGTGGGCATATGATGTTCTATGAATTTCCGGAGGAATTCAATCGGATACTGGAAAAAGTCTTATAAAATGTTAAAGTGAGGATAAAATGAAAGATTCAATCAACCTAACAGAAAAAATGAAAACCTCCCGGGAGGTCTTTTCCGGCACACTTCTTCATGTATACAGTGATGAGATCATCCTGCCCAATGGAAAAGAGAGCATCAGGGAATACATACGTCATGTGGGAGCAGTTGCTGTCATTCCGGTGACAGAGGACGGAAATGTGATTATGGAACGGCAGTACCGTTATCCGGTGGGGGATGTGATACTGGAAATTCCTGCGGGAAAACTGAACTCCAAAGAGGAGGACAGGCTGCAGGCAGCAAAACGGGAATTGCTGGAGGAGACGGGAATTACGGCGCAGGATTGGAAGGAGCTGGGTGTTTACTATCCGGCACCGGCTTACTGTGATGAGAAGATCACGCTTTTCCTTGCCAGAGGCTTGCAGGAAGGGAAACAGAATCTGGATGAAGATGAATTTCTGGAGATTGTTGAGATTCCGTTAAAGGAGCTAATGGAATTGGTTCTCGCCGGAAAAATTCCTGACGGAAAAACCCAGTATGCAGTACTGCGGGCAGCAATTGAGCTGGGAATTGCAGAAGACAAATAAGACTAACTATTAAAGAAAGTCAATAGTTAAGTTTTAAATCGGCTAAGT
>JBJEIY010000049.1:0-1531 GCA_051877515.1 Lachnospiraceae bacterium | reverse complement strand
ACTCAAACTTCCCACATCAAAAACTGTTTAGAAACCTTGAAAAATAAAGGAAATTTAGCATATTAATTGATGTATTGACAACAAAATAGCACCATAATCTGGTATAATATTGAATAACGACAAACAAAAAATACACAGAAGAGGTGCTATTCAATATGATAAACCAAAAAGTTAATTTTGAAAACCCTGAAACAGAAATTAAATGTGAATTTGGAGAGGCTATTCGTGAACTTCAAATCAGTAAACTTCTTACCAAATCCAACATAAAAGGAAAAAGTGGTAAATCGTTTTATGAGGTTTTTCAGTTTCTGTTATTATTGGTGTTCCAGAATTGTAATCTGTATCATTTCCTTAATTCCAAAAAGAAAGATACTGCATTTTCCAAGAATACCTATTATCGTTTTCTTAACAATGCAAGCTTTAACTGGGTAAAATTTATTTCCCTGCTTGCTGCCCGGGTGACTGCTTATTTTGACAGATTAACCCGACCGGAGCGCGTGACATGTCTTGTGCTTGATGACTCAGTGATTGCACGTGAAAGAAGTAAAAAGGTTGAACTTCTTTCTTATGTTTTCAATCACGTGATCGGTAAAACAGTAAAGGGCTTTAACCTGCTTACACTCGGCTGGACAGATGGCTACAGTTTTATCCCTGTAGGATTCAATATGATGGCATCTGCGAAAGAATCCAACCGTATTGTGTCTGCCAATGCATCCATCGACAAACGGAGCAATGGCGGTAAAGCAAGAAAAAATGCTGTACTTCAAAAGCCAGAGGCTGCAATGAAGCTTATTCGTAATGCACTGAATGCAGGAATCAAAGCACGTTATGTTCTCATGGACACATGGTTTACCAATGAGCCGTTTATCGCAAATATTCTAGCAGAAGGACTGGATGTAATAGGTATGTTAAAAGACAATAAACAGTACTATATCTACAAGGAAAAAAAGTACAATTTGAAACAACTCGGAAAACTGGTATCCTTCCAAAAGCCTGGAGATATCCTGTTTTCAATCTGTGTAAAAACAGGAAAACAGAACATTCCTGTAAAGCTTGTATTTGTCAGAAACCGTAATAAATGCAGTGAATATATTGTCTTGCTTTCCACTGATTGTACATTGAGCTGCGAAGAAATTGTAAGAACGTATGGAAATCGGTGGTCCATAGAACTTTTCTTCCGCGCCAGCAAATCCCTGCTTGATCTTGGTTCTGAATTTCAAGGACTGAGTTACGATATGACCGTCAGCAGTACAGCTATAGTATTTACACGATACATACTGATTGAATGGCTTCGCAGAAAGAAAAATGACGATAAGACTATCTGCGAATTATTCTATGTGTGTTGTGATGACATACAGGATATGGAACTGAGTACTGCGCTTAAACAGCTACTTGAAATACTGGTAAATGGACTAAAAAATCAGATCATCACTATCACATCTGAAATCAAAAGTCAACTAATCAATTGGTTTGTGTCCCAGCCTGCATTTATACAGGCTTTATGCCCTGATTTCGGGTGGGAAGTTTGAGT
>JBJEIY010000048.1:0-1539 GCA_051877515.1 Lachnospiraceae bacterium | reverse complement strand
GCATGGTATGAATGTGCGGGTGAAAATTCAGACGCTGGCCTTGCGAATGTAATACAGAAACAATCCCGGGAGTTGCACCGAGATACTTTTTATCACGGCAGAGGGTGAGCAGAGTATCCGTCGCACAACGAAACATCAGTCCGTACAGCAACTCCTGATTTTCATAGATCAGGCTGTTAAGCTCATAGGGAACCGTAAAAATGGCATGATAGTAGGCAATACCCTCTATGAGTTCGGAATTACGTTCCATGATCCATTTCTGCTCAACCGGAGACTGACAACAGGGGCAGTGACGATTATTACAGGATGATGCATGAATCTCTACATGTCCGCATTCTTCACAGTAACTGACATTGTATCCGAAACCGCCGGTTTTACAGTTGGCGATACAATTGGCTGTTTTCCATTGATGTGGAGTAAGAGCATGGTTATCCAGGTACTCGGGCAGAAATTTCTGAAAAGCATCACGGATGGGGTAAGAAGAATTATCTGTCAAGGTCATAGGGACTTTTCACGCTCCTTCCATTGCCGATGCCAAGGGTGAGGTATACAGTGGTACTGGAGAGGGATTTGTGCCCCATAGCCTCTTTGATTGTCATGAGATCCGTACCTGCTTCATAAAGATGAAGGCCGAAGCTGTGGCGGAGTGTATGGCAGTTGAATCCACGTTCTTTCCAGCCGAGGGACGCATACTGCCGTATAAGTTCATTATAAATGGACTGGGTGGAAATATGCCTGCCAGGCTTCTGTCCAGGGAAAAGCCAGTCATCTTTAGTGGCAGATGCGTGTTCCTGCCGGATATATTGCTTCAGGATAGGGACAACACGGTCAGCCAGGACAGCATACCGGTCAGAACGGTTCTTGCTTCTGGAAATATAGATATGTTTCTTTGTAAGATAGATATCCCCACAATGAAGGCGGCAGAGTTCGCTGACCCGGATACCGGAAGAATACAAAAGGGCAATCTCCGTTTTATGTTTGATATTTGTGAAAGAATCAATCAGCTGGTTCACTTCTGGAACAGTAAGGAACGAGGGAAGCGGCTCGTCATAATGGAGATAAGGGACTTCACGGATGTCCCAGTCTTTGTGAAGGACATAGATAAAGAAATCCCGCAACTGTGCAATATAAACATTGATAGTACGTGGGTTCAAATGCTTCACGTTTTTGAGATACAGGCAGAAAGAACGGATCTCTTCCCAAGAGACATCAGGGACAGGTTTTCCATCAAGTTCAGAAGTAACCCAGTCAAGAAAGATCCTGAGATAGGAAACATAGGTTGCGATGGTTGTATCCGCAAGTTCGCGGAAAGAAAGGATATCGGAATGTTTTTGGATGTAATCGTTATTATTCATGGCATAAGCCCTCCTGTAAATAAAATAGGTAAATAGGTAGAAAGTAAAAAAACTTTTACAGGAGGGGAACGAATTGTCTTGAAAAATTCAGAAAAAGACCGTATACTCATAATCGTAGGTAGCCCTACGGAATGAGAGACTTGGTCGCCAAACTAAAGAGACTCATCCGTGGGGCTTTTCCTTT
>JBJEIY010000047.1:0-5806 GCA_051877515.1 Lachnospiraceae bacterium | reverse complement strand
AAGTTCCACTGCCTTGCATTGTCCATTGGAATCAGAATCACTTTGTCGTCATTTATAAAATTAAAAAGCAAAAGAAAGGGAAATATACCATCTATGTAGCAGATCCGAGCAAGGGGCTTATCACCTATACCCAAGAGGAGTTCTGCGAACATTGGGTAAGCACCAAGACCAACGGTGAGGAGAAAGGTATTGCTCTTCTTCTTGAACCAACTGACCAATTATACGCTCAAAAGAATGAGAAAATAATCCCCAAGCAAAACCGAATAAAGTTCCTTTGGAACTATCTTAAGAAGTACAAGCGTTTCTTTATGCAGTTGATACTCGGCTTGTTGCTCGGCTCACTCCTGCAGCTTGTCTTTCCTTTTTTGACACAAGCTATTGTAGATACGGGTATCGGGGGAAAGGACATCGGTTTTGTGTGGTTGGTGCTGTTGGCAGAGATGATGCTTCTTTTCAGCCGTACGTCCATCGAATTTATCCGCTCCAAAATAATCCTGCATATCTCTACACGCATCAATATCTCACTCATCTCAGATTTCTTCATCAAGCTGATGAAGCTCCCGATGAAGTTCTTCGACACAAAACAGATGGGTGACCTCTTGCAACGTATTGAAGACCATCGCAGGGTGGAAGAGTTCCTCACTTCAAGCAGTCTGAACCTGCTATTCTCGTTCTTCACCTTCCTTGTCTTCGGTGTCGTCCTTGCAGTCTATAATTTTGGCATATTTCTTGTCTTCCTTCTGGGAACATTGCTTTACGCTGGTTGGATTATCCTCTTTCTTAAAAAACGCAGACAGCTTGATTACAAATACTTCGAGCAGGCAGGACGCAATCGCAACGTTACCTATCAACTCATTGGTGGCATGCAGGAAATCAAACTGCAGGGATGCGAGCAGCGAAAACGCTGGGAATGGGAGGATGTGCAAGCAGACTTGTTCAAGGTTAATCTGCAATCCCTTAATCTTCAGCAAGTACAACAGGCAGGAAGCATCACCATCAACGAGATAAAGAACATTCTCATTACCGTTCTTGCCGCCACAGCCGTGATACATGGCAGCATGACGCTCGGTATGATGCTGGCAGTGCAGTATATAATCGGACAGATCAATAGTCCCGTAGAGCAACTCATTCAGTTTATCTACTCTTGGCAGGACGTGAGCATCAGCCTGGACCGAATGAACGAGATTCACACCGAGACCAACGAGGAGAATGCCGAACGGACATGTACCGCCTATACGGACGAGACCTCTGAAGGACATTCCCTCACTATAAAAGATCTTTCCTTTAAATACGACCTATACAGTCCGAAAGACATTCTCTCCGACATCAACCTTTCCATCCCTAATGGCAAGGTGACAGCAATCGTGGGGGCAAGTGGAAGTGGTAAGACCACGCTCGTAAAACTCCTTTTGGGATTTTACGAACCATTAAGAGGCAGCATCAGGATAGGTAGTGCCCATCTGAATGAATGTAATCTCACTTGGTGGCGCAATCAATGTGGTGCGGTCATGCAAGAGGGGTATCTCTTCTCTGATTCCATTGCAAGGAATATCGCCATTTCGGACGATGAACCAGATATAGAACTTATCCGCCATGCTGCCCGTGTAGCAAATATCGCTGATTACATCGAAGCCCTGCCTTTGGCTTACAACACGATTATTGGACAGGATGGACAGGGAATCAGTCTGGGGCAACGGCAACGCATACTTATTGCGAGAGTAGTCTATAAGAATCCAGTGTTCGTCTTTTTGGATGAAGCTACAAATGCCCTTGATGCCAACAACGAGAGAGTCATCATTGAAAACCTTTCGGATTTCTACAAAGGAAAAACCGTTGTCGTGGTGGCACACCGTCTTTCCACCGTCCGTAATGCAGACCAAATAGTTGTGTTGGATGATGGAAAGATTGTAGAAGTCGGTACACACGAAGAATTGACAGCCAAGCATGGCAAATACTTCGCTTTAGTAAAGAATCAATTAGAATTGGGTAACTGATATGGATGAACAAGAAATAAAACAGGAACGAAGTTTTGAGCTTCGCAGCGAGAAAGTCCGCAGCATCGTGGGGGAGATACCCTCTTCACTCGTCCGATATGGTATCACCACTATAGGAGCAGTTTTACTTTCTCTATTAACCGTAGCCTATTTCCTGCCTTATAAACAAGTGTATGCGGGAACGGCTACCGTACACGGAGTAACAGCCGCAGCATCAGCAGACAGCACTAATATAACCATCTTGCTTAAGTTTGAGTACAAACATCCATATAATGTGATTGGACAAGAACTTAATCTGCAAACTCTCGATGTTACGTTTACGGGAAAAATACAAAGCCTTTCTGCTATCCGTGACACATTGGAACGTCAGAAAGCCATTTGTCGTTTCAAGTCGGCAGATATAAAAAATATAGAAAACCGAACGGTGGATTTTCAGATAGTGTATTCATCTGGAAATCTGCTGCAAAAAATGCTTGGAGGCATATAATCCCATCCTTGCATTCCTTATTTCTCTCGATAGTCAATAGTTAAACTTACTGCTTTCTCTTGTAAGGCAGTAATTTTTTGTTGTTGAATAAGTTCCTGCAACAATACTATATAATACTTTTCTCTACCGTATAAAGGTTTGAGTTTTAGCTCTTTGATGTTAATGTATTTATCC
The DNA here is from genome assembly GCA_051877515.1 of Lachnospiraceae bacterium. Taxonomy (GTDB): domain Bacteria; phylum Bacillota; class Clostridia; order Lachnospirales; family Lachnospiraceae; genus XBB1006. The sequence continues at coordinate 3,151 of JBJEIY010000047.1, read as the reverse complement.
AGCTAAACCTGTTTCAGGTTCTATGGCCTCCCCTCTTTCTTTTCCTTGACCTTCCTCGATTTGTACTTAGTGCCGCCTTCTGATATCTCAATCACGTATAACGTTGTACCACAGCCAGTCTTTGCCCAATTGATGAGGGCATTGACTGCTGCTTCTTCCTTCTATAGTGACATATAAATGGTTCTTTACAGCACAATTCTCCTTTAAGGTAGTTCAGTTCATAATTTTGTTCTTAATGGACGGAAATTCAAATCTCAAAACAGTTATATCTCATATTTGCGTATTAGATACTTATCTCTTTTTTTGAGAAAAACAAATGGACTAAATTTGCCATCTTGTGTGCTTATACCATATCCCAAGCATTTGTATTCTTTTGTCACATTCGGCAGGGGATATTCCTTCACCTTTCCATTTTTTCTTGAAATAACAACAAATGAGTATCTATCTTTTTTATAATCGTCAATTCTTGGCATTCCATGTTTTACTAAACAATATATCTTTTGCTTATCCATTTTTACAAATGTAATGCATCTTGAAAAATTGGAGCAATAAAGATTACCATACTCATGCGTGTAAAATTTTGTCGAATCTGGTAATTGTAGCATTTGATTATCCACATCAAATACGCTATATACGTTCTTAATTGACATGGTAATACTGTCCGTCAGATATAATTTCCCAGTATAACCATTTCCATATAAGAAATCTTTTCCCTCATGCGCAAAAACATTATTGAGATAGTAATATCCTGTTTTGCTTCTTCTTTGAATATCTTCCAGTTTTCCATATTGTCCACAACATTTGCCGTCCTTAATATTGAATGCTGCGATTATTGGGTTGGAGGTGTTATAGAATCCTTCAGTGAATGGATTTAATTCATCGTCACCCTCAATGTCGTCTTTTTCGAAGCCATCCATTGGCCATGTCAACTTTTCACAGCCTGTCCATATTTTGCTGTTATACAAATCGAATACGAAATGTAGATAGAAATATTTTGAATGCTCCAGGTCAAAATCCAGAGCAATCATACCTCCTGGCGAGTAATCAGTAATGTTGCGGACAAGAATAGCCGGTGCATTATAAAAACTGAAATGCAACTCATTGTTGATTTTCTCCTCAAATATTTTCGGCAGCGAATAAGAAATTCCAATATGTGTCGAGTCAATCAGATTCGCTGACAATGCAATATAAAAAACCTGCCCTTGCCTTTCCAATTTCTTGAAATGTTCGTCTGATACAGAAACAAACTTCGTCATTTCTGTGTCACTGGCTTGGAAAACTGTCTTGAAATGAAATGCACCTCGTTCTTGTTTATATAACATGATACCATTGTTTAGCATGTCATTGAAGAATAGATAGCCATTTTCGAGTTTAGGAATGTCGTATAGGGTAGAAATGGTTATACTATCATGCGGAAGAACTTCAATATCCTTTTGCTTATAGTTAGTGATTTGGAGATCATCGTTCCTAAACGAATCTGCCATTTCACGATTGGATTCTGTCTTATCTAACTCATATATATGGGGAGGAATTCTTTTATTGCATTTTATTAATTGGCATATAAATTCCTTTCCTAATACAGTGTATTGACCTCCAGTAACAAAAATTCCTTCTTTGGGTAGTAATTTAAGAAGATATAATCCATACATACCCTCAGAATTAAAACTAAATATGTTTTTATATAAGTCTTTGGTGTCATAGAGATGATAATCGGCAATATAATTGTTCTTTGCGTTATACCAACAAGATGTGCATGAGTCTTCATATACCGTTATGAGTAACATCTTATTTTGGGGATTATTGAGTTTCAACTTCTCATAGAATGCGGGAATAGCTGCTTCACACCTAAAGCATTCTCCTGGACGATACAAAACCGCATAAACCGTGTCTTCTACCATATTGACAGAAGACAAATAATCGGACAGAAGCCTTTCCGTATGTGGCTTCTGTCTGATTTGTAGGTCATTCTGTTCCATCTCACTTACAAAGTCTCGTGTCTGTGACAATGCTGTCGTACAGATGAAAACAGAGAGAAAAAGGCAAATGAATTTGATTTTCATTCTTCTATATTTTCTTCAACTACACCGCCCCGTTTGATTGCCTCAAATCTTACTTGAGATTTTGTCTCACTAACAGAAACAGGGGAGATGTAATTTGTGGTTGACAACGTGTTGCCCTCTGCATCCTTGACTTGCTGTATCACAAATGTTTGACCATCCATAAACGAAACCAAAGAGGTCTCTATTGTTCCACATTTTCTGATGGTTGCACCCTTGCAAGGGTTGTTTGCGCTACTTGATGCCTTAGATCCATAAAAAGTCGATACGGTCTTGCCATCTTCAGCAGTCTCTAAAGATAGACTATTGCCATTTGCGAAGGCAGAATTACATGCCAAGAAGGTAAAAATACCCAAAAACACTTTTTTCATAATTATCTCGTTACGAACCTCATTATTATTCACATGGTTCAATCGAGGTCCTTAAAACCAAACCACATGTTTTATGGTGCAAAATTACGATGCCGATATTACATAATAATTACGCACATATTAAATTTGTATGAAATTGCACAATATGTAAAATACATCCCCAAGCCAGTCCTTCTACAGTTGATGAGGGCATTGATGGCTACTTCTTTTGGATTGTTGCTTTGTTGCTCGTATATCTCAAACATTATAGTCTGTTCCTTAGCATAAGGATGGACTCTTCTGCATTCGGTTTGCACAACAATTCATAGTCACTTTTGTTTCTTGTCATTCAGCCGTTCTTGTCTCTTTTGCCAAAGTTTCTCTATCTCCTGGCGGTGTTCGTCCTCGTCCGAATATAGCCATTCGATGTAGTCAGAATGCTTTGAAGTGCGTTCATCCAGCCGTGAGAAATCACGGAGAAGGATATACTTCTTTTCCACTGTTCTCAGTTTCGCATTGTCGTTGGCGACAAAGAGCAGCGTGCCAACTGTCACAATCCATGATGTGTACACGCAAAGACGGATAAGCTTACGGACGTGCCGGGAATGGCAGAGCCGTTTGACCACATACAAGAGGTATTGCTTCAAAAAAGGAATGACCTCCTGCTTGCTTTTTGGCAATGATGGAGGAAGGCAAACAGCATGGGGCTCACCAGCAACCTTGTTGATGAAAGATGTAATCTTG
>JBJEIY010000046.1:0-1578 GCA_051877515.1 Lachnospiraceae bacterium | reverse complement strand
ATACTCAATCTGATTTCTTATATTACCAAACAGGGATTTTCCTTATAAAATCAACGTTTTCCGCACATTTCTCTTGCAAATGTGCGGATTTTTTGTTATACTTATTGAGTAGGATTTATGACTTATGAGGTGCAAAAATGTACTACGATTTTTTAGTGAAAATCCCGGAAAACACCGGCAAAATCTCCAAAAACAAGCGCAAGAATGTCACTTACATCGAATACACTTACGATAGAAAATATATTCCTGAGAAGAAATACAACGTCCCTTTGCGTACTACCATCGGAAAGATGGATCCTTCTGATCCAACCATGATGTATCCAAATCCAAACTTCGAAAAATATTTTCCGGATGTTGTGCTTCCTGATACAGAGAAGGATGCTTCCAGAAGTTCCTGTATTCGTGTCGGAGCTTTTCTTGTAATCAAAAAGATCATTGACGATTATAAACTTCAGAACTACCTGAGCAGCTGGGACGACCGTGGAAAAGGACTGCTCCTTGATCTGGCAGCATATTCCATTATCAGTGAGAACAATGCAGCCCAGTATTATCCTGATTATGCATACAATCATCCGGTGCTGACCCCTAATCATAAGATATACAGTGATTCAACCATCTCCAGATTTCTGTCTGAAATCGGTGAAGATGAACGAATTGCTTTTCTTAATGACTGGAATGAAAAAAGAAATCATCGTGAGAAAATTTATATCTCCTACGATTCTACGAATAAGAACTGCAAGGCTGGCGACGTGGAGAAGGCAGAATACGGTCATCCAAAGGAAGATGTCGGGGCTCCAATCGTTAATTATGCGATAGCTTATGACCTTAAGAACCAGGAACCGTTGTTATACGAAAGCTACCCCGGAAGTGTTGTTGATGTTTCGCAGCTGCAGTATGTATTGGAGAAATTTCAGGGATACGGATATAAAAACATTGGATTTGTTCTGGACAGAGGCTATTTCAGCAGAGATAACATCGCCTTTATGGATAAATGCAGGTATGACTTTGTAATCATGGTGAAGGGACGCGGTTCCTTTGTAAATCAGCTGATTCTTGACAAGAAAGGCACATTTGAGACCAAAAGAGCCTGTTATATCAATGAATACGAAACATACGGCATGACACTTCAGTCAAAACTGTATGCGGATGATGAAGTTGAACGATGGTTCCACCTGTACCACAGCATCAGGCGTGAAAGTGCTGAACGTACCCAGCTGGAAAACGAACTCCGCCGCATGGAAGAAGCCATGAATAAATGGAAAGGGAAAGAGGCTGCGCTTCCAAAGAAGTATACGCATTATTACGAACTGACCTATCACGAAAAGAACGGAAAGCAGATCCTGTATGGTTATAAAGAGAAGGCGGATGTAATCGAACGGGAACTGAAGCTCTGTGGCTACTTTGCCATAGTAACATCCAGGAAGATGACAGCGAAAGATGCCCTGCTTCTGTATAAGAGCCGTGATACTTCTGAAAAACTGTTCTGCAGCGATAAATCTTTCCTGGGTAACCGTACACTCAGAGTATCCGGCAGCAATACATTTGAGGGAAAAGTATTTGTAGCTTTCATTGCCCTGA
>JBJEIY010000045.1:76715-80138 GCA_051877515.1 Lachnospiraceae bacterium | reverse complement strand
GAAAAGGAAAGTGGTGGTATGAAACGAAGAAGTACCAGACACTGCTTTCTGAAATTGATGCGAGGATAATGTGAAATAGAAAAGAGGTACACCATGGAAGAATTATATCAGTTGATCGAAGAAAAAATCAAAGCTGCCGGTTTTCCGGGTAAGATTGACGGACGGGAATTCTATGAGGATGTCAGCGCCGAGGCGGATGAGAAGGAGGAGGGAGACTATCTTTTTCTCATCAAAAAAGATGATTTGCTCTCCTATGAGGGTTGCATGAGTATTCTGGAAGATCAGTTTGATCTTCATTATGTGGATATCCACTTTGGTAACGAGAACTATCACATCGATTTTGACGCCTAGGAATGAGAGGAATATACATATGAGAATGATGTTTAAGCAGAGATTGTTTTCGTGGTTCGACAGCTATGATATTTTTGATGAGCAGGAGAATACGATTTTTGAGGTAAAAGGACAGCTGGCATGTGGAAGGCAATTTTCTGGAGTGGGATTATACCATTCTGGACAGTGGCAGAAACCATGTGGCAACGGTTACCAAGGAATTGCTTCATTTAACGGATACCTATATTATGGATGTGGACAGACAGGAGGATGCATTGCCGGTGCTGATGTTTGTACTGGCTATTGATGCAGAAAAGTGCTCCCGGAATAATGGATAAAGCATGGGAAAGGAGCAGCTATGAAAGAAATAGAACAACAGCTTTTTGCATTGCGGGATGAGGGATATGCCGAATTTCAGGCAAAACTAGCGCCCACCATCCAACCAGAGACTGTGATCGGTGTCCGCGTTCCGCTGGCCAGAAAACTGGCAAAGCAGATTTCCGGAAGCGATGCGGCAGAAGCTTTTTTGCAGGAGCTGCCGCACCGGTACTATGATGAAAACATGCTTCACGGCCTTTTGCTGAATGAGGAAAAAATCTACCCGCAGTGTGTACAGAGGGTGGAGGCTTTTCTTCCTTATGTGGATAACTGGGCGGTATGCGATATCCTTTCTCCCAAGGTTTTTAAGAAGCATAAACCGGAGCTTCTTACAAAGATCCGGGAATGGTCAGCTTCGAAAAAAGCCTATACCAGCCGCTTTGGGATGGAAATGTTAATGACCCATTTTCTGGATGAAGATTTTTGCCCGGAGTATCTTGAGATTCCCGCGCAGACAGATAGAGAATGGGAAAAGGATCCGTCTGAGCGTCAACAATCGGGTAAGCAAACCGTCAGAGCAAACTCAGATGAATACTATGTCCGTATGATGGTGGCCTGGTTTTTTGCAACTGCACTGGCAAAACAGTGGGAGGACACGATTCTCTATCTTGAGCAGCAGCGTCTTTGCCACTGGACTCATAACAAAACCATTCAAAAGGCGGTGGAAAGTTATCGCATTACGGATAAACAGAAGCAATATCTTCGGAGCTTAAGAGTTTAAGTTGCGGATTTGAAGGAATTCTTCCGCTTCTCCTAAACTCCATGTATCTCCCGAAAAACTCTGAAAATTCACAGAATAGGCACAAGGAATAAAAGACTTTGGAGATAGCCTGTGATATAATGAATATAAATAAGAAGAATATGCTTGCACATTTGGTGGACGGCGAAATTGTTGGGTGAGCTACGATCATGATATAATGATACACAGAAGTAAAACATGGCAGCAGAAAGGAGACAAATGATGTCCTACAAGAACCGATGGAAAGTGAAACACAGTATACGTCTTAGAATGGTAATTCCCATTATGCTGATCACGATTCTGGCAAGCTTTGTAATTGGTGGAATGTCCTATTACAGAGCAAGGCAGGAAATGGTCAGTATGGCAGTGTCTGAGGCCATGTCTTTGGCCCGTATCGCTGCAGGACAGGCAGAGGGTGACCTTTTAGGCGGGATCAAACAGGGGAGTGCTGTTACACCGGAGTATGAGAAGATTGTACAGGATCTGTCTGCTGTAAAAGAAGATTCCAGCATTATGTATTTGTATGTGGTAGGAATCCGTGATAATAAACTGGTGTATCTGCTGGATACGGATGCTTCGGAATCGGCCTGCGGAATTGGAGAAGAGGCAACAGATTTTGCGGAAGAAGAAATTGAAAAGATAAAGGTGGGAGAGGAGTTTTCCACCGGAGAGATCTACAAAACAGAAGATGGAAATCTTATCTCTGCCTATGCACCGGTTATGGATTCCACCGGAGCCTGTGTGGGAATGGTGGGGTCGGATTACAATGCAGATGAGGTAACCAGGGCACTTCGTACCTTATTGTTCACGATCGTCTTGATTACGCAGGGATTAATCATTATGGCAAGCCTGCTGATTAATTTCCTGGTAGGAGGAACGGTGAAAAGAATCCGTGCTGTGGGAGATAAAATATATGACATCGTGAACAGTGACGGAGATCTTACCCGGAAACTGGATATCAACTCCAAGGATGAGCTGGAAGTAATTGCCGGATATGTGAATGATTTACTGGATCACTTCCATATTGTGATTTCCAACATCGTACATTCCAGCAACCAGCTGGATGATTCTGTAAAAAATTCCTTGGACAGAACACTCTCTACCAATCAGGGAATCGGCAAAGTGTTTACTGAAATGGAGCAGATGAGCGCGGGAATGCAGGAAACCAATGCATCCATCATACAGGTGGGAGAAATCATGGATCACATGATGGAAACACTTACAGGTCTTGCACACAATTCAGCCAGCGGAACAAAAATGACGGAAGAAATCCAGGTGAAAGCGGAAAGCGTCAAAGCAGATGCAACCAATAAAAAGATTATGGCGGAAGAAAAAGCAAAACAGATGGCGGTGTCTCTTCATGAAAAAGTGGAAGCATCCAAAGCAGTGGATGAAATTCACAGCTTGACAGAGGTCATCTTAAGTATTGCATCCCAGACCAATCTGCTGGCATTAAATGCCTCAATTGAAGCCGCAAGAGCCGGAGAAGCCGGACGAGGTTTTTCAGTGGTGGCAGAAGAAATCACCAAACTGGCAGAGGACTCGGCAAAAACTGCAGAGGAGATTCGTGGTATTTCAAAAATTGTAATCACCACGGTAGAAGAACTTTCTGCAGAAGCGAGAAATATGCTTTCTTATCTGGAGGAGGAAACCATATCAGGCTTCAGTGAACTGGAGGATGTAGGTGGTCAGTATAAAGAAGACAGTGCGGAGATACATACCATGATGGCTGAGTTTTCTGAAGAATTTGAGGAATTCCGGGATAGTATGGAAAAGATTAAGGACTCTCTGGCAGCAATTACACTGGCTGTAGACGAAAGTACCAATGCAATTGTAAATATCACGGAAACCAGCGAACAGCTTAACCGGGATGCCGTGGCCTTGAAAGAGGATACAGATAGAAATCTGTCCATTGCGGAACTGTTGAAAAATGAGTCCGGCAAATTTAAGCTATAATGAGTGCAAGTGAGACTGTA
>JBJEIY010000045.1:5016-76615 GCA_051877515.1 Lachnospiraceae bacterium | reverse complement strand
GCTTAAGATATAATGAGTGCAAGTGAGACTGTAGCTTAAGATATAATGAGTGCAAGTGAGACTGTAGCTTAAGATATAATGAGTGCAAAAACTCCCTGGAAACTAGGTTTTCAGGGAGTTTAGTATATTTGCATATTCTTTCAGAGCATCCTGCCCTTGTTCTGTCAGGCGGTAAACACCCCGTTTTACCTGTGCGAACCAGCCGTAGTAATTGTGGTAGAGGATGTTAGTGGTTTTTTCCACACCGCAAAGCTTCCGGATGGAAGCAGGGGAGGCCTCTCCGCCCAGGGAAAAAAGCGCATCTGCCACCAGCAGGGCATCTTCCCGGTAGCCGGTCATAAGGCGGGTGCGGGTAACGCCTCCGGTATTGTTTTTTATCTTGCGCTTTTGGAATTCTGTCGCTATGGCTTGCCGCTTCCTGCCGTTATGCTGCTGGTATACGGAAAGCTCCTGAACCACAGGCTCACTGGCAATTTCTACTGCGGCGGTGCGTGGGGAAACCAGGATGAGACCAATGCCCAGACGACGCAGAAGGTACAGTTTCTCCCGGAAAGCGGAAGAACGAAGATTACCGGGGCGGGGAATTCCGATAAAGACGGTATCGCACACCTTCTGTCGGAGAGCAGCCTGTCGGACAGCCTTAAAATCTAAAGACAGCTTTAACTCTACACAGACCTGATTTCCTTCTTTTTCCATATAGAGATCCATATCTGCAACTTCCCCGTCGCATACATATCCAAAGCTTTCAAAATAAGATTTGATCGGTTCAAACAGATCCTTTTCCATGTGTCTATGTATTAGTCGTTGGCGTTTAACCACTCTTTTAACAGAGCTACGTAACGTTCGTTGTCTTCTACGAAGCACATATGACGGCAGGTTCTGAATAATTCCCATCTGGAGTTGGGGATTTTGTCATACATCATTTTGGCAACGTAAGGTGTACACAGATCATTACCGCCGCTGATCACCAGTGCAGGTTCTTTGACATCCGGTAACTGGTCAATGACATCATAGTCTTTCAGGGTTCCCTGGGGAGTGAACTCATTGGGGCCCCAACCTGTGATGTAAGCTTCTTTACCTTTCTTAACCGGTCTGGTCAGACATTCCGGAGAATCAGCTGTAAGCTCGCCGGAACAGTGACGCAGCATATACTCGGTTTCTGCAGCAATATAAGCCGGGTCATCGTAGTTTCCGCTGGAAGTTGCTTTATCAATCGCATCCTGCATTTCCTGGGGAAGGAATTTGATCATACGGTGCTGCTCCTCGCCCCATAACCAGGAAGCGGGAAGTGTACTGGAAAGAATGATGCTCTTTAAGCCTTCCGGCTTGTAGTTACATACATATTCCAGAAGCTGCATACCGCCCCAGGACTGTCCCAGCAAATGCATTTCGTCCAGGCCAAGATGCTTGCGCAGCTCGATCAGTTCTTCGATCCAAACTTTGGCATTCCACAATTCCGGATGTCCGTCCAGATAGGAATTTCCGCAGCCCAGCTGATCATACATGACAAGCTGACGGTCGTCTTCTTCTGCAAGACGATCCAGGACTTCAAAATAGTTATGTGAAGAACCAGGTCCTCCGTGAAGAAGCACTAAAGGTTTCTTGTTTCCGGTTTGTTCACCCACAACCCGATAGTAAGTCTTGTACCCTTTGAATGGCATATAACCTTCTGTAATTTTCATGTTCGCCCTCCTGTGTTTAAAGTTAAGTTCATCATAGCACATCGTGAGAATAAAGCAAGGGGCTCATTGACTTTTTAATAGGGCTGTTCTATAATCGAAAATGTAGAAGACGGGGGGCTTAACCGGCTTTTAACAGTATCAAAAGAAAGGTTGGATTGAACAATGGATCAAGGAAAATTGACAAGAATTTTGAAATCGATGGAAGAGCATGAAGTACCGCAGATGATCATTTCGGACCCTGTGGCTATCTTCTATCTGACAGGAAAGTGGATTATTCCGGGAGAACGATTACTGGCTTTGTATCTGAATGTGAACGGTAACCACAAGCTCGTAATTAATAAATTGTTCCCACAGGAAAAAGATCTGGGTGTTGAATTAGTTTGGTACGATGACATTGAAGATGGTGTCGAGATTTTAAGCAGGTATGTGGAGAAGGACAAGGTTATGGGTATTGACAAAACCTGGCCGGCAAGATTTCTTATTCGTCTTCAGGAATTAGGAGGAGGAAGCAAGTTCGTCAACGGATCACCTATCGTAGACTATATCCGTATGGTGAAAGACGAAAAAGAACAGGAGTTAATGAGAATTTCCTCCAGGATCAACGATGAAGTAATGGAAAAACTGATCCCATACGTTGTAAAAGGTTTAACAGAAAAAGAATTGAACCAGAAGGTTCGTGAATTATATGCAGAAGCAGGATGTGAAGGTGTATCCTTCGATCCCATCACCGCTTATGCAAAAGGTGCGGCAGATCCTCACCATGTAACCGATGATACCAAGGGAAAACATGGTGATTGTGTAATCCTTGATATCGGAGGATTCAAGGACAATTATGCTTCTGACATGACCCGTACCGTATTCATCGGAGAGGTTTCCGAAAGACAGAAAGAGATCTACGACATTGTTGTGGAAGCATGCAGACGCGGTATTGAAGCAGCAAAACCGGGTAACAGAATGTGTGATGTGGATCTTGCCTGCAGAAACTACATAGAAGAAAAAGGATTCGGACAGTACTTTACCCACAGAACCGGTCATTCTATCGGTTTGGAAGATCATGAGTTTGGTGATGTTTCTTCCGTTAACACAGACATTATTCAGGTGGGCCAGTGCTTCTCTGTAGAACCGGGTATTTATATCGCAGAAGAGAACATCGGAGTTCGTATCGAGGATCTTGTTATCATTACAGAAGACGGATGCGAAGTATTGAACCACTTTACGAAAGATCTGATCGTTGTTCCGGAAGAATAAGTGGCAGGATAATAGAGAAAAGAGGATCTTAAAATGGGAGTATTAAGCAGTCTGGAACCAAAGGGTGTATTTCAGTTTTTTGAAGAAATATGTCAGATTCCCCACGGAACCTTTAATACCAAAGAAATCAGTGACTATTGTGTAGCGTTTGCAAAGAAGCGTGGTTTGTCCGTTTATCAGGATGAAGTGAACAACGTGATCATCCGCAAGCCGGGAACAGCCGGTTATGAAAACAGCGAACCGGTGATCATTCAAGGTCATATGGACATGGTATGTGAGAAAAAACCGGATTCGGATCATGATTTTTCGAAAGATCCTTTGGAACTATATGTGGAAGATGGTTTTATAAAAGCAAAAGACACCACTTTGGGCGGTGATGACGGAATTGCCATTGCCATGGCACTGGCACTGTTAGACAGCGATACGATCCCTCATCCGCCTATTGAAGCCTTGTTCACTGTTGATGAGGAGATTGGTATGGGTGGAGCCCATGCCATCGATCTATCCCTTCTGAAAGGGCGGAAACTCATTAACATCGATTCAGAGGAAGAAGGAGTCCTTACCACGGGCTGTGCCGGTGGTGTGCGGATCCGGGCAGCACTTCCCGTTCATAGAGAAAATGCAACCGGAACGGTTATGGAAGTTAAGATCAAGGGACTGCAGGGAGGACATTCCGGAGCTGAGATCCACAAGCAGAGAGGAAATGCCCATAAGATGATGGGACGCCTGTTAAAGGAGATCGCTTCAGAGGTAGCATTTCGTCTGATCAGTGTAGGCGGCGGAAGTGCAGATAATGTCATTGCCATGGAAGATACGGCGAGACTTCTGCTTGATGCCAAGGATGCTGACAGGGTAGCAAAGATTGCTGCACAGTTAAAGAGTGTATTTGACAGTGAGTTCATGGGTGATGAGCCGGGACTGGAAATTCTGTGTTCCAATGACGGACAACAGACAGCCAGTGTCCTTTGTAAGGAAGACACCAGAAAGGTTATTGATTATCTTGTGGTGGTGATCAACGGCATACAGGCTTACAGCCGTAAGCTGGAGGGTCTGGTTCAAACTTCCCTGAACATGGGACGTGTGGAAACCGAAGAGGAGAATGTGATCTTCTATCACCTGATCCGCAGCTCTGTAAACAGCGAAAAAGCAGAGGTTCGTTCCAGAGTGGAACAGTTGGCAGCCATGATCGGTGCCGAGGTGGAATGTGACAGTGAGTATCCGGCTTGGGAGTATGATCCGAAATCGGAGCTTCGTCAGATCATGGAAGAGGAATATAAGAGCCTGTATGGGGAAGAACCGAAGGTAATTGCCATTCATGCGGGCCTAGAGTGCGGATTGTTCCTTGGAAAGAGAGACGATCTTGATTGTGTCTCCATCGGACCGAATATGTGGGATATCCATTCCTTTAGTGAAAGACTGGATATTCAATCCACAGCCCGTACCTGGGATTATTTGAAAGCGGTACTGGCAAAACTAAAATAATCACAATATAAGGTAACAAGCATAAGAAACTGTCGGCCTCCCGGATGATCCGGAGAGACCGACAGTTTTTGGTTATATAGGTAATGGAATTGTTTTTATCATTCGGTAACCTTACTCACACAAATTGATACCGGCTATAAAATACTGTGGGTCATCAAGATCTTTTAAGCAGGAAACCAGCTCATGAATGGAAACCGGTTTGGTGAGAATGGTTTCTTCATCGATCTTTTCTTTTGCCCAGTCTTCGAAAACTTCTATGTGTTTTCCGCGGATATAATAAGAACCGCAGACATCTTCGTTGTTAATACTGCTTGTCGCTACCTTGCCATCTGCCTCTGTCAGGTTGTTGAGACGGGAACGGCATTTGGATACCAGTGACATACAGTCCTGTAATACCGCATTGGCGGTAGGCAGTTTTCCGGCACCCTGTCCGATGAAAAAGGATTTACCGCAGGTTTTTCCCTGGATCTCTCCACAGTTATAATTGGAAGTCACGTGAGCCAGAAGATTATCCATGCTCAGGAATTCCGGTTGTACATACACACTGTAGGAATTGCCGTTGCGGATACCGTTTCCGATCAAACGGCATACCAGATTGTGGGATTTGCAGTAATCAATATCTTTTTTGGTAATATGGCGGATGCCCAGTGTGTCGATGCTGTTTAAGTCCACAGAGGTATTCCAGATCACGTTACTGGTAAGACAACATTTAAAACGAACGTCATCTCCGTCAATATCACTGCTGGGATCTGCCTCTGCATAACCCAGGTCCTGAGCTTCTTTCAGGATTTCCGCAAAGTCTTTTCCCTCGGAAAACATGCAGTCTAATATGTAATTGGTGGTTCCGTTTAAAATTCCCCGGAAATTCTCGATATCGTCAACACGTTTGGAGATTCCGATATTGTGCATCCAGTTGATGCCGCCTCCTACACTGGCTTCAAATAAAAGATGCCGGTTCAGTCTGGCTGCGGTATCCATCAGATCCTGATAATAGGTCGCCATCATGGCCTTGTTGCTGGTTACCACATCTTTGCCGTTAAGCAGTGCCTGCTTCACATAGGAGTAGGCCGGCTCCAAACCGCCCATACATTCCACAACGATGTCAATCTTATCACTCTGTAAAATATCCTCCACCTGACTGGTCATACGCGGATCCGTAATCTCCCGGGTGGGTCGTACGAAAATTTTATCTACTTCTAAATCAAAATCCCCTTGTTTATTTTGTGCATCAATGATCTCACAGACGCCGGTGCCTACCACACCATATCCAAGTACTCCGATCTTCATGTTACAGTCCTCTCTTTAAATACACTATTCCCAAATGAAAGCTCTTTCGGCGAAAGTTCTTTCCAAAAAACAAAAAAACTGTGTCCTTAAAATAAAAACACTTGTTTTTGCGTCGGGGATATGGTAACATAGTTTCGCTGGTGTTTCAAGCCCTAATTTATATTTTTTCTAAGGAGAATTACAAATGAAGCGTTTTTTTAGCAGTAGAAATAAAGATTATAGTGTCAGCGCACCGGAAGCCGTAATACGCGGACTTAGCCCGGATGGCGGACTATACACCCCTAAATATATGATGGAATGTGCCCTGCCTTTGGAGTCACTTCGAAACCTGTCCTATGCGTCTTTGGCAGAAAGGATCATGGGGGCGGTGTTTTCCGATTATACACAGGAAGAATTATCCAAGGTGATCCATGCAGCGTATGATACGAATTTCAGTACCCCGGAGGTGACACCGGTTTCTTCGCTGGGGAATGATGGATTATTGGAGCTGTATCATGGTCCCACATCTGCATTTAAGGATGTGGCATTGACACTGCTTCCTCATCTGTTGACAACTTCTTATGCAAAATGTGGCGAGGATAAGCAGGTACTGATCCTGACCGCTACCAGTGGTGATACCGGAAAAGCGGCATTGGAAGGTTTTAAAGATGTGGAAAATACCCACATTATCGTATTCTATCCTTCTGAGGGAGTTTCCCGCACCCAGCAGCTGCAAATGCAGACTACCGGAGGAAGCAATACCCGTGTGGTTGCTGTGCAGGGAGATTTTGATGACTGCCAGCGTCTGGTAAAATCCTGCTATCAGGATGAGCGTGTGCAGGAAGCCTGCGGAAATAAAGTGGTACTGTCCAGTGCCAATTCCATTAACATTGGCCGTCTGGTACCGCAGATCGTGTATTACTTCAAAGCTTATTTTGACATGGTGAACGAGGGCAAAGTGGAATTCGGAAAGCCGGTTCATTTCGTGGTACCTACAGGAAACTTCGGAGATATCCTGGCAGGCCACTACGCCAAGGCTCTGGGCTGCCCGGTGGGAAAACTGATCTGTGCATCCAATGCAAACCGTGTTTTAACAGACTTTTTACAGACCGGTACTTATGACCGGAGAAGGACTTTCTATAAAACAACATCTCCTTCCATGGATATTCTGGTTTCTTCCAATCTGGAAAGAATGCTGTTCGAGGCATCCGGCTATGACGGAGACCTGATCCGCAGTTATCTGCAGCAGCTCAATGAGGAAGGCCATTACAGTGTGACGCCGGAAATCCTTGCTGTCATGCAGTCAGAATACGAAGGATACTGTGCCGGGGAAGACCGGGTTTCTGAAACGATCGCAGAGGTTTATAAGGAATATAAGAAGCTCATCGATCCTCACACAGCCGTAGCGGTAGATGCCATGAAGCAGTTCCGCAAGGCACATCCGGAAGACAAAACTCCTTGCGTGGTGCTGTCCACCGCTTCACCGTACAAATTTTCCCGTGCGGTATTGCAGAGTCTTTCAGATGATGTACCGGAAGATGATTTTTCCTGTATGATGAAATTAAAGGAACTGACAGGAGCACCGGTTCCGGAGAATCTGTCCTGTTTAAAGGATCTGCCTATTCGTCATGACATGGTGATCCGTCAGGAAGATGGAATCGATACCGTCGTTAACTACATCCGGGAGGTGTGCCGTGTATAAGATTTCCGTTCCGGCCTCTACGGCTAATTTAGGTCCGGGTTTCGACTGCCTGGGACTGGCACTGTCTTTATATAATGATTTTTACGTGGAAGAGTCTGATGCCATCACTTCCAATCTGGTATATAACGCTTATATCCGTGTACTTTCTTTAAGAGAAAGATTATCCGGACAAAAGGCTTCTTCCCACGGTCTTTCCCTGAAGATCGATACCGGTGTGCCGGTAAGCAGGGGACTGGGGTCTTCCGCAACCTGCATCATTGCAGGAGCGATTGCCGGAAATCTGTTGCATCCTGAGCTTTCCGTCAAACTGACACCGGAAGAACTTTTTAAGGAATGTTCTGACATGGAAGGGCATCCGGATAATGTGGCTCCGGCTCTGTTTGGTGGCTTAAGAGCAAGCATGATGACGGAGCAGGGACCGGTTAGCGTGGAGCTGAAATTACATAAGAATTTCCATTTTACCGTACTGATCCCGGATTATGAGGTGTCTACACAGGAGGCCAGAAGTATTTTACCGGAAAAGTATTCCCGTAAGGATACCGTCTCGGCATTGTCCCATGCAGTGCTTTTATCCAGTGCCTTCGGATGCGGCAATCCGGAGTTGTTGTCTTTGTCGGCGCAGGATTGTATCCATGAGCCGTATCGCAAGCAACTGATCCCGGGATTTGATGAGATGAAAGCTGCCTGTGAAAAGGCAGGAGGTTGCAGTTTCCTTATCAGCGGCTCCGGATCGACTTGTCTGGCGATCTGGACGAATGAAGATTTCATGGAGAATCTGAAGCTGCAATTAAAGGAGATGAAGCGGTCGGTGATCTGGACGGTGAAAGAGGTTCAGCCTGTTTTTGCATCCTGCCTGGATCTGGTGGAAGAAGTATAGGAGGCAGCATGTTAGAAAACTTTTTGATCGTGCATAAACAGATTTTGCCGGAATACTATCCACGGGTGGTAGAAGCAAGAAATATGTTAGAGGAGAACCCGAACCTGTCTGTCAGCGATGTGGTAAAGAAGGTGGGGATTTCCAGAAGCACCTACTACAAATACAAAGATTATATCTTTCTGCCGGAGGATGGAACCTTTGGTCAGCGGAAGGCAGTGCTGTATATGGTGTTAAGCCATAAGGCCGGTGTGCTATCCAGCGTGCTGAATGCATTGTCCGGATTCGGCGCCAGTGTGCTGACCATTTCCCAGTCGATCCCCATAGGGAATAAAGCCAGTGTGTCCATTTCTCTGGACATCAGCAGTCTGAGTTGCTCCATGGAGTCCATGATGGCAGATCTGAAAAGAGTAAACGGGGTAAAGAGTCTCCAGTTATCTTCCATAGATTAGCATAATAAATCCCGGCGTAGCGTTTGGCTAGGCCGGGATCTTTTTGTTAAATTGGTCTGGTATATTCTTTTAACCATGCCTGTTCTTCGGCGGGAAGATGAGGACCGATTTTTTCAAAGACCTCTTTATGGTAATTGTTCAACCACTCCCGTTCGTCACGACTCATTTCTTCTGGATCAATGCCGTCCAGGTCAATGGGGGCAAAAGTTATGGTTTCAAAATACATAAACTGTCCATACTTATTTTTCGAACCCTTGCGGACGATGAATTCGTTTTCCAGACGGATTCCGAATTTGCCATCTTCATAAATACCGGGCTCGTCCGTGATGACCATGCCTTCCTCCAGCTTATGATGTTCGTTCTTGCTGGGAACCACATACCAGCGGAAGCCCGTGGGGCCTTCGTGGATATTGGACAGGTATCCCACACCATGTCCGGTTCCGCACTGGTAATCCAGTTCCAGATCCCAGATAGGACCTCTGGCAAGAACGTCCAGGTTATAACCATAGCATCCATAGAGGAATTTGGCTCTTGCCAGTCTCATGTTGGCCCGCAGGACGGCAGTGAAGTATTTTTTCATCTGCTGGTCTACCTGACCCAGTACAAAGGTCCGGGTAATGTCTGTGGAACCCTGATAATATCCGCCTCCGGTATCATTCAGGAAAAAAGCGCCTTCTTTCAATACCACATCGGATTCCGGTGAGGGAGAATAGTGCATCATGGCAGCATGATCCGCATAGGCACACAGGGGTTCGAAGCTATCACTGATGTAACCTTCCTGTTCTTTGCGCAGGGAGATCAGCTTATCGGCGGCAGAAAGCTCGGTGATTTCTTCCTTATCATAACGATTCTTGATCCAGTACATGAACCGGGTAACGGCAATTCCATCCTTGATGTGGGCTTCTTTGATGTTTTCAAGCTCTACCGGATTCTTCATGGCTTTCATAAGGATGGTAGGGTTGGCTGCCTCCACAATATGACCGGGAATGCTTTTATACAGTGCATAGTTTAACTTCATGGGATCGATCAGTACGGTTTCTTCAGGAGAGAGCTTTGTCACATCCGCATAAACGTCATTGTAAGGATGCACAGTAACCCGGTTTTTGGCAAATTCATCCAGGATCCGCTGGTTTAACTTGCTCTCGTCTACATAGAAATCCACACGATCCATATGCACGATGGCATAAGACAACAGCAGCGGGAAGAAATCGATGTCGTTACCCCGGACATTAAACAGCCAGCAGATGTCATCCAGACAGGAGAGGATATGGGTGGTAGCCCCCAGCTCTTCCATCTGCTCTCTTACACGGGCAAGCTTGTGGGCACAGCTTTCACCGGTATAGCTTTCTTCCAGGAAAAAAGCCGGCTCCTGGGATAGGGGTGGCCTGTCAGTCCAGATTTCGTCGATCAGATCAACGGAATAGTTGATCTTGATCTGTTTTGCGGATAAGACTTCTTCGAATTCCTTGCCGTCAACCACCGGAAGCACCCGTCCGTCAAAGGCAACCTGGCCGCCTTTGGGAACATTCTCCGAAAGGTATGCGGGAATGGAAGGAGTATCTCCCACAAACAGCTTCATAAGGCGGATTCCACTGCCGGCAAGCTCCTGCTCTGCCTGGAAAAAATAACGTCCGTCTGTCCACAGGCCGGCATCTTCTTTACAGATGACCGCAGTACCGTAGGAACCGCTGAAACCGGAAATGAATTTTCTTGTTTTGAAATGTTCCCCTACATATTCGCTTTGATGGAAATCATCGGTGGGTACCACGTAGGCATCGATCCCCAGCGTGTCCATTTTCTTACGAAGGGCTGAAATTCTTTCTGCAACTGTCATGCTTCGTTACCTCCTTATAAGTTGATGATGTTACAATTATAACATAGTCATGGAGGAAATTATAGCCTGAAGAAGGATGGATGTTTTCATTCGGAATGCTTTATGGTAAAATAGCTTTGACTTCAACAAAATTCGACAAAGAAGGACAGAATCATGGAAGAAAGAGAAGAAAAGACCGGCAGACAGCGTCTGAAAAAACGTTTGATCATCCTGGATGCAGTAGTGGTTTTGCTGGTAGGCGCCTATTTGACGGTGGCCTATTCCGGTATTCCCTTTATTGCAAAATGGAGAACATTATATATTGAAACAGCCATGACCACCGGCTCCCACCAGTGGCTGGCCACTTTATTTTTTCCCCAGGGCGTCATTGATGAGGTCATGGACCGTTATTATGACGAGTTGGCTAAGCAGAGGGAATTGGAGAGCCACTGGCAGAAGGAAGAACAGCAGAAACAGGCTGAGAGTGAAAAGGAGCAGTTTTATCAGGACTATTGGGAATTGGATTCCGATTCGGTGCGCAATTATCTGGATAGCCATCCGGAGCTGACAAGATATGGGTATGACAGTATCCTGATCGAGGATCTGGACCATGAACTGGGGTTGTATTCTTCCGAAGGAGATCCGGTGCTGGTGATCAATACCGCCAACAATCTCATCATTCTGGGACTGAACGGAAACGGATATGTGGGGAAAATGGCAATCTGTAAGGATGCCTCACAGCTGACGCTGGCCAAATCCAAAAGCTACGGCTCTTATGGGCAGCAGATCGACAGTTTCTGTAAAGATCATAATGCCATTGTGGGCATCAATGCCAGTAGATTCCGGGATGTGGGGGGCCACGGCAGCGGCGGTCAGGTGGTAGGTTCCCTGATCATTGACGGAAAGGAATACGGGAACCGGCCCAAAAAGTATGGCATGAAGTTCTGCGGAATGAAGGCCGATAACCGTTTGTATATAGCAAATTATGAAGACATCCGTGTTGCGGAATACCGTTGGGGAATGGAAGGAGTGCCTGCGCTGATCGTAGATGGGCAGCGGGCTCTGGATGTTTCCATGTTCATGGGGATTCAGCCCCGGGCCTGTCTGGGGCAAAACCGGCAGGGGGATGTTCAGCTTCTGATCCTGGACGGACGGCAGCCCGGGTATAGTCTGGGTGCCACCGCGGTGGATTGTATGGATATCCTTATGCGGTATCAGTGTTATCAGGCCATGAACCTGGATGGAGGAAGTTCTGCAGTGATGTACTATAACGGGCAGTATATTACCAAATCCTGTAGCGTCAGCGGTGTAGGACGTTACAGCCCGGATGCGTTTTTATTAAAGCGGGTGAAATAACCCGGACAGGAGATTGCCATGTATGTGATTGCTTATGATTTTGGGACCACAGGGGTGAAAAGTTGCCTCATGGATCTGGAAAAAGGAGTGAACCTGGTAGAGGGAGAATATCAGGGATACGGACTTTATATTTTGGAAAACGGAGGGGCAGAGCAGGATACGGAGGAGTGGTGGCAGGCTATGTGCCAGACCACCAGGCGTCTGCTTGATAAAACCGGGGTTGATCCTAAGGAAATCTCAGGTATTTCCTTTTGCTCCCAGATGCAGGGTCTGGTACTGGTGGATAAAGAAGGCAAAGCCTTACGGCGTGCTATGAGCTATATGGATCAGCGGGCAGGAGAGGAAATGCGTAGCTGCCAAGTGCACGGACTGACCATATCCGGAGTGAATGCGATCATGCTGGTACGCAGTCTGCTCTCTACTCATGCAGCTTCTACCAGTGTGAAGGATCCTTTATGGAAATATAAGTGGGTGCAGAATCATGAACCGGAAATTTTTGCAAGGGTGCATAAGTGGCTGGATGTAAAGGAATACCTCATCTGCCGGTGTACCGGAGAGTGCGTGATGACACCGGATTCTGCCTATGCAACATTTTTATATGACACCCGGAAAAATGCCTGGAGTGAAAGCCTTTGTAGGATGTATGGAGTGAAATACGAACATCTTCCCAGGATCATTGGCTGTACCCAGGTGGCAGGTGGACTTACGAAACAGGCGGCGGAAGAACTGGGACTTTCAGAGCAGACACCGGTATACGGTGGTGGAGGAGATGCTACCCTTATCGGTATCGGAGCAGGCAGCACGGAATTAAACGATACCCATATTTATTCCGGAACCTCAGGCTGGGTAGGAACGGTCATAGGAAAACAGAAAGTGGATATTATGGCCATGATCGCCGGTATCGTAGGTGCCCAATCCGGAAAATATAATTATTTTGCGGAAATGGAAACTGCGGGAAAATGTTTTGAATGGGTAAAGGAGCATCTGGTATGTGATGAGATTGATGCTTATTTAAGCAAGATCGATGTGGCAGAAAGTACGGAAACCAGGTATGAAAGCCTGTATGATTATATGTCAGAGGTGGTGGCCCAGGTGGAGCCGGGCTGCGGCGGAGTTATTTTTACACCATGGCTGCATGGAAACCGGTGCCCCTTTGAGGATCCTGCGGCAGCAGGTATGTTTTTCAACATCGGTATCAATACCAAAAAGAGGGAAATGATCCGGGCGGTGTTAGAAGGTATCTGCTATCATCTTCGGTGGATGTTAGAATGTGAGGAGAAAAAGGTCACAACCTCCCGGACTATCCGGTTTGTGGGAGGGGGAGCCCTTTCAGAGGTGACCTGCCAGATGCTGGCGGATATCACAGGACATCCCATTGAAACGGTGGAATATACCAAGGATGTGGGAGCCATCGGAGCAGCGCTACTGATCGCAGTGGGTAGCGGCAGGGTGAAAGACCTGTCTGAAGCTAAGCAGATGGTCTGCGTTAAAGCGCGGTTTGAACCGGATCAGGCAAATCGGGCAGTGTATGATAGAAACTATGCGGTATTCAAAGACTTATACCGTTGCAATAAAAAGAATTTCAGACGATTATATCAGTCGGAAGCAAAGCAGTAACCGGTATCAGCAAAATGGCCCGGTGTAAATGGTCAGGAGGGATAGCATGCAGGAAAAGGAGGCCAGGCGTCAGGTGGTGGAGGCCGGACGCCAGCTTTTGGAACAGGGATTGGTGGCCCGTACCTGGGGCAATGTCAGCTGCAGGATCGACGAGGAACATTTTCTTATAACACCCAGTGGCCTGGACTATAACCGGACCGGAGAAGAAGATTTAGTCCTGTATGACAGGGGCACAGGCAGTTTTAAAGGAGTGCGTAAGCCCTCCAGTGAGAAAGGAATCCATGCCTGCGCCTATGAACTGTTTCCCGGGGTACAGTTTGTGATCCATACTCATCAGACCTATGCGTCTGCACTGGGTCTTGCGGGAGCTATGGATATGGACCTTACGGAAGAAGAAAAAGTTCGCCTGGGCGGGATTGCGGTGGCAGATTACGGTCTTCCGGGAACAAAGAAACTGAAAAATGCCGTAGCAAACGCCATGAAAACCGGTGCCCATACGGTTTTTCTTGCACATCATGGAGTGGTGATCTGCGGCTGTGATAAACAGGATGCTTATGAAAAAGCGGCTCTGCTGGAAGAGATCTGTAAACGAAATTGCAAAGGACAGCCTGAAGAGGAGATCATGTGCGAAAAAACTGCTATGACACAGCTTTCGAAACAGCTGGCACAATGTGATTTTGAGTGGAAATTGGTGCAGACTGCACCGGTGCTGAAAGCAGCTTCTGTGGGTCCACTGACAGCCCAACTGGATGACATGGCCCAGATGATGGGAAGAAAGGTGTCCGTGGTACCAGCAAACGGAGTTCTGGGGGCATTGCAGAAGTATCCGGCTGTTCTTGTTGCCGGAGTGGGAGCCGTGGTAAGAGGACAGGATGACGGGGATACCCATGCCATGGCACTTCTGATGGAAAAAGCATGTATCTGTGCATTGCATACCGGAGCCTGGAAAAAAGAAAAATCTCTGGGCCGGCTGGATTGTATGCTAATGCATTATATATATCAGAAGAAATATTCCAAAAAGAAAAACGCATAAGTCAGGAGGACACCATGACAAAAAAAGAAGAAATAATCCGTATCGTAAAGTTCGCATTATTTTCAGCATCAGCAGGGATCATTGAGCTGGTTGCTTTTTCCCTGCTCAATGAGCTGACCGGGTTCAGTTACTGGCCCTGCTATCTCATTGCCTTAGTGCTGTCTGTAGTATGGAATTTTACCCTGAACCGGAAGTTTACGTTTAAAAGTGCCAACAATGTTCCTAAGGCCATGGCCCAGGTGGCATTGTTTTACTGCATTTTCACCCCTGTGACTACAGTGCTGGGTAACTATCTGGCAGAGGATCTTTTATGGAACGAGTATTTGGTTACGGCCCTGAATATGGCGTTGAACCTTTCTACGGAATATGTGTATGATCGCTTTGTGGTCTTCCGGGATACTATTGACACCAACAAAAAAGCAGAAGAATAGAGAAACGAAAAACCAGACATAAGGAAGAGAGAGGAGCAAGAAGGATGGAAAATTGCGGGATCAGCAGATGGGAGAATCCGGACAAGATCAATGCCCGGTTGAAAAATCTGACCTCCCAGGAGATCTGGGAAGTGACAGATGACTACTATAATGATGTGATCTTAAAATACTATGACGAGAAATGTCCGCAGTCCAGGGCGGTTTATGAGGAGTCCCAGAAATATATTCCGGGAGGAGTACAGCATAATCTGGCATTTAACAAGCCCTTTCCTATGTGTATGGAAAGAGCACAAGGAGCGTACCTGTACGATAAGGACGGAAATCAGTACATTGATTTTCTGCAGGCAGGCGGACCGACCATTCTGGGTAGCAACTATCCGGTGATCCGGGAAAAGGTCATTGAACTGCTGAACCAGTGCGGTCCGGTTACAGGACTATTGCATGAGTCGGAAATGCTCATTGCGAGAGAGATCAACAAGCATATGCCCAATGTGGAGATGTTCCGTATGTTGGGATCCGGAACAGA
Source organism: Lachnospiraceae bacterium (assembly GCA_051877515.1). Taxonomy (GTDB): domain Bacteria; phylum Bacillota; class Clostridia; order Lachnospirales; family Lachnospiraceae; genus XBB1006. The sequence continues at coordinate 61,133 of JBJEIY010000045.1, read as the reverse complement.
GTCAGTTATGGCGGCCCTGCGTATTGCCCGTATTGCCACCGGTAAAAAGCATGTGATCAAAATTGGCGGAGCATACCACGGCTGGTCAGATCAAATGGTATATGGACTAAAGATTCCGGGAAGCAGGGGCCTGTTAGAATCTCACGGTATTCCCGGAAACAGTTATAAGCTGACGGATGAAGTGCGTCCCAACGATCTTAACATGCTGGAGAAAATGCTAAAGCGCAACAAACTGCGGGGAGGCACTGCGGCAGTGATCTTAGAACCGGTGGGACCGGAAAGCGGAACTCGTCCGGTGGCAAAAGAGTATAACAAGTCAGTTCGGGAATTGTGCGATCGTTACGGGGCTCTGCTTATTTTTGATGAAGTGGTGACTGGATTCCGTGTGGCGTTATCCGGAGCCCAAGGATATTTTGATGTGGTACCGGATCTTACGATATTTGGAAAGATTGTGGCCGGAGGTTATCCGGCAGCCGGAGGAGTGGGCGGAAAGAAAGAGTATGCCCAGTTAATGGCAGCAGGTCTGGCCACAGGAAAACACAGGGCCTATGTAGGAGGAACCTTGTCTGCCAATCCGCTTTCCTGTCTGGCAGGTTACACTGCCATCAAGGAAATTGAGCGCACCAATGCATGTGAAGTTGCAGGAAAAATGGGTGATCGTCTGTGCGATGGACTGAACGAGCTTATAGACAGGTATGGACTTCCTTTCGTGGCCTACAATCAGGGATCTATCGTACATTTGGAATGTACCGGAGCCATGAGCTTTGATTTTTCTTCCATGTCCTTCCTGAAATCTGCCGTGGGCCTGTTGAAACATAAAGAAATGATGTATGTACGTAAGGATTCCATGGAAAAAATGGGGGCAGCCTATATGGCCAATGGCATTGTTACGTTGGCAGGCAGCCGGATGTATACATCCCTGGCAGATACACCGGAAATCATTGATGAGGCGCTGAACCGTTTTGAGGAAGTGTTTAAACACGTGGCAAAAACAGATAAGGGATTAGTCAAATAATTTTGACTAAAATGGTTGACAAGAAAAGGTCTAATGCATTAGACTTATAAAAGATGACATAACGGATACGCTTTTGAAAGCGAAATCAGGGAAAAGGATACTAGGATACTATGAAGAAAATTTTACGATCAGTGTTGTGCCTGCTGTTGGCGGTTCTGATGGCATTGACGCCGGTGGAACATGCAGCGGCAGCAACCTCAGCGGAAATGCTGGTAACCAATTCATTTACCACCACCAGCAAAGTGTACAGCTCTTCTCAGGGTAAAACCGTTACATCCACTTACTATCACAACAATACGCTGAAGAATTACAAGCTTTTTAAGGGAATCGATGTTTCCAAATGGCAGAGCGATTCCAGTGGAAATTCTAAGATCGACTGGGCAAAAGCCCATGCTGACGGCATCGATTTTGCGTTTGTCCGGGTGGCGGCAAGAGGTTCCATCAGCGGAGCCTTAAGCGAGGACACCACTGCCAATGACCATATTACCAAAGCTCTGGCAAATAATATTAACGTAGGAGTTTATATTTTTTCCCAGGCTATTACAACAGCAGAGGCGAGAGAGGAAGCCAACTATGTGCTGGATATTCTGAAAAAGAATAACTGGAATATTACCATGCCGGTGGTATTTGACTATGAATTCTATACCGGTGGACGGTTGGTTGCCGGAAAACTTACCAAAACCCAGATGACCAATATCTGCGCAGCATTTTGCGAGGTAATTGAAGAGGCGGGATATCAGCCTCTGATCTATGCCAACTACACCATGTGTAAGACCTATTTAAATACGGCAACTCTGGCAAAAAGCTATCCCATCTGGTTAGCACGGTATAATAAGACCACTACCAGCAACACCCTTTCTTCTTCCACGGCAACGCCTTATGCGGATATTACTTATCCCTACGAGTTCTGGCAGTTTACCAGTTCCGGAAGGGTTGACGGATACAGCGGAAATCTGGATTGCAATTACTGGTACAAGAATACGGCGATCAAAACCGAAGACTTCATTACAACAGGGCAGACGGCGACTTCCATATCCCTGGACTGGTCTTTCGCTTCCGATGCAATGGGTTATCGTGTATATCGCTATAATCCGGAAACGGAAAGTTACCAGAAGGTGGCTGATACACAGGAACCCTGCTATGAGGATACCGGTCTGGAACCAGGAACGGAGTATAAATACAAGGTTCGTTGTTACTGGACCATTGGCGGAACCCGCCATTACGGAACCTATTCGGATATCCTGACGGTAGGTACCAAACCGGAGAAGGTTGCGGATTTAAGGCTGCAGACCAGAATGGCGAACAGCATCACCCTGCAATTTGATCCGGTGGAAAATGCGGACGGATACAGAGTCTATAAATATAATTCCACCTCCGGTGCGTACGAAAAAGTCGGGGATATTACGGATCCTGCAGTTACCTCCTACAAGGTAAGCGGACTTACTTCCTGTACGGAATATAAATTCAAGGTACGGGCTTATAAGACGATTGGAGGAACGAAATACTGGGGCAGCTATTCTGCAGTTCTTACGGATACCACCCGTCCTGCTCAGGGAAAAGGGCTTGCGGCCACTACCACCAGTGCCACAGAGATCACCCTGAACTGGAATAAGGTTGCCCGGGCGGACGGATACAAAGTATACCGCTATGATACCGCCACGGACAGCTGGAAATGTGTGAAAACCATTACAGGAAACACCAACCTGACCTATACGGATACCAAACTGCTGGGAGCAAAAGAGTACCGGTATAAGGTATGTGCTTATAAGACATACAGCGGAACTACGGTTTACGGATATCGTTCAGCAGAGGCCGCAGGAACCACCAAACCCGCCAAAGTTGCGAACCTGGCAGGAACTTCTGCCTCCAAGAAAACAGTGACCCTGACCTGGGATAAGGTAGTACGCGCAACGGGTTATAAGGTGTACCGTTATGATGAGGCCAATGAAAAATGGGTTTTATTGAAAACGGTGACAGGAAACTCTACCTTTACCTATAAGGATACAGGATTAACCTCAGGCAAGAGTTATAAATACAGAGTGCGTGCATACAAAACCTACAACAGCAAAACTTATTATGGCCTGTACGCCACCTCTGTAACGGTAAAAGTTAATTAACGGATTTCACCGGCACTTTTCAGTGCCGGTTTTCCTTATATAAAATCCTTTTCAGGGAGTTTTAAAATCGGAACAGATTTGTTATACTTATTGAGAAGGCAGGAGGAACTATGAATAAGAAAAAGAAAGCTCTGTTATTTGATCTGGACGGCACATTACTGCCTATGGATAATGATAGATTTACGAAGGTTTATTTTGGATTATTGGCGGAAAAGATGGCGCCATACGGATACGAGAAGGACAGGCTCATAGAGGGGCTCTGGATCTGTATAGAGGCCATGGTTCGAAATGATGGCAGTAAGACCAATGAGGAGGCTTTCTGGGAACGGTTTGGGCAGTTCTTCGGAGAAAAGGCACGAGAGGATTATCCTGTTTTTGAAGAATTTTACAGAAATGAATTTCAGAAATCCAAGAGCGCTTGCGGCTTTGATGAACGCTCTGCCAAAGCGGTCCGGTTAGCCAGACAGAAAGGGCTGCGGGTGATCCTTGCAACCAATCCCCTGTTCCCGGTGCTTGCAACTCATAGCAGGATAGGCTGGGCGGGACTTAAGCCAGAGGAATTTGAGCTGATCACTACCTATGAAAACATTGGATTTTGTAAGCCGAACCCGGAGTATTATAAAGAAATCTTAACCCGTCAGGATTTAAAACCACAGGAGTGCATTATGATAGGAAATAATGTGGAAGAAGATATGGTGGCAGCCGGGCTGGGAATGGATGTATTTTTGCTGACAGATCATATGATCAACCGCAAAAACAAGGATATTTCGGTATATCCCCACGGAGGATTTGACCGGTTGCTTCAGTTGATCGAAGAACTGGAAGTTTGTCAGGAATAGTTAATTTAGATCATTTCAGGATCAGGGAGGATACAAGTATGGTAAAACATGTAATTCTATGGACCATTAAAGAAGAATATCAGGGAGAGGAAAAAGAAAAGATCAAGGCAGGGATCAAAGAGGGATTGGAGTCCCTGAAAGGAAAGATCCCGGGACTTGTGGATATCCGTGTGAACATTAACGGACTGTCCAGCTCCAATGCAGATCTGATGTTAGATTCTACCTTCGAGGATGAAGCCAGCTTAAAAGGCTATGCAGTGCATCCGGAGCATGTGGCAGTGGCGGATGGGAAGGTAAGACCTTATACCGCCACCAGAAGCTGCCTGGATTATGAAGTGTAGGATGATATGATGAAGAAACGGATCTTAAGCATTACCGCGCAAAAACCCAATAGTACCGGTAGCGGTGTCTATCTTACGGAACTGGTGAAAGCCTGGGCCAAAGAAGGCCATGAGCAGGCTGTGATCGCAGGAGTGGAAGCCACGGATACAGTTACATTGCCGGAGGGTTGTGCTTTTTACCCGGTTTACTTTAAATCAGAAGAACTGCCGTTTCCGGTGGTGGGAATGTCGGATGTAATGCCCTATGATAATACCCGGTACTGCGATCTGACCCGGGATATGCAGCAACAGTTCTGTGAGGCCTTTTCCCGGCGGGTCAAGGCGGCCATCCGGGAATTTTGTCCGGATCTCATTTTATGTCACCACCTGTATCTGGTGACGGCATTAACAGTAGAATGTGTGGAGCAGCTTTGTCTTGAGGGTATGGACAGCATCCCGGTGTACGGACTGTGTCACAGCACCTGCCTGCGGCAGTTTCAGAAAAATGAGTTACGAAAAGAATTCATCCGGGATAAGATCTGTTCCCTTAGCGGCTGTTTTGCCCTGCACAGTGGACAAAAGCAGGAAATTGTGGATATCTTCGGCATTCCGGAAGAGAAGGTGGAAATCCTGGGCGCCGGATATAATGAGGAACTCTTTTTTACGCCGGATGATATTCCGGTCTGGTCTTCGGATCACCGACCGGTCCGGTTATGCTTCGCAGGAAAGGTTTCCCAGGCCAAAGGTGTGGGCAGCTTGCTTCGCAGTGTATCCGATCTGGCAAAAGAGCAACCGGTAAAGTTGTTTCTGGCCGGAGGAAACGGTGATGAAAAAGAACTGAACGACCTGGAGAAACAGGCCGATATATATAGAAGACAGGGCGCAGGCGATTTAGAGATCCGATTTGTAGGAAAGCTTGCGCAGGAGGAACTGGCCGGGTTGTACCGGTCCTGTGATATTTTTGTATTGCCTTCCTTTTACGAGGGATTACCGCTGACGCTGATCGAAGCCATGGCTTGTGGATGTCTGGCGGTGGCAGCAGATTGGACAGGTGTGCCGGACTGGATCGGGCAGAGACTGCCGGAAGCGGAAATATCCTATGTGAGGCTGCCCCGGATGGAAAAACCCGGTGTACCGGCAGCGGAGGGACTTCCGGATTACGAAGCCCGGTTAACACAGGCCTTGCGTGACCAGATCGGGAATTGGAAAGCAGGAGCAAAACAGACCGATGTTACCGGCCTAAGCTGGAGGAAGATTGGAGAGAGCATCCTGGTTCATGCAGAACGGGAATGCTAAGCTTTTATATAACGCAGGAGAAAAGGAGCTGCACAGATGAAACGTAGAACACGGAAAGAAAACAGAAATAGAATACTGACAGCGGTTTGGATGGTTCTGGCTTTGACTCTGACATCCTTACCATTGCCGACCTCAGCGCTGGTGGCCCAAGCTGCAAGCGTTACCATTACGAAGACTTTCTGGACCGATGGTTCAGAGGGAAGAACCATGAGTGAGGTGCTGAACCTTCCTGCGGGAACCACAGTAACCGGACGAAGTGTTTCCGCAAGCGGAACGAATACCGCATTAATTCAGTATTCCAGTGAAGATACGCTGGTATCTGCCAGCGGAGTGCTCAGTTACAAAGTGGGCTCCGGTGCAGTGGGAAATACGGAAAATCTGCAGATCACCCTGACTTTGATAGATGCGAATGGAGCGAATTCTACCTATGTGGTAACCCTTAAGGTTACCATCGGGCAGCTTACGCCCACCGGTCAGGTAACTACCTCTTCCTCTTATACCTATGGTGTTACTTCCAATGATATCAGTTATTCCACAGCATTCAGTGATCCGGTAACCGGAGCAAATGTAGCCGGTACCCTTACCTGGGATGACAAGGGAACCAAAGCTATTCAGGTGGCAAATACCGGCCTGGCTTACACTTTTACTCCCACCAATACGGCAAAATACAAGACTGTAAAGGGAAAAGCTACTGTGAACATTGTAAAAGCGACCCCCAACGTGGCAACGCCGGTGGTTGCTGACATGACTTATGATGCCGGCAAGACGCTAAGCAGCATCAGTATCAAGAGTACCGGCGGAAGCTGGGTGGAAGCAGGAAAGACAGTGAATGTTTCCGGAAAATGGGAATTTTTGAATCCAAACCAGGTGGCTACGGTAAATGTCAGCAGCTATGCCTGTGTTTTTAAGCCATCGGATTCCAAAAACTATAACGAAGTGACAGCGGTGGTGACCATTAAAGTGAATAAGGCAACGCCAAAGCTGACCACGAAGCCTAACATTACACCCATCACAGTGGGAGAGACTCTGGCAGAAGCGAAGTTTTCAGGTGGTGTGGCAAGCTGCAGCGGAACTTTTTACTGGGAGAATCAGTCCATTAAACCAACTATCGCAGATAGCGGAAAAACTAAGTTTGAATATTATTTCGTGCCTTATGATACCATGAATTATGATATCTACAGAGACAGCATTACCGTAACGGTAAATAAGATCTCTGATGTTCCCAATACGCCCAAGGATATGAGCGTGGGATTTGGCGTGCAGACTGTTTCGGAAGTAATGTTGCCGGAAAACTGGGTCTGGAATGCGGAAGATGCCAAAAAGGAGATTAAAGCAAAAGGAGATTCCGTGGTAGCAACGGCGGAATACGTTGGAAAAGATAAAGACAATTATTTGAATATCAAGAAACCCATCATTTTAAAGAAGTCAGGCTGCTACCATAATTCCTTTACCTACCGTTACAGCAAGGTCGCAACCTGTACAGGGTATGGATATCAGGGAGACCGGTATTGCAAAGTCTGCAATACCTATATCGGAAACGGAGAGCTCATAGAGCCGCTTGGTCATAACTATGTTTCCAGCATTACGGCCCGCCCCACTTCCAATACCTCCGGTGCCCGGACCTATCGTTGCAGCCGTTGCAAACAAAGCTACAATGAGCGTTTTCTTTCCTTAAGTGAAAACAGTAATGGTGTACTTACATTGAAACCGGTGTTGGATGAAAATGTTAATACGGCCTGCGTTACACTGTCTATGGCAGATGTGGAGACCGCGATTGAAACCAGTGCAGACCGTAGTCTGACTGTTAATGTTTATCCCATCAGCGGAACCGAATATTTAAAGGCCAGAAAAACCGGAGTTACACTAACTGATGAGGTACAGAAGAAACTGGTAAGCGCAGAAGTTCCCAGACTCCTCATTAACATGCTGGATGTGAAGCTCTCTTTGGATGCCTCTGCATTGTCGGATATTTTGAAACAGGCTGCAGGAACAGTGACCATTATATTGGAGAATGCTACCGGTGAAAATGCCCGACCGGTATTTGATATCTCTATTGTCAGGGACGATGACAGTAAGATCACGAAATTTAGCAGCGCAGGACTTGTCCTTACCATTCCTTATACCAGACAACGGGTCAATGACAAGGGTGAAGTAAGTGAATCCGGAAGCTATGAAGAGATTGAGAAGATCAAGGCACTCTATACGGATGACAATGGAAGGAGCACCTTTTTACAGGAGTCTTCTTATAACGAAGCCACGTCATCCCTGATTATCCCAACGGATCATTTGTCCACTTATGCAGTGGGTTATCAGACGAAATCGCCCACAGACCGGTCCGGAACCATTCTCCGTGTGAAAAGCTCCGCGGGGAAAAACCAGATAAAACTGTCCTGGAACGCTGTGGATGAGGCGGAAAGCTACATTATATATGGTGCAAAAACAGGCAGCAGTTATAAGAAGCTGGCAGAGGTTACAACTACCTCTTATACCGATAAGGATCTGAAGAAGGGAACCTCATATAAGTACTATGTGAAAGCATGCCGGACAGAAGAGAATGAGCCGGTTACCATTTCCGCTTCCTATAAGCTTTATGTTGTGACTTCGGGCGGACAGTATTCCAACCAGATCAGTTTTAAGGCAAGCCCGCAAAATATCGTACTGAATGTGGGTGCTACCCAGAAACTCAAGGTAACATACAAAACTACGAAGAAACTAAAGAAGTTTACATCCTATGTCCGTTATCAGAGCAGCGATGTAGAAGTGGCCGGTGTTTCTTCCTCCGGGACCATTACCGCAAAGAAGAAAGGAACCTGTTATATTTACATCTATGGTCAGAACGGATATAAAACATCGGTGAAGGTTACGATTCTATAGCATGGGAGAAGGACCAGGAGAAAAGATTTCATAAGATTTCAGATATCATAAAAGCCATGGGTTGATACCCATGGCTTTCTTGATGATAAATAGAACTGTTTACAGGTTCATCCTGTCTGTAGGATTTAACAGTAGCGGTCTAACATCATGCCGGCATACATGCTGGTGGAGTACGGGGTATTGAATCCCCTTCCCGGATTCTTATAAGCTACCACTACCTTATTCATATAGTTGATAGGATTAATGGAAATCTGGGATGCACGAGCCGCCAACGCATTCTTGAAACTGGTAAGTTTACGGAAGACCTGATCCTGCTCATCGTTATTGACCGCATCATCAAAAATCCCGCGATCGATTTCTATGGAGCCGTTTTCCTGGACCATAAGACCGATGGATTCCAGCTCAGACCGGTAATTTCTGGATACGGCGGTAATATCGTGCAGAAGCTTCGCATTATGTTGCGAAGAATCGTTGTATTTTTCCGCTGTGGCAATGGCTTGATTGTAGGAGTCGATCAGCGTGCCCACATTATTGGCAATGGCATCCAAATCGTTCTCAAAGCCAATCTGAACCGGCTTGTCTTCTTCGCTGACACCCTTTAAAGTAACCTCGAATTCCTGATTAATGGTAAAGGTGTTGGAAAGAGAGGAACGGGGTGTGCCATTTAAAAGGAAGGACGAATTCTGTGCTTCTCTGGCCACATAATCAATACCCAGTTTATCCATCGCTGCCTGGGAACTGTAATCCATGGAAGGAACGATGCGGAACAGGAAATCCTCTGTTTCCGATAGTCCGGTTTCCTTAGATTGTATGATCAGACTGTTGCGGCCTTCCTCATCTGTATCTATAGAAGCAACAGCACCCACATTAGCTGTATTGATCAGCCGGGCAAGCTTTTGCTGTATATCTAAATTGGTATCCCCTTCGGAAACACCGTACTGGAATTCATAAGCCGTGCTGGTGTTTTCGAAATCAAAGGAATAAAGTCCCGGTGCGATGTCATGACCATTGCCGTCCAGATAATGTCCGATATTGACCTGACTCTTGGCAAGACTGCGTACTTCCAGAGAGAAAGAATCGTTGAGATCGTCCTCCTCACTATTCTTTCCTACATAGGTAACCGATACTTTGTCAGGAGAAGAGGAGGTAGCCACTTTTTTCTTAAAAGCGCCTTCCAGCCTGTTATCTTCACCGCTTAAGGATGCGGCAGCCTTGGACAGGTTCATGGAACTTTCCTTAATATCAATAGCGAACCTTGATACATCTCCGGTCTGCACCCCAAGGATCTTATATAGGGGGGCTTCTTTATTCACTTTTACCATTTGGTTGTAAACAGAGCGCAGCTCACTCTTCTTATGAGTATCATAGCGGTTTACAGTACTGCCGCCATAAGTACTAAGATAGTAATTATAGATCGTATCAATTGCTGCCATAGAATCGCCCCTCCTTTCATCCTTGAATCTTACGCATCTGCGTAGGGGTATAGTAAATCCATTTATACATCTTCATTATAATGCAAAATGCCAAAAAAGTCATCCACAAAATATAAAAAAAGGTTGACTTTTTTGGCAAGATGTTGTATAAGGGGCCTAACAGGAAGGCATTTTGTCCAGAAGATAGGGTGTGGACTGATATACAAAGTAGTTTAGCCAGTTGGCATACAACAGATTTGCTCCGCTGCGCCAGGTGTTCACCGGTTCTTTGGTATCGTCGTCATCCGGAAAGTAATTTTCCGGGATCTCAATCGGTAAGCCTGCATTTTTATCCCGTAAATATTCATTTTTCAGTGTGTCGGTATCGTATTCCGAGTGGCCGGTAATGAAAATCTGACGTCCGCCGTCGGTGGAGAGGGCATAAACACCGGCTTTTTCACTTTCGGCCAGGATCTTTAATCTGGGCTCTTTCTCAATATCCTGCTTCAACACTGTGGTATGGCGGGAATGAGGAGCCAGAAAGGTATCGTCAAAGCCCCGGAACAGGATGGAACCGTTATGTACCACTTTGTGCCGGAAGATACCGAACAGCTTCCGGTCAAGTTCTACTTTCTGAATGCCGTAGTGGTAGTATAATCCGGCCTGAGCGCCCCAGCAGATGTGAAAAGTGCTGTATACATGGGATTTACTCCACTCCATGATCCGGCATAGCTCCGGCCAGTAGTCCACTTCTTCGAAAGCCATTTGTTCTACCGGTGCGCCGGTAATGATGAAGCCATCATAGTATTCGTTTTGTACTTCCTCAAAGCTTTTATAAAATGCCAGCATGTGTTCTATGGTGGTGTGCTTTGGAAGCCGGCTGACAGTTAACAGATCCATTTCAATCTGCAACGGCGTATTTCCAAGCAGTCGTGCCAGCTGGGTTTCGGTTGTGATCTTGGTGGGCATCAGGTTTAGCACAAGGATCCGTAATGGCCGGATGTCCTGCGTAGTGGCCCGATGAGTATCCATCACGAAGATATTTTCTTCCTGCAGGGTTTTAAAGGCAGGAAGGTCTGTGGGAATACAGATAGGCATCGTGTTTCCTCCTTGTTTAAACTGCTGAAAATCCTTTTTCCAGATCAGCGATAATGTCATCAATGTGTTCGGTTCCGATGGAAAGACGGATGGTTGCGGGAGTGATTCCCTGGTCTGCCAGCTCCTGCGGGGATAACTGTCCGTGGGTAGTTGTGGCAGGATGGATCACAAGGGATTTCACATCAGCCACATTGGCCAGCAGGGAGAAAATTTCCAGGTTATCAATGAAGCGGTGTGCTTCCTTTTGACCACCTTTGATCTCAAAGGTAAAAATAGAAGCGCCGCCGTTTGGAAAATACTTCTCATATAAAGCATGGTCAGGATGCTCCGGCAGAGAGGGATGGTTTACTTTGGCAACCTTGGGATGATTTGCCAGATACTCAACCACCTTTTTGGTATTTTCTGCGTGGCGTTCGATACGCAGAGAAAGGGTTTCTGTTCCCTGTAAAAGAAGAAAAGCTGCAAAAGGTGAAATGCAGGCTCCTTCATCACGGAGCAGAACGGAACGGACATAGGTTACGAAGGCTGCAGATCCTGCTACATCTACGAAGGAAACACCGTGGTAACTGGGATTGGGCTCGGAAATCTGCGGATAGTTTCCATTGGCTTTCCAGTCGAAGTTCCCGGAATCTACAATGATTCCGCCAAGAGTTGTTCCGTGTCCGCCGATAAATTTAGTGGCGGAATGAACTACAATATCAGCGCCATGTTCAATAGGACGGATAAGATAAGGTGTTCCAAACGTATTGTCTACCACCACGGGAAGACCGTGCTGATGCGCAATCCGTACAATGGCATCCATGTCCGGAATATCACTGTTGGGGTTTCCCAGAGTTTCCAGATAAATGGCTTTGGTGTTTTCCTGAATGGCTCCTTCCACTTCGGAAAGGTTGTGGGCATCTACAAAGGTAGTGGTCACCCCAAACTGTGGCATGGTATGATTCAGAAAATTATAGGAACCGCCGTAGATGGTTTTCTGGGCAACGATATGGTCACCGGCCTGAGCCAGTGCCTGAATGGTATAGGTAATCGCTGCGGCACCGGAAGCTACTGCCAATGCGGCCGCGCCTCCCTCCAGGGCAGCGATACGTTTTTCGAAAACATCCTGAGTAGAGTTGGTCAGTCTGCCGTAAAGGTTGCCGGGATCCGACAGGTCAAAACGGGCTGCGGCATGGGCACTGTCACGAAACACATAAGAAGTGGTTGCGTAAATGGGCACGGCCCGTGAATCGGTGGCAGGATCCGGCTGCTCCTGGCCAACATGAAGCTGCATAGTTTCGAACTTATAGTTTTTACTCATGAAAAATACCTCTTTCTTCCTATAGAATAGTCTGTTACAATAAAGAAACCGGGAAACCCCGATGGGATTTCCCGGCTACAATTTCATAGAGCGTTTCTCCCTCTTTGTCACTTTAGCCAATTAACTTGATAAACGGAATCTTAGCACACTTTTTAGGGGGTGTCAAGGGAAGCTCTTCATCTTTATGTAAAAAAAGGTTGACGAGGGTTGTCTTCCGTGCTACTATAGACTAGCGATGGAAGTAGGTCTTTTTTTTATGCCTAAAAACGCAAGAATTTTAAGTGGAGGTGGAAGTTGTGCGCACTAGAATCACATTGGCATGTACAGAATGCAAACAGCGTAACTATAACATGACCAAAGACAAGAAGACTCATCCGGACAGAATGGAAACCAAGAAGTATTGCAGGTTCTGTAAGAGACATACGATGCATAAGGAAACAAAATAGTCTAGAGCGAGTAAAGGAGTATGAGAATGAGCGAAGAAAAGAAAGCTCCCAAAACAAGCTGGTTAACCGGCCTTAAGGCAGAATTTCGCAAGATAATCTGGCCAACTCGTGAAACAATCATCCGCCAGACTGTTGCTGTAGTAGTGATCACCATTATCCTGGGACTTATCATTGCAGGTGTTGATTATCTGGTACAGTACGGTGTGGATATCTTAGTGAATTTATAAGCAGGATAAGGAGAATGTTGGATGGCAGAGGCAAGCTGGTATGTAGTTCATACCTACTCAGGATATGAGAATAAGGTAAAAGCGAATATTGACAAGGCAATCGAAAACCGGCATTTAGAGGATCAGATTCTTGAGGTTCAGGTTCCGATGCAGGATGTTGTTGAACTCAAAAACGGTGCCAGGAAACATGTTTCCAAAAAAATGTTTCCCGGATATGTGCTTATTAATATGGTAATGAATGATGACACATGGTATGTGGTCAGAAATACCAGAGGAGTTACAGGATTTGTCGGTCCTGGCTCGAAGCCGGTTCCATTAACTGACGTCGAGATGGCAACGCTCGGAATCAGAAGGGACAACATTGAGATTGATGTGGAGGTAGGAGATACCATTACTGTCATCGGCGGTGTCTGGAAAGATACAGTCGGCGTGGTGACTGGTATCAACGAGCATAAGCAATGCGTCACTATCAATGTTGACATGTTCGGTCGCGAAACACCGGTAGAAATAAGTTTCGCAGAAGTAAAAAAGATGTAAAGATGTTTTAACCAAATTTCAAAGGAGGCAATTGGCAAATGGCTAAGAAAGTAGAAGGATATATCAAATTGCAGATTCCTGCTGGAAAGGCAACACCTGCTCCACCAGTTGGTCCTGCACTTGGACAGCACGGTGTCAACATCGTGGAGTTCACAAAGCAGTTCAATGCCAGAACCGCTGATAAGGGAGATTTGATCATCCCTGTAGTAATTACCGTTTATTCTGACAGAAGTTTTAGTTTCATCACTAAGACTCCGCCAGCTCCGGTATTGATCAAGAAAGCATGCAACATTAAGTCCGGTTCCGGTGTTCCGAACAAGACCAAGGTTGCTACAATTACAAAAGCACAGGTTCGCGAGATCGCTGAGACAAAGATGCCGGATCTCAATGCAGCAAGTATTGAAGCAGCTATGAGCATGATCGAAGGAACATGCCGCAGCATGGGCGTTACTGTAGCAGAAGACTAGTAAGAGACCTGATCTAACACAAGAAAACGAAAATGAAGTGGGAGGGACCTCTCCCGATACAACCACAGGAGGTATATTCATGAAAAGAGGAAAGAGATATTTAGAGACTGCAAAAGCTATCGACAGAGCAGTGCAGTACGATACAACAGAAGCAATTTCTCTGGTTAAGAAAGCTTCTGTAGCAAAGTTTGACGAAACAATCGAAGCTCATATCAGAACCGGTTGTGATGGACGTCATGCAGATCAGCAGATCCGTGGAGCCGTTGTTTTACCACACGGAACAGGTAAGACCGTTCGTGTACTGGTATTCGCCAAGAATGAAAAGCTTGACGAGGCAACAGCGGCAGGAGCAGACTTTGTTGGTGGTGAGGAACTGATTCCGAAGATCCAGAACGAAGGATGGTTTGAATTTGATGTTGTTGTAGCAACTCCGGATATGATGGGTGTTGTAGGTCGTTTAGGACGTGTACTTGGACCGAAGGGCTTAATGCCAAACCCAAAAGCCGGCACAGTAACCATGGATGTCGCTAAGGCTGTAGCTGATATCAAAGCAGGTAAGATTGAGTACAGATTGGATAAGGCAAACATTATCCATGTGCCAATTGGAAAAGCATCTTTTACAGAAGAACAGTTAGCGGACAACTTCCAAGCTTTAATGGATGCCGTTATCAAAGCAAAACCAAGTGCAGTTAAGGGACAGTATTTGAAGAGCGTTACACTTGCTCCTACCATGGGACCGGGTGTAAAGGTTAATGTAAATAAGTTATCTTAATCTGAGTTGGAATTTGATATTGACATCAATAAATAGTGATGATATAATCACCAATGTGTTTGAAAGAACACAGCCGAAGACAGTAGGTGCCACTTAGGCGTAACTTGCATGGCCTACCGAGGATTTTACAAACGTATGTATGTAATTTTATGCCTCTCTGCCTTTGGACAGAGAGGTTTTCATATGTGAAAACCTCGTCCTCGTCTGAGGAAGCAGGCAGATCCGGTTTCCATACGGATCTTCTGCAAAAAATAAAATAAGGAGGTGCACGATTCGTGGCAAAAGTAGAACTTAAACAACCAATCGTACAGGAAATTTCAGAGCAGATTAAAGACGCGCAGTCAGTTGTATTAGTTGATTACCGCGGACTTACTGTTGAACAGGATACGGAATTACGTAGACAGTTAAGAGCAGCCGGTGTTTCTTATAAAGTATATAAGAACACAATGATGAGATTTGCGTTTAAGGGAACTGATTTTGAAAGCCTGGATGTTCATTTGGACGGACCAAGCGCGATGGCAGTTTCCAGTGAAGATGCAACTGCTCCGGCAAGAGTTCTTGCAAAGTTTGCTAAGACTGCTCCTGCACTGGAATTAAAGGGCGGTGTAGTTGAAGGAACCTATTATGACCAGGCTGGAATCAGCCAGATCGCAACCGTTCCATCCAGAGAAGAATTACTTTCCAAATTCCTTGGAAGTATTCAGTCTCCAATCAGCAACCTTGCTCGTGTTCTTAACCAGATCGCTGAAAAAGGCGGTGCCGGAAACTGTGAAGCAGCATCTGTAGCAGAGGAAGCTCCTGCAGAGGAAGCAGCACCTGCAGCAGAAGAAGCTGTAGCAGAAGAAGCAGCACCTGCAGCAGAAGAGGCTCCTGCAGAGGAAACACCTGCAGCAGAAGAAGCTCCTGCAGCAGAATAAGAAAGAGATCATTTTATTTTTAAAAACCAAAACGGAGGTAAATGAAAATGGCAAAATTAACTACAGCAGAATTTATTGAAGCTATCAAAGAGTTAAGCGTATTAGAGTTAAATGAATTAGTAAAAGCATGTGAAGAAGAGTTCGGCGTATCTGCAGCAGCTGGTGTTGTTGTAGCAGCAGCAGGCGGAGACGGTGCCGGAGCAGCAGAAGAGAAGACTGAGTTTGACGTTGAGTTAACAGAAGTTGGACCAAACAAAGTTAAAGTTATTAAGGTAGTTCGTGAAGCAACAGGACTTGGCTTAAAAGAAGCAAAAGAAGTTGTTGACGGAGCTCCAAAGGTTATTAAAGAGCAGGCTGAAAAAGCTGAAGCTGAAGATATCAAGGCTAAACTTGAAGCTGAAGGCGCTAAAGTTACTCTTAAATAATCGGATTGATTTCAGTGTCTACATGGAGGGCCCCTACCGAATGGTGGGGGTTCTTTTTTATCGTTCCGATAAAAAGCCCGGATGTATGCGCACCTCGCGGAGTGGAAGATCATGCTTCGCATGGCGCTCGGGCGCGGAAGAGTCGCAAGCGCCTCTTCATTTTTGTTTCAATATGGGGGTTAATATGAATATTTTTACACAATATAAGGGATTGAGAAAAGAAAATTACATTCTCTGTCTGGGCAGAATGGTGACCAATATGGGAGCTATGGTGTGGCCGGTCATGACGCTCATCCTCAATCAGAAACTGGGGATGAATGCGACTGAGATTTCGTTGATTGAAATTCTTTCCGGAGTGGTAATACTTCCTCTGGGCATCATTGGTGGAAAACTGGCAGACAGGTTTAACAAGAAAATGATCATCGTATATGCGGATGCCGTATCGATCCTGTTCTTTTTAGCGGCTGCCTTCATACCGTTGACCATCAAAACAGTGGTGCTCATGGTTGTTGCTTCGGCATTTCAAAGTTTGGAGCAGCCGGCGTATTCGTCTTTGATCGCTGATATCACCAGTACCAAAGACAGGGAAAGGGCCTATTCGCTTGCTTATCTGGGAGCAAATCTCGGATTAGTGGCTTCCCCTACCATTGCGGGAATCCTGTTTCAGAATTACCTGTGGCTGTCCTTTCTGATCTGTGGGGCCGCCATCGGATGTTCTACCCTGCTGATTCTGTTTTTTGTAAAAGATATCAGCGTAGAAGTGGGAGAAGATCCTTCCGAAGAATACCAGAAGGCAGATGAAAAAGCATCTGTGTGGCAGATCTTCCGGGAAAACAAGCTGGTTCTTTTTTATGTTCTGGTGATGGGTTTGTTCTGGACAGTTTATTCTGAGTGGGGGTATGTGATTCCTCTTGATTTGGGAAGGATCCATGGAGAAGGGGGTGCACTGATCTTCGGAACGATCACCAGTGTGAACTGTATTGTGGTGGTGGTTTTGACACCGGTACTGACCAGGCTCTTTGCGAAGGTGAGAAAAACGGTGCAGACCTTTATCGGATCTCTGCTGATCCCTTGTGGATTTCTGATCTTTCTGCTCTTTTTAGGGAAGATTCCGTTTTATTATGTGTCCATTGTCCTGTTCACAATGGGAGAAATTGCCGTGACGGTGGTAAGTGATGCATACATCACGGAAAGAGTTCCGGCTTCCCACCGGGGAAGGATCAATGGTGTGAGGGGATTTTTGCAGAACATGATGTATGGCGTGGTGATCTTTTTCACCGGAATCCTATATGATGGCTATGGCAGCAGGTGGGCCTGGGCATTCATCTTTCTGCTGGGATTTCTGGTGGTGCTGGGATGCCTGTATCTGATCTATAAAGATAAGGCCGTCTATTCCAAGCTATACGAATAATTCTAAGAAGAAAGAAATCGATAATGCAATATGTTTTGATGCAAACTGTTTTGGGTGGAAAGAAAATCCTTGACACTTGAAAATAGCCTGTGTTAAAATATATTGCATTATTGTGTGTTATTGGGCCTATTTTCTTGCTAAATATTCGGGCAGCCTACCCTTTATCCTGGCGTGTAAGGAAAGAAGCGTTTATACTAAAAAAACGAGAGGTGAAACGTCGATGGAGAAAAACAGAATACGTCCGGTCGAAGCCGGAAAAAGTGTTCGAATGAGCTATTCAAGACGAAAAGAAGTATTGGAAATGCCGAATCTGATCGAGGTTCAGAAGGATTCCTATAAGTGGTTCGTCGAAGAAGGCTTAAAAGAGGTGTTTGATGATATTTCCCCAATATCGGATTACAGCGGACATCTCAGTCTGGAGTTTGTAGATTTTAAACTCTGTGAAGAGGATAAGAAGTACACAATCCAGGAATGTAAAGAACGGGATGCCACATATGCAGCTCCTCTGAAGGTAAAGGTAAGACTTTACAATAAAGAGGCTGACGAGATCAGTGAGCATGAGATTTTCATGGGTGAACTGCCTTTAATGACAGAAACCGGTACTTTCGTGATCAACGGAGCAGAGCGTGTTATCGTTAGCCAGCTGGTAAGATCACCCGGTATTTACTATGATATTACCCATGATAAGATCGGTAAAACCCTGTATGCCGCTACGGTAATTCCTAACCGTGGTGCGTGGCTGGAATATGAGACCGATTCCAATGATGTATTCAGCGTACGTGTAGACAGAACCAGAAAAGTACCGATCACTGTGTTGATCCGTGCATTAGGATACGGAACCAACCAGGAGATCCTTGACCTTTTTGGTGATGAACCGAAGATTTTAGCAAGTATTGCAAAGGACCCTTCCTGTACTGCAGAAATGCCGGAAGGTTCCTATGAAAGAGGACTTTTAGAATTATATAAGAAGATAAGACCGGGCGAGCCGCTTTCTGTTGACAGTGCGGAGAGCCTGATCACTGCGATGTTCTTTGATCCAAGAAGATATGACCTGGCGAAGGTTGGACGTTATAAGTTCAACAAGAAATTAATGTTCAGAAACCGTATTGCAGGTCATGTTCTGGCGGAAGATGTAGTGGATCCGTCTACCGGAGAGATTCTGGCAGAGGCAGGAACCACGCTGACCAGAGAACTGGCAGATACGATTCAGAATGCTGCAGTGGAGAGTGTTTATATCCAGACTGAGACCAGAAATGTCAAAGTACTTTCTTCCATGATGGTTGATTTCACCCACTACTGTGACATTGATCCGGCAGAGGTTGGAGTAACCGAGCTGGTATACTATCCTGTTTTGTCCAAGATCCTGGAAGAAAACCAGGGATGTGGCAGCGAGGAGTTAAAAGAAGAAATCCGCAGGAATATCCATGACCTGATTCCGAAGCACATTACAGTGGAAGATATTCTTGCATCCATCAACTACAACATGCATCTGGAGTATGGTATCGGTAATGATGATGACATCGACCATTTAGGAAACCGTCGTATCAGAGCCGTAGGCGAGCTGTTGCAGAACCAGTACCGTATCGGTTTATCCAGATTAGAGCGTGTGGTTCGCGAGCGTATGACAACCCAGGATCTGGAGACCATTTCTCCCCAGAGCCTGATCAATATTAAGCCGGTGACTGCTGCGGTAAAAGAATTCTTCGGTTCTTCCCAGTTGTCCCAGTTCATGGATCAGAACAATCCATTAGGTGAGCTGACCCATAAGAGACGTCTGTCTGCATTAGGACCGGGTGGTCTTTCAAGAGACCGTGCAGGATTCGAGGTTCGAGACGTACACTATTCTCACTATGGAAGAATGTGTCCGATTGAGACCCCGGAAGGTCCTAACATCGGATTGATCAACTCTCTTGCATCCTATGCAAGAATTAATGAATATGGATTTGTGGAGGCGCCTTATCGTAAGATCGACAAATCCGATCCAAAGAATCCTCGTGTAACGGATGAGGTTGTATATATGACTGCTGACGAAGAGGATAATTACCATGTAGCACAGGCTAACGAGGCACTGGATGAGGAAGGACATTTTGTACGTAACAGTGTTTCCGGTCGTTACAGAGAGGAAACCCAGGAGTATGAAAAGACCATGTTTGATTACATGGATGTATCTCCCCGTATGGTATTCTCTGTTGCTACAGCCCTGATCCCGTTCCTGGAGAACGACGATGCAAACCGTGCGCTGATGGGATCCAACATGCAGCGTCAGGCCGTTCCGCTTTTGACTACGGAAGCACCTGTAGTGGGAACCGGTATGGAGCCGAAAACAGCAGTGGACTCCGGTGTCTGTGTTGTGGCAAAGAAAGCAGGTACGGTACTTCGTTCCACATCCAAAGAGATTGTGATCCGGTATGATGAGGACGGAACCACGGAAAATTATGTTTTACAGAAATTTGTTCGAAGCAATCAGTCCAACTGCTATAATCAGAGACCCATCGTATACAAAGGGGACCATGTGGAAGCCGGTGAAGTCATTGCGGATGGACCGTCCACTTCCAACGGAGAACTTGCACTTGGAAAGAACCCGTTGATCGGATTTATGACCTGGGAAGGTTATAACTACGAGGATGCGGTCCTGCTGAGTGAAAGACTGGTACGGGATGATGTATACACCTCTGTTCACATTGAGGAATATGAGGCAGAATCCCGTGATACCAAGCTGGGACCGGAAGAGATCACAAGAGATGTTCCGGGTGTCGGCGATGATGCGTTAAAAGATCTGGATGAGCGCGGAATCATCCGTATCGGTGCGGAAGTACGTGCAGGGGATATTCTGGTAGGTAAAGTGACTCCAAAGGGAGAAACAGAGCTTACTGCAGAAGAAAGACTGTTACGTGCGATCTTTGGTGAAAAAGCAAGAGAAGTGCGTGATACCTCTTTGAAGGTACCGCATGGAGAATATGGTATCGTTGTAGATGCCAAAGTATTTACAAGAGAAAACGGGGATGAATTAAGCCCGGGTGTAAACCAGGCTGTCCGTATTTATATTGCCCAGAAGAGAAAGATCTCTGTGGGTGATAAGATGGCAGGACGTCATGGTAACAAGGGTGTTGTTTCCAGAGTTCTTCCGGTAGAAGATATGCCATATCTTCCAAACGGTCGTCCGCTGGATATCGTATTAAACCCACTGGGTGTGCCTTCCCGTATGAATATCGGACAGGTGCTGGAGATCCATTTGTCCCTGGCAGCAAAAGCATTAGGCTTTAATATTGCCACTCCGGTCTTTGACGGAGCAAACGAGGTCGATATCATGGATACCCTGGACCTTGCAAATGACTATGTCAACTTAGAGTGGGATGAATTCAAGGCAAAACACGGCGAAGAGCTGTTACCGGAAGTTCTGGATTATCTGTATGAAAACCGTGACCACAGAGAACTGTGGAAAGGGGTTCCTATTTCCAGAGACGGAAAAGTCCGCTTAAGAGACGGACGTACCGGAGAGTATTTTGACAGCCCGGTAACCATCGGACACATGCACTATCTGAAACTGCATCATCTGGTTGACGATAAGATCCATGCCCGTTCCACCGGTCCGTACTCCTTAGTTACACAGCAGCCGCTGGGTGGAAAAGCCCAGTTCGGAGGACAGCGTTTCGGAGAGATGGAAGTTTGGGCACTGGAAGCTTATGGTGCTGCGTATACCCTTCAGGAGATACTTACTGTAAAATCCGATGATGTGGTAGGACGTGTCAAGACCTACGAGGCAATTATCAAAGGAGATAATATTCCTGAACCGGGAATTCCGGAGTCCTTTAAGGTATTGCTGAAGGAACTCCAGTCTCTTGCGTTAGATGTCAACGTCTTAGACGAGAACGGAAACGTAGTAGAACTGCTGGAATCCAGCGAATACGGAAATACCAATTTGAATTCCATTATCGGTAATGACAAGGATTTTGCCTTTGAAAGTGCAGAGTCTTTTGAGGCAGCAGGCTTTACCAAACAGGAATTCAATGAGAATAACGAGATTGTGGATTCTGAAGTAGAAGAAGACTTTGATGAGAGTGCTTTTGAAGATGACTACAGCATGGATTCTTACGACGAAGAAGACTAGGAAGGAGTGTCACGATGCCAGAAGCAATGAACAATGAGAATTATCAGCCGGTGTCTTTTGATGCCATTAAGATTGGCCTTGCATCACCGGAAAAAATATTAGAATGGTCCCACGGCGAAGTAAAAAAGCCGGAGACAATTAACTATAGAACCTTAAAGCCGGAGAAAGAAGGTTTATTCTGCGAGAAGATTTTCGGACCCAGTAAAGACTGGGAGTGCCACTGCGGAAAGTATAAGAAAATCCGTTATAAGGGTGCGGTCTGTGATCGATGCGGAGTAGAAATTACCAAAGCCAGTGTTCGTAGAGAGCGTATGGGACATATCGGACTTGCAGCGCCGGTATCCCACATCTGGTATTTTAAGGGAATCCCCAGCAGAATGGGACTGATCTTAGATCTTTCTCCAAGAGTGCTGGAAAAAGTATTGTATTTTGCATCCTATATTGTGCTGGACGCAGGGGAAACCGGTTTAATGTATAAACAGGTTTTATCCGAGGCAGAGTACCAGGAGGCCCGCAATGCATATGGAAACGGTTTCCGTGTGGGCATGGGTGCAGAAGCGATCTTAGAGCTTTTAAAAGC
The DNA here is from genome assembly GCA_051877515.1 of Lachnospiraceae bacterium. Taxonomy (GTDB): domain Bacteria; phylum Bacillota; class Clostridia; order Lachnospirales; family Lachnospiraceae; genus XBB1006. The sequence continues at coordinate 38,972 of JBJEIY010000045.1, read as the reverse complement.
AATTGATCTGGATAGAGAAGCAGAGGAGTTAAAGGCAGGTCTGGAAGATGCTTCCGGACAGAAGAGAGCAAGGATCATTAAACGTCTGGAAGTAGTGGAAGCATTCCGGGAATCCGGCAACAAACCGGAGTGGATGGTAATGACCGTGATCCCTGTCATTCCACCGGATCTTCGTCCTATGGTACAGCTGGACGGCGGACGTTTTGCTACCTCTGACTTGAACGATCTGTACCGCCGGATCATTAACCGTAACAACCGTCTGAGAAGACTGTTGGAATTAGGCGCACCGGATATTATTGTGCGTAATGAAAAGAGAATGCTTCAGGAAGCGGTAGATGCCCTCATCGACAACGGAAGAAGAGGACGTCCTGTTACCGGACCTGGTAACCGTGCACTGAAATCTCTGTCTGATATGTTAAAAGGTAAGGGCGGACGCTTCCGTCAGAACCTGTTAGGAAAACGTGTGGACTACTCCGGTCGTTCCGTTATCGTGGTAGGACCGGAATTAAAGATCTACCAGTGCGGTCTTCCGAAAGAAATGGCCATTGAATTGTTTAAGCCCTTCGTTATGAAAGAGCTGGTGGCAAGAGGAACCGCCCATAATATTAAGAGCGCTAAGAAAATGGTTGACCGGGTTCAGCCGGAGGTATGGGATGTCTTAGAAGATGTTATCAAGGAGCATCCGGTTATGTTAAACCGTGCACCGACACTTCACAGACTTGGAATCCAGGCTTTTGAGCCGATTCTGGTAGAAGGTAAGGCAATCAAACTGCATCCGTTGGTATGTACCGCATTTAACGCAGACTTCGATGGAGACCAGATGGCTGTGCATCTTCCATTAACTATGGAAGCACAGGCAGAGTGTCGTTTCCTGTTGTTGTCACCCAATAACCTGTTAAAACCATCTGACGGTGGTCCTGTGGCCGTTCCTTCCCAGGATATGGTACTTGGTATTTATTATCTGACCATGGGAAGAACTGCAGATAAGCAGTTGACAGATAAGAATATTGACAAGAGTCAGTTTAAGAAATATGAGTCCATGGAGGCTATAGAGGCAGCACTTGCCTGCGATGACAGGGCAAAAGGCCTGGATGAGGATGAGCTGGTAGTATTTTCACCGGATGGAATCGAGGCCCATGAGGTAGTTTGTACTCCAAGAGAACTGATCGGACCGTATTTTAACAGTACGAATCAGGCACTTTTAGCTTATGAGAATAAAGCACTGACCCTGCATCAGAAGATCCACGTAAAGAGAAGCGTGGTTGGAGAAGACGGAACTGTATATGAGGGTATTCTGGAGACAACCCTGGGACGTCTGCTCTTTAATGAGATCATCCCGCAGGATCTGGGCTTTGTAGACCGCAGTGAGGAAAAACTTCTGGCTGATGCAGAGAAGAACGGATGGACCCAGGAAGAAATCGAAGCAGAAAGAATCCAGAGACATATCACATTGGAGATCGGATTCCATGTTGGCAAGAAACAGTTAAAGCAGATCCTGGAGAAAGTCATCAATATTCATGGTGCATCCAAGACGGCAGAGGTTTTAGATGACATTAAGGCTATGGGATATAAATATTCCACCAGAGCTGCTCTTACCGTATCTGTTTCCGATATGACAGTACCGGCGAAGAAAGCGGAACTGATCGCCGATGCACAGAATAAGGTTGATAAGATCGCCAAGAACTTCAAACGTGGTCTGATCACTGAGGAAGAGCGTTACAAAGAGGTTGTGGAAACCTGGAAGGTAACGGACGAAATCCTTACCAAAGAGCTTTTGACAGGACTGGATAAGTATAACAACATCTTCATGATGGCTGATTCCGGTGCCCGTGGTTCTGATAAACAGATCAAGCAGCTGGCCGGTATGCGTGGACTTATGGCTGATACAACCGGTAAGACCATTGAGTTGCCGATCAAGTCTAACTTCCGTGAAGGTCTGGACGTATTGGAGTACTTTATGTCTGCCCACGGTGCACGTAAAGGTCTTTCCGATACCGCGCTTCGTACCGCTGACTCCGGTTATCTGACCAGACGACTGGTAGACGTATCTCAGGAACTGATCATCCGTGTTTCTGATTGTGCAAAACCGGGCAAAGAAATCCCGGGAATGTACGTGGAAGCATTTATGGAAGGAAAAGAAGAGATCGAAAGCCTGCAGGAGCGTATTACGGGACGTGTACTTTGCAATGACATTCTGGATAAAGACGGAAATGTTCTGGTGCAGGCAAACCACATGGTAACACCGCGCAGGGCAGAACTGATCATGAAACAGGGTGTGGATGAAAACGGCAAGCCGTTTATTGACGAAGACGGCAAACCGGTGCTCACCGCCAAGATCAAGATCCGTACGATTTTAACCTGTCGTGCACACAATGGTGTATGTGCAAAATGTTACGGTACCAACATGGCAACCGGACAGACGGTACAGGTTGGTGAAGCCATCGGTATCATTGCAGCACAGTCCATCGGTGAGCCGGGTACCCAGCTGACCATGCGTACCTTCCATACCGGAGGTGTGGCAGGAGACGATATCACACAAGGTCTTCCTCGTGTAGAAGAGTTGTTTGAGGCAAGAAAACCAAAGGGACTTGCGATCATCACGGAAATTGCCGGAACTGCAGAGATTCGGGATACAAAGAAGAAACGTGAAGTGATCGTTACCAATAAAGATACCGCAGAATCCAAGACCTACCTCATTCCATACGGATCCAGAATCAAGATCCAGGATGGGGCAGAGTTAGAGGCCGGCGATGAGCTGACAGAGGGAAGCGTATATCCGCATGATATCATCAAGATCAAAGGTACCCGTGCAGTACAGGATTATATGTTGCGTGAGGTACAGCGTGTATACAGACTTCAGGGTGTAGAGATCAACGATAAGCATATCGAAGTGATCGTGCGCCAGATGTTAAAGAAAGTCAGAGTGGATGAAGCCGGTGATACAGAGTTCTTACCGGGAACTCTGGTGGACTATCTGGATTTTGTGGATGCCAACGAAGAATTGGCAGAGCAGGGTAAACAGCCTGCAGAAGGAACCCGTGTGATCCTCGGAATCACCAAGGCAGCACTGGCAACCAATTCCTTCTTATCAGCAGCATCCTTCCAGGAGACTACCAAGGTCTTGACCGAGGCAGCCATCCGCGGAAAAGTGGATCCGCTTATCGGATTAAAAGAAAACGTTATCATCGGAAAACTGATTCCGGCAGGAACCGGTATGAAGAGATATCGTGGTCTGAACCTGGATACCGATGAAGAAATCCGCAGAGAGAAAGAGGCAGCACAAAGAGCTGCTTTGGAATCAGAGATGCTGGCAGAGGAAAACGCTGAAGAAGTGCAGGAAGATGATGTACAGATGGATCTCGAACCGGAGTTTGAGCCGGAAGGAGAAGAGGCTGTGGCAGTTATGGAAGGGGTGCCGGCAGAGGAAGAGTAATGTTTCTCTGATACAGACTCCTACCGGAAAAGTTTCCATTTGAGGAATAATAATCCGTATCATGGAACAAACTAGAAAGCAGAAAGAAGAGACTGGGCTAAAATGCCCGGTCTCTTTTCAAGAGAAAACGGGGAAAAGACAGAAGCCGGAAGGGCTGTATTTTTCAAAAAACACTTGACATTGGTGAGGTTCGCTTTTATAATTATTTAGCGTGTACGACTATGTGGATCAGAAGATTCCGGTCGGAACACATAGAAAAAAACAAACAGGAGGTGAAATGAAATGCCAACATTTAACCAGTTAGTAAGAAAAGGAAGACAGACTACCGTAAAGAAGTCTACTGCACCTGCTCTTCAGAAAGGATTCAACTCCTTACAGAAGAAAGCTACAAATGCATCTTCTCCACAGAAGCGTGGTGTTTGTACAGCAGTGAAAACAGCTACTCCTAAGAAACCTAACTCAGCTCTTAGAAAGATCGCCAGAGTTCGTCTTTCCAACGGAATCGAAGTAACAAGCTACATTCCGGGTGAAGGACACAACCTGCAGGAACATAGTGTTGTTCTGATCAGAGGTGGACGTGTTAAGGACTTACCAGGTACCCGTTACCATATCGTGCGTGGTACTTTAGACACAGCAGGCGTTGCTAACAGACGTCAGGCTCGTTCTAAATACGGCGCTAAGAGACCGAAAGACGCGAAATAAGGTCGAAAGAAGGAAAGAGTGTATCACTTAGAACTATGGTAAGTGTTGGAATAATCGTTTCATCTATTTGAGAAGCTTCCTAATTAAGGAAGAAGATATATTTCCGCACGAACACACCGTAAATGACATGTGAGTACCGATGAATTAATTCAAATAATTAAGGAGGGAAGTATCGTGCCACGTAAAGGACATACTACGAAAAGAGAAGTATTAGCAGATCCGATGTACGACAACAAAGTGGTTACCAAGCTTATCAATAACATTATGTTAGATGGTAAGAAGGGTGTAGCACAGAAGATCGTATACGGAGCATTCGAGAGAGTTGCTGAGAAATCCGGCAAACCGGCTCTTGAAGTTTTCGAAGAGGCTATGAACAACATCATGCCTGTATTAGAAGTAAAAGCAAGACGTATCGGTGGAGCTACCTACCAGGTACCAATCGAAGTAAGACCGGACAGACGTCAGGCGTTAGCACTTCGCTGGTTAACCATGTTCTCCCGCAAGAGAGGCGAGAAGACCATGGAAGAGCGTCTCGCAAACGAGATTTTAGACGCTGCCAACAATACCGGTGCATCTGTTAAGAGAAAAGAAGATATGCACAAAATGGCAGAAGCAAACAAAGCATTCTCCCACTATCGTTTCTAATTGGGCGGCTTAGTGTGAGACAAGCAATTTAAGGAGGAAAATCCCTTGGCTGGAAGAGAATATCCATTAGAGAGAACCAGAAATATTGGTATTATGGCTCATATCGATGCAGGTAAGACCACATTGACCGAGCGTATCCTGTATTATACTGGTGTAAACTATAAGATTGGAGATACTCACGAAGGAACTGCAACCATGGACTGGATGGAGCAGGAACAGGAAAGAGGAATCACCATCACTTCTGCAGCTACAACGTGCCATTGGACCCATCAGGATCATGCGAAGCCGGAGAAGGGTGCTTTGGAGCATCGTATCAATATCATTGATACCCCTGGACACGTTGACTTTACTGTAGAGGTAGAGCGTTCACTCCGTGTACTTGACGGAGCAGTCGGAGTTTTCTGTGCAAAAGGCGGTGTTGAACCACAGTCTGAGAACGTATGGAGACAGGCTGATACCTACAACGTACCACGTATGGCATTCATCAACAAGATGGATATCCTGGGTGCAAACTTCTACGGAGCTGTTGACCAGATCCGTACCAGATTAGGTAAAAACGCGATCGTATTACAGTTGCCTATCGGTAAGGAAGATGAATTCAAAGGAATCATCGACCTGTTCGAAATGCAGGCATATATCTACAATGATGATAAGGGCGATGATATTTCCATCGTAGACATCCCGGATGATATGAAGGATGATGCTGAACTTTATCATCAGGAGCTGATCGAGAAGATCTGCGAGTTAGATGACGACTTAATGATGCAGTACTTAGAGGGCGAGGAACCATCTGTTGCTGACTTGAAGGCTGCACTTAGAAAAGGAACCTGCGAATGTACCGCTGTTCCTGTATGCTGCGGATCTGCATACAGAAACAAGGGTGTTCAGAAGCTGTTAGACGCAATTCTTGACTATATGCCGGCTCCAACCGATATCCCTGCAATTAAGGGTGTGGATCTGGAAGGAAATGAGATCGAGAGACATTCTTCTGATGAAGAGCCGTTCTCTGCTCTGGCATTCAAGATCATGACAGACCCGTTTGTAGGAAAATTAGCATTCTTCCGTGTTTACTCCGGAACCATGAACTCCGGTTCTTACGTGTTGAATGCAACCAAAGATAAGAAAGAGCGTGTGGGACGTATCTTACAGATGCATGCAAACCACAGACAGGAATTAGATAAGGTATATTCCGGAGATATCGCTGCAGCAGTTGGATTTAAGGTAACCACTACCGGTGATACCATCTGTGATGAGCAGCATCCGGTAATCTTAGAGTCCATGGAATTCCCAGAGCCGGTTATCGAGCTTGCAATTGAGCCGAAGACCAAGGCAGGACAGGGTAAGATGGGTGAAGCTCTGGCAAAACTTGCTGAAGAAGACCCGACATTCCGTGCTCATACCAATCAGGAGACAGGTCAGACCATTATCGCCGGAATGGGTGAGTTACATCTGGAGATCATCGTTGACCGTCTGCTCCGTGAGTTCAAGGTAGAAGCTAACGTAGGTGCACCTCAGGTTGCTTACAAAGAAACCTTCACCAAACCGGTTGATGTTGACAGCAAGTATGCAAAACAGTCCGGTGGACGTGGACAGTACGGACACTGTAAAGTTCGTTTCGAGCCTATGGATGCCAACGGAGAAGAACTGTTCAAGTTCGATTCCGAGGTTGTCGGCGGTGCGATTCCGAAGGAATACATTCCGGCAGTCGGCGAAGGTATCGAAGAGGCAACTCAGTCCGGTATCTTAGCAGGATTCCCGGTAGTAGGTGTTCATGCTACTGTATACGATGGATCTTACCATGAGGTCGATTCATCTGAAATGGCATTCCATATTGCCGGATCTATGGCATTCAAAGATGCTATGCGTAAAGCAGATCCAATCTTACTTGAGCCGATCATGAAGGTTGAAGTAACCATGCCGGAAGAGTACATGGGAGACGTTATCGGTGATATTAACTCCCGTCGTGGACGTATTGAAGGTATGGATGATCTGGGCGGCGGAAAGATCGTTCGTGGATTCGTTCCGTTGGCAGAGATGTTTGGATACTCAACCGACTTACGTTCCAGAACACAGGGACGTGGAAACTACTCCATGTTCTTTGAGAAATATGAGCCGGTTCCAAAATCTGTACAGGAAAAAGTTATTTCTTCTGTAGGAAAGTAGAGAAATCTACTTGAAAATATGCTATTTATTCAGTATAATCATGAATAGCGACAACTTATTTTAAGTTAGAATTCATTACCCCAGGAGGGTTAATAATTTAAGGAGGACGTATCAAAATGGCAAAGGCTAAATTTGAGAGAAACAAACCACATTGTAATATCGGAACCATCGGTCACGTTGACCATGGTAAAACAACTTTAACAGCAGCTATTACCAAGGTTCTTGCTGAAAGAGTTGCAGGAAATGCAAAGGTTGATTTTGAAAACATCGACAAGGCTCCGGAAGAGCGTGAAAGAGGTATTACCATTTCTACTGCTCACGTTGAGTATCAGACTGAAAAGAGACACTATGCACACGTTGACTGCCCAGGACATGCTGACTATGTAAAGAACATGATCACAGGTGCTGCACAGATGGACGGAGCTATCTTAGTAGTAGCTGCAACTGACGGTGTTATGGCTCAGACCAAAGAGCACATCTTATTATCCCGTCAGGTAGGTGTACCTTACATCGTTGTATTCTTAAACAAATGTGATATGGTTGATGACGAAGAGTTAATCGAGCTGGTTGAAATGGAAGTTACCGAGCAGCTTGAAGAGTACGGATTCAATGATTGCCCAATCGTTAAGGGTTCTGCTCTTAAGGCTCTTGAAGATCCAAACGGTGAGTGGGGAGACAAGATCATGGAGTTAATGAACACCGTTGATGAGTATATCCCGGATCCGGAGCGTGATACAGATAAGCCATTCTTAATGCCAGTCGAGGACGTATTCACCATTACAGGTCGTGGTACCGTTGCTACCGGTAGAGTAGAGCGTGGAACACTTCACTTATCTGATGAACTTGAAATCCTTGGTGTAAAAGAAGATGTTGGTAAGACTGTTGTAACCGGTATCGAAATGTTCCGTAAACAGTTAGACGAGGCTATGGCTGGAGATAACATCGGTGCACTTCTTCGTGGTGTAAACCGTGACGAAATCGTTCGTGGACAGGTTTTAGCTAAACCAGGTTCTGTTACCTGCCACAGCAAATTTACTGCTCAGGTTTACGTATTAACCAAAGATGAAGGTGGTCGTCATACACCATTCTTCAACAACTATCGTCCACAGTTCTACTTCAGAACAACTGACGTAACAGGTATCTGCCGTTTACCGGAAGGAACCGAAATGTGTATGCCTGGCGATAACATCGAAATGACTATCGAACTGATCCATCCGGTAGCTATGGAGCAGGGTCTTACTTTCGCTATCCGTGAGGGTGGACGTACCGTAGGTTCAGGCCGTGTTGCTACAATCATTGAGTAATCTAAATTAGATTATATATTAATGAAAGAGAAGAAGACCGTAGTCCCTCCGGGGCTGCGGTTTTCATTTTTACAGAGCAGATAAAAGGAAATCTATCAAACAAGGCTAATCACGCCGGAAGGCTTGATTATATATATTATTTATTTTAAGGAGAGTGCTTTTTGACCAAGTACAAAACATTGGAGATTGTGGCATAACCGGGAGGTTTGCAGGCAATCAAAAACAAACCTCCCGCAGGAATGCATTTGAGTTGACAAATTTCAGGAGGAAAAACAATGAATAAAAACAACATAAAAATTCGTTTGGAGAAAAAAGAAGAGTATCGCGAAGTAGAGAACCTTGTAAGAGAAAGCTTTTGGGACGTGTACCGCCCCGGATGTCTGGAGCATTATGTGCTTCATCAATTGCGGGAGGATCCGGCATTTGTGCCGGAACTGGATCTGGTTATGGAACAGGATGGCAGGATCATAGGTCAGAATATGTTTATGAGAGCTGTGATCAAAGCAGACGACGGAAGACAGATCCCCATCATGACCATGGGACCGATCTGCATTGCGCCTCAATGGAAGCGAAAAGGATACGGAAAAATGTTGCTGGATCACTCTTTGGAGGAAGCGAAGAAATTAGGCTGTGGCGCAGTTTGTTTTGAGGGCAACATTGATTTCTACGGCAAAAGTGGATTCGTGTTTGCCAGTGAATACGGGATCCGATATCATGGATTACCGGAAGGAGAGGATGCATCCTTCTTTCTATGCAAAGAGCTGAAAGAAGGATACCTTGATGGGATCACAGGTGAGTATGCGACGCCGGAGGGATATTTTGTGGACGAAAAGGCGGTGGAGCTTTTTGATCAGGAGTTTCCACCCAAGGAAAAACACAAGCTTCCGGGACAGCTTTTCTAAACGAAGATATCAAAGTGAAAGGGGCAGAAATGCCCCTTTTTCTGGGTTTAAAAACCATTTTTTGTGAAAAATGTCCTTTGAAAAGATGCGCAAATTTTTGATATAATCTTTTGGGCGAGAGGAGGAAGCAAATGTTCCAGGAAGGCGAATATATTGTATATGGGTTAAACGGAGTATGTCGTATTGAGGGAATCACACATCCTGACATGCAAGGCATACCCAAAGACAGGAAGTATTATGCGTTGTCACCGGTGAATCAAAGCGGCAGGATCTATGCGGCGGTTGATTCCTGTGAAGATAAAATGCGCAGAGTCATCACCAGAGCAGAAGCAGAAGATTTGCTTGCAAAACTCCAAAAGATAGACCCCATCGAAATAACGGATGACAGGGGAGCCGAAGAACTGTACAAAAGCTGTATTCGATGTTATGATTGCACGGAATGGGTGCGGGTGATCAAGTGTATTTATCTGCGGAACCAAAAACGTATAACCGATGGAAAAAAAGTAACAGCCAAAGATGAAAAATATATGCGTATGGCTGAGGATGCTCTGTATTCGGAGCTGGGAATCGCATTGGGAATTCCCAGGGAGCAGGTTTTGGAATACATTTTGCAAAAAGTAGATCAATAAAGGAAGAAGAAAAGAAGTGTGTTGCCATTTGGCGTAAGTCCGACTTACCTCTGGCACACGCTTTTTTATTGCAAGAAAGACTGCCTGTAGGCACATCATCTTGCATCTATAAATTAGAAATGGAGTAAAGAAAATGAAAGAATTAGATTTAGGAACGGGAAATATCGGAGGTTTGATCAGAAGGTTTTCCATACCTTGTGTGATCAGTATGGTGGTAGCAGCGCTTTATAATATCGTGGATCAGATCTTCATAGGCTGGAGTGAAGCAGGAGCATATGGAAATGCCGCAACGAACATTGTATATCCGTTCACGGTATTTGCACTGGGACTTGCTCTTCTGGTAGGAGATGGAGCAGCAGCGGGATTCAGTATTGCATTGGGCAAAGACGACAGGAAACAGGCCAACAAAAATATAGGAAATGGCCTTGTGATTCTGGTCTGTGCCGCAATCCTGTTTTGCATTCTGGGATTCTTATGCCGGACGCAGATCCTGGGATTATTCGGAGGCAATCCCGATGAGGCGGAATGTTATGGATATGCAGTGGATTATTTCAAGATCATCTGTGTGGGCATTCCTTTTTATATGATCGGTCAAGGATTAAACGGTTCCATCAGAGCCGACGGAGCGCCGGGGTTTGCCATGAGCTGTACACTTGCAGGGGCAATTACGAACCTGATCCTGGATCCGGTGCTGATCTTTGGATTTCACATGGGAGTAAAAGGAGCTGCAATAGCAACCGTGATCGGACAGGTGTTAACTTTTGGAATGAGTGTATTCTATCTGACCAGACCCAAAAACTTCCATCTTGACAAGAAAGCGATTACCCTGAACGGATATACGGTGGGTCATATCCTTTCCGTGGGAATGGCGTCTTTAATCGTCCAATTGTCCATTGTAGTCATAATCGCGGTTAACAATAATCTCCTTACAAAATACGGATACGGAACTCTGGCAAGTACCGGGAAGGCCTATGGGGCGGTTATTCCGCTTGCGGTGGTAGGTATTGTCATGAAGGTGTTTGGTATTGTGATCGCCATCGTAATCGGAATCAGTTTAGGCGGTCAGCCGATTCTCGGATACAATATGGGAGCCGGAAACATGAAGAGGGTGAAGAAAACCATCCAGCTGATCACAAAACTGGTGTTACTGGTAGGAACGATTGCGTTTTTGATCTTCGAACTGGTTCCGGATATGGTGATTTCATTATTTGGAAGCCATAATACCGTGGAATATATGGAATACGCAAGATTATGTATCCGGATTTTCCTTGGCGGAATCATTCTGACATGCTATATCAAATCAGCAGCCATTATCCTTCAGTCTATGGGAAACAGCATCAAGTCAACCATTCTGGCATTGTTGAGGGATGTGATTGTTTTTGTGCCGGCATCTATCCTCCTTGCTATGATCACACAGAACATTGTAACCATGCTCTGGGCTGCGGTCATATCAGATGTGGTCTCTGCCATTGTGGGCTTCTGGTTTGTTTCCACAGAAATACACAAGTTTGAAAAGCTGATGGCGAAATCGGAAGTTCACAGCAGTTAGAATGTCCGGCCCGGGAGTTCTCCGGCCCGGACATTGTCAGGATGCCCCGGCCCCGAGAGGTTGGCTTTATGCAAGAAAAATGGTATAGTAGGGGAAAAGCTTCGAAAGAAGACAGCGTCGGAAAGGAAGAGATCTATGACCGGAAAAATGTTTGGTGTTGGAGTCGGACCGGGAGATCCGGAGCTTATTACCCTTAAAGCAGTGCGGGTGATCGGTCATTGCAGTGTAGTGGTGTTACCAACAGAGCCGAAGGAGGATTGCTATGCTTACCGGATCGTGCAAAAAGTGCTTCCTGAAGTGGAGGATAAGGAAATCCTGTGCTGCAGATTTCCCATGACAAAAGATCCCGGAGTGCGCCGGGAAGCTCATGAGAAAATATACCGGCAGCTTCGGGAAAGACTTGAACAGGGCAAGGATATAGCCTTTCTTACCATCGGTGACCCGTCTGTCTATTCCACATACCAGGATGTGCATGAACGGGCGATCAGGGACGGATATCAGAGTGAGATGATCAGCGGTGTACCTTCGTTTTGTGCTGTGGCAGCAGTCCTGGGGATTGCGTTGGGAGACGGCGGAGAGGAGATCCATATCTATCCGGACACTACGGAGCTGGAAGAATCCTTAAGCCGGGAAGGAACCAAAATCTTTATGAAATCCGGCAGACAACTGGGGGAATTAAAAGAGATGCTTCTTAAACAGAAGGAAACCTATCCCCGGGTGTATGGTGTGGCCAATTGCGGAATGGATAATCAGAAAATCATGTGGGGAGCAGAAGAAATCGATCCTGAAAGTGGATATTTGACCATGATAATTGTGCGATAGAAGGCATTTTTGGCAGTACTCCGGCATATACTTTAGCGTAGTACCATTTTAAAGAGAAGCCTTGACATGAAATTTGGCATATTATATAATAAATTGAATATATTCGATGGTTAATGATGTAAAAATCACAACGCATTGATATTCGAACAAAAATCTACCATTCGGTAAGTTTCTGCTCTTTTTGCCGGAGGAAGATGTATTGAAGGAGGAAAACAGAATATGAATTCAGAAACTAAAAACAAGTTTTCTCTTGGTTTCTGGGCTTGTGCGACGACAGAGATTTTTGAGCGTTTTTCCTACTATCTGGGACGTTCCATTCTTTTAGTCTTTGTTGCAGCAAGTGTAGCAACCGGTGGATTAGGACTTTCAGATGGTGAGGCAGCTACAATGCAGTCACAGTTGACCGCATTTTCATATGGATTACCAATTGTTTGTTCCTTTATCTGTGACCGATTGATTGGTTCAAGATATACCACTCCGATCGGAATGGTCCTTTGTGGTATCGGTTACTACTGTGGTTCTTTGGCAACTGACAGCAAGATGATGTATGTTATGATCTGGTGTATCAGTATCGGTCTTGCATTCTACAAACCGGGAACCATTCTTGGACGTCTTGTAAAAGATGAGCAGTTGGATGCAGCTTATTCCATTCGTTACTCATTGTGTAACATCGGTGCATTTGCCGGACCGTTCCTGGTAGGTATCCTTTATAAGGATGTATTCGGAAGCGGTGATGTGATGGGATATCGTCCATGTTTCAAGATCGCAGCAGCTTTGATGATCTTCGGTGCAATCTGGTTTACCATTGGTTGCCGTTTCATGGGTGATATCGGAACCAAGCCATTTAAGGACACCTTAAACGAAGAAGAGAAAGCTCGTAAAGCAGCAAAGGTAGAAGAAGAAGGCAAGAAAGTTCCATATACAAAGGTAGAGAAGAAGAGAATCGGTGCAATCTTCCTTGTATCTGCATTCGCGATTGTTTTCTGGATCTTCTGGTATCTGGCATATCTTCCGGTATATTATTACTGGGGAGAGAATGCAAACTGGATCGTTGCAGGATACGAAGTACCGCTTACATGGTTCGATGCTGCAAATGCATTGTTCTGTATCTTAGTTGGTATGTTTGTTACTCCGAAGCTGTGGGGATACCTGCAGAACAGACCACAGGGTGACATGAGTATTTACAAGAAATGTGCATTAGGTATCGGAACCCTTGGAGTAGGATATGTTTATTTTGCACTTCTGGATGTTATCCGTGGTGATGGACAGATTAGCTGTATTTGGTTAGTTGTTTTTGCATTGTTCATTACATTAGGCGAGATGTTCTTCGCTCCGTTAGGATCTTCTTTCATTGCAAAATATGCACCAAGCCGTGTATACGCAATTATGGGATCCGTTTGGGGATTTGCAATCTTCTTTGCATCTCTGGGATATGGTTATGTATACAACGCACTCTTTGGAGGAGCTATCAAGTTTACTACTGCCTGCGTGATCATTGCAGTGATTGCATTTGTAGTGGTAGCAGCTTTGGTATTATTGGATAAACCATTATCTTCACTTGTAAAGAACAAGGATGAGGAATAAGAGCAGAATTTAATCATTCGATACATAATTGAATTCGAAAGAGATTTTATGGATTTAAGTTGCCGGGGCGTTTCATACGTCCCGGCAATTTTGACGAAAAGCATAGAAATGTATTGTTTGGATAGGAAGAAGGAGGGAACATGCTAGAGGATATCTTATTCGACAAACAACGGTTCTTTGAATCGGGTATGCAGACCGTACTGCGCGGTCAGGAAAACAGGATCAGAAGAGTTGTACTTCAACAGGGAAATCTCATTGTCAATGAGCGCTCGGAAGAAAGCGGAACTTGTGCCAAAGTATATAAAAACGGTGTCAATGGGTTTGCATCGATAGCAGACTGTTCCGGTGCGGCGGCGGAAACGGTATTAAAAGCGGCCACACAGAATGCAGAGTATCTATATAAATATGCGAAACAAAGAAAACCTGCCTTGCCGGGATGTGGGAACAGACAGATCCATTCCCCGAGACTCATCATTGACTATGAACAGAAGCGGATTATTGAGATCTTGCGCAAGATCGATGATCATATTGTTGCAACTTATCCAAAGCTTACCAGTCGGTCTGTGGTTTTTCGTGAAGATACCATGGAGAAGAGGATCTATACCTCCGACGCAGGCAGCGGTCATGTGGCATATCCCAGGGTTGCGGTGTACATTACCTTCCATATGCCTTCCAAAGACGGTCAGCCGCTGGAACTGGGAAAGAGTTTTGGCGGCTTTGGTAACATTGAGGATCATTTTACGGATCTGTCCGATGTCTATGAAGAGCTGGAGAAACTATATCAGCAGTTATGCGACAAAGCAGAAGGTACCTATGCCGAGGCCGGTGTGAAAACCGTGATTTTGGACTCGGAGGTTTCGGGAATGATCGCCCACGAAGCAGTAGGGCATACGGTAGAGGCAGACCTGGTACTGGGAGGTTCTGTAGCAGGTCCGGATCTGGGTAAGCCGGTGGCCTCCGAACTGGTGAGTATTGTGGATTATGCCCACACAGCACTGGGAAAACAGGCGCCACTTCCGGTCTATCTGGATGATGAAGGCGTGGAAGCCAAAGATGCTGTTTTAGTGGAAAACGGAATCCTAAAGGGATATATGCATAATCGGGAAACTGCCGCACAGTTTGGTGTAGAGCCCTGTGGAAATGCAAGAGGCTGGGGATTCTCCGATGAGCCCCTGATCCGCATGCGTAATACCGCGATTTTACCGGGTAAAGATAAGCTGGAGGATATGATCGCATCCGTGGAGGACGGTTATTATCTGCTGTCTACCAACAACGGGCAGGCAGATCTTACCGGGGAATTCATGTTTGGCATTTGTATGGGATATGAGATCAAACATGGGAAACTGGGCAGAGCAATTCTGGATACTACGGTGTCCGGTGTCGCTTTTGATATGCTTAAGACGGTGGAGATGGTTTCCGACAAGGTAAAATGGATACCAAACGGTACCTGCGGCAAGAAGCAGCCTATGGCGGTTTCGCTGGGAGGACCGGCGATCAAGTGTCAGATTGCGATTGGAGGTAGATAGGAATGGAAGAGTTAAAAGCAGTGTCCCATCGACTGAAGAGACTTATCGACGAGAAAAACGTCAAAGCGCAGTTTACGGTTTTGCTTACCGAGACTCGGGAAATCACCATGGAGAATGGGGAATTTACCTTGTTTCGTACCCTGTTTGACCGGTATGCAGGCATCAAAGTCATTCGGGATCACAAAGTAGGAACCACCACAGTCAACCAATTTGATGAAGAGAGTTTGAAAACGGCTTTGGAAACGGCACTTTTGTCGGCACAATCCGGAACGGCGGATGAGAACTTTGATATTGCACCGGGAATAGAACCGGCAGAATTTCATCTGGGTGTGGAGGAACCGGATATCGATGTCCTGATGCAGCGGGCCCGGGAACTGGTGGATGCAATCGCGAAGAAACATCCTAAGGTGCTGTTGATGCAGGTGATCTTAAAGCATGTGAAAAAGCACGCCATTTACTGTAATACCAATGGCAGTGAGGATGAAAAATTCGAAGGCCACTATGAGCTGACTTTGGAGTTTGCGGGAAATGACGGAACCAATTCCACAGGAATGATTGGAACACAGACGGTTTTCGATCATTTAGACAGACCGTTGCTTGAACTGGATGGTGTGGAAAAGGACCTTCAGGATGCGGAGAACTCCTTAAATCCCATCTCTTTAGAAGGCAAGTTCGAGGGTGAAGTCATCTTTACACCTAATTGTGCGGCGCAGATGATCTACTATGCCCTGTCCGCTTTTATTTCCGATTCTGTCATCCTGGATAACACAGGTCTGTGGGTTGGTAAACTGGAAGAAAAGGTGGCTTCTGAGAAATTAAGTATCGGTATGAAACCCTGGGATCCGCGCATTATTGATCACGAAGTCCATACTGCAGACGGATTTCGCTCTGAAGACTATATGGTCATTGAAAAAGGTATTTTAAAGAGCTACATGGCATCTTTCTATGCTTCCAACAAATGCAAGGTGCCCCGGGCAGGAAATTCCGGTTTTGATCTGGTGGTGGAAGCAGGAGAGACACCCTATCCGGATATGGTAAAAAATATGAAACGCGGACTTATTGTGGGAACCGTTTCATGCGGGCGACCATCCGGCAACGGAGAATTATCCGGGGTGGCAAAGAAAAGCTTTTATGTGGAGAACGGACAGATCAAGGGAGCTGTTATGGAAACCATGATCAATGGTAATCTGGCACAGATGTTCCAAAATGTGGTTGCGGTGTCCAAAGAAGTGCTTTGTGACGGAACCATGGTGGTGCCTTACATTGGTGTGGACCATGTGGTGATCTCAGGAAAGTAAGGATGAATGTAATATAGAAAAAGCCCGGCAGCGGGATAGGTGTCCGAGATTCTGGTACCTGTCACCGGTGAACGGGCTTTTTGTAATATCTGATGTTGTCAGTTTATTCCTGATGAGAAACCAGCGCTCTCATCTTTTCGGAAATGGTATAAACCTCATTTAAAAGATCATTCAGGGATTCCAGATCCTGCATGCTGTCTTCACTGATGGAAATACTGCTTTCGGATGAAGCTGCAACTTCCTGACTGGTAGCGGAAAGATTGGTGATGTTGTCATTGATCTTGGTATTGGCTTCCACGATACTGTCTACAACAGAAATCAGGCTTTCCAGTGCAGAATGCAGGACATTCATCTTCTCCTCGATGAGGTTAAACTTATCACGGGTTTCTTCGATCATTTCATTTTGCTTACCGGAGGATTCCACGGAGCGTTGCATATTCGTAGAAGCTTCTTCTACATTCACGGTGAGCTTTTTGATAATATCGGTGATCTGACCGGTGGAATCTTTGGTCTCTTCGGATAACTTACGGATTTCATCCGCTACAACCGCAAATCCTTTTCCTGCTTCTCCGGCTCTTGCTGCTTCAATGGAAGCATTCAGAGCTAACAGGTTGGTCTGATCGGAAATACTTAAAATGGTTCCGATGATAACTTCTACTTCTTTGATTCGGTCGTTCAACTCTTCCGTTGTACTTCTGGTAGCACGGTTGATCTCGGCTGTCTGGTCAGCCTGGGCTTTCAGGTCTGCGACTAAGATCGCACCCTCCTTAATGGCATGCTGGGAAACATCAGAAGCTTCCTGGATTTCTTTCGTCTCACGTTCGGCATTTTCCAGGTTGATCTGAATGTCATTGGTCTGCAGTGTCTGTTGTTCAATGGCGTCTGCAGTCAGTTTCATACTGGAGGCAATCTCTTTTACAGAATCATTGCTGTTGGACATGCTGTTGGTAAGGATCTCGGCTTTCTCCCGGGCGCCCTCGAACTTGTCGGCTAATTGCTCGGACATTTCAATGATCTGGGATGCAACCAAAGAGGAACTGTTTAAATGATCCTTAATTGCCTGCGTATCTTCCTGTGTATGCCTTGCCATGCTGTTTACGACGATAATGCTGACAATACAGAACAGAACCATGAAACATCCCTGCATAAGTGCATCAGTCTGTGCGGAAGGAATCAGGATAAAGTTCTTCACGGAAGCTACGATGTTCACAGCCGCTATGTAAATCGCACCAGCCTTAGCAAACTTGGTATTTAAGTATTGGATGATCGCAAGCATAATGGAATAGCCCAATGCATAGAATACAAGGTGGCTGTTCGTCAGGATTGTCACAGAATACACGGCCAGAAGACAAACAATAGAAATAACAATGAACTTTGCCTCGTTCCGCATTTTGATATAAGCCAGGAAAAATATAACAGTAGGGATGGCGCATAGAATAATCCGCACCAGAACCAATGCACGGTTTGCGGTTACATCTACCAGCCCCAGAACAGTCAGAATATCGATGGCTATGATCAGAATCGTGCCAAGCACGAAGGTCAGCCGGTTTTTTTCCAGTCGTTGTCGTTGCTTTAACTCCATACTCTCTCTCCTTTGTAATCAAGATTTTAAACGTTAGTACAATTATAGCACTACAAGACAAAATGTACAATAAAGAATCCTGATTCGTTATTTTTATGAACAAATATACCAATTTATGTATACATGTCAAAGCATTAATCCCATTACATACAAATCGAAGTATTCTCCATTAAGAAGAGTGGTATTTTTCAAACGTCCTTCAATTTCAAAGCCAAACTGTTCATACAATTTTACAGCTACTTCATTATCACACCGGGTATCCAGCTGGATTCTTGTGGTAACACCATTTCCCTTACAGAAATCAATGAGCCTGCGGATGATTTCGCTTCCGATACCCTGAGCCTGGTATTTTTTGGCAACAACGATACCCAGCTCTCCCTGATGGCGGGCTTTGATCTTGTTCCCGGAATGAATGGTGCCGATTCCCGCAATTTCATCCCCATCCATAGCAAGCAGCATAATGCTGGCCGGCTGTTTCTTTGTGGAAAGGATATCATCTACCTGTCCATCCACATCCAGGGGATACTCGTCCTTTTCAAAACTAAGGTAAGTGGTCTCTCCACCTACAAAGTTGTAGAAGTCAACGATTTTCTTTGCATCCTCCACCTCGGGTTCGCGATAAACAATATTCAATTCTTTTTTCATAATTACCCCTCCTTGCATAGCTGTATTGATGTATCCATTATACAAAAGTATGGGAGAGTGGGCAATGTATTTTGGACATGGTGCGATTATTTCTGACGGTTGGACAAAGGATAAGCCTTTTTCTCGTCCGTGCGTCCGAGATTCCCCAACCCACAGAATCGCAAGGACTTTACAAACTTTACATAGATTTTACATAAGACTATCCATAGATTTTACATACCGTTTGTAAGATGAAGCTGTAAGAACAGTTTGCAAAGAAGGAGTAAAATCTATGGATATTTTTAGCATCTTAACCATGATCGGAGGTCTGGCTCTTTTCCTGTACGGAATGAGCGCTATGGGAGACGGTCTAGCCAAAATGGCAGGAGGAAAGTTAGAGCAGATTCTGGAAAAACTTACCTCCAGACGGATTTTTGCAGTATTGCTGGGTGCGGTGGTGACCGCCATTATCCAGTCTTCTTCTGCCACAACCGTTATGGTGGTTGGTTTCGTTAACTCCGGCATCATGCAGCTGAATCAGGCAGTGGGCATCATCATGGGTGCCAATATCGGAACCACGGTAACCTCCTGGTTGTTATCCTTAACGGGAATCCAGGGAGATGCAGTATGGGTAAAACTACTCAAGCCCTCCTCCTTTTCCCCGGTCCTGGCAGCAGTGGGCATCATCCTGACCATGACTGCCAGGAACGATAACCGCAAGAAAGATGTGGGAAACATCCTGTTGGGCTTTGCAATTCTGATGTTCGGAATGGAAACCATGAGTGGTGCAGTGGCGCCCCTGGCGGATAATCCGCATTTTACCGGAGTGTTGACTGCATTTTCCAATCCACTTCTGGGTATGCTGGCAGGTGCCCTGCTGACTGCAATCATCCAGAGTTCCTCCGCATCGGTAGGAATCCTGCAGGCTCTGTGCATTACCGGAGCTGTGAATTATTCTGCAGCCATTCCCATTATTATGGGACAGAATATCGGAACCTGTATTACGGCGATCCTTTCTTCTGTGGGAGCCAGCAAAAATGCCAAGCGGGCATCCATGATCCATCTGTATTTCAATGTTATCGGAACCATCCTCTTCATGCTGGTATTCTATGGAATCAACGCAGTAAAGCCGTTTGCCTTTTTGCAGGATTCCGCAAATGCAGCCGGAATTGCGGTAATCCACAGTTTATTTAATATCGGTTGTGCCATCGTGCTGTTCCCGGCAGCAGGCGGACTGGTGAAACTGGCAACACTGACCATTCGCGACAAGCAGGGTCAGGAGCAGGAAGGTTTGGAAGAAAATGCCATAACGCTGGATGAGCGTTTCTTAGAGCGCCCCGCTTTTGCCATGGAGCTGTGCAGAAACATGACCTACCGCATGGCGCAGGAAGTCCGGGACGAATTGCATATGGCACTTTCGCTTTTGGAACACTTTGATGAGCAGCAGGCCAAAGAGGTGATCTACCTGGAGCAAAGGGTGGACACTTACGAAGATGTGGTTGGCTCTTATCTGGTAAAATTAACCAGCCGGGACCTTAGCAAGAAGGACAGTCAGAGCATGTCGGTCCTGCTTCATTCCATCAGCGATTTTGAACGGATTTCCGACCATGGCATTAACATCATGGAATCGGCACAGGAAAGCTGGGAAAAAGGTCTTGCTTTTTCGGAAGAAGCGAAAAAGGAGTTAAATGTGTTAAGAAGTGCGGTGGATGATATTGTGGGAAGAGCTACTGCCGTATTTATAGGAGAAGATCTGGAAGAAGCCAAGAATATCGAACCGCTGGAAAAAGTCATTGACGGACTGACCAAAGAAATCAAGCAGCGTCACATCCGCCGGCTCAGAAAAGGAAAATGTACCATTGAGCTGGGGTTGATCCTGGAAGATGTACTGACCTATCTGGAGCGCGTTTCGGACCACTGTTCCAATATTGCGGTGGGGATGCTGGAAATCAATGAAGACGGATTCGAAACCCATGAATACATGGAACGGCTGGATACAGAGGATGAAGCTTTCCGGGAAGAATACCGCAATGCAAAAAAGAAGTATCATCTTGAAGAAAGACATGATAAAATAATGGAAACAGAAAGGACTTGATAAAGTGGCACTGATTTATATAGTAGAGGACGATGAGAGTATCCGGGAGATTGAAACATTTGCATTGAAAAATGCAGGGTATCAGGTGCTCGGATTTGAACAGGCCAAAGGTTTTTACAAGAAAATAGAAGAGGTTTTGCCGGATCTGGTTCTTCTGGATATCATGCTTCCGGATGAAAACGGCAATGAAATCGTGAAAAAGCTGCGCCAGAATCCTGCAACCAGAAGGCTGCCGGTCATTATGGTCACAGCCAAGACCACGGAGCTGGATCTGATCAAAGGATTAGAAGACGGAGCCGATGATTACATTAAGAAACCTTTTTCCGTGATGGAGCTTATTACCAGGGTAAAAGCGCTTTTGCGCCGCAGCGATCCTCAGGAGGCCAAAGTACTGGAGCTAGGGGAGCTTGTGCTCAACGACGAAAAGCACGAAGTCTGCATTGACGGCAAAAGCGTGGGCCTTACCTATAAGGAGTACGAACTGCTGCATTACATGATGCTGAACCGTAACATTGTTCTGGGAAGAGAGCAGATCATGGAACGGGTATGGGGAATGGATTTTGAAGGTGAGAGCAGGACTCTGGATATGCACATCAAAACCCTGCGCCAGAAGCTGGGACCTTCCGGCAGCAGGATCCGTACAGTAAGAAATGTGGGGTATGTGATTGAATGAAGCAGAAAATAAATTTTAGACTCGTGTTCATTGCGATCCTGGCAGTGCTGTCCACTGCCATCAGTATCACTTTTGCCTACTACGGCCTGTTCCAGAAGCAGGTGCAAAAAGATCTGAGGATCAGTGCACAGGTGTTAAAAGATACCCGGTATTTTGAAACGGCTTACGGGCATACGCCGGATATCGATCTGACCAACGAACTGGAAGATCTTCGGGTGACCTGGGTGGATCGGGACGGAACCGTATTGTATGATAACGATACCAATGCCGGAAAACTTTCTAACCACAAAGACCGTCCGGAGATACGACAGGCTTTTGAACAGGGCGTGGGAGAAAGTGTCCGGAAATCGGATACCATGAATATGGATACCTTCTATTATGCAATTCTTTTGGATAACGGAACGGTGCTGCGTGTGGCAACCCAGGCCCGCAGCTTTTTAAGTGTCTTTTTTACAGCCCTGCCTACCATCGGTCTATTATGCGCACTGGTAGTGGTGGCCTGTGTCATTTTATCCCACATGCTGACCGGGCAGCTGATCGAGCCCATCGAGGAAATGGCCAAAAACATGGGGGATGCCACAATCGAGCCTGCCTATAAAGAATTGCGGCCTTTTGCCGATATCATAAGAAAGCAACATGCAGATATCCTTTCTGCGGCGAAAATGCGCCAGGATTTCACGGCGAATGTTTCCCATGAATTGAAGACTCCGTTGACAGCTATTTCAGGTTATGCGGAGCTGATCGAGAATCATATGGTGGATGAGGAACAGGGAATGCATTTTATTCAGGAAATCCGGAAGAATGCCGAGAGGCTTCTTACCCTGATCAATGATATCATCCGTCTGTCAGAGCTGGACCGCAGTGATGATCAGCAGGCTTTTGAGGAATTAGATCTGAAAGAAATCGTGGATGAAGGCGTAGAAGCGCTGCGTATCAGTGCAGAAAAACGCGGAGTCCGGATATATGTGGAAACAGAAAGTTGTACCATCCGGGGCAATCGGGAAATGACCCGGGAACTGGTGGATAATCTGGTGCAAAATGCGATCCGTTACAACAATGAAGGCGGAAGTGTCTGGATTACAACCGGTTATGAGGACGGTCATCCGGTCCTCACGGTCAAAGACAACGGGATCGGTATTCCCAAGGCAGAACAGGAACGGGTATTTGAGCGCTTTTACCGGGTGGATAAAAGCCGTTCCAAAGCTACCGGCGGCACCGGACTGGGTCTTGCCATAGTAAAACATATTGTCCAGATCCATGATGCCGCAATCGAACTTACCGGTGACGAAGGTGAGGGCACACAGATTAAAGTCCGCTATTAGGATTCCCGCAGGCGAGGCCTGCGGAAGTATCCGGAAAATGATTCTTATAGATGAGATTGAAAAAAGGTTGACAATCACGGTCTAACGTGTTAGACTTCAAATAGGTCTAATATAGTAGACTTGAAGGAGGATAAAATGGAGGTACCGAAAATATTTGAAAGTGAGTATCGGTTTTGTCTGATTCTGTGGGAACATGAACCGGTCAAGAGCACGGAACTGGTAAGACTTTGCCAGGAAGAGCTTGGCTGGAAGAAGGCCACTACCTACACCGTCATCAAGCGATTGAGTGAACGGGGCATTCTCAAGAATGAGAACGCAGTGGTAACAAGCCTTGTTTCCAAAAGTCAGGTGCAGCAGGCAGAGATCGACGAACTGGTGGAGCGAACTTTTGAAGGTTCCCTGCCGGCTTTCGTAGCGGCATTTACCAAGCGTAAAGATATGTCGAAAGATGAACTTGCCCAGATCCGTCAGATGCTGGATTCATACACGGAGGAATAACCATGAGTGTACTCTTTTTCAAATTGGTTGGTATGAGCATTACTGCGGGGTGGTTGATCCTTGCGGTGATGATTGCCCGACACATTCTCAAAAAAGCACCCAAAGGGGTGAATTACATTCTTTGGATGCTTGTAGCGGTTCGTCTGCTATGTCCGTTTTTACCGAAAAGCGATTTGAGCCTGGTACCCGGTGGGCTTCACAGGGTATCTACCAGACAGGTGGAGAATTTAATTTTGGAAAAACAGGGTGTAGGTCAGGAACTGTTTACGGGAATCTGGATCGTCGGCATGCTCCTGTTGCTGGGTTACAGTCTTATCAGTTTTATCAGGCTGAAACTTAAGCTTCGCACTGCAGTACGTTTGAAAGAAGACGTATGGCAGAGTGAGTATGTGAAGACACCATTCATCCTGGGTATCTGTTCTCCGAAGATTTATGTGCCTTACCACATCAGTGAGCAGCAGCTTACCATGGTGGTGGCTCATGAGCGTTCCCATGCAAAGCAGAAAGACCATGTGATCAAGCTGGCAGCTTTTATCCTGCTGGCGGTATACTGGTTTTCACCCATGGTCTGGGCAGCTTATATCCTTTTATGCAGGGATATCGAGATTGCCTGTGACGAACGGGTAGTTAAGGACATGATGCCCCGGGAACGTAAGATGTATTCGGAAGCATTGCTTTCTTTCAGTGTTTCCAGACATGCCATTGCAGCCTGTCCGGTGTTTTTTGGCGAAGTGGGCGTTAAAATGCGTATTAAAAAAATCCTAAGTTACAAAAAATCGTCCGCTTTTGTCAGGATGGAGGCGGCAGCAGCCTGTGCGTTGCTGGGAATCTGCTTCCTTACCAACCCGAAAGAACCGGAGGCAGTAACTGCACTTTCCGATCAGAGTCAACCGGATGTCCTGTCTGCGCAGGCTGACAAAGCGACTCCTCAGGCAGCAGCCGGTGCAGAGGAAAGAGTGCTGGTGGCAACAGGTTTGGAAGCGACTTCATCACAGGAAAGCAATGCTTCTGATGTAAAAGTAGAAACCAAGAAAGCAGATAACAAGGAAGCGCGGGAAACAATCACATCGCCTACGGATGAAGCGCTTCAATCGGACATTCTGAGGGATGATGTCAATCCAAGCGAAGTTGAGACCGGTTCTGATAAGAATCCGGCTGGCTCCGGTAAGGATGAGACGGATCCGGGCAAGGATGCGTCCGATTCGAATAAGGCCGAGGCTGATCCGGATAAGGACGAGGCCGGCAATGCAGACGCTTCTCTGGAAGAAGTGGAGCAGATTGAGCCAGAATCATCAAAAGATGAGATCAGTCAGGTGGGAAGCGGTTCAACACAGACCGATAAGCCGGAAATGGAAGAAGAAAACGCAGAAGATGACGCGGCTGTATCGGATGGCGATGACCCGAATGAGTCCGGAGAGGACACAGATGGCGATGACCTGAATGAGTCCGGAGAAGACACAGAAAGCGATGACCTGAATGAGTCCGGGGAAGACACAGAAAGCGATGCGTCTTTCGGAATCTCGGATGAGACTCCAAAGACCGGGAATGATGCCGGAGAGAGTGGGACAGGAAATGTTGCCGGTCCTGAAACAGAGGAATCTTCCAAATAGGGAAACGTAACAAATTAAAGTCAAAGGTACTGCCTGTACAGGTATCCCGGGTGGATATGTAAGGCGGTACCTTTTTTTGGATGGTCAAAGTTTCCCGCCCGGCAGCGCGGTGCAATGCGGCATCCCCCACTCCGCGCGGCAGCGCGGTGCTATGCGGCGTTTCTCCTGCGCGCGGCAGCGCGGTGCTATACGGCATTTCTCCTGCGTCCGGCAGCGCGGTGCTATACGGCATTTCTCCTGCGTCCGGCAGCGCGGTGAAGGTGTGTGCGCCGGGTTATAGCGAAAAATCTATGTTGGCATTAATTTTTCGCTAAAATTCCGTTGGAGCAAAGGGAAAAAGGCTCAAAATAGCGATTTTTTCATCCTTCAAGTTAATTTTTCGCTAATTTTTTTGAGTTTTTAGCGAAAAAATGTACAAGGGGGAGATTATTTCGCTAAAATGACTCTTTCAAGGCCTATCATAGGGGCAAGAATAGCGAAAAATCATGGATTCGTAGAAATTCTCGCTTGTCAAAGTAAATGAATCGTGAGAAGATAACGAAAGAATTGTTCCAGGTGCTTAAGCACCTGGTAAGGTTGCCCTGTTAAGCATGGATGAAATCGTATCAGACACTCCCCGCACTCCGCGGGGGCATCGATACATTAAGGAAACACTCCGCGGGGACATCGATACATTAAGGAAACACTCCGCGGGGGCGCGATGCAAGGAATACATTCCGGAAAGGATAGTATGGGAAAAATCTACATTGCACCATTAGAAGGGATTACGGGACATGTTTTCCGGCAGGCATATCATACCTGCATCAATCCCCATATACAGAAATACTTTACACCCTTCATTTCGCCGAACCAGAACCGGTGTATGTCCGGCAGGGAAAAACGTGATATTTTGCCGGAGAACAATAAGGGAATTACACTTATACCGCAGATCCTGACCAAGGACCCGAAGCGTTTTCTGGATACGGCGCGCGAACTGAAGGAATATGGTTATACGGAAGTGAACCTGAATCTGGGTTGCCCGTCCCCTACCGTGACCACCAAGAAAAAAGGTGCCGGAATGCTGGCGGATCTTTCGGAGCTGGAACGTTTTCTGGATGCGATTTTCACCAATCCCCCGGTGGAGATTTCCATAAAAACCAGACTGGGCATAGAAAAAGAAGAGGAATGGGAGCCGCTTCTGGAATTATATAACCGGTATCCGGTCAAAGAACTGATCGTCCACGCGCGATTGTTAAAGGATTTCTACAAAGGAACTCCCAGGTATGGGGCATTTCAGCTTGCAATGGAAAAAAGTGTGCATCCCCTATGTTACAACGGAGACATTTTTACCCTGGAGGAGTATCAGCGACGGCAAACCGGAAATCTTACTGTAATGTTAGGGCGCGGCATTTTATTTCATCCGTCGCTGTCCGTGGAAATCATGGAACAGCCAGCCTACTGCGAACCGGATTTCCGGGCTTTCCATGATATGTTGGTGGAAGGGTACGAAAGAGAATTGTCCGGAGACAGTCAGGTGATCCAGAAGATGAAAGAGTTATGGGGATATATGATAGCGGATTTTCCGAATTCCGAGAAAACCGCCAAAAGAATCAAGAAAGCACGAAATTTGCAGGAATATAAAGCAGCGGTAGCAAAATTACTCTAGCCATGCCCCCAAAGATATGCTATAATCGAACCGATGTGAATACCACGAAGGTATTGGATAAGCCATGAAGGTGATGCTCTGACAACCGAAACGGAGCTTATCTTTTCATGGCATTTTATTTTGGACAGAGAAACACGCGATTGAGATGGGAAACCACATCCGTATGACGCAGGGGTTTGCCAGAGAAATCTCATGATGAAATACAAAAGGCCGGAGGAACTATGGATACCAGGGAAATTTTAGAACAGGTGAAAAACGGAACCTTGTCAGTAGAACAGGCAGAGGCTCTGTTTCGCAGGCAGCCTTATGAAGAAATGGGCTATGCGAAATTAGACGGACAGCGGGAGGCACGCACAGGTTTTGCGGAAGTGGTTTTCTGCGCGGGCAAAGCAGATGATCATCTGTTGTCTATCTATCGACGATTATATGAAATGGACGGCCGGGTATTTGGTACCCGGGCCAGCGAACAGCAATACGAACTAATTCAAAAAGAATTCCCCCAGGTACAGTATGACCGGTTGTCACGGATCCTGCGCATTGACGCGCCGGGAGATGAGAACCGGGAACTGATCGGAAAAGTAGCGGTATGCACCGCAGGAACAGCAGATATTCCTGTTGCGGAAGAGGCGGCCCAGACGATAGAGTATTTCGGGAGCAGAGTGGAGAGGATTTACGATGTGGGAGTCAGCGGCATTCACCGACTGCTTTCCAAGGTGGAGACGATCCAGAGCGCGAACTGCGTGGTAACTATTGCCGGTATGGAAGGAGCGCTGGCCAGTGTGGTTGGCGGACTGGTAAGTAAACCGGTGATCGCAGTCCCGACTTCGGTAGGATACGGAGCGAATTTCAAGGGACTGTCAGCTTTAATGACCATGATCAATTCCTGCGCCAACGGAATTGCGGTAGTAAATATTGACAACGGATATGGCGCGGGTTACATTGCAACACAGATCAACCGTCTTGCAGAGGGCGGCAAGAGTCCGGCGGACCGGGAATAAAAGAGTCAGAATTTACGCCGCCCGGCTATGGAAGCCGGTCGGCAAGGATTCAGGCTGTCTTCAGACAGGAGGAAGTAATCATGAATAATACATTATATTTGGAGTGCTATTCCGGGATCAGTGGAGATATGACGGTGGCAGCCTTGCTGGACCTGGGTGCAGATGAACAGGTGCTGAAAAATGCACTGGATTCTATTCCGGCTTCCGGTTTTGCTACGAAAGTTTCCAGAAAGAGTCTGTCCGGTATCGATGCCTGTGATTTTGATGTCATTCTGGATGAAGCCCATGAAAACCATGATCACGATATGGAGTATCTGTTTGGTCACGACCACGACCATAATCACGACCACGATCATGACCATGCCCACGGTCACGACCATGATCACGAGAACGATCATGACCATGCCCACGATCACGAGCATGCCCACGGTCACGACCACGACCACGATCATGACCACGCCCACGGTCACGACCACGATCACGACCATCACCACACGCATGAGCACCGTAATCTCCATGATGTGCTTCACATCATAGAGCACACCGAGATGACCGGGGGAGCCAAGACCATCGCAAATCGTATTTTTACCATCATTGCAGAGGCAGAGTCCAAGGCTCACGGCGTTCCGGTTCAGGAAGTACATTTCCACGAGGTGGGAGCTATCGACTCCATTGTGGATATCATTGCGGTGGCGGTATGTCTTGATAATCTGGGAATTACCCGGACGATTGTGCCGGTAGTCTACGAAGGCCGTGGCTATGTCCGTTGCCAGCATGGTGAGATTCCGATTCCGGTGCCCGCAGTGACGCACATCGCTCAGGCTCATCAGCTCCCATTACATAGTACGGATATGGAAGCAGAGTTGGTTACACCTACCGGAGCAGCGATTTTGGCGGCAATCCGTACAGATAGTGACCTTCCTGAAAAATATACCATTCTTAAAACCGGTATCGGTGCAGGAAAAAGAGCTTATCGTCGCCCCAGTATGTTGCGCGCCATGCTGATTGCCGACGGCACATCCACCGGTGACTTTGTTTACAAATTGGAAACCAACATCGATGACTGCACAGGCGAGAACATGGGCTATGTTTTGCGGCGGCTTATGGAAGCGGGGGCCAGAGATGCCTACTTCACCCCCATTTACATGAAAAAGAACCGCCCGGCCTACTGCCTGACTGTTTTATGCAGGGAAGAAGATGTGACAGATATAGAACGGATTATTTTTAAAGAGACTTCCACCATTGGAATCCGAAGGTGCAGGATGGAGAGGACCATTTTACCCCGCAGGATGGAAGAAGTCAGCACTCCGGAAGGCGTGGTAAAAGTAAAATGCGTTACCCTTCCCGACGGAGAGCAGCGCCGCTATCCGGAGTATGACAGCCTGGAGGAGCTATGTGGGCGAACCGGTAAAAGCTTTCAGGAAGTCTGCCATGACTTAGCAGGAAGACAGTAAAAGCTTTCAGGAAGTCTATTGTGACTTAACAGGGAGACGGTAAAAGATGAAAGAGATGACGAAATGTCCCGGTACTTCGGAGACCCGGGACAATATGGAAGCATACAAAGAGACGCTGCTTCGCTATATGGCGGAAGTAACGAAAGAAAATGTAGCAGTAGCTTTTTCCGGTGGAGCAGACAGCAGTCTGATCCTGAGCATGGCTGTGCAGGCTTCCAGACAGAACAATACGCAGGTTTATGCCATGTGCATCCACACCACTCTGCATCCCGGCGGAGAGTCGGAGCAGGCCCGCAAAGCAGCAGAAGAAATGGGAGCAGTTTTTAAGGAGATCCGGGTGGATGAGTTTGCCCGGGCGGGAATTGCGGATAATCCCAAGGACCGCTGCTATCGTTGCAAAAAATATATGTTTACCGGCCTGAAGGACCTTGCAGGGCAGTTAGGGATCTCCGTCATCATGGACGGCACCAATGAAGACGATCTTCATGTGTACCGCCCCGGGCTGCAGGCACTGAAAGAGTTGGGGATACGAAGCCCTCTGGCGGAGTGTGGCATAACAAAAGCGCAGGTTCGAGAGCTTTTGAAGGAATATGGGATTCCGGCAGCAGAGAAACCTTCCATGCCCTGTCTGGCCACCCGTTTTCCGTACGGAACCCATCTTACGGCAAAGATGCTGCGGCAGGTAGATGAAGCAGAGAAGTTTTTGCGAGGTCTGGGTTTCTATAATGTACGAGTGCGGGTACACGGGGAGGTTGCCCGGATAGAAGTGGATGTGGAAGATGAGGATAAGATACTGAAACACCGCACGGAAATCGTGGAAAAAATAAAAGCCCTGGGGTATAAATATGTAACCATGGATTTGGAGGGTTTTTGCAGCGGAAGCATGGACCGGAATCTATAGGAAAAGGGATAGGATACAAACAAAGGAGGAATCCATCGTGAAGATCATGGTAATTGACGGGCAGGGAGGCCGGATCGGCAGCATGTTCGTGGAAAAATGGCTTAAATCAGGACAGAGTGAAGAGGATCTGGTGGTGATCGGAACCAACAGCATTGCCACTTCCTCCATGATAAAAAGTGGTGCCCGTTCGGCAGCTACCGGCGAGAATCCCGTGGTAGTGAATGCCGGAAATGCAGATTTTATCGTCGGACCCATCGGGATCCTGGCAGCGGATGCCCTGTTAGGGGAGGTAACACCCGCCATGGCCCGGGCAGTAGCTTCCAGTCCGGCGAAAAAAGTGCTGATTCCCATGAATACCTGCGATTATATCGTTATGGGTGTGGGAGATCAGAAGTTAGGGGAATTAATTGATGAAGCTGTCAGTCAAATTGTGAAAAAAATGTGAACATTCTGAGAAAAACGCAGCTCCGTTATTGTTTCTCGTTTGGCTGTGAGCTATAATCTACGAATAGAGAAAGGATTCGAGGGGATAATACATGGACAAGCAATTGACGATGCTGATCATTGATGACGAAGAAATCAGTCGATCTATTTTGAAAGAATTTTTTCAAGATGATTATGAAGTGACCGAGGCGCAGGAGGGGGAACAGGCGCTTAAGATCCTCCGGGACAAAAAACACTTCGATGTTGTTTTGCTGGATCTTATTATGCCGGTCATGGATGGACTGACTTTTTTGGAGACGATGAAACAGGATCCGGAACTTAAGGATATTCCGGTAGTTGTAAGCACGCAATTTCAGGATACGGAACATGAGAACCGGGCGCTGGAGCTGGGGGCAGAAGATTTTATCAGAAAGCCCTATGATTCCAGAGTGGTCCGTCAGCGTGTGGAGAATGTGATCAAGCGTTGTAAATACGACAGAACCATGGTGGAACGAACTATGGAGCAGTTAAGCTATCGGGCGCAGCATGATGTACTTACGGGCTTGTATCATAGTGAGTCATTTTACGAAGAGGCGTATAACTTTATCTGTGCCAGAAACAACGAACAGTGTGTGGTATGTATCTGGGACATTGACCGTTTCAAGGTAGTAAACGAATTGTTCGGAAGCAGCACAGGAGATCTGGTTTTGTGTCGGCTGGCAGAACAGCTGCGCACTCTTATTGGAGAAGAAGGCGTGTGTGCCAGAGCCGGATCGGACCGGTTTGCGTTCGTAACCGTGAAACGCTACTTTGATTCTGTTTTACCACAGATCGAGCAGATCCTGGAGGGACGGGGTAACTGGAATCCCATTGACTATACCTTGCAGATGCATATGGGAGTCTATGTTATTGATGACATCAAGGTGCCCATCGGTCTGATGTGCGACCGTGCGGACATGGCCCTTCAGATGGTAAAAGGAAATTATCTCAAGCACTATAGCTTCTATAGTGAAGAGTTGAAGAATACAATGTTAAGTGAGCAGGAATTGACCTGCGAAATGGAGAATGCATTAAGAGAAGAGCAGTTTATGATTCTTCTGCAGCCCATTGTGGAAACCGCTACCGGAAGGACCATAGGTGCAGAGGCGTTGATCCGCTGGAACCATCCGGCCAAGGGAATGATCAACCCGGGCATTTTCCTGCCCATATTTGAGAAAAATGGGTTTATCTCCATGCTGGATCTGTTTGTATGTGAGCAGGTCTGCAAATTCCAAAGAAGACAGATTGATCAGAATCTGCCAACCGTTCCGATTTCCATTAACATTTCCAGAGTTAATTTTTACAAGCCGGAATTTGTACAGGAAATCCGCAGGCTGACGCAGGAGTACGACATTGATCCAACCTTGATCAAAATTGAAATTACAGAGGGCGCCTACGAGGATAATCCGCAGTATATGATGGAAGCCATCAAGGACTTCCAGGCCAGCAGTTTCAAAATCCTCATGGATGATTTTGGAAGCGGCTACTCTTCCCTGAACATGTTAAAGGACTTTAATGTGGATGTCTTAAAGATCGATATGAAGTTCGTGAATGACCTGGAAACTTCAGACCGGGCCAACAACATCCTGTTTTTCATTTTACAGATGGCAAAAGCGCTGAAAATGGAAACGGTGGCAGAGGGTGTGGAGACCAAACTGCAGTATGAGCTTCTGGCCAGTATGGGATGCGACAGCATTCAGGGCTATCTGTTTTCACGGCCCATCACCCAGGAGGATTTCAGAAACCGCTTAAACGAAGAAAAAGACAAGGTGTTTACACCTTATACTCCGGAATATGACCGTGCGGTTCTGGTGGTAGATGATCAGAAAGTTCACCGGCAGATCGTCCGGAAAATGGTAAGCGAAAGGTACCGGGTCATCGAAGCTTCGGATGGTGAGGAGGCCTTCGAGATCCTCAAGAAGCATTTTAACAACATCAGTCTGGTGATCGCCGATATCCGGATGCCGAAGATGGGCGGTCTGGAGCTGAAGGAAAAAATGAATGACATGATTTATCTGCGGGAAATCCCCACCATTATGGTGACTGCCCACGGTGAGCGTGAGAATGAGGAAAAAGCACTTTCTTTAGGTGCTCTGGAAATCATTACCAAACCGTTTGATGCGCAACTGGCCCGCAAGAGGATAGAGAATATTTTAAAACTCTCCGAGAGTGAGGAAAAGGTGCGGCAGCTGCAGCGCCTTAGAAATAGTGCCGGACAATAGAGTGTGGTTTGATGGAGGACATGGAACATGACGTATGAACAGGCTGTAGAGAAATGTCAACAGTGGGGGCAGATGCATCTTTTGAAATTCTATGACGAATTGACGAAAGAGCAACAGGAAGCTTTGCTGGAAGAAATCGGGGCAACGGATTTTGCTGTGATCGGGCAGGCGGGCAGCCAGGAAAATGCCAGAGGTACCATTACTCCCATAAAAGCAATGACCCGGGAAGAGATTGAGCAAAACGAAGCGCAGTATCGTAAGGCAGGTTTGGAATCCATCCGCAAAGGCGAGGTGGCAGCAGTCCTTCTGGCGGGCGGCATGGGAACCCGGCTTGGATCCGATAATCCCAAAGGAATGTACGATATAGGCATTACCAAAGAGGTGTTCATTTTTCAACGGCTGATCGAGAATCTCATGGATGTGGTAAAGGAAGCCGGAAACTGGATCCACCTGTTCATTATGACCAGCGACAAGAATCATGAAAAAACCATGGATTTCTTTCATGAGAAAGAATATTTTGGCTATAAGCCGGAGTATGTTCATTTCTTTAAACAGGATATGGCACCGGCAACAGATTATGAAGGCAGGATCTATCTGGAGCGCAAAGATAAGCTGGCTACTTCCCCCAACGGAAATGGCGGCTGGTTTGGCTCTCTGTATAACAGCGGATTAGATTATTGCATTCATGAAGAAGGAATTAAGTGGCTGAATGTTTTTGCGGTGGATAATGTACTCCAGCGAATGGCGGATCCTGTTTTTGTGGGAGCCACCATTGACGGCGGCTATGTATCAGGATCCAAGGTGATTCGCAAGGCTGCGCCGGATGAAAAAGTGGGAACCATCTGTTTAGAAGACGGCAGGCCATCCATTGTAGAATATTATGAGCTGACCGAGGATTTGATGAATGCAAAGGATGAAAAAGGAGAACCGGCATATAATTTCGGAGTGATTTTAAATTACCTGTTCCGGGTGGACGCGCTGGAAAGAATTCTTACCGAGCCCCTTACCCTGCATGTGGTGGATAAAAAGATCCCCTGTATCGACAGTGAGGGAAATGAAGTGAAACCAACCGAGCCTAACGGACACAAATACGAAACCCTGATTCTGGACATGGTGCATATGATGGAGAACAATCTTCCATTTGAAATCCTTCGGGAAAAAGAATTTGCACCGATTAAGAATAAAACCGGAATCGATTCTGTGGAGAGTGCAAGAGCACTGCTGGAGAAAAACGGCATTACCTTATAAGAAACACATTCCGGGCGAATAAGAAAAAGATGACCGGGCGAATAAGAAAAAGATGACCGGGCGAA
>JBJEIY010000045.1:0-4916 GCA_051877515.1 Lachnospiraceae bacterium | reverse complement strand
CCGGGCGAATAAGAAAAAGATGACCGGGCGAATAAGAAAAAGATGACCGGGCGAACAAGAAAAAGATGACCGGGCGGCTTATGGCCGCCCGTGAATTATTTTAAGGAAAAGAGACTGCGGGGCGCCGCCTCCCGGGCTGCTGTTTACCACTGGTCAGCCAAGCGCCCTCCGGGCGCCGCATTCCTCCGGTATGCCAAACGCCCCTCCGGGCGTCGCATTCCCTCCGGTATGCCAAACGCCCCTCCGGGCGTCGCATTCTTCCGGTATGCCAGACGCCCCTCCGGGCGTCGCATTCCCGGGCTCGCGCGCGAAAAATTCATATATTTGATGATTTCTCGCGCATCTTGCCTTTTTTGAAGCCCTTCGAGGAAGTAAATAGCGAAAAATGTTACCCTGATCCGGTTTTCTCGCGCAATTTTAGAAAAAATGCGCGAGAAAATCATGCGAGAGCAGAAAAAATCGCTATTTCGACCATTTTTTGCCTCTAAAAAGAAGGATTTGCGCGAAAAACCGACGAAATCATGAAAAACTCGCGCATGCCGGTCGCTTCAGTGTGGGGATTCGCGCATGCCGGTCGCTTCAGTGTGAGGATTCACGCATGCCGGTTACTCCGGTGGAAGTATTTCACGCAGAGCATGATGAATGCAAGAGAATCATCGGGCGGCCGGAAGCCGCCCGCGAATTATTTTTTGCTTACAGGAGAAAAAACATGAGAACGATAGAAGTTACCAACAGCATCATAGAGGAGTTAGTCCAATTAATCAAAACCATAGCAGCCATACCGGCGCCAAGCGGTCAGGAAGACAAACGGGCAGACTTTGTGAAACACTATCTGGAAGAGGCAGGCTATGAGCAGGTGATTCTGGACGAAGCCAAGAATGTAATTGTGGAAGTCACCCCTGCCGGCACTCCGGACACACCCATTGCCGACACTCTGGTCGAATCCCCTGCCGGCACTCCGGTCGCACCCATTGCCGACACTCTGGTCGAATCCTCTGCCGGCGCCCCTGCCGCATTTCCCATCGACACCCCTGCCGCAGTCTCCGCCCCAACCCTTCACCTTTACACTGCCCATACCGATGTGGTGTTTCCAGATACTACACCTCTGCCGGTAAAAGAAGAAGAGGGACGACTGTGCGCCCCCGGAGTGGGAGATGACACCGCCAATCTTGCAGGCATGCTGCTGGCAATGAAATACATACGCGCATACAGCATACAGCATCACCTTACACCGCGTCGCCCCATTGCCTATGTGGCGGACTCCGGAGAAGAGGGTCTGGGAAATCTGCGCGGAATGCGTGCAGCCTACAGCCGCTATGCCGGGGACATTGCACGTCACATCGCATTTGACGGCAATACCGATGTAATTGTCAACCGTGCCGTGGGATCTGACCGCTACGAAATTACGGTGCAAACCGAAGGCGGTCATTCCTATAATGCATTTGGAAACAGGAACGCCATTGCAGTGGCATCGGAAATGATCTCTGCCCTGTATCAGACAGATACCGAAGCCCTTCCGGGAAAAACCACTTACAATGTGGGAACAATACAAGGCGGAACCTCTGTCAACACCATTGCCCAACAGGCAACCTTCTGCTACGAGTACCGTTCCGATGAGCAGGCGGGCTTAAGGCAGATGAAGGAAATTGCACAGGACAAGATCAATCGGGTATTGGGAATCCCCCAATCCGATTTTGGTGAACCATTCCGCTTAGAAGATGGCGCAACGGTGAAAGCGCAGGATGCCACCGTCAGTGTCAAAGTCATAGGCAAACGCCCCGGTATGGGTCCGGTAGATGAAAAAGCGCAACGTCAGCTGTCCGACCATCTGTCTGATCTGCTGGAAAAAAACACCGGACAGCGTCCTTTCTTTACCAGCGGATCCACGGATTGCAATATTCCACTGTCGGAGGGGATCCCGTCGGCCTGTTTTGGAATTTATCTGGGACAGGGAGCCCATACCAGAGAAGAATATATTGAGCTTGGATCGCTAAAGGCAGGACTGCAGACGATGTTTGATCTTATGCTGGAAGATTATGAGGAAGAAGGAGTAATGAAGCACTTGTTTTGGTAAATACATAATGTATTTGCTTTTTGCAATAGATTGTGCTAAAAATAAAATTATTATTTTTGATGATGTAAAATATATTGCAAAAAAGGAATACTTTTTGTAAAAATAAAAATGAGGGGCGATGTGAGATGAAGCATTACGAAAGATTGCTGGAAAAGGGATGTTTTTCGAGAGAACAATTGATAGAAATTGTGGGAACAGCAGGGGCTGCAAACAGTATTATCTATGATTATCAGGCAAAAGGACTGATCGAAAAAGTAAAAAGAGATTTTTATGTGGTAATTAGTTTAGAGACGAAACAACCGGTTCTTTCCCGCTATCAAATAGGCTCTAATCTATTTGAGGATGCTTGTATCTCGCATCACAGCGCTTTTGAGGTATATGGATACGGAAGCCAAGTGTTCTATGAATGTTTTGTAGCAACGGAAAAGAGGTTCTCGGATTTTGAATATGATGGTGTAGTTTATCGTCGAGTAGAACGTAAGCCAAATATAGATGTAATGCAGCAAGGAAATATATGTATCACATCTGTGGAACAGACAGTGGTGGATAGTATTCGGGATTTTGAAAAGATAGCAGGGCTGGAAGAAGTAATACGATGTATGATGTTGGTTCCGGGGTTGAATGAGCAAAAGGTATTAACATGTCTTGCTAGAAATGCGAATGGATTTTTGTATCAAAAGTGTGGATATATTTTCGAAGAATTAAAAGAGGAATTTCATTTTTCACCTGAGTTTTTTGCAGAGTGTGAGGCGCATTCCTCTAATGCAAAAAGATATTTGATGAAGGGGTCACAGAATAATTTATTTCATGAACGATGGAAACTCTATGTGCCAAAATCTTTGAAAGGACTAATAGATAAAGGGGTGGGGGATTATGATGCAATTGGATAGATTGACCCTCGGTAGAATGGCAAAAGAATTGGGTTTCGTAAGGGATACATTGGAGAGAGATGTTATTACAGATAAAATCAGTAAGTATATGACAGCAAATGGATACACTTTAAGTCCGAAGTCAAAGAATTATCATGCTTTGGATTCGTATGTTTACGAATATGTAAATTGTGGTGGTGTGAGGGATAACATAAAGATTGAAATAAACTACATGCTTCGCTGTCATGTGTTTCCGATAGCAAGAAGAGGGGTAAGGTTGCCTTGGGACGAGAAGAAGTTTACTGTTCTTTCGGTGGCGCCGTTAGAGATATTCGCCTCCAAGACAGTTGCCTTACTTTCGAGAACGGCACCGCGAGATTTGTATGATATGTACAATATGGTCAAATATGGATTATTTGATGAAAGCGAAGAAGCTATGCTTCGAAAAAGTGCAGCGTTCTATAGTGCTATTGGAGCAGAGTGCCCACTGGAGAGATTTGAACTTGATAATGTGGGAAAAGTTTCTAAGCAGCAGATTAAACGAGATTTAGACCCGGTGCTTCGTAAAGGTGAAAGATTTGATTTAGAAATGGCACAGAAAAAGGTTTGCCAATATCTTGCCTCTGTTTTGATGCCGACAAAAGAGGAAGAAATGTTTTGGAAAACATTTAGGGAAGGCAGATTTCGTCCTGAACTGATATTTGGAGCTACTACTGAGTGTTCAAATGTTGAAAAGCATCCTATGGCATTGTGGAAATGTAGAGATAAAGGATGAGGTAGAAATAAAAGAATAAGTTCTATGGAAAAATAACAGAATTTATGGTATTATTGAGAAAAGTGAAAGAGAAATCTAGCATGGGTAAATTTGCATGCAGATCAGTTAAGTAAAGGAATAATACAAACATACAAGGGGCAGGGAGACCTGCCTTGTTTTGTAGAAGGAATTTAGATGGTTAAAGTATTAAATTGGAGAGCAAAACAATGAACGAGCAATTGAAATTTCTGGAAAGCATGAAAGATATTGCCAGAATGGGAAAAGAAGGAAATGGACGAATCACCAGAGAGCAGGTGATAAGCCGGCTGGGAGCAAAAGAGTTAAACGAGGCCCAGTGGGAAGTTATGGGAGAATTCCTGTTCAGCAGGCAGGTCTTGCTGGAAGGCTATACGCCGAAACCGGGAGAGCAGCAGAAAGCGGCTTACGAATTCTCCGAAGAAGAAAAGAAATTCATGAAATATTACGAGGCAGACATTGCCCATATCGAACGAAAAAGTGAAGAAGCCCTGGAAGCGTTGCTGCAGGATGTGAAAAATGGCATCCGGGACGGCGCAGAAGTCTATAATCTTCTCCTTCCGCTGATTTACGAAATTGCAAAAAGCTATGCCAACGGAAAAGAGCAGCTGGGCGATCTTGTGCAGGAAACGAACCTGAAGGTATTCACATTGCTTGAAAATATAGCATTTTTTGAAAAAGATCCTATATTAGATTCCCTGAAAAAAGAAATTGACCTGCTGTTAAAATCTTATGTGGCACAGGGAGAAGATACAAAGCGGGAAAATAACAAGATTGCAGACAAGTTAAACCAGCTTGTAGAGGCAGTAGAGGTCTTAAAAGAACAGAATGCAGGCTATACAATTGAGGAGTTGTCTGAATTTTTGGAAATACCGATCGAAGAAATTGGAAATCTGTTAAGAATCGCCGGAGAGAACATAAATGAGGACAACGAAAAAAGCCAGTAAAATCAATGGTTAATGCGAGAGTATGAACAAAAAATGAACTTTTTATGAAAAAATATAAATTTATATAAAAAAAGGTTGCAAACATTGAGCAGAAAGGTATAATAAGTGTATGTGGAACGGTTTCTGTCCGGAATCTGGTAGCCGGGGATAAATTGTTGACACAAAATATTGAATTATAATGAAGGAGGAATGCTTACATGCATACAAGCATAAGCAAGAAATTACTGGCTGGTTTA
>JBJEIY010000044.1:0-6240 GCA_051877515.1 Lachnospiraceae bacterium | reverse complement strand
CTGGTCTGATGTAGACCTGGCAAATCGTAAAGAATGAGACTCATGTATGTTCTTATAGGAACATACATGAGTTTTTTTAAATCGCCATAGAGCCGGAATGCTTCCTGAAAATGCATTTAAAAACGACGGAACGAGGAACGAAACATGGGAATATTGGAATTAGGATTTATCGGAGTTGGTCTGGCAATGGATGCGTTTGCCGTATCCATTTGTAAGGGACTGGGTATGAAGAAGATCAATCACATGCATGCATTTATCATTGCATTCTTCTTCGGGATCTTTCAGGCCATCATGCCGCTTATCGGCTGGTTAGCAGGCCGGAGTTTTGCGTCCAGCATTGAAAACATTGATCATTGGATTGCTTTTGTACTACTTGTGTTGATCGGTGGAAAAATGCTGGTAGAAACATTCCGGGGAGAGGAGCCTCCCTGTTCCTCCTGCCAGACAGAAGAAAATGAAAAATTAGACTTCAAAGAGTTGTTTTTACTGGCAATCGCGACCAGTATCGATGCGCTGGCAGTAGGTGTGAGTCTGGCGTTTCTGGGGGTCAATATCGGATTAGCAATTTCGGTGATCGGTATTGTAACATTTGTGATCTCCTACGCAGGGGTTCTGATTGGGTTTTTATTTGGCAGCCGGTTTGAAAAAGGAGCCCAGATTACCGGTGGTGTGATCTTAATTCTAATTGGATTAAAAATATTATTGGAGCATTTGGGAATTCTGAGTTTATAGGTATAAAAAGGAGTGGAAAGATGGATTATTTAATTTTGATTGTTGGTTTTGTTTTGCTGATCAAAGGCGCCGATTATTTTGTGGAAGGAAGCGCTTCTGTTGCAAAAAAATTGAAAGTACCCTCTTTTATTATCGGTATGACCATTGTGGCCATGGGTACCAGCGCTCCGGAGTGTGCGGTAAGTATTGCCGCATCCGTAAAAAACTCCAATGAGCTTGCCATCAGTAACGTTGTAGGTTCCAATATGTTTAATCTAATGGTGGTGTGTGGCATATGTGCCTTAATGGTGCCCCTGACCATAGCAATGGGGACTTTAAAGAAAGAGTTTCCTTTTTCCATTTTGGTGGGGATCCTTCTGCTGGGATTAGGAGTAACAGGAATGCAGGTAGGAAGAATCGAAGGTCTGATCCTGTTGGTGGTTTTTGGCCTGTTTTTGTACTATATGGTAATCTCCGGACTCAGGCAGCGAAAGGAATTGACCGAGGGAGAAGATGAGATAGAGCAGATTAAGGATATCCCCACTTATATCTGTGTATTCTATATTCTGATCGGAGCCGTAGCCATTGCCGGAGGCGGCGATCTGGTGGTAGACAGTGCATCCCGTATTGCCATCCGCTTCGGCATGAGCCAGACCCTGGTGGGACTTACCATTGTGGCTTGCGGAACTTCACTTCCGGAGTTGGTTACATCCATCGTGGCAGCCAGAAAAAATGAAGTGGACATGGCATTGGGAAATGTGATCGGTTCCAATATTTTTAATGTTCTTTTGGTACTTGGTGTGGCAGCAGCCATCAGTCCGGTTGAAGTGATTGGGGCGAACATCATAGATCTGATCGCCATGACAATCATGAGCCTGCTGGTATTTGCTTTTACCATCAAGGATAAAAAGATCAGTAAAACGCAAGGAATCGTGATGTTGCTTGTGTATCTTGGATTTATCGTGTATACTTGTTTAAGATAATAAAAAGGAGAGTTGTCTATGTGTGATAAATGTAAACGCGGAAAATATTATCTGACAACGGCCATTGCTTATACTTCAGGAAAGCCGCATATCGGTAATACTTATGAGATCGTATTGGCAGATGCCATTGCCAGATTTAAGCGGGAAGAAGGCTATGATGTGTATTTTCAGACCGGAACGGATGAGCACGGTCAGAAGATACAGATGAAAGCGGAAGATAAAGGAGTAACCCCAAAACAGTATGTAGATGAGGTGGCCGGAGAAGTAAAGCGGATCTGGGATATGATGAACACTTCCTATGACAGTTTTGTCCGCACCACGGATGAAGATCATGAAAAACAGGTTCAGAAGATCTTTAAGAAACTGTATGATCAGGGAGATATTTATAAGGGACATTACGAAGGATTGTATTGTACGCCCTGTGAGTCTTTCTTTACCGAGTCTCAGCTGGTGGACGGAAAATGCCCGGACTGTGGCAGGGAAGTAGTCCAGACCAGGGAGGAAGCATACTTCTTCAAAATGAGCAAATACGCAGATCGTCTGATTGAGCATATCAATACCCATCCGGAATTTATTCAGCCGGTTGCACGGAAAAACGAAATGATGAACAATTTCCTGCTTCCGGGTCTGCAGGATCTGTGTGTATCCAGGACCTCATTTAGCTGGGGCATCCCGGTGGATTTTGATCCAAAGCATGTGGTTTATGTATGGCTGGATGCTCTGACCAACTATATCACCAAGATCGGATATGATGCAGATGGAGATTCTACAGAGTTATTTCATAAAAACTGGCCGGCAGATCTGCATTTGATTGGAAAAGATATCATCCGTTTCCATACCATTTACTGGCCGATCTTCCTGATGGCATTGGATATTCCGCTGCCAAAGCAGGTATTCGGTCATCCCTGGTTACTCATGGGTGGCGGAAAAATGAGCAAATCCAAGGGAAATGTAATCTATGCCGATCAGTTGGTAGAGATGTTTGGTGTGGATGCAGTACGTTATTTCGTATTACATGAGATGCCATTTGATAATGACGGAAATATTACCTGGGAGCTGGTGGTAGAGCGTACCAATTCCGACCTGGCCAATACACTGGGTAATCTGGTGAACCGGACGGTTTCCATGAGTAATAAATATTTTGGCGGCGTGGTAGAAGATAAAGGCGTTGCAGAACCGGTGGATGAGGACTTAAAAGCCGTTGTTACCGGAACCAGAGCGAAGGTAGAAGAGAAAATGGAAGAGCTTCGGGTAGCCGATGCTCTCACTGAGATTTTTAACTTATTCAAACGCTGCAATAAGTATATTGATGAGACGACACCCTGGGTGCTGGCAAAAGACGAAGCGACCAAAGACCGTCTGGCTACGGTTTTATATAACTTAACCGAAAGCATCAGCATCGGAGCAAATCTTCTGCGCAGCTTCATGACAGAAACATCGGAGAAGATCTTAAGTCAGCTTTGTGTAGAGCCCAGAGAATATGAGACTCTGGATCAATTTGGATTGTATCCAAGCGGCAACACAGTGACTGACAAACCGGAGATATTATTTGCCCGTCTGGATGAGGCAGAGGTATTGGCAAAAGTAGAAGAATTATATGGTTCTCACGAAGAAGAAAAAGCAGACGACGGACAGGTAGCGGGAATGGATGTGGAAGCAAAACCAACGGTTACCTATGAGGATTTTGATAAATTACAGTTCCGGATCGGAAAAGTGCTTTCCTGTGAGGAAGTGCCAAAGAGCAAGAAGTTACTGTTATTTAAGGTTCAGATTGGAAATGAAGTAAAGCAGATCCTGTCCGGAATTAAAAAGTACTATTCTCCGGAAGAGATGGTGGGCAAGAATGTGATGGTTCTTGTGAACTTAGAACCCCGTATGATTGCCGGAATGGAGAGTCAGGGAATGATCCTGTCGGCAGAAGATGATGAAGATCATGTTTTTGTAATGGTTCCGGATAAGGATATCAAACCCGGTGCAGAGGTCGGTTAAATGATTTTTGAAACACACGCACATTATGAAGATGAACAATATGATGATGACAGAGAAAATCTCCTTCGGGAGATTTTTTCTGCTGGAATTGGAATCGTTGTAAATGCGGGAGCCACGATGGAAACCTCCCGCAAAAGTGTGCAGCTGGCACATACCTATTCCCACATGTATGCAGCAGTAGGAGTACATCCCAGTGAAATCCGGTGTCTGG
Organism: Lachnospiraceae bacterium; assembly: GCA_051877515.1. Lineage (GTDB taxonomy): Bacteria > Bacillota > Clostridia > Lachnospirales > Lachnospiraceae > XBB1006. The sequence goes on along the minus strand of JBJEIY010000044.1, from coordinate 2,346 downwards.
CTCCGGATTCTTATGAAGATTTAAAAAAAATGGCAGAAGATGAAAAAGTAGTTGCCATTGGAGAGATCGGATTAGACTATTACTGGGAAAAGGACGAAGAGGTAAGAAAACAGCAGCAGGAAATATTCCGGCAGCAGTTAAAACTATCCCGGGAAGTGGGTCTGCCGGTGATCATCCATTCCAGAGATGCCGCCGCAGATACCATGGAGATCCTGAAAAAAGAGCCAAAGCGGGATAACCCGGGTATTATCCACTGTTACAGTTATTCTCCGGAAATGGCTGTAGAATTTATCAAAATGGGATATTATATTGGTGTGGGCGGTGTGGTCACTTTTAAAAATGCACGGGTATTAAAACAGGTGGTGGAAGAGATTCCCCTGGAACGCATTGTGGTGGAAACAGACTGCCCTTATATGGCGCCGGAGCCCTATCGGGGACAGCGGAATTCATCGTTATACCTGCCCTATATTGTGGATAAGATTGCCGAATTAAAGGGTGTGAGTGGACAAGAAGTGGAACGGATCACATTTGATAATGCATGTCGTGTATATGGCATAACCCAGGAAGATTAAAAAGGAGAAACGATGGCAAAACTTGGCGTACCGGCAAATACCATTGCCGTTCTTCAAAAATACGATTTTAATTTTCAGAAGAAATTTGGTCAGAATTTTCTTATAGATACTTCGGTGTTAGACCGCATCATAAAGGCAGCAGAAATCACCAAAGAAGACCTTGTGTTAGAGATTGGTCCGGGAATCGGAACCATGACACAGTATCTGTGTGAAAATGCCCGTGAAGTAGTGGCAGTAGAGATTGATAAGAACCTGATTCCCATCTTAGAGGATACCCTTTCGGAATATAGTAATGTATCCGTGATCAATGAGGATATTTTAAAAGTAGATATCAATCAATTGGTAGAGGAAAGAAATGCAGGTCGTCCCATTAAAGTGGTGGCAAATCTGCCCTATTACATTACCACACCCATTATTATGGGTCTGTTTGAGAGCCGGGTGCCTTTAAGCAGCATTACGATCATGGTGCAAAAAGAGGTAGCGGATCGCATGCAGGCAGGACCGGGGACCAAGGACTATGGTGCCTTGTCTCTGGCCGTACAGTATTTTGCACAACCGCAGATTGTGGCAAATGTGCCACCGAACTGTTTCATGCCCCGGCCGAAGGTGGGTTCGGCAGTGATCCGTCTCACCCGATTTGAAGAACCACCGGTAATAGTGGAGAATGAAGAAATGCTGTTTCGCATTATCCGGGCTTCTTTTAACCAGCGAAGGAAAACATTGACCAACAGCCTGATCAATGGTGGGATCCCGGTATCGAAAGAGAAGTTGTTAGAGATCCTTGAGCAGATGGAGCTGTCTCCTACCATTCGGGGAGAGGCGTTAACACTGGAACAGTTTGCTGTTTTGACGGATAAAATCATAGAAAAAAAAGAAACCATTCATAAAATCTCAAAGTCTAATATATAATGTAGGACAGGAGATTTTTATGAAAAAAATACAATCCATGAAATATATCGTTTGTATTTACCTCCTGTTAGTGATGATTCCATTAACAGGAGCTTTTTTTATGAAGGATACCGATTCATTGGAAGAACAGGTCCTGCTGGGTTTAATTGCAAAGATCGATCGGAATGCAGAAAAGGAGGCATTAAAAGCGCAGGCAATCCTGATCCGGACGAATCTGACACTGCATCCGGAAGAATCACAGGATGATCTGATGCGCTTAAAGGATTTTTTAGAGAAAGATACCACCGGAAAAGTATATGAAGAATTCCGGCAGGCGGTGGAGGAAACCACAGGAATCATTGCAAAAGTGGGAAACGAAGTAAAAGAACTGCCTTATCATAGGATAAGCTGTGGATCCACCAGAGAAGCCGGTGAGATTACAGATGCAGCAGCGGATTATCTGAAAAGCGTGTCTTGTCCGGAAGATATTCTGGCGAAAGATTATCTGAAGGTATTCTATTTTTCCACGGAAGAATTAGGTGGGAATGTGGAGATTCTAAGCAGATTTCGAAGTGGTTATGTGGAAAAAGTAAGAATTAACACCATGATTATGACGGGGGAAGAGTTTCGGGAAAAGTATCATCTTCCATCAGCATGCTTTTATACAGCTGATGTAGAAAAGAAAGTCCGCGTTGTGACCAAGGGTGTGGGACATGGACTGGGTCTTAGTCAGAATAAGGCGAACACACTTGCCAAAGAGGGAAAGAATGCGGAGGAAATACTGTCATACTTTTTTAAAAATATAAAATTATGTCAGAATGAAGAGTGATTTTTATGTCCATACTACAGGTAGAACCTAAGGAAGGAGTATGGATATGAAAAGAAA
>JBJEIY010000043.1:0-1733 GCA_051877515.1 Lachnospiraceae bacterium | reverse complement strand
CGAGGGCACTGAAAAAGTCCCCAAGGGATGCTAAAAATCAAGCAAACTAACTATAATTATATTTGTTGGTTTGCTTGATTTTTTGTAACTTAGCAACTGTAAATCAATAAGTTATGTTACCCTTTCAACAACAGATACAATTCAGTGAACATGCTGCTTTATACGACATACTCGTTCCTAAAGACCATATATTACGTCAAATTAACGATTTGATAGATTTCGACTTTGTCTATGAGAAACTTGTGGACAAATACACGTTAGACAATGGACGAGTGGCGGAAGATCCAATCAGGATGTTCAAGTATCTTATGTTGAAGACCATATACACCTTGTCGGATGTAGATGTTGTAGAGCATTCACGATATGACCTGTCTTTCAAATACTTCCTTGGTATGATGCCGGAAGATGATGTTATCAATCCAAGTTCGCTCTGCAAATTCCGCAAGCTGCGGTTGAAGGATATGGATTTGTTGGATATGCTTATCCGTAAATCAGTGAAGATAGCCATCGACAAAGGAATAATCAAGTCCGGGACAATCATCGTGGATGCGACTCATACACATTCACGGTCAAAACCTTATCTTCCTGTGGATATATTAAAAGAGAGGTCAAGACTATTGCGTAAGGCGATATACAGCATCGACGAGGATGTAAAGAAGAGCCTCCCTGCAAAAAATGAAGACCAGGATTTGAGGCATGAAATTGAATATACTGAGAAACTTCTGACTTGCATCAAGGAAACCCCAATGTCAGAGATTCCTGCTGTCAAGGAGAAAACAAACCTTCTGTCTGAGACGCTGGAAGATATAAAAGACCATTACAATACATCAAAGGACAGGGATGCCCGTATGGGGCACAAGAGTTCCGACACAGAATTTTTCGGATACAAGACCCATTTATCAATGACTCCGGAACGAATAGTCGTAGCTGCCACAATCACCTCTGGCGACAAAGGCGATGGCCCGGAATTGAAGAAGTTGGTAGAGAAAAGCATAGGAAATGGCGTTAAGGTCGATGCGGTGGTTGGAGATACCGCATACTCTGGTAAACAGAACATTGAGATGGCACAGGAGAAGCACATTGACTTAGTGTCTAAGGTTAATCCATGCATAAGCCAGGGGCATAGGAGGGAAGGAGACAAATTCGAATATAACAAGGATGCAGGCATGTTTGTGTGCAAAGCCGGGCACATGGCCATCAAGAAAGTACGTCAGGGGACAAATAAGGGTCCAAGCAATCCGACCATGGCCTATTACTTTGATGTGGAGAAATGCAAGACCTGTGCGCACCGGGACGGGTGTTATAAACCGGGAGCCAAGAGTAAAAGTTACACGGTGTCCATCAAGTCGGATGCTCACAAATCGCAGATGGAGTTCCAGGAAACAGAACGTTTCAAATCCCTCTCAAAGGAGCGGTATAAAATTGAAGCCAAAAATGCCGAACTCAAGAATGTATTTGGATATAGCAGGGCACTATCTTACGGACTATCAAATATGGAAATGCAAGGGGCGGTAGCCATATTTGTGTCCAATTTGAGGCGAATTGTAACTATTAAGGACGAGGAAAAGAAAAATAATGGGAAATAGCCTCAACTCAGAAGAATAAAGACAACCTTGAACAATAACATCGCTGCGAGATTGGAAAATTTGCAAGTTTCATATACATTTGAGGCTTTTGCTTAAATTTTCCATTCTCGCGATGTTTGTTTTTCCTATACTTTTTCAGTGCCCTCG
>JBJEIY010000042.1:0-1757 GCA_051877515.1 Lachnospiraceae bacterium | reverse complement strand
TATTTCAGGAGAAAAATATTATGTATGTATCCATTACTGGAAACAAAGGCAATCAGGATGTCTATATCAAACAGTCTTATCGTAAAGAAAACGGCAAAACTTCTTCCCGCATCTATAAGAAGCTTGGCAAGTACAATGATCTTTTAACACAGTTCTCTGGTGATGAGAACAAAATGATTGACTGGGCAAAAGAGGAAGCAGAAAAAGAAACCATACTCTATAACCAGCGGAAAGAAAAAGTTACTGTCTCCTTTTCCCCTCTCGCACGTATTCCTTTAGACGAAGAACGCCTTTTTAACGTCGGCTATCTGTTCCTGCAGCAGCTCTGCACCGAATTAAGGCTGGACAACATTTGCAGAAATATCCGCAATCACCATAAGTTTACCTACGATTTCCACGCTATCCTTACGGATCTGATCTACGCAAGGATACTTTCCCCTTCCAGCAAACTCAGCAGTTTTTCCTACTGTCAGTCCCTGTTGGAGCCGCCTAAGTATTCCCTGAAGAATCTTTACCGTTCCCTTTCTGTTCTTGCGGAGGAAGCGGATTACATTCAGGAAGAACTTTACCAGAATTCCAACTTTGTTCATCCGCGTAACTCAAAGATCCTTTACTATGACTGTACCAACTACTATTTCGAGATCGAATCGGAAGACGGCATGAAAAAGTATGGTAAAAGCAAGGAACACAGGCCCAATCCCATCGTGACTATGGGACTTTTCATGGATGCCGATGGGATCCCCCTTTCCTTTGACCTGTATCCCGGAAACCAGAATGAACAGCTCACCCTCAAACCTCTGGAAACCAAAGTAATACGGGATTTTAACTGCAGTGAATTTATCTTCTGCTCTGATGCCGGTCTCGGCAGTAAAGACAACCGCTTTTTTAACAGCTTTGGAAACCGGTCTTATGTAATCACGTACTCTTTGAAAAAGATGAAAAAAGAAGAACGTGAGCTGGCACTCCTGCCAACACAGTTCAGAGTTCCGGGGTCGGATAAATTCATAGACATTTCCACCCTGGACGAGACCGATCCTGAAGTGTACAACACCGTTTATTACAAAGAATACCCTCTTGTCACGGGAGACATGGATGAAACCGTTATCATCACATACTCGCCGAAATACAAGGCATACCAGCAAAAGATCCGGACAGGACAGATTGAGCGTGCCATAAATATCATGCAGTCTCCGGATAAAGCCAGAAAAGGGAAAAATCCAAACGATCCCTCCCGCTTCATTCAGAAAACAGCAGTTACCGACGATGGTGAGATTGCACAGAAGCAGGTTTACCAGCTGGATGAGGAACGCATCCGTGAAGAAGCCATGTATGATGGTTTCTATGCTGTTGTAACAAACCTGGACGGTGATGTCCGGGAGATTATCAACATCAACAAACGCCGCTGGGAGATTGAAGAAAACTTCCGGATCATGAAAACAGAATTCGAAGCAAGACCTGTTTTTGTAAGACGGGAAGACAGCATAAAAGCCCACTTTATAACCTGTTACATCAGTCTTCTGGTTTACCGCCTGCTGGAAAAGAAACTGGGAGAAGGATTCACCTGCAGCGAAATTTTGAAAACCCTCCGGGAAATGAATGTAACCCTGCTGTCCAAAGACAGTGGCTACATTCCTTCCTACAAACGCACGAAACTGACAGATGCCTTACACAGCGCCTTTGATTTTAGGACAGACTATGAGTTCATATCAAAGGCAGATATGCGGGCAATCATCAAAAAAACAAAACAGAAAAAATAG
>JBJEIY010000041.1:0-1761 GCA_051877515.1 Lachnospiraceae bacterium | reverse complement strand
TCAGACAATTCTGCCTTCTGCCATCGTAATTACTTCATCAAACAGATGATCCAGGTTCTGATCAATCATATGAGCAGCAACAATCACGATTTTTCCTTTTTGCTTTTCTTCCAGAATAATTCGTTCTACTGCCCGGACATTATCCGGATCAAGCGCATTAAAAGGCTCGTCCAAAAGAAGAACATCCGGATCTTCCATAATTGCCTGACAGATTGCAAGACGCTGTTTCATTCCCAGTGAATACCGCTTTACTTTTTTATCTTTATCATCAAACAGATTTACTGCTCTCAAAGCCGTTTCAATCTGTTCCCTGCCTATTACATGATTGATTTTGGCAAGGTACACCAGATTCTGCCACGCAGTTTCATTTTCCACAAATGATGGATTCTCAATAATTACTCCAAACGTTGTATTTTCCGCGCAGTGAACCGTACCTGAATCGGGATGAAGCAATCCGCAAACAATTCGCAGCAGCATGGTTTTTCCACACCCATTGTGTCCTTTCAGCAGATAAGCTTTCCCTTCCTGAAATTCAAAAGTGATGTCACATAATACGTTTTTATGTTTCAATTCTTTATTTACATGATCAATTTTAATCATATCCAAATCCTCCTGCCAATAGAATTTTCACTGTTCTTATTCTCTGTGATTATTCCCAAACGGACAATAAAAATCAGCCGCTAACAAATAATACTGAAGAAATGACGTTATGATTACAAGCAGACATTTTAATTGCCACTGTTGATACCATAATACATTCTGATCAAATGGAAGAAACAACGCTGTAATAAACCGGTTTTGCATCACTGGTACAATACAAAGAACCAGACTACCTGTCATCCAGATATACTGCCTGCGAACCTTCACAGTATTCATTATCACGATAAAACATCCCCACATAAGCAATGTCAACAGATGCAGTCCCTCTAAATACAATAAAAATACAACTGTATTTAATTTCGCAGCAGACAGAACACATTTACCATTCTCCAGACATAATAAAAAGAATCCACTGCATAGATGAATAGAGGTACAGAGTAACGCACTGATAACGATTCTTTTTAAAACAAATACGGCCAGTTTTTTTCTTCTATTTCCCGAAATTCTGCTGTATAAATAGCAGTATCGTATAAAAACTTCCTGAATTGACTGAAAAAGGATATAAATTTCCATACTGAAAAAAATAAGCAGAACTCCCACAGAAAAAAAATATACATGATTCAAAGGATCTGATCCTGTAAATTCCATTTGGATTAATTGAAGATAATTTTCTTCCGGGTATAAACATTTCAACAGCCGAAGAAAAACCATCTGAAAAGCTGCAAGTACTGCATATTTTAATAAAAATGAATACCTCCTGCAGATTCCAGCCATAAGCATCCAGCCCCTTTCCAGAGCAAATAAATTTTATTTCAATTTTCCGCTAAGAAACTCTTTTCTTTGAAGAACCATATACAGCATAATGGTTAAAACAATATCCGCCGCTGCAAAATATCTCCAGTGATAAATCGGGACAGCATTCATGCTGTTCGTATTCTCCGCATACTGCAATGTAATTACAATCCCTGCACAAATAATGTACATTACGCTCATACTTACCAGAGAGACCGACAGCCTCTCTGTGATGATATACAGTAAAGTGTAAACCAGATACATCTGAAAAACAATCAGGTAAAAAAAGCACATATCTGCAAGGTAATTAACATAAATTCGTAATTTCAGCAATACAGCAATACATGGCACAATCATATAAGTGCATAC
>JBJEIY010000040.1:0-1819 GCA_051877515.1 Lachnospiraceae bacterium | reverse complement strand
TTAAAAATCGAACAAGCTGTGGTATAATAAAAATTAAATCAAACCGCACTCAGAAATGGAGAATACTATGGCGAAAGATGGAACCAACAGAGGCGGAGCTCGACCAGGTGCTGGAAGACCGAGAAAGAATCCCGATGGAACAACAGAACACACAGCTTTTACAGCTGAGCAGCTGAAAGCGCTTGTAGATTCACCTTATGTAGCGTCAGTATCAAGTAAATCAGTTTCTTACACAAAAGCTTTTAAGGAAATCGTTTGGAAAGAATACTGCAATGGAATAGATCCGATGGAAATATTCGCTAATCATGGTTTTGATACAGAAGTCCTTGGCAGATCACGTATAAAAGGCTTTATCAAAATGCTCAGAGAAGCAAAAGAAAAAGGATTGAATTTCACTGAAGGAAGTGAACCATATCCTACTGATGCAGAGAAAAAATACACCTTTCCAACACCTCCAAAACTTCCGAAACGGGGCAGACCGCCCATTATGAGCGATTCAGAGATCAGTAAATTAGCAAATACAGTTGCATATTTATCTCAGGAAGTTGCCTTCATAAAAAAAATTATTTTGTCGGAAATGGAGGAGAAATAGACATGCTATTCAAAGGCTCTCCCCAAAAACGATATGAAATAATTGAAGAAACAATCAGTCAGGATAATAATGTTTTGAATATTTCTTACCTATGTCAGATTGCAGGAGTTTCTCGTTCAGGATTTTACCACTGGAGAAGTGGAAAAGTTCAGCGTTTAACTGCTGAAGAACAGGATCAAAAGGATTTTGATGCGATCTTGAGTGCATTTCAACATCGTGGATACGCTAAAGGTGCACGTGGTATACACATGAGACTGCTAAGACAAGAACCGCCTGTCAGGATGAATCTTAAGAAGATACGAAGATTAATGAAGAAATACAATTTGGTTTGTCCATTAAGGCAGGTTAATCCTTACAAACAGCAAGCGAAAAGGCTGCAGGAAAACCGCATAGCACCAAACATTTTGAATCGACAATTTAAAGCTGGCGGACCAAGAACTATTCTACTGACTGACATTACCTTTATTCCCCGATATTCCCATAAAGAACCTTCCAGTACACCGGGATCAATAAAATACACATACGTCAGTGTCATTATGGATGCTTTTACAAAAGAAGTGCTGTCCTGCGTCTGCAGCACTTCGTACAAGACTGATTTTGTTCTTGAAACAGTAAATCAGTTATTAGAAAAGCATGGTCTTGAATTGAAGACGGATACGCTTATTCATTCAGATCAAGGCTGTCAGTATACATGTACCAAATTTGTAGATTTACTTAATGACATCGGCTTGAGACAATCAATGTCACGTCGTGGTAACTGCTGGGATAACGCTCCTCAAGAAAGTCTTTTTGGTCATATGAAAGACGAAATTCATGTACGTGTTTCGGATGGTCATCAAAAAATACAAGACGCAGTTTTAGATTGGGTAGATTATTACAACAACGAAAGACACCAATGGAGTCTGGCAAAACTTGCTCCAGCAGAATATTATCGTTTTGTAACAACAGGCGAGTATCCAATATCTGAAGAAGTTATTGGGGGCTCTGCCCCCAAACCCCCGGAGTTTATCGCTTTCGTTTCCAAGGAAGGCGATGAGCCAAAAAAAGACGACACCTAAATTGGTATCGCCTTCCTTGCAAATTCAATACGCCGCTCAGGTCGCTCTCCAGCGTTGCCTTATCCTGCGCATTGACAAAGCATAAATATATTATACCTTTTCCCTTGCTATTTGTCTATAGATTTGATTTCAAACAGTATTTTTTGTCCAACTTTAGGGGGACGCTTCA
>JBJEIY010000039.1:0-1843 GCA_051877515.1 Lachnospiraceae bacterium | reverse complement strand
TGGTGTGCTCCCCGTCAAGGGGACAGTGAAATAATAAAAAAGATTTTGCGAGAAGTTACCATATTTTTTAGTAATCTTTTTATTGACTTTATCTTTGTTTCTACATTCCTCATCGGAAGCAGCTTAGCGGTTTCGTCGTGATGCTGAGATAGAATACATTGTATTGTTTTGATATATAGAAACTATTATGCTGCGAGAATATACGATTCATGCTTTTCCATTGGAGTCATTACTCCGAGTCTTCTCTGATATCTCTCGTTATTGTAGTAGTAAATGTAGCTCTCAATCATTTCTACAAGTTCTTCTCGACTGCTAAAACGCTTTCCATAGTATCTCTCTCTTTTCAGCATTCCCCAGAATCCTTCCATTGGACCATTATCTATGCATTTGCCAACTCGTGACATGCTCTGTGTCATGCCTGCGTCTTTAAGCTTGTTGTGGAACGTTCTGTTAGTATACTGTACTCCGCGATCTGAGTGGCATAATGGAGTAGCTCCAGGGTTAGCTGCTATTGCGATATCGAAGGTGTCAAATACAAGTGCGTTGTCATTTCTGTCACCAATTATGTATGCAACAATTCTCTTATCATACAAATCGAGAATTGCACTGAGGAATGTTTTGTGCTTACTATCATGATCATCGTACCATTTGAACTCTGTAACATCTGTGAGCCACTTTTCATTAGGTTTCTCCGCTGTGAATTCTCTGTTCAGAACATTTTCTGCAATGTATTGAGGTGCTTTTGCATGACGAGTGCATCCAGGGTTTCTGTACTTTATTGTAGATTTGATATTCCTTAATCTGCAAATCCTCAGGACTCTTTTGTCATTAACCGAGATATCGTATTTGCGACAAAGGTCGTCTTTAATCCTGCGGTATCCCTTGGATGAATCCCGCATATGTATCTCTTCAATTCTTTCAGCGATGATTATGTTCTGTTTTACTCTTTTGCCAACATCGCCGTGAAGCCACTTGTAGTAAGCTGATCTTGAGACACGTAATATCTTGCAACATGACTCAACCGGATAACCGTAGTTCTCTGTGCAGTATTTGATGGAACTGTAGAGGCTGGATTGTTTCACTTGCGATAGAGATCCTTCCTCTCCAGTTCCTTTACTTTTTTTAGCAGGTCACGCTCCATTCTTGTATTGCGTAGTTCTTTCCTGAGTTTGGCCAGCTCAATCTGAAGATCTTCAACCTCGGTGCGAGGAACCTGGCTTGCTTTACGTATGCCGCGACGATCTTCGAGTCCGGAATCTCCCTGATTTTCATAATGATTAACCCATGAATATACCTGTTGGTAGCTGACGTTGTATTTGATTGCAGTTTCGCCGTAATTTCTTCCATTCTCAAGGCAATCCTTGGCTATATGAATACGATCTTCTTTTGTGGTTCTTCTTGATGTAGTCATGCGGCTTCCTCCTGATTTCTTATCCGAGAAATGTTTACCGTTATTATACATCATTACCCAATCTCTTAACTGTCCATGTGAACGCAAACCGTATCTGGCAGCAACAACGGAGTAAGAGCCTTCTCCATTCATATAGCTTTGGACAGCGGCTCGCTTAAGCTCATCAGAGTAGTTATTAGGTTTTTCGGAAGGAAGAAGCGCAGCTTCTCCATTTACACGATACCTGCAAACCCAGTCACCAACAGTCGCAATAGTAACAGATAGAATATTGGCTGCTTCTTTTAATGTCAGCTCTTTCTCGATGCATAGCCTTGCAAATTTGACCTTTACATCTGGAGGTATATTGACGTGTTTTTTTCTCATAGCAGAGTCTCCTTCTTGACTAACAGTGGTTTTTGATATTTCACTGTCTCTCGTAATGGGAGCATATCA
>JBJEIY010000038.1:0-1851 GCA_051877515.1 Lachnospiraceae bacterium | reverse complement strand
GATACTGGGGTCAAAAGTCCAGCACACATTCGTCCCTTATATCTAAAATTGCTCTTTAGTATCATTTGTTCCATATTCAGTTGAAAAAGAACTGATTTTTCCCTTTTTCTATACTTTTTTGTATGGATTCCCCTGCCTTTTTTATCCGAGTAGCGGATTTTGAGCATAGCTTCCCCATCCTTTTGCAAAGCAGAAGAGTTTTCGGAAATTTAAGGCAGCTATTTTACTTCCAAAGAAAAACTTTCCTCGTTGTTTCCCGCGGGGAAGTTTTTCCAGGTGGTAGTGTCTTCGAAGTATTGATGGTATCGTTTCCACTCCGTTTCGGATTCTGCGATACAAATCGTATTTTTCACCGGACATTTTTTCTTCCAGTGCTACACGGACAAGGCTCTTTTTGGTAACTAATACCCTTGCCACGTTTTTAAATATTTTTGCATGACATTTGTCTTTGTGGGGACAGCCTGCACATACATTCCGGTCAAAGGTGATTTTGAATTCATCATTACTCTGCTTGTAACAGCAGCTTCTGGGCGTATTTCCGGCAGGACACCTGATTACTTTTGTTTTTTCTTCGTCCATCATGAAACCTGAAACATCCCGCCGGTCTTTTCTTGCTGTCAGTGCGGTGGGCAGTAGTTCAATGTTTTTCGCACAAGCCATGTTTTGGGCTTCTTCACTATAATAAGCACCATCTACAATCAGGCTCGTGCCTGCTTCCTGTCTGGGCTGTGCATTGAGATGGTCTTTTATAAACTGGGAGTCTGAATGGATATTTGCTTCATACTCATAATCCGTTACAACAGATCCGTTCCTGCCGACTGTTTCCTCTACATTTGCCACATATCCCCGGTATTCTTTACCGGCTTTCCTGCGAAATGTGGCTTCGGGATCTGTTGGATTTAACAGCATGGTGGATTTGCCAAGGCTGTCTTCTTTTGTAATCCAGCGGCGTTTTCCCTGCTCGATTATGGATTGTTCTGAAAAACAGCGGATAAAGAGTTCATACTCCGGCACATCCTCGAAACCTGTTTTAGTGATATCATAAAGCGTTTCTGCATCTGCCAGGAATTGTGCCATTCGTTCTTCAAGGGTAGAACTTCTTTCGTGATACAGTACCTTATTGAAATCATTTGGCTGCGTGTAATGGTGTAAGGATTCCGGAACCAGTTCCGGCTTATTGGTATAAACATACTTTACCAGCCTTGCTATACAGGAATAGATTAATTCACTGCGTGCCAGCATCCGCATGTTTGAATTGATCATCATGGAATCCATACGTCGGATCTTACCATCAAGATTCATCATTTTTGCGATCTCTTTATTATAGTTTTTGATAGCTGTTTTATATAAATCAATTCCATGTGTCTGTTCATAATCATAGCATCTGCGGCGGAAACGACTTAAGGTTTTGTCACTCAGAGGCTGTTCCTCAAAGCTTGTTGTATGAAGTGCGTATTGCAGACGCAGATCCAGCATAAGCCCCTCTACCATCTCATCGTCGGAGTAGTCAAATAACTCCTTGATGATGCAGGCACCAATGATTACATTCACGGGAGTGTTTGGCCTGGAGGCTTTATCGCTGTACAGAACAGCAAAAGGTTTTTCGTCTATCTTGGGAAATACCTCTTCAGCAAACACTTTTGCCCAGGAGTTTTCTAGGGCTTTTTGTTCACGTGCAGTAAGATTTAAAAAGCTATCGAACAGAGATACCTGTTCTACATCATTTGTTTTAAAAGACATATGGAAACCACCTTTGTTTGATAGTATGATTTTACCATATATCAGTTATGCATAAAAGAATTAGTGTAGAGGGACATGCTCATTTGATGTTAACCTTTTGACCCCGGTATC
>JBJEIY010000037.1:0-95241 GCA_051877515.1 Lachnospiraceae bacterium | reverse complement strand
CACTTTCCATGAAGGGCATTTCCACCAAGACGGTGATCAAAGTGCCAAAGAGCAAAGTAAAGGCATACAAGACCTTATTTGTGAAGAAGGGACTGAGTAAGAAGGTTACAGTGAAGAGCCTGTAGGCTATAAGAGAATACTGTATATGAATAAAAACGTCTGAAAGGCAGATTGCCTTTCAGGCGTTTTTGGTTCAAAAAATTAAGTGCGGAAACTTCTTTATGCACCAGAGGAGCCTGATGAATGAAGGATATTGTAGTTGATAGAGGTTATTGACTGCAGAAAATAAATATTATATAATATATTTATGCAATGCATAAAGAGGTGAACTATGGAAGCAAGAGAAGAATTGAGAAAATTGAGAGAAAGTACTGGCATGAACAGGAAAGAATTCTGTGAGTACTTTGAAATTCCTTATATGACGGAAACAGACTGGGAATTAGGAAATAGAAGGGTTCCACAGTATCTTTTGCGGTTGATGGCATATAAGATTCAAATGGAGAAGTTGTCTGATAAAAGAATCGAGGATGAATGTACAGATGGCAAAAAATAGAATGATTACAGTTCAGAATATTCCGGTTACTGTGTCTTTTGAGGATACGGATGACTACATATGCATTACAGATATGGCGGCAGCAAAATCAGATAATTCGCGTGCTGCGGATGTTATTCGAAATTGGTTAAGGAATAGAAGTACTTTGGAGTTTTTATCAACATGGGAAGAAATATATAACCCAGCTTTTAAAGTGTTCGAATCTGAACACTTTAAAAAGGAAGCAGGCTTAGTTACTTTTACCCCAAGTGTGTCAGAATGGGTAGAAAAAACCAATGCTGTTGGACTTTATGTGAAACGTGGAAAATATGGTGGTACATATGCGCATAAAGATATTGCTTTTGAATTTGCTTCTGCTATAAGCCCAGTATTTAAACTGTATCTCATTAAAGAATTTCAGAGATTAAAAGAAAAGGAAAATAATCTACAAAAACTGGAATGGAATGCGAAGAGATTTCTTTCCAAGAATAATTATTTGATACAGACAGATAGTAATAGAATAGAGGAACAATAAGCCTTTATTCTGATAAAACAAGAAAATCCGAACTCAAAGAGTTCGGATTTCAGTCATTATATGGAGCTGAGGGGAATCGAACCCCTGTCCGAAAGCCCATCCATTCCGGTATCTCCCATCACAGTCTGTAGTTTAACATTCCCTTACTTCATACGCCCACAGACAGGCTTATGAGCTTGGTAGCTTCATGAGATCTTCCTTTGCCGCAAAGCTTAGGCAACGAAGTGCCCTACGGATTTGAAGCCGGGGTCTTAGGCTGTAGGAACCTAAGTCCGACTGCTGCAACTAGGCAGCGTATGCTAAATTATCTTCAGCGTTTAATTTTAAGGTTGTGTTGTTGACGCGGTCAACCCCGCGGATGGCTGCCAAAACTTCAAAACCCCCGTCGAAACCAGTACAACCCCTGGTTTATAAGTGCGGTTTGTTTTCGCAAGAATCATTATAAAGAGGGAAGGTTGATATGTCAAGTCATTAAAAAAATGTAAAGAGATTGCTTTTCTTTTTCTGATAAGTGTGTTAGAATGTCATTAATTGAAAGAAAATGAAGAATTTTAGTTTTATTACCAACTAAATAGTGTGTATTTCAGAACCGATATTATGAATGAGTTTCATAGTTAAAATTATGTGACTTAGGAAGGAGCGATGTATATGGATATAACAGGTCTTTCCATGGCGTTAAGTAACGTAAGCGTTTCCAATGACGTGTCAACAGCGGTTTTAAGCATGAGCCTGGATCAATATCAGGCCATGGGTGATGAGATGACGAAAATGATGGAACGTTCTGTGACGCCTCAGTTGGGTCAGAATATTGACTTGCTGGTGTAAGTAGGAGGTTCTGCAACAGGCAGAACCTTTTTGCTGCCCGAAAGGAGAATACATGGCAGAAAAAGGACACTTTGTGGTTGACGGATATGTATTCGAAACAGAAAGTCAGGCCAGACAGGCTAAGAAGGAACACAAGGGAATATGTTACATCAAAGAAAAGCTGAATATGGATGATCCTGAGGAAGTACTTACGGTGTATAACAGGATTGTGCAGGAAAAGCTTTTTGTAACCCCGGTGGGATATGCTTTTTTAGGAGAGTTGCAGGAGTATCTGAAGGCTTCTAAGACAATCCGCAACACAGATATCTGTCCCCTTGATACGGAACCTGTGGCCGAGGGGTCAGGGCAGAATGAGAAAGAGAAGAAGAATACAAAGACAGACCGCCTGGAAGAAAATGGGGAAAAATACAGAAGCAGGTTTATCAGTTCTCTTATTGTAAATGTCGTATTGATCTTTGTGGTAGTTGCCATGTTTCTGATCATGCATTTTTCAGAGATTCCAACGATTCTGAATTATGAAAATAAACTGATCGATCGTTATGAGACATGGCAGAAAGAATTGGACCGGCGTCAGCAGCGTATTGAAGAATATGAAGAAAAATATCATATTACAGACGGGTATTAGAGGTCTAAAAAGAGATAGACAGCGGCTTTAAAAGGGACGCGAAAAAATAGGGATTGGAAACGGTGATGATTATGGAGAAAATTAAAGTACTTGTTGTAGACGATGAAGCACTGATGCGGAAATTGGTACGGGACTTTTTGGTTAAGAAGAATTATGAAGTTGTAGAGGCTGAGGATGGGGAACAGGCTCTGGATATCTTTTACTCAGATAAATCCATTTCACTTATTATTCTGGATGTCATGATGCCTAAGATGAATGGGTGGCAGGTCTGCCGTGAAATAAGGGATACTTCCAAAGTTCCCATCATTATGCTGACGGCAAAATCAACAGAAACGGATGAGCTTCAGGGATTTGAACTGGGAGTGGATGAGTATATTGCCAAGCCTTTTTCACCGAAGATCCTGGTGGCACGGGTAGACGCCATTCTGCGTCGTTCCAACAGGATTGAAACGGAAGATGTTCTGGATTATGGTGGAATTGTGATCAACCGGGCAGCCCATGAAGTAACGGTGGATGGAAAACCGGTGGAATTAAGCTTTAAGGAGTTTGAACTTCTGAGTTTCTTTTTAGAGAATGAGGGTATTGCGCTGTCCAGAGAGAAGATTCTCAATAATGTATGGAATTACGATTATTTTGGTGATGCAAGAACCATTGATACCCATGTCAAGAAGCTAAGAAGCAAGATTGGATCAAAAGGAAACTATATTAAGACGATTTGGGGAATGGGCTATAAATTCGAAGTAAACGACGCGAAGTAAGGCGGCCGTTTTTCCCGAAAGGATTACAGAGGTAGCAAGTTGAAGAAAAGAATCATTGCAATGCTGCTGGTTATAATGGTTGCTTTTGCCTGTTCCGGCTGCGGAGAAGAGTTGATCCCGTTGACGGATTCGGAAAGGCAGCAGATCGTTTATTTCTCAGCACATGTCATCGGTGAATTTAACAGAAGTCAGACAGAAGGATATATGGCATTAAGCAAGGCTCAGCTTGAAGCCATTTACAATGATGGGGAAGAAGATAATGCAGAATCTTCGGAAGAGCAGGACAGGGAGATTGATCCTGCAGGAGGAGATGGCAGTCAGGAACAGAATAGTTCCGGAAAGCAGGAGCAGGCTGAACCTACAACATTGACGAAGGCTCTGGGGATTGATGGGGTCAAGGCCCGTTGCACCGGATATGATCTGCAGAAGGATTATGTGCAAAGCGGTGTGTTTGCAATGACGGCTTCAGAGGGAAAGACCTATTGCATCCTTACCGTGAAACTTGAGAATACTGCCGCAGACAGGGTGCAGTGTGACATCCCGGGGAAGATAGACAGTTTTAGCCTGGATGTCAATAACGGAAGTTGTTCTGCCAAAGCATTGATCACCTTCCTGCCCAATGATCTGAGTTCCTTTGCCGGTCATATCAATGGCGGAAAGAGTAAGAAGACCATTCTTCTGTTTGAAGTACCGGAGGATATTGCAAAAGATATATCCGATTTGAGTTTGGAAGTCCAAAAAGGGACAACAAAGCAGACAATTCTTATAAATTAGTGAAATATTATAAAAAATGTGTTTTTTTCATACACAGTATGCTATAATTGTGATGGACAGGATACAATGTCAAGGAGGGACTTTACATGGATACAAATATTCTCTTGGAAAATGGAACAAATGAGGTAGAAATACTGGAATTTACGCTGGGTGATAATCATTACGGAATTAATGTGGCAAAGATCAGAGAGATCCTTACATACCAGCCGGTAACTCCGATTCCAAATGCGCATTACTGTGTGGAAGGAGTTTTTATGCCCCGTGATACAATGATCACTGTGATCAATCTGAAAGAAAGCCTCGGATTAAAGCAAAGTGATGAGAAGGGGTTATTTATCATTACAAATTTCAACAAATTAAACATTGCGTTCCATGTAGACAAAGTCGTAGGTATTCATAGAGTCTCCTGGGCAGATATCATCAAGCCGGATTCCACCATCAATGCGGAGAACAATGGTGTTTCCACAGGCGTGGTGAAGTTTGAAGATAAACTGGTTGTTATCCTTGATTTTGAAAAGATCGTTACAGATATCAGTCCGGATACCGGACTTCGGGTGTCTGATATTGAGGATTATGAGGGAAGGGACCGTAGTGCCTGCCCCATCATCATTGCAGAGGATTCACCTATGCTGGGAAGAATGATCACAGATTGTCTGAAACGTTCAGGATATACGCAGTTGGTGTTGTGTGATAACGGACAGGAAGCATGGGACAAGCTTTGTGAATGGAAAGAAGCAGGTTCCCTGTACAATAAAGCGAAATGTATTATTACAGATATTGAGATGCCAATTATGGATGGTCATCGTCTTACGAAGTTATGCAAGTCAGATGATACGATCAAACAGATCCCGTTGGTTATTTTCTCATCTCTGGTAAACGAGGAGATGCGTAGAAAGGGTGAGCAGTTAGGCGCTGATGCCCAGCTTACAAAACCGGAAATCGGAACATTGGTAAGTGCTGTAGATCGTCTGATCGATGAAAGTGTTTTACCAAACAGATAAGTTTCAAGAAAGGATGCCTCAAAGCATTTCCATGAAAACGTGGGGTGGTTTGGGGCATTTTTGGTACTGACCATGAAAGCAGGAGGGAATATTCCTTGAACAAAGAAAGCGAAGACTACTTAGATCAGTTGTTAAACTCGGTGCAGGAGCAAAAGCCCCGGAGTAATGAAACACATAAGGCAGAGCCTGCGGATGATCCTGTAAGGGATTTAAGTCGGAGAGAGAAAAAAAACCAGGAAAGTATTATCCGGGATTTTGAGCTTTCCCTGGAGGGCCTGGATGAAGAACAGTTCATTTCTGATTTTGAGCTTTCTTTGGAGGCGGATACGGAAGAAGAAGCGGAAACGGAAGATTCTTTTTTCGCGGGACTGGGTGAGGCCATGAGCGCGGAAAATGATGAGGAAAGCTTCACAGAGCCTGCTGCAGTGCCGGATGATGCACGGCCGGAAGAACAGATTGTATCAGAGGATTCTGCGGAGGAATCTGAACCGGAGAGACAGGATGAGAACGAGCCGGAACCGGAGGAACAGGAACAGGATGAGAATGAGCCGGAGAACGCAGATGATATACTGTCGCTGTTGGATGGCCTGGGGGAAGACAATGAAGACCTTGCCGATATCGGCAAGATGTTGAAGGCAGACGAGAATGGTGAGACGGTAGAGCCGTCGGAGGAGATTACTGCCGAAAGTGTAGCAGAGAGTCTGGCAGATCTGGGATTTGAGGTAAGCCCGGAAGATGCCGTTGAGCTGGCTTCTCTGGAGGAAATACCGCCAAAACAGGAAGCGGTGCCTGCAGGAGAAGAACAGGAGGAAAAACCAAAAGAAAAGCAGGGGTTCCTGAAAAAATGGAAGCAGCTGTTTTTTGGCCCGGAGGAAGAGGAGATATCCGATGGGGAACCGAAGGTTCAGGAAGAACTCCATGTTTCGGATGAAAATCTGGGAATCCTGGAAGCATTAGAAGGTGGAGAAACAGGATCTTTGTTGGAGGACGATCCCCAGGCGAAGAAAAAAGCTAAAAAAGAGGAGAAAAAGCAGGCGGCTGCAGCCAAGAAGGCAGAAAAGGCAAAAGCCAAAGAGGAAAAAAGGAAGGCAAAGGCGGCAGCAAAGGCAGCAAAACCCCCAAAGGAAAAGAAACCAAAGGTTAAGGAAAAAACACCGCCGTTACCCAAGAAACCGGTACTGGTGATCATGCTTCTTGCAGTGACCATATTAGGCGGCATACTGATCCTGGGAAAGGGATTACACAGACAGCTTGCCATGAGCAGCTCTAAGGATTACTGCAGCCAGGGTCAATATGTGAAAGCGTATAACAAAGTGGCAGGACTGGAGATTAAGAGTGATAACAAAAAAGATGTCCAGTACAGGGAGAAACTGGAGATCCTGGCCGGTGTGGAGGAATTATATGATTCCTACGAACAACTGGAACAACTGGGACGCCAGGAACTGGCATTGGATTGTCTGATCCGTATTATCGGTCACTATGATGCAGATATTGAGAAGGCAGGAGAATTAGGATGTAGCGCGGAATTGACGGAATATGAAGGTCTTGCGGAAGAAATCTTGAAAGATACTTACCATACGTCCTTTGAGGAGGCACTCAGAATCTATCGGATCCGAAGCCGGGTAAGATATTCCACAGAACTGGTGAAAATACTCAAGGAAGCAGGATTGGACGAATGGGACAGATAACAAATGACTGGCTGGGAACATTGCAGGAGGAATTTAAGAAGCCCTATTATCGGGAGTTATATAAGAAGGTGACCTATGAGTATAACCATAGTAAGGTCTTTCCACCTGCAGAAGATTTGTTTAGTGCCTTTCATTTAACACCCCTAAGTAAGGTCAAGGTGGTAATTCTGGGGCAGGATCCCTACCACAATGATGGTCAGGCTCATGGCTTAAGTTTTTCTGTGAAGCCGGGAGTGGAGATACCACCATCTCTTGCCAATATTTATCAGGAATTACATACCGATTGCGGATGCTATATTCCCAATAACGGGTTTTTGGAAAAATGGGCAAAGCAGGGAGTTCTGTTGCTGAATACGGTGCTTACGGTACATGCCCATGAAGCGAATTCCCACCGCGGCATTGGCTGGGAACAGTTTACGGACGCTGCTATCCGGGCTGTGGATCAACAGGACCGGCCGGTGGTTTACCTTCTTTGGGGAAAGCCTGCACAGGCAAAGAAAGAGATGATCACCAATCCCAGACACCTTGTGCTTACAGCACCTCATCCCAGTCCGCTGTCGGCATATCGGGGATTTTTCGGGTGCCGGCATTTTAGCAAAGCAAATGATTATCTGATCGCAGGGGGCGTAGAACCCATTGATTGGCAAATTGAAAATATAGAATGATAAGATGACGCAGGACGGAATGCGTCAGCAGTTGCAAAGGAGAGTGAAGAGTATGGCATTTTATTATGGAATTTCATCTGATTCTGTCAGTACACTTTTTTCCTCTTTGGGGAATACTTCTAACACACAGAGTAATATCCTTGCAGAATATGCATCGATCAAAAACGGCTCTTATTATAAGCTGGCGAAAGCCTACTACAGCAAGGCAGATTCCACGGATTCTTCCTCCGGATCAAAACAAAGCACAAATAAGCTGGTAAGCTCTGTTTCGGATAAGGAAAGGGCGCAGGCATTAAACGAAGTAAAAAGCAGTTCCGATCGTCTTGCAGAGAGTCTGGAAGGACTGGTGAGCAAGGGAAAGGATTCTGTCTTTACAAAGGTTTCCCAGACCGGAGCAGACGGAAAGACTACGGAAGGCTATGATGTAAATAAGATTTATGAAGCAGTGTCTTCCTTTGTACGGAATTACAATGATGCTTATACGGCTGCCAGCAGTTCCACGGTTTCTTCTATCAGCAGCACAGCCAGATCCATGTACAATTCTACTACGGCAAACCAGAAACTGCTGTCGGAACTGGGTATTACCTTGGACAGCGATAATAAACTTCAGCTGGATGAGCAGACTTTCCGAAATGCAGATATGCAAAAGGCCCAGTCCCTGTTTTCAGGTAACGGTTCTTACGGATATGCCATCAAACTGAATGCATCTTATGCTTCTATTTCTGCTACCAATGCAGCCAACCAGGATTCTTTATATGGTAGCAACGGAACATATACAAAGCTGAATCAGGTGTCTGCTTTTGAGGGATTATTCTAGAAAAATGCGGGAGAGTTACATGCCGGACAGTGTGTGACTTGCAGGAGGAAGTATGAATATATTGGAGGCCTTGTTTGGCTTTACGGATAGGTATCAAAAGGCACAGAAAAAGAGAAAAACAAGGATAGAGAGGAAACATGTTTTGGAAAATCCAAGTTATGGTGGAATGACACAGAGTTATGAAGAAGTAAGTAAGGCAGTCAACGAAGATAAGGACTGTGAAAGCGAGAATGTTCTTTCGGAAGTAAAAGAGCTTCTGTTAAAAGCGGACGAGATCCTAAAAGCCTATGGAGCAATTCAGGAATCCGTGGAAAATCAGGATAATTCCATTAAGGAAGTGCAGAAGTCAGTAGAAGAGTGCTGCAACTGCATTCAGGAGAAGATCCATTCTGAGAGTGTGAAAAGCTATCGGAACGTGCAGGCAGCATTGGATGAGATGGATAAGAAGACGGCAAAAGAAGAGTCTTTGGTTCTTTTGGCAGGTAGTCTGAAGAATCAACTGAAATGTATGACATGGTTTTCTGTTATCACTCTTTTGGTGTTGATCGCTTACATTCTTTTTAATCTGGGAGTTTTTTAATGGGACGCGTTTCGTTTAAACCGGGGAATATGCTGTATCCCCTACCTGCAGTGATGGTAAGCTGCATGAGAGAAAATGAGAAACCCAACATTATAACCGTAGCCTGGACCGGTACTGTATGTTCTGATCCGGCTATGGTTTCTATTTCTGTAAGAAAAGAACGCTTTTCTCATGGAATTATCCGGGAAAGCGGAGAGTTTGTAGTGAATCTGACAACGGAAAAACTGGCGAGGGCCACAGACTATTGCGGAGTTCGTTCCGGAAGAGAAGTTGATAAGTTTAAGGAAACCGGACTGACACCCATCCCCTCGGCAGTTGTGAAGGCACCCTCCATTGCAGAGAGTCCTGTGTCGATAGAATGTCGTGTTACGGAAATTCAGGAATTGGGAAGCCATGATCTGTTTCTGGCTAAGGTGGTGCATGTCAGTGTGGATGATACACTGTTAGATGAAAAGAACACTTTTCATTTAAACCGGGCAAACCTGCTTGCCTATTCTCATGGACGTTATTATGGACTTGGTAAAGAAGTGGGATCTTTCGGATTTTCCGTCAGGAAAAAGGGCAAAAGAAAGAGAACCCGTCATTGAATCAGCATATCCATGAGGTATTCGTACACATCATCGCTTTTTTCTTTCCAGTTCTTGCAGGCGGCTTCTGCCTGTTCACGACCCTGGATCTGGAAAGACAGTTCAAAGGTGATCTTATTGCGTTCCTTGATCTGGCAACGTACAGTATAGAGTTGTCCGGCAATTTTATAATAATCAGCAATCACAGAGGTATCCTTACGAAGAGCAATATCATGCTCCTTGAAATAAAGCAGGATATCTTCTTTTATTGCATCGGAGATTTTGTAGTCAAAATAGTCCAGGGTTACCCGGCCACTGGCGGTAATACGATACAGCGTGGTGTTACTGACTGTGGATTCAGCGGAGATCAGGTCAGAGGTCTCCAGCTCACTGAGTGCCTGCTGCAGGGTAAAATAGTTGGTGTATTCCATGCTGAGGATCAGATCCGAAATATCGGAATTGGTTAAAGGATAGTCAGCTTTGTTCAGCATAAATAAAATGATCAGTTTGTAAAGAGTGGAAGTTTCATTATGCATACAGGATCTCCTTTCTCTAAAAAGATGGAGTGCCCGGCAGATTGCCGGGTTATTTTGTTATCCGGGTTCAATCATTCCACAGCCGCCCCTGCCAGGTATGCCGTTGTTTTAAGCGATGATGGATCTGGTTTAAAACTGCCCGCTTGTTCGTACTCCACACAGGAGCGATCAGATCTTTGCTGGGACCGTCGCCGGTCAGGCGATGAATGGTAATGGCAGGGGGCAGAAGCTCCAGACAGTCACAGATGAAGTCACAGTACTCATCCTGAGAAAAAACCGGGAAAGGATGAGCCACATAGTCTTTGGCCAGGTCTGTTCCGTTCAGGATATGTAACAACTGAAGTTTGATGCCGTCAATACCTGCATTTGCCAGATAGCGAACGGTTTGCTTCATATCTTCTTTACTTTCGCCGGGAAGTCCCAGGATCACATGGACGATTACCGTAATACCCCGTGCCTTTAATTCTTTCAGGGACTGCTCAAAGCAGTTAAGATCATAACCACGGCGTATATAGGCAGCACTGGAGGAATGAATGGTCTGAAGACCCAACTCAATCCATACAGGTTTGATCCGGTTGCACTCTGATAAAAGCTCCAATACCGGGGTAGAAAGACAATCCGGACGGGTAGCAATGGACAGGATCTCCACCTGGGGATGACTGAGCGCCTGCCGGTAGATCTTTTGTAAGTAGTCCGTAGGAGCATAGGTATTGGTAAAAGCCTGAAAATAGGCAATGTATCCACCACATGGACGTTTGGAGGCAAGCTGCCGGATGCCCTGGTCCAATTGTTGTGGGATACTTAAGGCAGGGCTGGCGGCAAAGTCTCCGGATCCGCCTGTACTGCAAAAAATACAGCCCCTGGTATCGAGGCTGCCATCCCGGTTCGGGCAGGTCATGCCCCCGTTTAGGGCAATGCGGTAAATCTTGTGCCCATAGGTCTTTTTTAAAGTATAATCAAGGGAGACATAAGGCTTGTCTCCCCATAATTTTTGTGTTGTATTCATGAATTAATAGTAGCACGGTTGTGCATGCAAATCAAGAATGAAGTTTAGGTAAGAGCAGGTCCCTTATGTACTGCCAGTTTTAGCAGGACCGGAGTCAGCAGAGCAGAGCAGATCACGGACAGGATAATGGCAGGTAGGATGGCAGGGTCGATCATGCCAGCATTGATACCTTTTTGTGCTACCATCAAAGCCACTTCGCTTCGGGCCACCATTCCGATTCCGATCACCAGAGACTGATGATTGGAAATCTTGCAGAGCTTCGCACCCAGGCCGCAACCAATGATCTTGGAAACCACCGCAGCCACAACCAGCAACAGAGAAAAAAACAGAATGTCGGAGTTCATGACCCGTAAGTTGGTTTTCATACCGACACCGGCAAAGAATACCGGTGTGAATAAGAGGTAGGAAGCAACCGTCATTTTCTTGGCAACAAACTGTCTGGATTTGGTGACATTGCAGAGGATCAGGCCGGCAAAATAGGCGCCGGTGATATCGGCAACACCAAACAGCTCTTCTGCACAGTAAGCCATGAGAAGACAAAAAGCAAATGCCCAGATGGCAACACGACGGCTGTGCCAGTGGTCTTCGGAAATGATAGAGAATACTTTATAAAAGATGAAGGCCATGGCGATCACAAAAACAAAGAACAGCAGGATTTTGATCAGAACCAGACTTACGCTTGAGTTGCCGGAGGAAAAACCGGTTAACACCGAAAGAACAATGATTCCGATAATATCGTCAATCAGGGCAGCGCTTAGCAGGATCGTACCGGTTCGTGTCTTTAGTTTTCCCATTTCATTTAAAGTCTCCACGGTAATGCCTACAGAGGTGGCTGAGAAAACAGATCCCACAAATGCAGACTTCAATACGTTATATGTGGTGAATTCCTGATGAAAGAAGAAAAAATAGACACTTCCGCATAACAATAATGGAACAAATACACCCATTACAGCGATCACACAGGATTGCAAACCGGTTTTCTTAAGTTCTGCTAAGTCTGTGTCGATTCCGGCAGTGAACATCAGCATAATGACGCCAATCTCAGCTACCTTGGAAAAGAAATCCGTATTTTCCAGAACACCGAAACCACTGGGGCCGAGAATGATACCGGCAAGCAGGGCGCCCACAACCTGGGGCATGTGGATTTTCTCACTGGCAAGACCAAGCACCTTCGTAGAGATTAAGATAATTGCAATCAGTAATAAATAAGTATAAGATTCCATAACGCCTCCCGCATTTTATGTTCATTTAGATTATTTCCTACTGCATTATAGCACTTAGGCTGGAAAAATCAAGGAAAGTAAACTGAAAAGCGGATGGGATTTTTGGACATTGGAAAAGAAAAAGGAAATTTTTTACAAAAACCTATTGACATAGTGGGTAAGTAGTATTATGATACATACAACCCACTTGAAAGGTAGGTAAATGAAATGAGTATTATCATGTATGTTTTGGACAGGCATAATTTTAGATTTGGACGAATGTGTTGTCGATGTTACTGTAGACCATAAACAAACACATTTTTTCATTAAAGGAGATTAAAATTATGAGTAATTATAAATTTGAAACATTGGCACTTCATGTAGGACAGGAACAGCCGGATCCGGCAACCGATGCAAGGGCGGTTCCTATTTATCAGACCACAAGTTATGTATTCCGGAATTCACAGCATGCAGCAGATCGTTTTGGACTGGCAGATGCAGGAAACATCTATGGAAGACTTACAAACTCCACACAGGATGTATTGGAGAAACGTGTGGCAGCCCTGGAGGGCGGCAGCGCAGCACTGGCAGTTGCTTCCGGAGCAGCGGCCATCACTTATACCATTGAGGCACTTGCCGGTAATGGTGGCCACATTGTAGCCCAGAAGACCATTTACGGCGGAAGTTATAATCTGCTTGCACATACACTTCCTCAGTATGGCATTACGGCAACCTTTGTGGATGCCCACAATCTGGACGAGATTGAGAATGCGATCCAGGATAATACCAGAGCTGTTTATTTGGAAACATTGGGTAATCCTAACAGTGATATTCCGGATATTGACGCAGTTGCACAGATTGCTCACAAACATGGTCTGCCACTGGTAGTGGACAATACTTTTGGCGCAAGCTACTGGGTACGTCCTATTGAACATGGTGCGGATATCGTTGTTCATTCTGCCACAAAGTTTTTTGGAGGTCACGGAACCACACTGGGAGGTGTGATCGTGGAGGCAGGAACCTATGACTGGAAGGCAAGCGGAAAGTTCCCGGCTATTGCAGATCCGAATCCCAGCTACCATGGAGTATCCTTTGCAGACGCTACAGCACCTGCAGCTTTTGTTACATATATTCGGGCTATCCTTTTGCGTGATACCGGTGCAACGATTTCTCCGTTTAATGCATTCCTATTGTTGCAGGGAATTGAAACATTGCCGTTGCGATTAGACAGGCATGCAGAAAATACGAAGAAGGTTATCGAGTTTTTGAAGAATCATCCCCAGGTTGAAAAAGTAAATCATCCGTCGCTGCCTGATCATCCTGATCATGCATTATATGAGAAGTATTTCCCAAATGGCGGAGGCAGCATTTTTACCTTCGAGATCAAGGGCGGCAAAAAAGAAGCCTATGAGTTTATCGATCATTTAGAGATTTTCTCTATTCTGGCAAATGTTGCGGATGTAAAGAGTCTGGTCATTCATCCGGCCACTACTACGCATTCCCAGCTGACGGAAGCAGAACTTGCAGATCAGGGAATCAGCCAGAGTACCATAAGGCTTTCTATCGGAACAGAACATGTTGATGATATTATTGAGGATTTAAGACAGGCCTTGGAGGCTGTTAAGTAGAAGGAGGAAAAGCATATGTCAAACATTTATTCATCCATAGATCAGTTAGTTGGTGGAACTCCTTTGGTAGAACTTACCAATATTGAAAAGGAGCTTGGGCTTAAGGCCAGGCTCCTTGCAAAAGTGGAATATTTTAATCCCACCGGTTCTGTCAAGGACCGCATTGCAAAAGCTATGATCGATGATGCAGAAGCAGATGGAAGGCTGAAACCCGGGGCTACCATTATTGAACCGACCAGCGGAAATACAGGAATCGGTTTGGCGTCAGTGGCAGCAGCAAGAGGATACCGGGCGATTATCGTAATGCCGGAAACCATGTCTGTGGAGCGTCGTCAGTTAATGAAAGCCTATGGCGCGCAGTTGGTTCTTACGGAAGGGGCCAAGGGAATGAAAGGGGCGATCGCTAAGGCAGAGGAACTGGCGAAGGAGATCCCGGGCAGTTTTATCCCCTCTCAATTTACGAATTCCTCCAATCCCAAGATCCATTATGAAACCACAGGACCGGAGATTTATAAGGATACCGATGGAGAGGTAGATGTTTTCATTGCCGGTGTAGGAACCGGTGGAACGATTTCCGGAACAGGAAAGTATCTGAAAGAGAAAAAACCAGGTGTTAAGGTTATCGCAGTAGAGCCGGCTGCAAGCCCGGTACTTAGCAAAGGAGAATCCGGTCCCCATAAGATCCAGGGAATCGGTGCGGGCTTTGTGCCGGAAACATTAAATACCCAGATCTACGATCAGATTATCACCGTGGAGAATGAAGATGCTTTTGAGACCGGTAAGCTGGTTGGACATAAAGAAGGTTTTCTGGTTGGAATCTCTGCAGGAGCTGCTGTATGGGCAGGAATTGAAGAAGCAAAGAAACCGGAGAATGAAGGAAAAACCATTGTCATCCTGCTTCCGGATACCGGAGACAGATATTTATCGACTCCTTTATTTGCTGATTGAACCAGTGGGAAGATGGGTGTATAATTAATAATGCCATCTTAAATGTATGAGGAGGAGAATGTGGATGATATCAACAAGAGGAAGATATGCACTCCGTGTTCTGGCTGATCTTGCACAGAACCAGAAGGATGGATATATACCCATGAAAGATGTTGCTGCAAGACAGGGGATTTCCTTAAAATATCTGGAACAGATCCTGCCTACGTTAACGAGAAACAACATGGTGCAGGCTGTACATGGCAAGGGTGGCGGATATCGTCTGGCAAAGCATCCGTCAGAGATCAGAATCGGCGATGTGCTCCGGCTGACCGAGAAAGATCTTGCGCCGGTAGCCTGCCTTATGGATGGCGCCAAGAAGTGTGAAAAGGAAGAGATCTGTCCTACCATTGGTTTATGGAAGGGATTAAATTCCGTTATCGTGGAATATCTGGATGGGCATACACTGGAAGATATCACTGGGAGAAATGATTTAAATAGTAAAAAAAGTATTGACTTCTCCTATGGAAACACCTATAATAATTCTTGCAGTTCGCATGCAGGAGTGGTGGAATAGGCAGACGCGCAGGCTTCAGGTGCCTGTGGTAGCAATACCGTGTGGGTTCAAGTCCCATCTCCTGCATTTTTTGTTGCCCATATGCAGACATTCAAATTAATATGAAATATCTATGAAACAAGATGAGTCTGCAAGCAGCTCACTCATCATCATAAATAAAAAAGTTGTTCCGAGCGATTTTGACGCGCAGCGTCAACTAGCGAGGAACAACTTTTTTGTTCTCGCGTCAACTAGCGAGGAACAACTTTTTTTGTAATAAGCACACCAATTTTCAACTTTTTTTTACAAAAAAAAGGAAAAGCATTTTTTGTGTGTAATAATGTATTTGTAAGGTAAAAAATGTGACCTGCAGGCAGTTGTGATTGCAGATGGAACAGATTGAACATAGAAGTCTTGATTGTAAAGAGGAGTCTTATTGATGACGATTCGGGAAAGTATGGAATTAATGGAACAGGAAACTTTAAGTCCTTATGCGTCTCTGAGTGTCAATTCCAGAGGAAGAGACCGGGAGGAACCCCAGTGTGACATTCGGCCTGTATACCAGAGAGACAGGGACA
Source organism: Lachnospiraceae bacterium (assembly GCA_051877515.1). GTDB lineage: Bacteria > Bacillota > Clostridia > Lachnospirales > Lachnospiraceae > XBB1006. The sequence goes on along the minus strand of JBJEIY010000037.1, from coordinate 79,445 downwards.
GGATCCTGCATTGTAAGTCGTTCCGTCGATTAAAGTCGAAAACACAGGTTTTTTTGGATCCGCAGGGAGATCATTACCGAACCAGAATGACGCACACTCTGGAAGTGTCTCAGAATGCACGTACCATAGGAAAAGCCCTTCGTTTGAACGAAGAACTCATCGAGGCAATTGCCCTCGGTCATGATTTGGGGCATACGCCTTTTGGACATGCAGGAGAGAGGACACTGAATGAGCTTTGCAGCACCGGATTTAAGCACAATGAGCAAAGTGTCCGGATTGTGGAAAAATTAGAAAAAAACGGCGAGGGCCTGAATCTTACTTGGGAAGTAAGGGACGGAATCCTGAATCATCAGACCAGTCTGATGCCTCATACACTGGAAGGCAGGATCGTGCGTTTTTCTGATAAGATCGCATACATCAACCATGATGTGGATGATGCCATCCGTGCCCGGGTACTCAGCGAAGAGGATATTCCCTCTGCGATCCGGGATGTTTTGGGTAATTCCACGGGTAAAAGACTGGATACTTTAATTCATGATATCATTACCCAGAGTATGAACCGGAATGAGATCACCATGTCAAAAGATGTGGAAGATGCCATGCAGGATCTCCGCAGATTTATGTTTGAACGGGTTTATATGAATCCTACTGCCAAGGCAGAAGAAGTGAAAGCCAAACGGATGCTGGAATTCCTGTTCGAACATTATATGGAGCATTTTGAATTGCTGCCGGAGAAATTTCAGAGGTTTCATGAAGCGGACGGGGATCCCAAAGATCGGGTGGTGTGTGATTACATCTCCGGTATGACGGATGAGTTTGCTTATAATCTCTTTGAAGATTATTTCCTGCCCAAGTCCTGGCAGATTTATTAAAACCCGCAGAAAGTCTGCAGGGGGTTGATTTAAAAAGGAGGAGCATATGCCGGTTTATTCGGATGAATTAATTGAAGAAGTCCGATCTGCCAATAACATTGTGGATGTAGTAGGAAGCTATGTCAGCCTGAAGAAAAAGGGAAGCTCCTATTTTGGCCTGTGTCCGTTTCACAATGAGAAAACAGGGTCTTTTTGTGTATCGCCGGCAAAGCAGATGTATTACTGCTTCGGGTGCGGTGCCGGAGGAAATGTATTTACCTTCCTGATGGAATATGAGAACTTTACCTTTCGGGAAGCCATGGAGAGTCTGGCTGAAAGGGCGGGTATCCAGCTTCCAAAGCAGGAGATGACCAAAGAACGACAGCTTGAGGCAGATAAGCGCAGCAGGCTGCTGGAATTAAATAAAGAAGCGGCAACTTATTTTTATGCCCAGCTTAGGAATCCCCAGGGAAAAGCAGGAATGGAATATCTTGAAAAGCGGGGACTGTCCGCAGATACCATGCGTAAGTTTGGATTGGGTTATTCCAACAAGTACAGCAATGATCTATACCAGTATTTTCAGAAAAAGGGGATTACGGACGAACTGTTAAAAGAATCCGGTCTGGTGACCATTGACGAGAAAAAGGGTGGTTACGATAAATTCTGGAATCGCGTGATGTTTCCTATTATGGATGTACATAATCATGTGATCGGATTCGGCGGTCGTGTTATGGGAGAAGGAGAGCCCAAATACTTAAACTCTCCGGAAACTATGGTCTTCGATAAAAGCCGCAATCTATACGGCTTAAATATCGCAAGAACAAGCAGAAAACCTTATTTATTACTATGTGAAGGTTATATGGATGTGATCAGCCTGCATCAGGCAGGATTTGATATGGCGGTGGCTTCTTTGGGAACTGCATTGACCCAGGGACACGCCGCACTTCTAAAACGCTATACCAAGGAAGTCTACCTTACCTATGACAGTGATGGGGCCGGTGTCAAGGCGGCGCTTCGGGCGATCCCTATCCTGCGTCAGGCAGGGATTTCCACGAAAGTGATCAATATGCAGCCATACAAAGATCCGGATGAGTTTATTAAGGCTCTGGGTGCAGAGGCTTATCAGGAACGGATCGAGAAAGCCGAGAATAGCTTTTTGTTTGAAATCCGTATGTTGCAGCGGGATTATGACATGACAGATCCCCAGTCGAAAACAGCATTTCAACAGGAAGTGGCAAGAAAACTTCTGGGATTTTCAGAGGAACTGGAACGAAATAATTACATGGAGGCTGTCAGCAGAACCTTTGATATCCGGTTAGATGCCCTGGAGAAACTTGTGGTATCTTTAAGCCGGAAACTGGATCCGGATACATTGAAAAGGGAACCGTTAAAGAACGGACAAAATCAGGCAAAACAAAAAGAGGATGGAAAAAAACACTCCCAGAAACTGCTTTTAACGGCTTTGATAGAGCATCCGGAGATATTCCCGACTGTGAAACAATATGTGGAGCCGGTGGATTTTACAGAGGAACTGTATTATCAGGTGGCCATGATCGTGTATGAGGGACTGGAACAGAATAACCTGAATCCGCCCCAGATCATCAGCCGGTTTGAAACGGAAGAAGAACAACGACAGGTGGCTTCCCTGTTCCATGCCGAGATAAAGAATCTGGAGACCAAAAGTCAGCAGGAACAGGCCATCCGGGATATTATCATCCGTGTTAAGGGAAACAGTATTGAAGATAAAACGGAAAAGCTGGACCCTTCTGATATGGAAACATTAATGAAATTATTGGAAGATAAGCGAAAACTCGAAAAGTTAGAACAACTAGAGATACATTTGAAGGAATAAAAACCTTGTATAGGTGGAAGGATGTAAACATGGACGAAAAAGAACAGAGATTTAACGACAGGTTGCAGGAGCTGATCGCTGTTGCAAAAACCAAAAAAAATGTGTTAGAAGATTCTGAAATCAATGATTTCTTTCAGGGCATGAATCTGGAGGCAGAACAGTTTGAAAAAGTACTGGAAACCCTGGAGGCCAATAACATCGAAGTATTGCGTGTGGTAGACGACGATATGGATGCTCTGTTGCTGGAGCCGGATGATTCGGATCTGGATGTGGAAGAGGATATTGAGCTGGAGTCGATTGACCTGACAGTTCCGGAAGGTGTAAGCATTGAAGATCCGGTGCGGATGTATCTGAAGGAAATTGGTAAGGTACCGCTGTTGAGCGCGGAGGAAGAAATCGAACTGGCCAAAAGATTGGAGCTGGGCGATGAAGAAGCCAAAAAACGTCTGGCTGAAGCCAACTTAAGACTGGTGGTTTCTATTGCGAAACGATATGTGGGCAGAGGTATGCTGTTTCTGGATCTTATCCAGGAAGGAAACCTGGGTCTTATTAAAGCTGTGGAAAAATTTGATTATCGAAAGGGCTTTAAGTTCAGTACCTATGCCACCTGGTGGATCCGTCAGGCCATTACCCGTGCCATTGCGGATCAGGCCAGAACCATCCGGATTCCGGTTCACATGGTAGAAACCATTAACAAACTTATCCGGGTGTCCCGCCAGTTACTGCAGGAGTTAGGACGGGAGCCCAGTCCGGAAGAAATTGCGGAAGAAATGAACATGAATGTGGAACGGGTTCGTGAAATCTTAAAGATTTCCCAGGAACCGGTTTCTTTGGAAACACCCATCGGAGAAGAAGAGGACAGCCATCTGGGTGATTTTATAAGGGATGATCAGGTGCCGGTACCGGCAGATGCAGCGGCATTTACGCTGTTAAAGGAGCAGTTGGGAGAAGTGCTGGAAACCCTTACAGAACGTGAGCAGAAGGTTCTTCGTCTTCGTTTTGGATTGGATGATGGACGTGCCCGTACTTTGGAGGAAGTGGGTAAAGAATTTAATGTTACCCGTGAGCGTATCCGTCAGATAGAAGCAAAAGCACTGCGTAAATTAAGACATCCCAGCAGAAGCCGGAAATTAAAGGATTATTTAGAGTAATGGTAAGATTATCAGACAGAATGCAGGCCGTTGCCGATCTTGTAACACCCGGTTTGTGCGTTGCCGATATTGGATGTGACCATGGGTATCTTCCCATCTTTTTGGTAAAACAGGGTATCACGCCATCGGCCGTTGCAATGGACATCAAAGAGGGGCCGCTGCAGGCCGCCAGAGAGCATATACATAGAGAAGGATTGGATGATTTTATTAAAACCAGACGATCAGACGGTCTTACTGCTTTGCTTCCCGGTGAAGCAGAAAGTGTTGTGATTGCAGGCATGGGAGGCAGGCTTGCCTTAAAGATCCTGAAAGATGCAGAAACCTTTATGAATCGTACCCGTGATATCCGGGAAGTGATTGTCCAACCTCAGTCAGAGCTGGCTGTATTTCGCAGCGGAATGCAGGAATTGGGATATATCTGCGTCCGGGAGAATATGGTTTTTGAAGATGGCAAGTTCTATCCCATGGGTCGGTATCTTCCGGTTTATGCAGCCGGGAAAGAGGACCCGAAACTTCCGGAGGATTTTTTGTCCGGAGATAAAGATCTGGCAGAAGAATATGGCGCCTGGTTACTGCATGATCGCCATCCGGTGCTGAGTCAGTATCTTGAGAAGGAATACAGAGTGTTAGAAACGATCCGGAAATCCATTGATGATATGCAGGATGAAGAAGGCCGTAGAAAACGGTTGCGGGAAGTGGATATGAAAATTCGGCGAAACGAAAGGGGCAGAAGCTTTTTTCGTGAGAGGAGTGTTGAAGAATGCAGGTAACAGTTCTGGACCAGACGTTTGAGGTGGAACAGGGAACGACCTTTCTTGAACTTTCAGAAAAGGTGGCAGATCAATATAAGGATACCATTGCACTGGCAAGGTTTAACGGAAAGCTGGCTGAGCTTCGTAAAGTGATTCCGGATGATGGAGAAGTTGAATTCCTTACTACGGTTTCCTCTGTGGGGAAACGTACTTACCGAAGAAGTGTTACCATGCTGATGCAACGGGCATTACATAATATCAATCCGGAACTCCATGTGGAAGTGAAGTATTCCATCAGTCAGGGTTTTTATTGTGAGATGCGGGAAAGTTTTCAAATGACAGAATCCTTCCTGGAACAGTTGAAGGCAGAAATGCACAATCTGGTTGACCAGGATCTTCCGATTGAAAAGCACAGCATAGATACAGCAGAAGCAGTCAGACTGTTTAAAGAAGTGGGTATGAATGATAAAGGAAATCTGTTCCGGTATCGTTCCAGCTCTAAGGTGAATGTATACAGCATCGGCCGTTATATTGATTATTACTATGGATACATGATGCCGGGTACCGGGACTTTGCAGGTATTCGACCTGACGCTTTACGGTACAGGCTTTGTTTTGCTATTCCCCAATGAAGACAGTTCCAGGGTGGCAGATTTCCTGCCTTCCGGAAAAATGTTTGAAACGCTGGAGGAATCTTCCCGTTGGGGAGACATGCTTGGAATAGGAAATGTCGGGCAGTTAAATGATGCCATTGCAGCTGGAAAAATGCAGGATATTATCCTGGTCCAGGAAGCACTGATGGAGAAAAAGATCGCTGAGATCGCCGGAATGATCAAGGAGAGGGGAAGTAAATTTGTGATGATCGCAGGCCCGTCCTCTTCCGGAAAAACGTCTTTTTCCCACAGGCTTTCCATTCAGCTGATGGCTCATGGGTTAAAACCGCATCCCATTGGATTGGACAATTACTATGCCGATCGCAGATTTACGCCTTTGGATGATAACGGAAAACCGGATTTCGAGTGTCTGGAAGCCTTAGATGTGAAACAGTTTAACGAGGACATGCAGAGGCTTTTAAAGGGTGAGTGTGTCAAGATGCCCTCTTTTAATTTTAAAACCGGCATGCGGGAATACCGGGGAAATCAATTACAGCTGGGAGAGGAAGATATTCTGGTGATTGAGGGGATCCACGGACTCAACGACCATCTTTCTTATTCCATCGATCCGGATCTGAAATTCAAGATTTATATCAGTGCGTTAACGCAGTTAAATATTGATGAACATAACTGTCTGCATACCACGGACGGCAGGCTTTTAAGAAGGATCGTGCGGGATGCCAGGACCAGAGGAACCTCGGCAAAAGAAACGATTGCCATGTGGTATTCCGTAAGAAGAGGGGAAGAAAAGTATATTTTCCCACATCAGGATAGTGCGGATGTGATGTTTAATTCAGCCTTTTTATATGAACTGGCAGTGATCAAGCCTTATGTTCAGCCACTGCTTTATCAGATCGAACCGGGGGAGCCGGAATATGATGAGGCAAAAAGGCTGTTAAAACTTCTGGATTATTTTTTGCCGGTACCCAGCGAGGATATTGGCAGGAATTCCCTGTTCCGGGAATTTATCGGAGGAAGTTGTTTTAATGTGTAAATAAATCGTAGTAAGCAGGATGAATGATCGCGGCTGCAAGTGTCGAAAGACCGCAGGTGAGGAAAGTCCGGGCTTCACAGGGCAGGATGCCGGCTAACGGCCGGTGGAGGTGACTCCCAGGAAAGTGCAACAGAAAATTAACCGCCGGGCAACCGGTAAGGGTGGAAAGGCAGTGTAAGAGACTACCGCTGTGCTGGTAACAGGACAGGCTCTGCAAACCCCATTCGAAGCAAGACCAGACAGAAGCAATGACGTGGCCCGCCAGCTTCAGGTAGGTCGCTTGAGACGGCTGGTAACAGTCGCCCTAGATAGATGATCATTCACGACAGAACCCGGCTTATAGTCCTGCTTACTATATTTATTATATTTTTCTAAAATTCATAAAAAGATGATAACTTGTGTTGACTTTTTTCTCTTCCTACTTTAGGCTTGTTATATTGTTTCGAATGAGGTGAGAGAATGAAATTCAAAGATCGGGTTACAAGAGCCATGTATGGCAGATATGGGAATGACGAGCTGAACCGGTTGATATTGGTATTGTCGATGGTGTTGCTTGTCGTTTCTGCGTTTGTGAAGACAGGATGGACTTATGCTTTGGCGGTGGTCCTGCTGATCTTATGTTATTACAGGATGTTTTCGAAAAATATATCCCGCAGATATGGGGAAAATCAGAAATACCTGGCAAAGAAGAACCGGCTCTTGGGATGGTTGCGTATTCGAAAGCTTCATATGCAGCAAAGAAAAGAGTTTCACTTTTATAAATGTCCGGTCTGCGGACAAAAAGTCAGGGTTCCCAGAGGAAAGGGAATGATCGAGATTACCTGTCCGAAATGTCGGAATTGTTTCAGGAAGAGGAGTTAGCAGTTGTGTTTGGTTATGTAAACGTAAATCAGAGGGAACTTACCGAAGAGCAGAAAGAGAGTTACCAGTCTTGTTATTGCGGCTTATGCAGGTGTTTAAAGCAGGTGGCCGGTATGAAGGGACAGATGCTTCTTAATTATGATATGACGTTTCTGACCATTTTACTGACCGGTTTGTATGAGCCCCAGGTGATGCGGCAGGATTTCACCTGTGCCATTCATCCTGTGGGAAAGAAAACTGCCAAATTCAGTGAAGCGACCATCTATGCGGCGAAGATGAATGTGCTGCTGTCGTATCACAGTATGGAAGATGATTGGACAGATAAGCGCTCGCTTGTGAAGAAATCCATGGCAACTCTGTTTTCCGGGGATTATGAACGCATTAAACAGGAGTATCCAAGACAGGCTAAGGCGATTGAAGACTATATGAAGAAGTTGTCAGTAGCAGAGATGGGTAACGAAAAGAATCTGGATGCTGTATCCGGTCTGACCGGAGAAATGCTGGCGGAGATCTTTGACTGGAAACAGGATCAGTGGTCGGAAGAACTGCGGTGCATGGGCTTTTATCTCGGTAAGTTCATCTATCTGATGGATGCCTATGAGGATCTCAAGAAGGATGAACAGATGGGATTGTATAATCCGTTCCTTTCCTGGAAAGAAGACAATCAGGAGACAGATCTGGATACTTTTGTAAGACTGATATTAACCAGTATGCTGGCAGAGTGTGCAAAATCCTTTGAACGATTACCGATCATTCACTATGCGGATATCTTACGCAATATCCTGTATTCCGGTGTATGGACCCGGTTTGAGATGAATCAGTTAAAGAAGAAGAAAAAGAAACATACAACGGATATACCAAAAGAGGAAGAATAAGCATCAAAGAGAGAGAGTAAAATGAGAGACCCCTATGCAGTATTAGGCATTTCACGAAATGCTACGGATGAAGAAATCAAGAAGGCTTACCGGAATTTAAGCCGGAAGTATCATCCGGATGCCAACATCAATAATCCTAACAGAGAACAGGCCGAAGAGCGTTTTAAGGAAGTGCAGCAGGCTTATGATGAGATCATGCATCAGAAACAGTATGGCGGAGGAAGCGCATACGGTAATTATCAGTCCGGAGGATACGGCTTCGGAGGGCAGGCCGGATACGGGGGTTTTGGCGGCTATCAGGATGCGGGCAGCAACAGCGAGGAATCTGTTAAAATGCAGGCCGCTGCCAATTATATCCGAAACCGTTACTATAAAGAGGCAATCAATGTATTGGAAGGTATTGATCCTTCCGGAAGAAACGGACAATGGTATTACTATTGTGCGGTAGCCCATAATGGATTGGGAAATAATGCTATGGCGCTTCAGATGGCTCAAAAAGCGGTAGAACGGGAACCCAGCAATTTCCAGTACCGACAGTTTTTAGAGTTTTTGCAAAACGGAGGCACCTGGTATCAGAGTATGGGGCAGGCTTACGAGAATCCGGTGGCCGGTGTGGGAAGATGGTGTTTTTCAATGCTTCTTCTCAACCTGTTTTGTAATCTTTTTTGCTGCGGAAACGGATTCTATGGGGTTCGCATGTAGCAAAAACCGTTCATAGAACAAACCTAAAAGAAACCAAAAGGGGGCATAATCCAGGCGGATTATGCCTTTATAGTTACTGGGCATACCGGTATAGTCCCAGGGGCAGACATGAAAAAAGCACAGAATGCTGCCGCTGACATATTCAACGACAAAAATACCGAGCATATAGATCAGTCCCCGGAAGAACCAGTTCAGTTTATGGATTTTTTTATATAAAACCGGGATAAAACAGGCCAGTCCATAGATGGGAAACATCCAGAGAGAAGTGGTTGCCATCAGCCTCCAATCCTGATGAACTGCTGAACCAATCGCTGTAAAAAGAATCTCTGCACACCACCCCACAAGACCGCATAACAGGTAGTTTTTTCTCATGGGCCTAGTATGTCCGAAAACTTGTAAAAATATTGATTATTAGGTATAATAAACTGAATAACTTTTTTTGGAAAAAGGAGCAGATATGAAATCTCTAAAACAGTTATTAGAAAGGCTTGAATATGAATGTATCCAGGGAAATACAGATATTATGATCGAAAATCTGGTGTATGATTCCAGAAAGGCGACCCCGGGTTCTTTGTTTGTGTGTGTGGAAGGTACCGTCACCGACGGGCATTCCTTTGCACGGCAGGTTGTGGAAAAGGGGGCTGAGGCCCTGGTAGTGACCAAGGAAGTAGAGGTTCCGAAGGATGTAACGGTAATAAAAGTTGCAGACAGCAGAAAAGCACTGGCTTGTTTATCTGCTGCTTATTTTGATTATCCTGCGGATACGTTGAAAGTGATCGGTGTAACTGGTACCAAGGGCAAAACCACCACGACTTATATGGTAAAGTCTATTTTGGAGGATGCCGGCTACAAGGTTGGTTTAGTGGGTACCATTGAAGCGATCATCGGGGATGAAGTGATACCGGCAGATAATACAACACCGGAGTCTTATGTGCTTCAGGAGTATTTTGCAAGAATGGTTGCCTGTGGTTGCCAGATGGCGGTTATGGAAGTTTCTTCCCAGGGCCTAATGATGCACCGCACGGATGGGTTTACTTTTGAACTTGGTATTTTTACCAATATCGAGCCGGATCATATCGGACCAAATGAACATAAAGATTTCGAAGAATATATGGCATGCAAAGGCTTGCTGTTTCAACAGTGCCGTCATGGTATTGTAAATTATGATGATAAAAATCATGAGAATGTGATCCAGGGTCATACCTGTGAGATTGAGACGTATGGTTTTAACGATGGGGCCGATATTCAGGCCGTGAATGTGGAACTGGTGAAACGTCCCGGATATCTGGGGATTGCCTATGATACCAAAGGAAAGATCGAGGCTCATTTTGATATTGATCTTCCCGGCAAATTCAGTGTGTACAATTCCCTGGCTTCCATTGCCATCTGCAGATACTTTGGAGTAGAACAGGAAGTCATGAAAGCGGCTTTGAAAGCGGCTAAAGTAAAGGGCAGGATTGAAAAAGTGCCGGTTCATGGCGATTATACCGTACTGATCGATTATGCACATAATGCTATGGCATTGGAAAGCCTGCTCAGTACGTTAAAAGACTACGATCCGGGCAGGCTGGTCTGCGTCTTTGGATGTGGCGGAAACCGTTCTAAGCTACGCCGTTATGAGATGGGGGAGGTATCCGGAAGACTGGCGGATTATACCATTATCACTTCCGACAACCCGCGGTTTGAAGAACCGATAGATATCATGGCGGATATCGAGACAGGAATGAAGAAAACAGACGGAAAGTATTGTATGATCGAAGATCGTGGGGAAGCAATAAAATATGCGATCAGGAATGCTCTTCCTCATGATGTGATCATTATTGCAGGAAAAGGACACGAGGATTATCAGGAGATCAAAGGAGTAAAGCATCCTATGGATGATCGGAAACTGGTAGCTGATGCGCTATCCTGCCAAGAGGGAATGTAGATGGCTTCTTATGCCAATATTATCGTAGATGTATCTACAGAAAAATTAGATCATCCTTTTACCTACCGGATACCGGATCATTTGCAGGATTCCCTGAAAGTGGGAGAACTGGTGCAGATTCCTTTTGGCAAAGGAAATCGCCAGATCAAGGGATTTGTGACAGGACTGCTGGAGGACTATCAGCCGGAGAGAGGGATTGTCATAAAGGAGATTTCTGACAGACTGGCTAATCCGGGCGTGACAGGACAGCTGATCAATCTGGCGGAGTGGATGCGGCAGCAGTATGGAGGAACCCTGAATCAGGCGTTGAAAACAGTGCTTCCCATGAAGAAAAGCGGAAAAGCCAGAGAAGTAAAGTATGTGGAACTCCGGATTGAACAGGAGGAAGCGCAGAAGCTGATAGAAGGATTTGAACGCAGACATGCTGTGGCAAGAAAACGGCTTTTGACAGCCTTGCTTCAGGATCCGGTTCTGGAATTATCCGTGATCACCACCAAGCTGAATGTACAGGCAAGTGTGGTGAAAGATCTGGAAAAAGCCGGTTATCTGCAGATTGTGGCAAAACGCCGGTATCGCAATCCCATTCCACAGGATGAAAAAAATCACTATCGCCCCATCCTTAATCGGGAACAGCAAGCTGTAGTGGAGCATGTTTTATCAGAGTATGACCGGGGAGAAAGAAAAACCTATCTGATCCACGGAGTTACCGGAAGCGGAAAGACAGAAGTATACATGGAGCTGATGCAGCACGTGATTGAGGAAGGCAGGCAGGTGATCCTTTTGATTCCGGAAATCGCATTGACCTATCAGACGGTCATGCGTTTCTATCGCAGGTTTGGAGAACGGGTATCGGTGTTGCATTCGAGATTGTCAGCCGGAGAGAGGTTCGATCAGTTGGAACGGGCCAGAAATGGTGAGGTGGACATTATGATCGGTCCCCGCAGCGCACTTTTTACACCGTTTTCACGGCTTGGGCTTATTGTAATAGATGAGGAGCATGAGGCAACCTACAAAAATGAGAATATCCCCCGGTTTCATGCCAGAGAAACAGCTATTTACCGGGCAAAACAGAGCAATGCATTTGTGGTTTTGGGCTCTGCAACACCGTCATTGGAAAGTTTTTATAAGGCGCGACAGGGAGAATATGGTTTCTTTCGATTGCAACACAGGTACAATGAAAAAGCATTACCCCAGACTCATCTGGTGGATTTAAGGGAGGAACTGCGCAAAGGAAACCGGTCCATATTCAGTGACACACTTGTAGAGCGAATACAAGACAGGCTGGATAAGAAACAGCAGATCATGTTGTTTTTAAACCGCAGAGGACTGGCAGGATTTGTCAGCTGCAGAAGCTGTGGAAAGGTGTTGAAATGTCCCCATTGTGATGTTTCTCTGACCCAGCATCAGAATGGGATCCTGAAGTGCCATTACTGCGGATTTGAGACTGCAACCATGAGAACATGTCCCACCTGCGGTTCTACCTACATTGGCGGGTTTTCCGTGGGGACCCAGAAGGTAGAGGAGTTATTAAAAAAACAGTTTCCGAAAGCCCGGATCCTTCGCATGGATGCAGATACCACAAGAACGAAGGACAGTTATGAAAAAATCCTGTCTGCGTTTTCCAATGAGGAGGCAGATATCCTGGTGGGAACGCAGATGATTGTGAAGGGACATGATTTTCCCAATGTTACATTGGTGGGTATCCTGGCGGCGGATATGTCTTTAAATTCCGAAGATTACCGGGCAGGAGAGCGTACCTTCCAGCTTCTGACTCAGGCTGCAGGGCGGGCAGGCAGAGGAGCCTGCAGCGGTGAAGTGGTGATCCAGACTTATAATCCGGACCACTATGCAGTGAAGCTGGCAGGAGAGCAGGACTATGAAAGTTTTTACGAAGAGGAGATTGCTTATCGTAAAATGCTTCGCTATCCGCCATGCGGACATCTGCTTTTGATCATGATTCAGTCTAAGGATGAAAACAGTGCCAACAGACTGGCAGAGAGTATAGCAGAGATAGCAGGAAATGAAATAGGGACATCCGGAAAGGAACTGTTGCTGGGGCCGGTTGACGCCAGGGTCAGAAAACTTCAGGATGTTTTCCGCAAGGCAGTGTATATTAAGGCTTCCGATTATGCAAGACTACTGGAGATAAAGAATAAAATAGAATGCTTTAGGGAAAAAACAGGATATCAGGATGGCAGTGTGTCCTTTGATTTTGACCCCATGAACGGATTTTAAGGAGGAGAACATGGCAATAAGACAGATTCGTATATTAGGTGATGAGATTCTAACGAAGAAATGCAGACCCATAAATGAGGTGACCCCAAGAATAAGAGAACTGGCTCACGACATGCTGGATACTATGTACGAAGCACAAGGCGTTGGTTTGGCAGGACCTCAGGTAGGGGTTTTGAAACGCATCGTGGTCATTGATGTGGGAGAAGGGCCACTGGTAATGATCAATCCGGAGATCCTGGAGTCTTCCGGTGAGCAGACCGGAGAGGAAGGTTGTTTGAGTTATCCGGGCAAAGCCGGTACTGTTGTGCGGCCGGATTATGTGAAAGCAAAGGCATACGACCTTGACATGCAGGAATATGTGGTGGAGGGAGAAGACCTGATGGCCCGGTGTATCTGTCATGAACTGGATCATCTGGATGGTCATATGTATGTTGAATTGGCCGGAGATACCATTCACGATGTGGTTTACGAAGAGGAAGAGGAAGAAGCATGAGAGTGATTTTTATGGGGACACCGGACTTTGCGGTGGAGACCCTGAACAGGCTGATAGCCGGCAGACATGAAGTTGTGCTGGCTGTAACCCAACCCGATAAGCCAAGAGGAAGAGGAAAAGAAGTAAGCTTTTCTCCGGTAAAAGAAGCTGCTCTAAAGGCCGGTGTGGAGGTATTTCAACCGGTTCGTATCAAGGAGCCGGATAGTGTCAGAAGGTTAAGGGACCTTCATCCGGATGTGATTGTTGTTGTAGCTTTTGGACAGATCCTTTCGAAGGAAATCCTGGACATTCCCAGATATGGATGCATTAATGTCCATGGTTCCCTGCTTCCTAAATACCGGGGGGCGGCACCTATCCAGTGGGCTGTATTAAACGGAGATGAACGATCCGGTGTAACCACCATGAAGATGGATGAGGGGCTGGATACCGGTGACATTATAATGAAGAGGGAAATCATGCTGGATCCGGATGAAACGGCGGGCAGTCTGTTTGACAGGCTGCAGGAGGCAGGAGCAGAGTTGCTTATGGAAACTCTGGACGCCCTGGAAGAGGGCAGTGCTGTCTATACTCCCCAGGAGGAAGAAAAGGCAACCAAAACCAGGTTGATTTCCAAAAAAATGGGAAAAATGGATTTTGAAAAGCCTGCACAGGAACTGGAACGTTTGGTGAGGGGAATGAATCCATGGCCCAGTGCATACTGCAGTATCCATGGAAAAGTGTTAAAAATCTGGAAAAGTTCTGTGGCAAACAGTGAAGAAGAAGCCCTGTGTGAAGAACACAGGAAGGCAAACGAGAAAAAATATGGGGATGCGAATAAAGGGAAAAACTGTGGCCAGATTATCTGTGTAACCAGACAGAATATTTATGTGCAGACCGGAAAGGGAGTACTCCGGTTAGATGAGGTACAGATTGAGGGGAAACGACGAATGAGTTGCGAAGAATTTCTGAGAGGGTATCCTGTGGAAGAGGGAATCAACCTCTAATCCCTGGAAAGGTCTATTAGAAGGAGGGAAAAGCATGAGCTTACTTGCATATTATGGCGGAATGGGATGGATGTATTATTGGGATCCAACCTATTACCTTGTTTTGATTGGTGTTATTATCACATTGTTAGCATCGTCTAAAGTTAAAAGAACATTTAATAAATATTCCAAGATTCGGAGCTATTCCGGACTTACCGGAGCGCAGGCAGCCCAGCGTATGCTGGGACAGGCAGGGATCACAGATGTGACGATCCGTCCTGTATCCGGGAAATTGTCGGATCATTATGATCCCAGAAGTAAAACCGTGAATTTGTCGGAGGAAGTTTATCACAGTGCCTCTGTAGCAGCTGTGGGAGTTGCCTGTCATGAATGCGGACATGCCATTCAGCATGACCGGGCCTATCTGCCCCTGCAGCTTCGTTCCATCCTGGTTCCTGTGGCGAATTTCGGATCGACACTAAGCTGGCCCATGATTCTTTTAGGGGTGTTATTTGGTGGTTTTTCTGCACAGAGTACGGTAGGATACTATCTGATCCAATTGGGTATTCTGTTCTTTAGTTTTGCGGTGCTGTTTCAAATCGTGACTCTTCCGGTAGAATTCAATGCATCCCGCAGGGCCATGCAGATGATTCATACTACCGGAATGTTGACGGAAGAGGAGAGTAAATATACCAGGAAGGTGTTGACTGCAGCGGCGCTTACTTATGTGGCGGGGGCCGCATCTGCAATTTTACAGCTTTTGCGTCTGATTCTGCTGTTTGGAGGAAGGGATCGTGACTAAACAGATAAATACACGGGAGATCATTCTGGATGTTTTACTGGCAGTAACCAGGGATGGTGCATTTTGTCATATTGTCTGTTCAGATGTTTTGAACAAATACGGATATCTTGACAAACGTGACAGAAGTTTCATTTCCAGAGTCTGTCACGGAACACTGGAGAGGATGCCGGAGCTGGATGGTATTATAAACCAGTTTTCCACCATCAAAGTATCCAAAATGAAGCCTGTGATCCGTTGCATTCTTCGCAGTGCACTGTATCAGATGCTGTATATGGATTCTGTGCCGGACTCGGCCGCCTGCAATGAGGCAGTAAAGCTGGCAGGCAAAAGAGGATTTCAGAATCTGAAGGGTTTTGTCAATGGCGTTCTGAGAAATATTTCAAGAAATAAAAACGAGATTAAATATCCGGAGAAGACAGACTTCCGGAATTACATGGAAAAGAGGTATTCCATCCTTCCGTGGATGACGGATCTGTGGGAAGAATCACTGACCAGAGAAGAGATAGAAGAACTTGCAGAAGCTTTCCTTGTGGAAGGTCCTACCTGTGTGCGTGTCAGTACCGGTAAGATTACGGCTGAGGAGCTGACAGAAAGACTTCGTAAGGAAGATATTCTGGTGGAAAAGAGCGAGAGGTACGAGGATGTTTTATATCTTAGCGGGTATGACAGTTTAAGCAGGATCCCGGAATTTCAGAACGGACTGTTTACCGTGCAGGATATCTCATCCATGGAGGTGGGCCGTCTATTGGATCCAAAAGCCGGAGAAACGGGGATTGATGTGTGCGCTGCACCGGGAGGAAAAAGCATTCATGTTGCGCAGCTCATGAAGGAAGGGCAAGTGTATGCCAGAGACCTGACACAGTCAAAGGTGGCCTTGATCACGGATAACCTGAAACGAATGGGAATTGATATTGTTGTGCCCCAGTGCATGGATGCAACTGTATTAGATGAAACAATGCTGGAAAAAGCAGATTTTGTGATTGCGGATCTGCCCTGTTCCGGACTGGGGGTATTGGGAAAGAAACCGGATATCAAATATCATACCTCGTTGGAAAAAGTACAAAAGCTGGCAGCCATGCAGCGCCAGATCCTGGATGTGGTATGCCGGTATGTGAAACCGGGAGGAAGAATGGTGTATTCTACCTGTACCATTAATCACCTGGAAAATCAGGACAATACGGCATGGTTTCTTGAAAACCACCCGGAATTTACAAAGGTGGAAGAAACACAGTTGCTGGCCCGTGAGGGCAGGCAGGATGGCTTTTATTATGCGCTGCTGAAGAAGGGAGTTTGATGGATTCATATGGGATTACAGCCCCAAACAGAGAAAGAGTTGGTGTCAATGACCCAACCGGAGCTGGCACGTGTGATGGATTCCCTGGGGGAACCGGGATTTCGCGCAAAACAGCTCTATGAGTGGATTCATAAAAAGGGTGCGTCAAATTTTGAAGAGATGACGAACCTTCCTAAAATGTTAAAAGAAAAATTAATAAACGAAGGATGTGAACTGCATACTCCGAATCTGATCACATATCAGGAGTCAAAACAGGATGGCACCAGAAAGTACCTTTTTGAGTTACAGGATCATCAGGTGGTGGAGAGTGTTTTCATGCGATATAAGCATGGGAATTCTGTTTGCATTTCTTCTCAGGTTGGATGTAAAATGGGATGTGCATTCTGTGCCTCTACATTGGATGGATGGGTGCGTAATCTGTCTGCCGGTGAGATGCTGGAACAGATTTATCAGATCCAAAAAGATACCGGAGAGCGTGTCAGTAATGTGGTAGTGATGGGAACCGGAGAGCCTCTGGATAATTACGAGAATCTGGTCCGGTTCATCCATCTGCTGTCAGATGAAGGGGGACTTCATATCAGCCAGAGAAATATTACGGTTTCTACCTGTGGCCTGGTTCCGCAGATAAGACGTCTGGCGGAAGAAAAATTACAGATTACACTTGCACTTTCCCTTCATGCTTCTTCTCAGGAGGAACGGCAAAAGCTGATGCCCATTGCCAACACATATGGGATACAGGAGGTTCTTGCAGCCTGTCAATACTATTTTGAGCAGACAGGGCGCAGGATTTCCTTTGAATACAGTCTGGTGGCAGGAGTAAATGATACAAAAGAAGATGCAGTCCGGTTAAAGGATTTGATCGGTGGCATGAATTGCCATGTAAATCTTATACCGGTGAACCCCATTAAGGAGCGTTCTTTCCGACAACCGGATCGTGAAAATGTACTCAGATTTCAAAATAATCTTGAAAAACATGGAATAAATGTTACTATTAGAAGAGGAATGGGCCGCGATATTGACGGAGCCTGTGGACAGTTGCGTAAGAAATATATGGAAAGGTAGGTGGGAAGATGAAGACACATGCATATACTGATATTGGTATGGTACGTAGTGAAAACCAGGACTGTTTTTTTACTTCTGAGATGCCGGTGGGTAATCTTCCTAACTTATTTATTGTTGCGGATGGTATGGGGGGACACGCAGGAGGAAAATATGCTTCTCACACAGCATTGCAGGCAGCGGTTGATTGTATCAAGTCTCTTTCGGAAACGGATCCGGAAGTAATCCTGGATTGTGCTGTACGGCAGGCAAACAAGGAAGTATTTGAACAGGCTAAGGTGCATAATCTGGAAGGTATGGGAACCACCTTTGTGGCGGCAACTCTGGCAGGAAAGAAGTTGTGTGTTGCCAATGTAGGCGACAGTCGGTTATACATAGTGACAGCCGGAGAAATCAGGCAGATTACCAAAGATCATTCTCTGGTAGAGGAAATGGTACGTCTGGGAGAGTTGAACCCTGACAATGCAAGAACACACCAGAAGAAAAATGTGATTACCAGGGCTGTGGGAGTGGCCGAGGATGTCCGGGCGGATTTTTTTGAAGTCGACATTCCGGAGGAATGCAGTATACTGATGTGTTCCGATGGATTGACGAACATGGTGGATGATGAAGAGATCCGCGTTGTTATGAACAGTCAGAGAGATGTGATCGAGAAAACAGAAAAGCTTATGGAAGCTGCAAACAAGAATGGTGGAAAGGATAACATTACGGTGGCAGTAATAGAGCCTTAGTGAGGTGAGAATATGTTAACAGAAGGAATGAATATTGCAGGCAGATATGAAATCATTGAAAAAATAGGGACCGGCGGAATGTCAGATGTCTATAAGGCATTAGACAACCTTTTAGGACGTTTTGTGGCGGTGAAAGTGTTAAAGACGGAATTCAGTGAAGATACAAACTTTTTAACAAAGTTTCGTACGGAAGCTCAGGCCGCAGCCGGATTGGAACATCCCAATATCGTGAATATCTACGATGTAGGAAGCGAAAACAAGATGCACTATATTGTGATGGAATATGTGGAAGGCATCACGCTTAAAACCTATATAGAGAAGAAGGAAAAGATCAGCTACAAAGAGGCAATCAGTATTGCCATTCAGACCTGTAACGGTATCCGTGCCGCACATAATAAAGGAATTGTGCACAGGGATATAAAACCACAGAATATCATGATCTCCACGGAAGGAAAGGTAAAAGTTACGGATTTTGGAATTGCCAGGGCAACCACCAGTAATACCATTAATTCCGATGTCATGGGTTCTGTGCATTATACTTCACCGGAACAGGCCAGAAATGGCTATGTAGATTTTAAGAGTGATATCTATTCTCTGGGTATTGTAATGTATGAGATGGTAACAGGAAGAGTTCCGTTTAACGGAGACAGTGCAGTATCTGTAGCATTGCAGCATCTTCAGGAAGAGATCATCAGACCCAGTGCGTATACACCTGATCTTCCCGTTAGTGTGGAGAAGATCATTTTAAAATGTACCCAGAAGAGCCCGGATCGCCGTTATGCAACGGTGGACAGTCTGATCGCAGATTTGAAGAAGGCACTCATTAATCCGGATGAGGATTTTGTGGTACTGGATATGGTGCCTCTGGCGGATAATACCAGAGTCATTACAGGAAAAGAAGTGGAGCAGATCAAACAGGCCACCATGAAAAAGGATGATCCGGAACGGTCGGACGAGGATGAGTTTGATGAAGATGATCTGCTGGATGAGGATGATGAGAAACCGATCCTGAATCCTAAGATGGAAAAAGCTGTTACCGTTATGGGCATTATCGCAGCGGTATTTATGGTTGTTGTAGTGATCCTGATTCTGGGAACGGTTCTTGACTGGTTCCATTTTGGCACCGGAAAAAAAGAGGATGATCAGAATATCAGTCAGGAAAGCAATCAGGTTGAAATGATTGATGTAAAGGGTAAGACCTTTGAAGAAGCAAAGGAACTTCTCAATGGAATGGATTTGGGAATCCAGTTAACAAGTACGGAAGAATCTCAGGAATATGAAGAGGGACAGATTGTATCCCAGAGTGTGGAAGCAGGAGAAATGGTGGATAAAAACACCACCATTGGTGTCGTGATCTGTGCCGGATCGGAAGGCTTTGAACTGGTGGATGTAAAGGGAAGGAGCGAAGCCGATGCAACCACCGTGCTTCAGTCTGATCCCAATAATCTGGTAGTATCCGTAAGTTACAGTTACGACAGTTCTGTGGAACAGGGCAAGGTCATTTCCACCTCGCCGGAAGCCGGGACAAAAGTGCATGCGGGAGACGTGATCACACTGGTAGTCAGCCGGGGAAGTGAAACAGTTCAAGTCCCGAATGTGGTAGGAAAGAAGGAAGCTGTGGCCCGGGAAAAACTGGTAGCAGCAGGATTCAGTGTCAGCGTATCTTCTAAATATGATAATAATGTGGCTGAGGGAAAGGTGATCAGTCAGTCCGTATCAGGTTCGGCAACACCGGGATCAGCCATTAAACTGGTTGTGAGCCTGGGTGCGGATACCGTGTATTATTCCTATTCCGCTACAATTGATGCGGCAGATGCTGTGGAAAAGGACGATGTGCTGTATTATGTAGATTCTGCGAGCATACAGCTCATAGCAGGTGGAAAGACCGTATACAGTACAGAAACCACTTCATTCCCCAAGAAGATTTCTGCGGATAATCTGACGGTTTCCAGCGGAAAGCTAAAGATCGTATGGACTTATGTGAGTGAGGAAGATTCAGATGACAGTTATAAAGAAGAAGAAACCATAAGCGTAAGTTTTAAGAAAGCAAACTAAGTGATGCAGGGAAAGATTGTGAAAGGAATTGCCGGATTCTACTACGTTCATGTAGTGGGATCCGGTATCTATGAATGTAAAGCAAAAGGAATATTTCGAAAACTGAACCAGAAACCTCTTGTGGGTGATAATGTAGATATTGAGATCATCGACGAGGGGGAAAAAACAGGTAATATTACGGCATTGCTTCCAAGAACCAATGAGTTGCTGCGTCCGGCAGTATCGAATGTGGATCAGGCCATGGTGGTCTTTGCATCAAAACAGCCGGATCCGAGTTTTAATCTGTTGGACAGGTTCCTGATCCGAATGCAGCTTGAGAAAGTTCCTGTCATCATCTGTTTTAATAAATGTGATCTTCTGACCTGTGAAGAACGGGAAAGCTTACGACGGATCTATGATAAGTGCGGTTATCCGGTATTGTTTACCAGCAGCATTCAGGGAACCGGACTCAAAGAGTTAAAGGCGCTTTTACAAGACAAAACCACTACCATGGCAGGACCTTCCGGTGTGGGAAAATCGTCTTTGATTAACATTCTTCAGGAAAATGTAGAAATGGAGACCGGATCCATCAGTGATAAGATCAAAAGAGGAAAACATACCACCAGGCATTCCCAGCTGATCCCTGTGAGTGGGACAACTTATATTATGGATACACCCGGTTTTTCTACATTGTACATCAATGAAGTGGAAAAAGAAGAATTAAAAACATATTATCAGGAGTTTTCCGCTTTCGGAGCCCGATGCCGGTTTGACGGATGCAATCATATGGAAGAACCGGATTGCTGCGTGAAAAAAGCTGTGGAGGACGGAATCCTTAGCAGTGTCAGATATGAAAATTACCGGTTGCTTTTTGAAGAATTAAAGAATAGAAAACGATACTAGATCAGTAATCAAAAATCGAATGCAAAGAGGAGTCATATATGGATTATATTTTATCGCCATCCTTGTTGGCGGCAGATTTCGGAAATCTCGCAGAGGCGGTCAGATGCATTGATAAGGCAGGGGCGCAGTATGTACACATTGATGTGATGGACGGGGCCTTTGTACCAAGCATTTCTTTTGGTATGCCCGTGATCAAAAGCATTCGGCCTGTCACGAAGAAAGTGTTTGATGTACACCTTATGATCGAAGAACCGGACCGCTATATTGATGAATTTGCCCAATGCGGAGCAGACATCATCTGCGTCCATCAGGAGGCTTGTACCCATTTGGACCGGACTGTGGAACATATTAAAGATACGGGATGCAAGGCAGGGGTGGCATTAAATCCGGCCACAGACCTGTCTGTGCTGGAATTTATTCTCGATAAAGTAGATATGGTACTGATCATGACGGTAAATCCCGGTTTCGGGGGACAGAAATATATTGATTATTGTACGGATAAAGTACGGCGTCTGCGTACCATGATAGAAGAAAGAAATCTCACAGTGGATATTGAAGTGGACGGGGGCGTAAATCTGGATAACGTAATGTCCATCAAAGAAGCCGGAGCCAATGTCTTTGTGGCGGGCAGTGCAGTATTCAAAGGGGATGCAGAGTACAATACAAAAGAGTTTTTGAAACGGTTGGGCTAAAAAATGAAGGTTGCAATTGTGACGGGGGGAACCATTTGCAAAGCATTTGTGGAAGAAAGATTGGAAAACGGAGCATTTGACAGGATCATTGCAGTAGATCGCGGTGCGGAGTTCTTCCTTTCTTCCCGTTTTCACCCGGAGTATATCGTAGGTGATTTTGATTCGGTAGCACCGGGGACACTAAAGATGCTTCAGCAAAAGAATAAGGTTCAAATAGAAAGGCATGCTGCCCAAAAAGATGAAACCGATACAGAACTTGCCCTGCATCTGGCCATTTCTCTGGGAGCAGATCATGTGGAGATCTATGGAGCTACGGGAAGCAGGCTGGACCATGTGCTGGGAAATATCCAGCTTTTGAAACTGGCGCTGGACCAATCCGTATATTGCAGTTTGATCGATGAGAACAACCGGATCACCATGACGAAAGATTTCAGTAGGATCCGTAAAGAGCAACAGTTTGGAAAGTATGTTTCCCTGATCCCTTTTTCAAGCTGTGTAAAGGGCCTTACGCTGCGGGGAATGAAATATCTCTTAAAGGATTATACACTGCAAACTGGTCTTGCCAGAGGTGTCAGTAATGAGATCATGGACGAGGTTGCTGAAATTGAACTGAAAGAGGGCATTTTGCTGATTATAGAATCTAAGGATGATAGTATAAGATAAAGAAAAGGGATATCCGTTTCCTGCTTAGGAACGGGTATCCCTTCTTTTTTGTATTCTATGACTTAAACATTACACTCCGTAAGCTGTTCGTATTCAATGCCGGCCTCTGCGAGAATCTGGCGGATAAGTTCGTCTTCCTCGACAGGAGCACTGAAAGCGATTCCACAGCCTGCAGACAATTCCCGTGGAACCGGGATCAGCCGTCCGCTGGATTTCCGGACACAGGCTGCTTCCATAGCCATGGCATCTGCTGTTGTATGAAAAGTAACGATAAGACGTGGTTTTTTTTCTCTCATATTGTCCTAAGACCCTATTTTTCGATCACAAGCTCAAATTCAGAGCCTGCCGGAGTGGCAGTCACTTTGTAGCCGAGACTTCCGGCAAAGTTTTCAATGTTGGATTTCTGGTGCGGTTCACTAACCAGAACTTTTACCGGAAATTCACCTGCTCTTAATGCTTCGTCGGTCATCATTACCGGTTCGGGACAGGAAAGTCCTCTTGCGTCAATTGTTTTCATATTCATTTCTCCATTTCTTTATTAAGCTGCTTTTCTCTTGTTTCCAACAAAAGCGATGATAAACAATACTACAATGCAGATGATCACTGCAATTCTTCCTGCCGGTGTTGTTCCGTCTGCACTGGATGCAAGTCCGAAATTGTGACATGCTGCGGCACCTGCGAACAGTCCGAGAACGGTAACAGCTGCATCAGAAGAACCCTGACCTGCCAGAACTAACTGACGAAGCGGGCATCCGCCTGCCAGTACAGCAGCAAATCCAACAGCATACATACCAAGGATGTTCCAAAGAGACTCTGTATGTGCGATAGGCTGTCCTGCCATTGCGAAGTTAAAGTTGCCGGTTGCGATGTTATAGATCAGCATAACAACGAACAATCCGCCGATCACGGAAATCAGGTTGAAGTTCTTTAACAGGATAATGTCACGGATACTTCCTGCGAAGCACATTCTGGACATCTGGGCAAAAATACCGAAGATCAGACCGCCTGCCAGAGCCAGCAGGATCGGAGCATGCATACTGCCCGGGCCTTCTGTACTGGATGCCAGTAAAGTTGTTCCGAGAGCTAATACAAGAACGCCTAACATCAGAGCCGGTAAAATTCCGCCACTCATGGCAGATGTTTCATGCGCACGTCCAAGGCTGAAGCCTTTCTTTAATGCGAAGCATCCGGTTGCGATACCGGCTACAAAACCGATAAGAGCAATGTAAGCATTGATGTCACCTGCGGACATACGGATTACCATACGAAGCGGGCAACCAAGGAACACCAGTGAGCCTACCATGATTACGAAACCAAGGACAAAACGGATCATTGGAGAAGATCCGCCGGTGGAACGATATTCCTTATTAATTAAGGAAATGATAAATGCTCCTAACACGATACCGATGATTTCCGGTCTCGCATACTGAACAACCGGAGCAGAGTGAAGTTTCAGGGCACCGGCAGTATCACGAACGAAACATGCGATACACAGAGCCATGTTTGGCGGGTTTCCTTTTGCTGCCAGGATTGCGGCAACCACTCCACAGAGGGCACCGGCCAAAGCCAGCATTTTTTTGCTTGAAAATTTCATGTAAAATTTCCTCCTCATTTGTTTTACATACTTGAGTAAATATTAATTTTTTATAAACTCAATATAGATTATAGCAATGGGTAATGTTAAACTCCAATCGAAAACCCCAATGTCCTTATGACATTTATTGGAAAATATAATAAGAGAATTAAAAAAATGGAAGTCATAAGGGGGAAAAGAGGATTTTATGAGAAATTGTGTCTTTTTAAAACGAAACACCTATATTTTGTGTCTAACCCTTGCTATTTATGGAGAGAAGTGCTATTATCAAGTTAGCGTATACAGTTGCGTACCGACGAAGCACGAAGGAGAAGTGGGAGATTATGAAGAGTATCAAGGCAAAGCTAATGATGCTTGGTGCAGTGGCGATTATCTGTACCATCATACTGGGAATTACCGGTATTTATACCATGAGTAATTCAACGTCCAGCAGTCAGGTGTTGAATGACATGAACAGTATAAATATCAGACAGAACGAAAACACTATGGAACAGATGTCCTTTTTGTATGATCTGGACATGACACATTTCGACACCATTTCCAAGAATCTGGGAGAAATGAAAGACGCAGCAGATGATGCACTGAAGAATGGCGGATTGAAAGGTTACCGCAGTGATTTAAAGAAAACGGTTTCCGATATCGAATCTCTGCAGTCAAACAGTGCCAGCGTGAACGAAATGTTTGCGACGAGAGGATTCAAAGCCGGTGAGGGAATGTACGACGCATATACCAGCGGTGATGAAGAAATCGCAAATTACATTGCCCAGATGGCTTCCGATGTGGATCTGGTGGACGGTACCTGGACGAAGGCCGCTATTCCGTCAAGTCCGGTGAAGGTTGGCGGAAAGAGCTATAGCAAGGTTGTATATGAATTTCCTTATCCATCTGAAACAAAGAGAGATATCCTGTCTATCCGTATCGGAGGATATGGAGTGGTTTATTCGGGTGATGTTTACATTACTGATATTAAGGTAAACGGAAAAACGATTGACCTTAAGACAACAGACGAGACCGTATTAAACAGTTCAAACGGTGATGGATTAGCTGAGGTTTCCATCAAGAGCTTCAAGGGTAAAGATGCGGTATTATACAAATCAAAGTATACTAATGTGAACAGTTCCTGGCAGGAAGCTTCGGTGAACCTGGATATTAAGGATATTAGCAATTCCAATCCGGGGAATGTTTCCTGTGTGATCTATATGGAAGATAAACAGGCAGGAAACTTCCAGTTAACCATGAGCTTGAGTGGAAAATATGATTTTGCAGCCGGTCTGGCAGAATTGGACAACCGGGTTATGACATACAATCAGCAGGTGGTACAGGGCGAAGATGTTACAGAATCTGTAGAAGCTGTTACAGCACAGATGGATGAACTGATCACCAATGCACCCCAGTATGTTATGGGCAAAGAGAATATTGATGGTATGGTTGCGGCATTAACAGCGAAGTCGGATGCCATCAAAGATATTATTGCTTTCGATGAAGGCATTATCGCATTGCAGCAGAGCAGTACAGAGATCAATGCGTCCCTGACAGAGCGCGCAGGTAATGTTCGTACCACCATTGAAAAAGCGAACAGAACCCAGAAGGGAACCATGACAGCTCTGATCTTGGTTGTCTTTGCGATCGGTGCAGCATTGGTAGTTTTCCTTACCCTGTTTGTAAGCACTTCAGTACAGAGAAGTATCAAGCAGTTTAAGGGAACCCTTGGTCAGATTTCCGATGGAAAGATCATGATCAAGGCGAAAACAAATAATAAGAATGAGTTCGACACATTTGGAAGTTCCTTAAATAAAATGACGGATAAGCTGTCAGAGGTTATGGGAGATGCAGTAGACTGTGTGACAGCATTAAATACTTCAGGATCCCAGCTGGAGGATGTATCTAAGGATTGTGAGAGCATATCAGAGCAGTTGGAGCTCTCCATCTCCGGAATTGCCCAGGGTGCAACAACCCAGGCAATGGATGTGGAAACTTCTACTACACAGATTTCCAACCTGGGAGATCTGATGGATGGTATGAATTCCGATATCAGAGAATTGGATGAGACGGCTGTTAATATGAAACAGGCCAGTGACGGAGCCGTAGGAATCCTTAATGCATTAAGCGATTCTAATGACCATATGACAGAGAGCATTCACAGGATTGCAGAACAGATTACCAAGACCAATGATTCCGTTAAGGAGATCGAGGAAGCAATTTCCCTGATTTCTTCCATTGCGGATCAGACCAACCTGCTTTCTCTGAATGCAAGTATCGAAGCTGCCAGAGCAGGAGAGGCTGGAAGAGGTTTTGCGGTGGTAGCATCGGAGATCCAGCAGTTGGCAGATCAGTCCAACAGTTCTGCTAATACGGTATTCCGTGTAATCTCCAATCTGATCAGTGATTTCAAGGAGATCCTTGCGATCATGGAGGATGTAAAAGGAGCAGCAGAGCAGCAGAATGAGAAACTGATGCAGACCCGTGAGCAGTTCGAAACTGTTAATTCAGGTATTACGCAGTCCAGAGATAAGACCGCAATCCTGAGAAGCGCAGTAAACGAGTGTAATAAGGTTTGTACAGAAGTATCACAGATCATGATGAATCTGTCTGCGATTTCAGAAGAAAATGCAGCATCTACCACAGAAGCTGCATCAGCAATGCAGAATCTGAACAACACGATTTCCACATTGCTTGGAGAGTCACAGAAGCTGTTAGCATTGTCCATGCAGTTGGGTGACGGTATCAAGTTCTTTAAACTTGATGGCGATGCAGAATAAGTGTAAGTGAAAGAAGAACAGAAGCGGGAGGTCCGCAGACCTCCCGCTTTTTTGACAGATTTAGGAGGAAATAAACAGATGAAACTAGGAATCGTTGGGCTTCCCAATGTGGGAAAGAGTACCTTATTTAATTCTTTAACAAAGGCAGGAGCAGAATCCGCGAATTATCCGTTCTGTACCATTGACCCGAATGTGGGTATTGTAGCCGTGCCGGATGAACGATTAAAGAAACTGGGTGATTTATATCATTCCAGGAAGGTGACCCCTGCTGTGATCGAATTTGTGGATATTGCAGGTCTGGTAAAAGGAGCCAGCAAGGGAGAAGGATTAGGTAATCAGTTTCTGGCCAATATCCGTGAAGTAGATGCCATTGTACATGTGGTGCGTTGCTTTGAAGATGCGAATATTGTACATGTGGACGGAAGCATTGATCCGGTACGTGATATTGAAACCATCAACCTGGAACTGATCTTCTCCGATCTGGAGATTTTAGAGCGCCGTATCGCTAAGACGGCAAAGTCTGCAAGGATGGATAAGGAAGCAGCGAAAGAACTTCCGATTCTGGAAAGGATAAAAGCATATCTGGAGGATGGCAAGCTGGCAAAGAGTCTGGCATTTGAAGATGAAGAAGAAGCAGCTTTTGTGAAAACCCTAAATCTTCTGACCGCAAAGCCGGTGATTTTTGCGGCGAACGTTGCGGAGGATGATCTGTCGGATGATGGCGAGGGCAACCGATTCGTTCAGCAGGTAAAAGAATATGCTAAGGATATGGGAAGCGAAGTGTTTGTGATCTGCGCCCAGATCGAACAGGAAATCGCTGAGCTGGATGATGAAGAAAAAGCCATGTTCCTGGAGGAACTGGGCTTAAAGGAATCCGGTCTGGAGAAACTGATCCGGGCAAGTTACAGATTACTGGGACTGATCAGCTACCTTACCAGCGGTGAGGATGAGACCAGGGCATGGACAATTAAAAAAGGAACCAAAGCGCCTCAGGCGGCAGGCAAGATCCACACGGATTTTGAACGTGGCTTTATTAAAGCGGAAGTAGTGAATTACGAAGATCTGCTTCGACTGGGCAGTCTGGCGGCGGCCAAAGAAAAAGGTCTGGTAGGTATTGAAGGTAAAGACTATGTGGTAAAAGACGGTGACGTCATCCTGTTCCGCTTCAATGTGTAGAGAACACTTTTATAAACGGATGCATACAATATAAAAAAATAGTGTCTGAAGATTGGTATGCGTTATAGTGAATTTGAGAATAAAGAAGTGATCAATGTAGCCAATGGAAAATGTTTAGGCTATGTCAACGACATTGAATTCGAAGAAAAAACAGGCTGTATATTAAATCTGTTTGTTCCGGGTCCGGGAAAAATATGCGGAATCTTCGGGCGTGATACAGATTATTGCATTGATTATCGAAGCATTGTCAGGATAGGACCGGATATCATTCTGGTCAATGTATGTGAGCTGAACAGTAGCAGAAAATAAGGAAAAACGGGGTTCTTTTTTCGCAAAAGTACTGGATTTTTCTTTTTAACTGGTGTACTATGAAATTGATAAAACGAGCTGGATACGTCCAAATGGGAGGAGTTTTTTATGAAATGTCCGTTTTGCGGAAGTGATAATACCCGCGTTATTGATTCCAGACCGGCAGACGATAATAATTCAATTCGTCGTCGCAGGATTTGTGATAACTGCAATAAACGTTTCACAACATATGAAAAGGTGGAAACCATTCCGCTTATTGTGATCAAGAAGGATAACAATCGGGAGCAGTATGACAGATCCAAGATTGAGGCCGGTGTGCTCAGAGCCTGCCATAAGCGCCCCATCTCGGCAGAGCAGATTAATAAATTAGTGGATGACGTAGAGACCGAAGTATTCAGCAGAGAGGAAAAAGAAATCCCAAGTTCTGAGATCGGTGAGATCGTTATGAATCATTTAAAGGATCTGGAAGCCGTGGCGTATGTACGTTTTGCTTCGGTATACAGAGAGTTTAAAGATGTAAATACGTTCATGAATGAACTAAAGAAGATTCTGGACAAATAAGTGCAACGGATTTACCAATCATGTTTTTTGTATTTTGTCCTAAAGTTTTATGAGTTTTGTACGATATACTTTGTATAGGAAGTAAGAAGAGGAACACGGAAGTTGGTGTAGTGTATGAATATCACAGGAATTCGCCCGTATGAGGCAGTTGGAATGTATTCAAACAGAATAGAGAAAGCAGACATGCTTGCTGAGTCTGTGATCATCCGGCAGGGTGAGTACCTGAATGATAGTTCGCAGTCTGAGAATCTTTTTGACGAAAGAAGTTCATTTATAGGTGAGAATGTTCGCCAGCAGAATGAAACCTCTTATGACTTCGCTCAGAAGTATAACCCGGATGCACGTTATGACCTGAAGGGTAGTGAGAGTGATCTGGCATCCTTAGATTACATAAATGAAGTTCCGCAGGCATATAAAGACGAAGTATTGAAGCAATACCAGATCTTTGTAGGAAGTAAGCCGGCAGAGCAGGCACAGCCTGAGACACAGAGCGCCGGAAGGATGATGGAGAACTTTATGTTATAGAATATAGTAGAAAGTAAGCCCGTGCATATGGCATGGGCTTTTTTTAAGGAGGATTATGATTAAATTATTTCCGAATGCATGGGAAGAGAATACTTTTCGTATCGATTATAAGAAACTATATGATTTAGGCTATCGTGGTCTGATCTTCGATATCGACAATACGCTTGTGTTTGATTGTGCACCTGCAGATGACCGTGCCATCCGCTTTCTGGAACAAATCCGTCAAATGGGATTTGAAGTTTGCCTGCTTTCTAACAATAATGAACGCAGGGTTCGATTGTTCAATGAACAGATTGGCGCCCGGTTTATTTTTCATGCAGGAAAACCTAAGCCGGACGGCTATCTTAAGGCCATGGAAATGATGGGGACGAACCGGGAAAACACTATTTTTATCGGAGATCAGGTGTTTACGGATGTCTGGGGAGCAAGAAATGCCGGCGTAAAGGTGATCATGGTGAAAAAACTGGGCTTCAGGGAAGAAAAGCATATCTGGATAAAACGGATCTTTGAACAACCGGTCATGTTTGCTTATTGGATTTCCGGTAGAAAAAAGAAGAAGTTTTACTAGAAATTTGGTGTAATATTTATAAAAAACTTGAAAAACATGCTACCATAGTATATAATTTTTAAATGAATGTTATAAGCAAAAGATTATATTAGGAGGAAGATGAATGATTTCAGCAGGCGATTTCAGAAATGGTATCACGATTGAATATGAATCAAGTGTATATCAGATCGTTGAATTTCAGCACGTGAAACCTGGTAAAGGTGCAGCGTTTGTTCGTACAAAGTTAAAAGATATCAAGAATGGCGGAGCAATTGAGAAGTCTTTCCGCCCAACCGAGAAGTTTCCACAGGCTCGTATCGACCGCAATGATATGCAGTATCTTTATAATGATGGAGATCTGTTTTATTTTATGAACTTAGAAACATATGAGCAGATCGGATTAAATCAGGAAGCAATCGGAGATGCCTTGAAGTTTGTTAAAGACAACGAAATGGTTAAGATTTGCTCTCATAATGGTAACGTATTTGCTGTAGAACCGCCATTGTTCGTAGAACTTCAGATTACGGAAACGGAACCCGGATTTAAGGGTGACACCGCACAGGGAGCTACGAAACCGGCAGTGGTTGAGACCGGAGCAACTGTATATGTGCCACTGTTTGTAGAACAGGGAGATACCATTAAGATTGACACCAGAACCGGCGAATATCTTTCCAGAGTATAGGAAGTATAAATGGTTTTCTAAGGCCGTGCACGAATGGTTTTCGTGCACGGTTTTTAAATTCAGGACAGAAAAAGGAGAAACAAAAAATGGAAAAAAAGCGTATGGTCATTACCATGAAGAACGGCGGAAGTATTGTAATTGAACTGCTGCCCGGGATTGCACCTGTCGCATGCGGACATGTAATGAAAATGATTGAAATGAAAAAGTATGACGGAAAGAAGATTGAACGGTTAGAACCCGGTTTTGTGATCCAGCCCTTGTTTCAAGATGGCCTGGATGCGGATATTGATAAGATGGTGGAGCCTGAGTTTAAAACCAATCCGGAGAATGCAGCCATGAAGTATGTTCGCGGAACTGTAGGAATGGCCGGATTTGAAACAGCAGCTTCCGGAAGTCAGTTCTTTATCACCTTGCAGGAAGCAGAACGCTTAAACGGTAATTTTACGGTTATCGGACAGGTGGTTGACGGATGGGAAGAAATAGAACGTTTAGAGTCCGTCGAGGTGCTGGAACAGGTTGATCCGTCCAATGGTTTTGTGTATCATATTCCGGTGAAAGATGAAGTGGTTGAATCCATTCGTCTGGATGATTAAGCAAAGTGACGATAGGGATGAAATAAGCTGGTTAGGAAAGTAGAAATTTTCAAAAATGAAGTAGGAAATTTTTGAAAAATTTTATGAATATTGTACAGATTTTATTTTTCCGTCATTTTGCTCTGTTAAAATCAAAAGGAATGTGTTATAGTCATAGTACATAAGATATTAGAAGGCAAGGATGTATTGGGGTGGTATGCATGGAAGGCACCTATCCCATCAGGGTACGATGCCCTCTAAGCTGCTGGAAGCAATATTTGACACTACCAGAATGGACAAGGAATATCAAACCCAATGTTTCTTCCCATGTCAATGAGCTGACAGAGATACCATAGGTATCCTTAAGTCTTATGTTTATGAAAGCACGACGTTTGAAAGGCGCAGGCATCCTGGATTTGTGGACGAGGAGTGGTTTACAGATCATGTAGCGACAGGATGTTCCAACCGGTCAAGGAGCGTGCTTTGATAAGCAAGATCCTCACATGTATATGTGGGGATTTTTTTTATTGACATACTGCCGGTTTGGTGTTACCATGAATTCGCAGTAAAAAAGTAGGAATTAAAATACTGGGAAATAAATTTCCGGGTACAATAAATGGTAAACGAGGAGAGACTATGAAATTATCCACGAAGGGAAGATATGGTCTGCGGGCATTTATTGACATTGCACGTTTTTCGGAAGAAGAGCCGGTTTCTCTTGCCAATGTAGCAAAACGACAGGATATTTCCATCAGTTATCTGGAACAGCTGATCTCCAAGGTCAAGAAGGCAGGACTGATAAAAAGTGTCCGGGGAGCCAGCGGCGGTTATGTGCTTTCCCGCCCGGCATCTGAAATCTCTGTAGGAGATGTACTGCGGGCATTGGAGGGCGAGCTTATGCCGGTGGACTGTGTAGCGCACACAGACAAGGAGCGATCCAGGTGTGCGGCACAATCCGGATGCTCCAGCTGGATCGTATGGAAACGGATCAATGACAGTATCAACGAGACCATTGACAATATTTACATTGATGAATTAGTAGAAGAAAGCCGGAAGGCACAGAAAGAAGGATGAGGAAGAAATGGAACAGAAGGTCATTTATTTAGATAATGCAGCAACAACAAAAGTCCGCCAGGAAGTAGTGGATGCCATGCTTCCGTTTTTTACAGAATACTATGGCAATGCATCGGCTTTGTACAGTGCAGGTGCCAGGGCCAAAAGTGCATTAACCACAGCAAGAGAGCAGGTAGCAGGGGTGATTGGAGCCAAAAGTGAAGAGATCTATTTTACTGCAGGGGGAAGTGAGTCTGACAACTGGGCATTAAAAGCCACTGCAGAGTATTATAAGGATAAGGGAAATCACATTATCACTTCAAAGATTGAACATCATGCCATTCTGCATACCTGTCAGTATCTGGAGAAAAAAGGATTCGAAGTAACCTATCTGGATGTGGATGAAAACGGAGTGGTGGATCTGGAACAGTTAAAAGCCGCCATTCGTCCCACCACCATTTTGATTTCTGTAATGTTTGCTAACAATGAGATCGGAACCATAGAACCGATCAAGCAGATTGGTGAGATTGCCCGAGAGCATGGAATCCTATTCCATACTGATGCGGTGCAGGCCTTCGGGCAGATTCCCATTCATGTGGATGATATGAATATTGATATGCTAAGCGCCAGCGGACACAAGTTAAACGGACCGAAAGGAATCGGAATGTTATACATCAGAAAAGGTGTGAAGATCCGTTCTTTTGTGCATGGTGGCGCGCAGGAGCGCAAGAGAAGAGCAGGGACAGAGAATATTCCCGGTATTGTAGGTTTTGGAAAAGCCTGTGAAATTGCGGTCAACACCATGCAGGAACGTATGGAAAAGGAATCCCGGTTGAGAGATTATCTGATGGATCGGATTGAAAAAGAGATTCCTTATGTAAAAGTGAACGGCAGTCGGATCAACAGACTTCCCAATAATGTCAATGTATGTTTCCGGTTTATTGAAGGAGAATCCATGTTGATCATGTTAGATCAAAAAGGAATCTGCGGATCATCCGGTTCGGCCTGCACCTCCGGATCCCTGGATCCGTCCCATGTGTTACTGGCCATTGGATTGCCCCATGAGATCGCGCATGGTTCTCTGCGGCTGACATTAAGTGAAGAGACCACTATGGAAGAAGTGGATTACACAGTAGACGAATTAAAGAAGATCATTGAACGGTTGCGCTCCATGTCACCGCTTTATGAGGATTTTGTAAAAAAACAGAAATAAACCAGACAGACCATTTAGGAGGAAATAATAAAGATGTATAGTGAAAAAGTCATGGATCATTTCCAGAATCCAAGGAATGTGGGAGAGATTGAAGATGCCAGCGGTGTAGGAACCGTGGGTAATGCAAAATGTGGCGATATTATGCGTATGTACCTGGATATTGATGACAATGGAGTTATCCGGGATTGTAAGTTTAAGACTTTTGGCTGTGGTGCGGCTGTGGCTACCAGCAGTATGGCAACGGAACTGGTAAAAGGGAAGACCATACAGGAGGCCTTGCAGGTTACCAACAAGGCGGTTATGGAAGCCTTAGACGGACTTCCGCCTGTAAAAGTGCACTGCTCGTTGCTGGCAGAGGAAGCAATCCACGCTGCCTTATGGGATTATGCACAAAAGAACGGTATTCAAATTGAGGGATTGGAAAAACCCAAGAGTGATATCAGCGAAGGAGAAGAAGAGGAAGACTACTAATCGAAATCGTCTTTGGGAGCTTAGAGTTGGCAAATGGAAAAAAAGAAAGTTGTGGTGGGCATGTCCGGAGGAGTAGATTCCTCTGTGGCGGCCTATCTGTTAAAAGAGCAGGGATATGACGTCATTGGTGTAACCATGCAAATCTGGCAGGATGAAGATGAGTTCACCATGGAAGAAAGCGGAGGCTGTTGCGGGTTAAGTGCAGTAGAAGATGCCAGACGGGTGGCAGAGGTCATCGGGATCCCTTATTATGTCATGAATTTTAAACAGGAGTTCCGAAAACATGTCATGGATTATTTTGTGGAGGAATACCTTCAGGGAAGGACTCCCAATCCGTGCATTGCCTGCAATCGCTATGTAAAATGGGAAGCATTGTTAAAACGCAGCATGGATATTGGAGCTGACTATATTGCAACCGGGCATTATGCCAGGATCAAACGACTGGCCAATGGGCGTCTGGCAATTGCAAATTCGGCAACGGCAGCCAAGGATCAGACCTATGCCCTGTATAACCTTACCCAGGAACAGCTGGCACATACCCTGATGCCGGTGGGTGAGTACGGCAAGGATGAGATCCGTAAGATGGCTGAGGAGTTTAAGCTTCCTGTGGCTCATAAACCGGACAGTCAGGAAATCTGTTTTGTGCCGGATGATGATTATGCGGGCTTTATCCACCGTGAGGCGGAAAAGAAGGTTCCGGGACCGGGAAACTTTGTGGATGGAAACGGCAATGTGCTGGGTAGGCACAAGGGTATCATTCATTATACCATCGGTCAGCGTAAGGGATTAAATCTGGCCATGGGTCATCCGGTATTTGTGACGGATATCAGGCCGGATACCAATGAGGTGGTCATTGGTGAGGCCGGGGATGTTTTTTCCACGGAGCTTTATGCAGAACAGGTTAATTTTATGGGGGTATCGCAGATTGCGGACGGAGAACCGTTTATTGGAAAAATCCGTTATGGACATAAGGGAGCGCCCTGCAGGGTGAGCATGTCCGGACCGGACAGGATCCATGTCGTCTTTGACGAACCGGTCCGTGCAGTGACCAAAGGCCAGGCTGTGGTGCTTTATAGAGAAGATTATGTTGCCCTGGGCGGGGTGATTATGTAGAGAAAAAATGCAAAACGGCATTTTTTTCGGTGCATTCCGCCTGGGGCTTTTTCTTTTATTACAAGAAGAAGTGGCAAAATGCACAAAAAAACTGACGTTTCTTTGTATATAATATTAAAGTTGTAAGAAAATTAAGCGAAAATCGAATAATTGTATAAGATTGCTAGAAAAATATCAATTTGTATGTTATAATAAGAACCGAACCTGGACATAGTTTTATAGTAGGAGGACAAAAGATGTCAGTAAAAGTTGCAATTAACGGATTTGGACGTATTGGACGTCTTGCTTTTCGACAGATGTTTGGAGCAGAAGGATATGAGGTCGTTGCCATTAATGATCTGACCAGCCCGAAAATGCTGGCACATTTGTTAAAATATGATTCTTCTCAGGGAAGATATGAACTGGCGGATAAGGTATCTGCAGGGGAAGACAGCCTGACTGTAGACGGAAAGACCATTCGGATATACGCAGAGAAAGACGCGGCAAATTGTCCGTGGGGTGAACTTAACGTAGATGTGGTGCTGGAATGTACCGGTTTTTATACTTCCAGGGAAAAGGCTTCTGCCCACATACAGGCAGGCGCACGTAAGGTTGTGATCTCTGCTCCGGCAGGAAATGATCTTCCGACGATCGTGTACAATGTAAATCACAAAACTTTAAAGCCGGAAGACACAGTTATATCCGCAGCAAGCTGTACCACCAATTGTCTGGCGCCGATGGCGGATGCCCTGAACAGGTATGCACCGATAGAATCCGGTATCATGTGTACCATCCATGCTTATACCGGTGATCAGATGACTTTAGACGGACCACAGCGAAAGGGCGATCTAAGACGTTCCCGTGCAGCAGCCGTCAACATCGTACCAAACTCTACCGGAGCAGCCAAGGCCATCGGTCTGGTTATCCCGGAATTGAATGGCAAACTCATCGGTTCTGCGCAAAGGGTTCCGGTACCTACCGGATCTACCACGATCTTAACGGCAGTGGTAAGAGGAAAAGACATTACTGCAGAAGGGATTAATGCAGCTATGAAGGCAGCATCCAATGAGTCCTTCGGTTACAATACAGATGAAATTGTTTCTTCTGATATCATCGGCATGCGATATGGTTCTTTGTTTGATGCGACCCAGACCATGGTTTCAAAGATTTCTGAGGATTTATTTGAAGTTCAGGTGGTTTCGTGGTATGATAATGAAAACAGCTATACAAGCCAGATGGTAAGAACAATCAAATACTTTTCTGAGTTAGCTTAGTTTGGAAAAATGCAAAGGTCCGTTTCAATGCGGACCTTTTTCATGATGTAGAGTATGATGTGAAAGAAAAAGGAGAGCAGGATATGTTAAATAAGAAGACCGTGGATGATCTGAATGTAAAAGGGTTAAAAGTATTAGTACGTTGCGATTTTAATGTTCCGTTGAAGGACGGTGAGATCACAGATGAAAACAGACTGGTGGCAGCACTGCCCACGATTCAGAAACTGGTTTCTCAGGGAGGACGAGTAATCCTCTGTTCACATTTAGGAAAGCCGAAGGGCGAGCCGAAGCCGGAATTGTCTCTGCGGCCTGTGGCAGAGCGCCTTTCCGAATTATTGGGACAACCGGTAAAGTTTGCTGCCGATCCTGAGGTAGTAGGTCCGAATGCAAAACAGGCAGTGGAAGCCATGAAAGATGGGGAAATCGTTTTATTGGAGAATACCCGTTACAGAATAGAAGAGACCAAGAATGAAGAGACATTCAGCAGGGAACTGGCATCCTTAGCCGATGTCTATGTCAATGATGCATTTGGAACTGCTCACAGGGCACACTGCTCCACAGAAGGAGTGGCAAGATTTGTTGAGACTACGGCAGTCGGTTATCTGATCCAGAAAGAGTTGCAGTTTCTGGGAAATGCGGTTGATGATCCGGAAAGACCTCTGGTTGCGATTTTGGGCGGAGCCAAGGTGGCGGATAAATTAAATGTGATCAATACCTTGCTGGAAAAATGCGATACCCTTATCATTGGCGGGGGTATGGCATATACCTTCCTGAAAGCCCAGGGATATGAGGTAGGAACTTCTCTGGTGGATGAAGAAAAGATCGGATATTGCCGGCAGATGTTGGAAAAGGCGGCGGATTTAGGAAAGACCATGTTGCTTCCGGTGGATTGTTGTGTGACGGATGCATTCCCGGATCCCATTGATGCACAGGTGGAATGCGAGATTGTGAGTGTGAAAAATATTCCGGCGGACAAGATGGGACTGGATATTGGTAGCGAGAGCCGGAAACTGTTTTCTGAAGCGGTTCAGAATGCGAAGACCGTGGTTTGGAATGGGCCTATGGGAGTGTTTGAGAATCCGATCTTTGCGAAAGGAACGATTGCCGTGGCACAGGCATTGGCTGATACGGATGCGATCACCATCATTGGAGGAGGAGATTCCGCAGCAGCGGTAAATCAGCTGGGCTTTGGAGATAAGATGACCCATATTTCCACCGGCGGAGGAGCATCATTGGAGTTTCTGGAAGGAAAGAAACTGCCGGGTGTAGAGGCTATTCGGGATAAATAGTATTAAGATGTGGAAGCAGACTTCCACATACATAAAGAATGTATGATCAAGGAGAAAATGAACATGGCAAGAAGAAGGATCGTTGCGGGAAACTGGAAAATGAACAAAACCCCCAGTGAAGCAGTTGCTCTGGTAAAGGAGTTAAGGCCGCTGGTGGCAAATGATGAGGTGGATGTGGTATTTTGCGTACCGGCCATTGATATTATACCGGTAGTACAGGCTGCAGCGGGCAGCAATATCCATGTGGGTGCACAGAATATGTACTATGAGGAAAGCGGGGCATATACCGGAGAGATTTCACCGGCTATGCTGACAGATGCGGGAGTGGAATATGTGATCCTGGGACATTCGGAGCGCCGCAGCTATTTCGGAGAAACGGACGAAATGATCAATAAAAAGGTAAAAAAAGCGTTGGAACATCACCTGACTCCCATTATCTGTTGTGGGGAATCTTTAGATCAGAGAGAGCAGGGCATTACTCTGGATTGGATCCGTCAGCAGATCAAACTGGCATTTTATGAGATTTCCAGGGAAGATGCAGCCAAAACGGTCATTGCTTATGAGCCCATCTGGGCCATAGGAACAGGAAAAGTGGCAACCAGTGAGCAGGCACAGGAGGTTTGTCATGCCATCCGTGTATGTATAGAAGACATTTATGATAAAGAAACGGCAGATCAGATCCGTATTCAATATGGAGGCAGTGTTTCTGCAGATAGCGCACCGGAGTTGTTTGCGATGGAAGACATTGACGGAGGCCTGGTAGGAGGGGCATCCTTAAAGGCCGATTTTGGAAAGATCGTGCACCATTAGAAAAGGGATATAGTGTGAAAGGTACAATACAAAGGATCGTTGTTTTATTGCTCTTATGCAGTCTGTTATGTTCCGGTTGCGGCCTATTGTCCGGACCGGTCAACTTCATAACGTCGCAAATGGAAGCTTCTACAGAAACTGTAGAGGCTTTTCGTGCTGATAAAAAAGGGGATATGCTGCAGGTAAGAGAAGCAGCGATCATGGAGGATCTGGATGAAGTAACAGAACAGTGTCTCCAATTGACAGATCAAAGCAGCAGTAACGGATATCCGCTGGATGAAAGCTTTTTCCTATGGTTTTATGGAGAGTATGGGGAAGAAATCTATCGGAAACTTTCGGATAGTCTGAAAGAAGGGCCTGACAGCGATATTTACCGAAAACTTACCGGAAATACACTTCATGTGCTATGGACATACTATTGCAGTGATCTGGGAATCCATAAGGAACTGCTTCAAAATGTGTATGTAAAACCGTCGGAAAACAGTACAGACATTGTGTTGGATTTTGGCGGGGACATCAATTTTGATGAAAACTGGGCCAATATGGAATATTTATCAGAGCAGGGACTAAAGCTGAGTGACTGCCTCGTAGATGGTCTGACGGAAGAAATGAAGCAGGCAGACCTCACTATGATCAATAATGAATGTACATATGGAACCGGAGGGACTCCTATCCAGGGCAAAGCCTATACCTTTCAGGGAAATCCCAAACGGGCGGCGCTTTTGAAGCAGGTTGGAGTGGACATTGTATCTTTGGCCAATAATCATGTATATGATTATCAGGAAGAAGGATTGCTCCGTACAATGGAAACCCTGGAGAAAAATCATATTCTTTATGTAGGTGCAGGAAAAAATCTGGACGAAGCAAAGAATATCGTGTATTTTATTATTAATGGCAAAAAAATTGCCATTACGGCAGCTACCCAGATTGAGCGTTCTTATAATTATACCAGGGAAGCCACGGATAATTCGGCAGGAGTACTGAAAACACTTCAACCGGATAAATATGTGGAGGTAATCCGTGAAGCCTGCAGATATGCAGATTATGTTGTGGCATTTGTGCACTGGGGAACGGAAGGTGTGACCCGTTATGAAGCAGATCAGATTTCGCTGGCAGGAAAGTTTGTAGAAGCCGGTGCAGATGTGATCATTGGTGGTCATACACATTGTCTTCAGGGAATCACCTTTTATGATGATGTACCGGTGTTTTACAGTATGGGTAATTTCTGGTTTGACTGGGAGGAAGCACATGCCAATGAAACAGGATTAGCACAGGTGATCATCCATGAAGACGGAAGCTGTGATTATCGGGTTCTGCCCTGTTATTATGAGGATTATAAAACCAGACTTTTGACGGATCAGACAGAAAAAAACCAGGCTTTTCGGTATCTGGAAGGGATTTCCGATCAGATCCGGATCGATGAGGAAGGTTATATTACAGATATAAAGGATGAATAAACGAGAATGGAAAAAGAAGGAGAGACAAAGATGAGTAAAAGACCAGTGGTACTGATGGTACTGGATGGATATGGATTAAATGACAAGACAGAAGGAAATGCGATTGCAATGGCCAATACGCCGGTAATGGATGGGCTGATGCAGGAGTGCCCCTTTGCCCGGGGAAATGCTTCCGGACTTGCGGTAGGACTTCCGGACGGACAGATGGGAAATTCCGAAGTGGGACATATGAACATCGGTGCGGGAAGAATCATTTATCAGGATCTGACCAGGATTACCAAAGCCATTGAGGACGGAGACTTTTTCACCAATCCGGTCCTGTTAAAGGCTATGGAAAACTGCAGGGAGCATAAGTCCGACCTGCATTTGTGGGGACTTCTTTCCGATGGTGGTGTACACAGCCATCTTACCCATTTATATGGTTTGTTGCGCATGGCAAAACAGCAGAATGTGGAACGGGTATTTGTACATGCGTTTTTGGACGGACGGGATACGCCGCCTGCTTCCGGCAAAGGATATATTGAGGAGCTGCAGAAAGAGATGGAGAAGATCGGAGTAGGAAAGATTGCTTCCATTTCCGGACGTTACTATGCCATGGACAGGGATAATAACTGGGACAGAGTAAAAATGGCTTATGACAGCCTGGTATCCGGCGTGGGAGTACAGGCCACCGATGCGGTGAAAGCCATGGAAGATTCCTATGCCAAAGAGGTAACGGATGAATTCGTACTTCCTACTGTGATCGTGGATGAGGAAGGAAAACCTCTTTCTACTGTAAAAGAAAATGATTCCGTGATCTTCTTTAATTTCAGACCTGACAGGGCAAGAGAACTGACAAGAGCTTTCTGTGATCCGCAGTTTGCAGGCTTTGAACGTAAGTTTATGAAACTGACTTATGTATGCTTTAAGGATTATGATGAGACGATTCCCAATAAACTGATCGCCTTTGAAAAAGAAGTGATTAAAAATACTCTGGGTGAATACCTGGCAGCGCAGGGGAAGAAGCAGCTTCGTCTTGCAGAGACAGAGAAATATGCCCATGTAACCTTCTTCTTTAATGGAGGAGTGGAAGAACCGAATGTGGATGAAACCCGATTGCTGGTAAACAGTCCGAAAGATGTAGCTACCTATGATGAAAAACCGGAAATGAGTGCTCCGGAAGTCGGCATGGATCTGGTGGAAGCGATTAAGTCAGAAAAATATGATGTGATCATCATCAACTTCGCTAATCCCGATATGGTTGGACACACCGGTGTGATCCAGGCCGCGATCCAGGCTGTGGAGAGGGTGGACAGTCTGGTAGGGGATGCAGTCAAAGCAGTAAAAGAAGAGGACGGCGTCATGTTGATCTGCGCAGACCACGGTAATGCAGAGAAGATGATCGACTATGAAACCGGTAAACCGCATACTGCCCATACCACCAACCAGGTGCCCTTCATTCTGGTAAATGCAGAAGATGGACTCGGCTTAAGAGAGGGCGGCTGCCTTGCGGATATCGCTCCCACTTTATTGGAGTTAATGGAACTGGAACAGCCAAAAGAGATGACCGGTAAGTCTTTGCTGGTAAAACGATAGATGAAAAGTGGTAGCAGTACATAGTACAAAGGAAAAACAGGAAAGCCCGGCAACTGCCGGACTTTCTTTTTAAATGGTGGATGGAACGATCCAGACACCCTCAGACTGGTAGTAGATTAATCGTACCGGTTTTATCATGCCGTTGTCATAGACCTTACACTGAAATTCCAGGGTGTTTAAATAAGTGCTCTTCACCCAGAAGGACAGCACCCGCAGGGCAATGCCGTTTATACGGACATACAGAGGACGGATCTCCCCGGCTTTGTTAAAGGATGCAATGACAGGGACCGAGGTATCGGGATCGGTATGGGCTGATTTAGAAGGCTTCATGACATCACTCCTTTCGCAGCTTCTATTATACAAACATATGTTCTATATGTCAACGAAAAATACAAACGTACGTTCTGTTAAATGTTGACATTTATGCCCGAAAACTATATAATTCGGAGTACAGGAAAGAATGACTTTAGACGTGCCAGAAAGACGGCGGTTTTTTTATTTATAGAAACAGGAGGAGCAAATAGTGGCAAAGAAGACAACATACGATGCCGGCAGTATTACCGTGCTTGAGGGATTGGAGGCAGTGCGTAAGAGACCGGGTATGTATATCGGCAGTGTTTCCAGAAAGGGACTTCATCACCTGATCTATGAGATCGTGGATAATGCAGTGGACGAGCATCTGGCCGGATTTTGTAAGAATATTGAGGTGACTCTGGAGAAGGACGGATCCTGTACGGTATCGGATGATGGTCGCGGAATCCCGGTAGGTATGCATAAACAGGGTGTCTCGGCAGAACGGGTGGTGTTTACAACCCTGCATGCCGGAGGTAAGTTTGATAATGATGCATACAAGACCAGTGGTGGATTGCATGGAGTAGGCTCCTCTGTGGTCAATGCGCTGTCTTCCTATCTGGATGTAAAAGTAAGACTGGACGGCAAGATTCATCATGACCGCTATGAACAGGGACATCCGGTGGTGGAACTGGAAAAAGGCCTATTGCCGGTGATCGGAAAGACCAAAGAAACGGGAACTACTATTAATTTTTTGCCGGATGAAGAAATTTTTGAAAAAATACGGTTTGTGGCAGAGGATGTGAAGAGCCGTCTGCATGAAACCGCATACCTGAATCCGGAACTGACCATTTTCTTTCGGGATTTAAGAGGAGAGGAACCGGAGGAAGTGGTGTTCCATGAACCACAGGGAATTGTGGGTTTTGTAAAAGAACTGAATAAAAATGTGGAAACCATCCACGATATCGTATATCTGAAGGGGCAGTCGGAAGGCATTGAAGTGGAAGCTGCTTTTCAGTACACCACAGAATTTAGGGAAAATGTCCTGGGATTTTGTAACAACATATACAATGCAGAGGGCGGAACCCACATTACGGGATTTAAGACCATCTTTACCACAGTGATCAATTCCTATGCCAGACAGCTTGGTATTTTGAAGGAAAAAGATGCTAATTTTACCGGTGCCGATGTACGAAACGGTATGACGGCCGTGATCTCCATGAAGCATCCGGATCCCCGGTTTGAGGGTCAGACCAAGACGAAACTGGACAATCAGGATGCTTCCCGTGTGGCAGCGAAAGTAGTGGGTGACGAGATCCAGCTATACTTTGACCGGAATGTGGAAGTATTAAAGGCGGTGATCGGCTGTGCCGAGAAGGCAGCCAAGATCCGTAAGACCGAGGAGAAGGCAAAGACCAACCTCTTGACCAAACAGAAATTTTCCTTTGATTCGAATGGAAAGTTAGCCAACTGTGAGAGCCGCGATGCGGAAAAGTGTGAGATCTTCATTGTAGAGGGAGATTCTGCGGGAGGATCAGCCAAGACAGCCAGAAACCGTATGTATCAGGCGATTTTACCTATTCGCGGTAAGATTTTAAATGTTGAAAAGGCAACCATCGATAAAGTGTTGGCCAATGCTGAGATCAAAGCCATGATCAATGCTTTTGGCTGCGGTTTTTCTGAAGGTTACGGAAATGATTTTGATATTACCAAATTAAGGTACAATAAGATAGTGATCATGGCAGATGCAGA
This sequence comes from Lachnospiraceae bacterium, assembly GCA_051877515.1. GTDB lineage: Bacteria > Bacillota > Clostridia > Lachnospirales > Lachnospiraceae > XBB1006. The sequence goes on along the minus strand of JBJEIY010000037.1, from coordinate 35,958 downwards.
TGTGGACGGAGCACATATATCCACTTTGCTGTTGACTTTATTCTACCGTTTCATGCCGGAGCTGATACAGGAGGGGCATGTGTATATAGCTATGCCGCCTCTTTATAAAACCATCCCTGCGAAAGGGGAAGGAGAATATCTGTATGACGATGCGGCATTAGAGCGTTATCGTAAGACCCACAAAGAGAAGTTCACCTTGCAGCGTTATAAGGGCTTAGGTGAAATGGATGCAGAGCAGTTGTGGGAGACAACATTGAATCCGGAAACCAGGATCTTAAAGCTGGTGGAGATTGAAGATGCCCGTATGGCTTCGGATGTAACAGAAATGCTTATGGGTAATGACGTAGGTCCAAGAAAAGAATTCATTTATGAAAATGCCCAGGACGCAGATCTTGATATATAGGAGAGGTAGAAAATGAAAAAACAGGTGGAAGAACAGATCATTCGCACAGAGTATTCGGAGGTCATGCAGAAATCCTATATTGATTATGCCATGAGCGTGATTGTTGACCGTGCGCTTCCGGATGTCAGGGACGGTTTAAAACCGGTACAGCGAAGGGTTTTATATGATATGTATGAACTGGGGATAAGGTATGACAAGCCTTATAGAAAAAGTGCCCGTATCGTAGGAGATACCATGGGTAAGTTTCATCCCCACGGAGATTCTTCAATTTACGATTCTTTAGTAGTCATGTCCCAGGATTTTAAGAAGGGACTTGCCCTGGTGGACGGGCATGGAAACTTTGGCTCTATTGAAGGCGACGGACAGGCAGCCATGCGTTATACGGAAGCCAGATTGCAGAAGGTAACGCAGATGGCCTTTTTAAAGGATCTGGACAAGGATGTGGTGGATTTCCGGCCCAACTTTGATGAGACAGAAAAAGAGCCGGTGGTATTGCCGGTGCGTATCCCGAATCTTTTGGTAAACGGAGCAGAGGGAATTGCAGTAGGTATGGCTACCAGTATTCCCCCTCATAATCTGGGAGAAGTGGTGGATGCGGTAAAAGCATATATCCGGAATCCGGATATTACCGTAGAAGAACTGATGGAGTATGTGAAAGGACCGGATTTTCCCACCGGAGGAATCGTGGTCAACCAGGATGAACTTCTGGACATCTATATGACCGGTGTGGGAAAGATTAAGATCCGGGGCCGGGTAGAAGTAGAACAGGTAAAGGGTGGCAAGCAGCAGATCGTGATCACAGAGATCCCCTACACCATGATCGGTGCCAATATCGGAAAATTCCTGAATGAGGTTTATTCTTTGGTGGAAACCAAGAAGACTACTGATATTGTGGATATTTCCAATCAGTCCTCTAAGGAAGGTATCCGTATCGTCATTGAATTGCGTAAGGGTGCGGATGCGGAATATGTCACCAATTTATTATACAAAAAGACAAGACTGGAGGATACCTTTGGTGTTAACATGCTGGCTGTCTGTGACGGCAGACCGGAGACCTTAGGTTTAGATGGCATCATCCGTCATCATGTAAACTTCCAGTATGAAGTAAACACCAGAAAGTATAAGACGCTTCTTCAGAAAGAGCTGGAGAAAAAAGAGATCCAGGAAGGTCTCATCAAGGCTTGTGATGTGATCGACCTTATCATAGAGATCCTGCGGGGCAGTAAAAATATTGCTGACGCAAAGCTGTGTCTGACCCAGGGTATTACGGAGAATATCAAGTTTAAGAGCCGGATTTCACAGAAATCCGCTTCCTTATTACGGTTTACCGAGCGTCAGGCTTCTGCCATCCTGGAGATGCGGTTATACAAGCTGATCGGTCTGGAGATTGAGGCGCTGCAAAGAGAACATGATGAGACTTTAAAGAACATCGAAGAATATGAGACCATCCTTGGCAGCCGTCTGGCCATGGCGAAGGTGATCATGAAGGAACTGGACGAGATCAAGAAGGAATATGCAAGAGAGCGTAGAACTTCTCTGGAAAATGCCCAGGAGATCGTCATTGAAGAAAAGAAGATCGAGGAGCAGGAAGTCGTGTTCCTGATGGATCGGTTTGGTTATGCCAAGACGGTGGATATCCCCACCTATGAACGGAATATGGAGGCGGCCCACGCAGAGAATACCTATGTGATTCATTGTATGAACACAGGAAAATTATGTATTTTTACGGATAAGGGACAGCTGCATACGGTAAAAGTCATGGATGTACCCTTCGGAAAATTCCGGGATAAGGGAAAACCCATTGACAATATCAGTAATTATACCAGTGCCGAGGAGAGGATCGTGCTGGTGGAATCCATGATGAACCTGCGTAACAGTATGGTATTTATGGGATCCTCCGACGGTATGCTGAAACAGGTGCAGGGTTCGGAATTTGATGTGGCTAAGAGGACCACGGCAGCAACCAAACTAAATGAAGGGGCTTCTCTGAAGATCGTAAAGATCGTCACCGGCATGGAAAGTGTGATCATGGAAAGTGAAAAAGGCTACTGCTTAAGATTCCAGATTACAGAGGTTCCGGAGAAGAAGAAGACCGCCATTGGCGTGCGGGGCATGAAACTTGGTAAAGATGACCGGCTTACGGACATTTATATCCTCAGTGAAGGAGATGAACTGGTAGTGGAGCGACGGGGGAACAAGATTGCGTTGCACAGACTTCATATGGCAAAACGGGACGGTAAGGGAATAAAGAAATGATGACAGTACAAAAGATGCGGCAGTTTCTTGACGAAACAGGCAGAAGCGGTCTGGTCCTGGGCATGGAGTCTATGGAAAGGTTATGTGAAAGGCTGGGAAATCCCCAGAATCAGGGGAAGATCATCCATATAGCAGGAACCAACGGGAAAGGCTCTACCGGAGCCTTCCTGGAGCAGGCGCTTTTGGCACTTGGCTATAAAGTAGGACGGTACACTTCTCCTGCGGTATTCTGTTACGAAGAGATCTATAAGATCAATGATATTCCTGTGATGCCTGAACGGCTGGCTCAGGTCATGGAACAGGTGAAGAATACCTGTGATGGGATGGTGGCAGATGGATTTTTTCATCCCACACGTTTTGAGGTGGAAACCGCGGCTGCTTTTTTGTATTTTGCTGAAGAGCAGTGTGATTTTACCCTCATTGAGGTGGGCATGGGAGGCAAAACCGATGCCACCAATGTGATTGCAAAACCGGTGATCAGTGTGATCACCTCCATCAGCATGGATCATAGGGAGTTTCTGGGTGATACACTTCCGAAGATCGCAGAAATGAAAGCCGGGATCATCAAACCCGGATGCCCGGTGGTGGCATTGAAACAATCAGAAGAAGTCAACCGCGTGCTGATCCGGCAAGTGAAAGAGGAAAATCATGTGGTCATGGCAGGACAGTCCTGCGAAGGCAATGCCGGAGCAGGTATGTCGGAGAATCTTCTGGTCTGGGCGGATCCTAAAACCTTTCCGATGAAGGATATGACCCTGCATTCCATGACTGTGGAATTGCCCGGATACGGATATACCACAGTTTCTGTCAGCGGAGCCTGTCAGCAGGAAAATCTGGCCTGCGCTTTTACCGTTTTACAGGTTCTTTCCAATCACGGTTATCTGGATCTGAAAGCCGGGTTTGAAACGGTTCGCAGAGCATGGGAGAACATGACCTGGCCGGGACGGTTTGAGATCATCTGTAAGAAACCGCTTTGTATCATGGATGGCTGCCATAACCCGGATGCAGCGGACAAGCTGGCCCGTACCATAGAGCAGCTGCTGGAAGGCTATCATATTCGGTTTGTCATTGGAGTACTTGGAGATAAAGATTATGAGGGTATTTTCTCCAGGGTGTTGCCCAAAGGTGAACGGGCTTACTGTATTACTCCCCACAATGCCAGAGGATTAGATAAGGCGGTGCTGGGAAAGGTGGCAGCCAGGTATCTTTCTGAGGTGGTCTGCTGCGACACGGTGGAAGAAGCTATGAAGAATGCGTTGGATAGTTGTACGGGTGAGAAAGACATGGTACTGGTCTTTGGCTCATTATCATATTTAGGAGAAGTAAAACAATATGTCAATGGAATATGTGGATCGCCTGATCCGGAATGAAACGTATCTTAAGACCATGGGAAAGATCCACGATATGGAGAAGCAGAGGATCTATTGCCATCATGGTTTTAATCATCTGTTGGATGTGGCAAGGATTGCCTATATCATAAATTTAGAACAGGGATTTGGGTATGAGAAGGAGTTTCTGTACTTATGTGCGCTGCTGCATGATATTGGACGGGCACAGGAGTATGTGACGGGAGTGTCCCATGAAGAAGCCGGTGTGGAACTGGCCCGGCAGCTACTTTCTGAGATTGCGTATCCCGCAGAACAGCAGGAGGCCATTTTGGAAAAAGTGGCGGATCACCGTCATGCACCTTTGCCCAAAGAGGGCATCACCAAAGAGAATTTTTTCTGGTTTGCGGATAAAAAAGCCAGAAACTGTTTTGCCTGCAAGGCACAGGATACCTGCAACTGGGAAATGGAAAAACGAACCATGAAGATAGAATGGTAAATTGGATACCATAAGCATTGGGATAGAATGCATGGGGTGAGAGGTGGATTCGTATGAGGATTCTTTTGGCTGAGGATGAGCAGGACTTAAATCATTTGATCAGGCAAAAACTTAGTTCCGAAGGATATAGTGTAGATTGCTGCTTTGATGGGGGCGAAGCAATTGATATTCTGGAATATACGGATTACGATGCAGTGATTCTGGATATCATGATGCCTGTTGCAGACGGATATACTGTACTGAAACATCTGCGGGATTCCGGTAAGGACACGCCGGTATTGTTTTTGACGGCCAGGGATTCCATTGATGACCGGGTAAAAGGTCTGGATAGCGGTGCAGACGACTATCTCGTAAAGCCGTTCTCCTTTAAAGAACTGCTGGCACGCATACGGGTTATGACAAGAAGCCGCTTTGGAAACAAGAGCAACGTACTTTCTGTTGCAGATCTGACGCTTGATTGTGCTGCGCATACCGTTACCAGAGGAGAACGCAAGATCGTTCTTTCTGCCAAAGAATATGCACTGCTGGAATACATGATGCATAACCGTGGAGTTGTTTTGTCACGGGAACAGATAGAGAATCATATCTGGAACTTTGACTATGAGGGCGGCACCAATGTGGTGGATGTTTATATCAGTTACCTCCGTCGAAAAATCGATGAAGGAGAGTCTGTGAAGCTGATCCATACTGTCCGAGGTACGGGGTACGTCCTACGGGAGCAGGGGGAACAAAAAGAATGAAGAAGCCTTCCATACGATTAAAAATAACACTTTGGTTTACGCTGGCGCTTGCTGTTGCTGTTTTGTTCGCTTATCTGGCTGTGCTTTCGGCCAGCCGTGAAATCATTCGAAAATCCATACGGGACAATCTGATTGAAACGGTAGAGTACAATGTGGATGAAATCGAGTTTTATTCGTTGCCGGATGAGTTTGAGATCAATAATTATACAGATTATTATATTGAATATAATGGTGGATATCTGGAAGTGGATGATGATTTTCTGGGTAAGGTGAATGGAGTTTATACTGCCCTGTACAAGGCAGATGGTACTTTGATCTATGGAGAGAATCCTATTCATGATGTCACAAAGGAAATGAAATTTGCCGATTCGAAGCTGCATAGCTGTGAATCCGGGAAGGCAGGTTATTTTGTTTATGACAGAAAACTAACGGCCAGAGGACTGGAAGGACTATGGCTGCGCGGTGTGATATCGGAAGAGCAGGGGAAGCTGCAAATGACAGCAATTATCCGCATTGCCCTGATCTTTTTACCTATTCTGTTGCTGATCACTTCGGTGGGCGGTTATTTTATTACACGGAGGATGCTCCTTCCCATTCGTGATATTGCCAGGACAGCGAACCAGATTCGGGATGAGGGAGATTTGAAAGCCCGTATTGATATTGGGCAGGGCGACGACGAGCTTCATCAGCTGGCGGATAGTTTTAATGCCATGTTTGAACGTCTGGATCATTCCTTTGAAGCGGAACGGCGGTTTACTTCGGATGCTTCCCATGAACTTCGAACACCTCTTTCTGTGATCCTGGCCCAATGTGAACTGGTGTTGGATCAACCCAAAAGTATCGAGGAGTATCAGGAGGCTTTGCAGGTAATTTGGCGACAGAGTTCCAAAATGTCCCATCTCACCGCTGAAATGATGGACTTTGTCCGGTTGGAAACCGGAGCCGAACGATATATCAAAGCAGAACTTAACCTATCTGAACTTGTTTCTCAGGTTTGTTCTGATATGGCGCTGATCCGGGAAAAGGGAATCAATCTGACCTGGTCCGTGCAGGAGCACCTCTATTTCTATGGAAACCAGGAACTTCTTACAAGACTGCTTTCCAACCTGATCAATAATGCATATCGTTATGGTCGGGAAAATGGCCATATAGCGGTCACACTTGCTGCTAATGAAAAGGAGTTGTTGCTGTCCGTTAAGGACGATGGTATCGGAATCGACGAAGCAGAACAGGAGAAAATCTTTCGGCGTCTATACCGGGTTGATCCATCCCGTTCTGAAGAGGGAACCGGACTGGGTCTTTTCATGGCACAGGAGATTTGCCGGATACATGGCGGCAGGATCACGGTGAGAAGCAAGGCCGGAGAAGGCAGCTGTTTCACTATTCATTTTCCTAACTAAAAAACTTTTTTCGTTCTAATGATTCTTTAATAATTGTCTTTTATGATGAGTCCAGAACGAAAGGAGATGATTTTATATGAAATCCATTAAAAATTTATTTAATACTCCCAAAAAAGCAGTTTTGACAAGCGTTTGCGCATTGGGATTAATAGCTGTACTGGGAACCGGAACTGTAGTTGCCGCTATCAAGGCCTCAGATAGTTCTAACATTCAGAAGCAGAAGGAGGACAAGGATCGTTCGGAAGCCGAACTGATTGGAATGGAATCTGCAAAGGAAATAGCACTGGAGGATGCCGGAGTAAAAGCAGAGGCGGTTTCTTTTACCAAGGAAGAGACAGAAAACGAAGATGGCATTGTCATCTATGAACTGGAATTCTATTCAGATGATTACGAATATGAGTATGAGATCAATGCCACAACCGGTAGCATCCGGGAACGCGATAAAGAAGCGCTTGAGACGGACGGAAAAACCGGTGGAAACGGGCAGGGGGAACCGACTTATATTGGCACTGAGAAGGCAAAGTCCATAGGACTTCAGCATGCAGGTCTGAGCTCCGATGAAGTATCTTTTACCAAGGTGAAGAGGGAAGAAGATGATGGGCAGGTGGTATATGAGATTGAATTTAACAAGGACAGAAAAGAATACGAATATACCATTCATGCAGTGAGTGGAGATATTGTTGATTTCGAATCAGACTGGGATGATTAATACCGTTTGTTATGAATAAGCACAGAGCCGGAGAGGATCCGGCTCTGTTTTTGCAGGATAGGAAATACTTCCGGAATTTCTATCATGTAAAAATGGTCTGAGAAGGATTTTCCTTGCACCTGATTAAAAAATGGTCTATATTGGAACTATGTTTATGTGATCAAAGGAGATAGGGAAATGAAGATTGGTAAGTTTGAATACAGACCGGACAGAATGGAAGTTATGGGAATATTAAATGTGACTCCCGATTCCTTTTCTGATGGTGGAAAGTTTGATACCCTGGAAGCTGCAGTAGCCCAGGCGGACCGCATGATCGAAGAAGGGGCGGCAATCATTGATGTAGGAGGAGAGTCCACAAGACCGGGATTTACCTATGTGACGGCAGAAGAAGAAATGAACCGTGTGCTTCCGGTAATCAGAGCGATCCGGGAAAAACATGATATACTTATTTCGATCGATACTTATAAGGCAGAAACTGCAGAAGCAGCTATCAAAGCCGGGGCAGATATCATCAATGATGTATGGGGATTTAAGAAGGATCCGGAAATTGCCAAAGTAGCTGCTAAATATGATGTGGCCTGCGTACTGATGCATAACCGGGAGGTGGCTGAATACAACGATTTCATGGAAGATGTGCTAAAAGATCTGCAGGAGTCCATTGACATTGCGCTGGCAGCCGGAGTGAAGAAAGAACGGATCATTGTAGATCCCGGTGTGGGATTTGCCAAGACCTACGAACAGAATTTGGAAGTCACCAGACAGGTGGGACGGTTAAAGGAGCTTGGGTACCCGGTTCTTTTGGCAACCTCCAGGAAATCCATGATCGGGCTGACTCTGGATGAGGATAAAGACCATCGTCTGGAAGGGACCATAGCAACTACCTGTGTGGGAGTAATGGCAGGCTGCGAATTTGTCCGTGTGCATGATGTGAAAGAGAATTTGCGGGCCATCCGTATGATGGAGGCCATTCGGGATGGAAAGAAAGGAGATCGTTAGATTGAAAAAAGGTAACGATTGTATTAATATAGAAAACCTTCTGGTATACGGAAATCATGGGGTATATAAAGAAGAGACGGTATTAGGACAGCGCTTTGTGATCTCGGCAAAACTATTTGTGGATACCCGGAATGCAGGCCTGGATGATGAATTGGAGTTTAGTGTCAATTATGGAACGGTCTGCCAGGAGATCGACCGCTTCTTAAAAGAGCATACCTATAAACTGATCGAGGCAGTTGCAGAGCATCTGGCTGCTCATCTTTTGATGATGGATGATAAGATACTGGGCGTGGAACTTACCATAGGGAAACCCTGGGCCCCCATCGGGCTGCCCCTGGATACCGTGAGCGTTACCATATCACGCCAGTGGCATACTGCTTATATTGCCCTGGGTTCCAATATGGGAAATAAGGCAGCCTATTTGAAAGAAGCTGTGGAACAGTTGGGTCAGATTAAGGGATGTCGTGTGGACAAGGTTTCGGATTTTATCGTGACCAAGCCTTATGGCGGAGTGGAGCAGGAGGATTTCCTGAATGCCTGTCTGAAGATGGAGACGTTGTTGGAACCGGAGGAGCTTTTGATCGTGCTTCATTCCATTGAAGCCAATGCCAACCGGGTGCGGGAAGTACATTGGGGGCCAAGGACACTGGATCTGGATATTTTATTCTATGATGAAGAAATCTATCAGTCCAAAGAACTGATCATCCCTCATGTGGATCTGCAGAACCGGGATTTTGTACTACGTCCCATGTGTCAGATCGCACCCTACTATATGCATCCTGTGTTTCATAAGTCCATTTTACAGATGTACGAGGAGCTGAAAGAACGGGAATAAGATTTTTAAAATAGTGGAGGAAAACAAATGACAAAAAAAGTCCGATACGTTTGGGAAGCGTTTTACCCACTCATTATATATTGGGTAGTAATAGGGGCTGTCAGTATTTTTCTGACGGATCATACGAGACTGGGAACCTATTCCGAGATGCTGTGTGAGGGGATCAGTAAGCTGGTCTGCATTCTGCCGATGTACTACTTTTACAAGAAAGTATCTTTTCGAAAGAACCGGATGCATCATAAGGTGAAGGATATGGTCGTGATCATTCTGGTTGGGGTCACACTGTCACTGGGATTGAATAATCTTATAGAGCTTTCCCCGCTAAAGTCCATGTCCCCCGCTTATCAGAAACTGGGGAATGTGGTGTATTCCGATGCCAGGATCTGGCAGCTTTTGTCTGCCGGTATTCTTGCACCTGTCCTGGAAGAACTTACCTTTCGGGGAATTCTTTTCGGAAACCTGAGACAGGCTTTTGGAAAATGGATGGGTATTCTTGGCTCGGCGTTGATCTTTGGCGCATTTCATTTTAATTTGGTACAGTTTGTATACGCCGCATTACTGGGTGTGGTTTTTGCATATATCTATGAAAAAACAGGTGCGCTGTATACTTGTATCGTTGCTCACGGAGCAGCGAATGTTTTTTCCCTGGTATCAACCTGGTATGGGCTTAGTAATTATTTAAGCGCTACCATGACCCTCTGTCTGGTGTCCGGAATTGTTGCATTGGTGGCAGGAATTGTGATGCTGGTTAACTGGAAGCATGTTTAAATTCTAAAAAAAGTATAAAATACAACAAAAGTAGGAAAAGTGAGAAAACAAGAGATAAAGTGAGTATTTAAGAGGAAATACTCACTTTTTTTGCGCGGGTTATTCTTTAATGCATTTGCATATAATTGGTTATCTTATTATGATATAGAACAAAGGTTAGCACTCAATAAACAAGAGTGCTAATAATCTCAAAAGAAGTAAGACAAGGAGGACTTTAGTATGAAATTAGTACCATTAGGTGACAGAGTTGTTTTAAAACAACTGGTAGCAGAAGAAACCACAGCATCAGGGATCGTGCTCCCGGGACAGAATAAAGAGAAGCCACAGCAGGCAGAGGTTATTGCTGTAGGACCCGGAGGTATCGTAGACGGTAAAGAGATAAAGATGGAAGTTAGTGTGGGAGATCAGGTAATCTACTCCAAATATGCAGGAACCGAAGTTGAGATCGAGAAAGAAACCTATATCATTGTAAAACAGAATGACATTCTGGCAGTTATGAAATAAGTAAGACAGAAATTATTTTAGGAGGCTTATAATATGGCAAAGGATATTAAATATGGATCAGAAGCCCGCAAGGCTTTGGAAACAGGAGTAGATAAATTAGCAAATACCGTTCGTGTAACCATCGGACCAAAAGGAAGAAACGTAGTTTTGGATAAGTCCTTTGGCACACCGCTTATTACTAATGATGGTGTGACCATTGCTAAAGATATAGAATTGGAAGATGCATTTGAGAACATGGGTGCTCAGCTGGTTCGTGAAGTTGCAACCAAGACCAATGATGTGGCAGGTGACGGAACCACAACAGCAACCGTTTTAGCGCAGGCTATGATCAAAGAAGGCATGAGAAACTTAGAGGCGGGTGCAAATCCTATTATTCTTCGTCGTGGTATGAAGAAAGCCACAGATGCAGCAGTAGAAAGCTTAAAAGCCATGAGCTCCAAGGTAAATGGTAAAGATAACATTGCTCAGGTAGCTGCAATCTCTGCCGGAGATGAAAGTGTAGGAGAGATGATCGCTGATGCAATGGAAAAAGTATCCGGAGACGGCGTAATCACCATCGAAGAGAGCAAGACCATGAAGACAGAACTGGATCTGGTGGAAGGTATGCAGTTTGATCGTGGATATATTTCCGCATACATGGCAACTGATATGGATAAGATGGAAGCAAATCTGGATAACCCCTATATTCTGATCACAGACAAGAAGATCAGCAATATCCAGGAGATTCTGCCGGTACTGGAGCAGATCGTACAAAGCGGTGCAAAGCTTCTTATCATCGCAGAAGATGTAGAAGGTGAAGCATTGACCACTCTGATCTTAAATAAGCTTCGCGGAACCTTCAATGTAGTTGCTGTAAAGGCACCGGGATATGGTGACAGAAGAAAAGAAATGTTACAGGATATTGCTATTTTAACAGGTGGTACAGTCATTTCTGAAGAATTAGGCTATGAACTGAAGGATGCCACTATGGATCAGTTAGGCCGTGCGAAATCCGTAAAGGTTCAGAAAGAGAACACCGTAATCGTTGATGGCGAAGGTGCGAAGGCAGATATCGAAGCACGCATTAACCAGATCAAGGCGCAGATCAAAGAAACCACATCTGATTTCGATCGTGAGAAATTACAGGAAAGACTTGCAAAACTGGCAGGTGGTGTGGCAGTGATCCGTGTGGGAGCTGCAACCGAAACAGAAATGAAAGAAAGCAAGCTGCGTATGGAAGATGCCCTGAACGCAACCAGAGCAGCTGTGGAAGAAGGAATCATCGCCGGAGGCGGTTCTGCTTATATTCATGCATCCAAAGAAGTTGCCAAACTGGTGGAGACTTTAGAGGGTGATGAAAAGACCGGTGCAAAGGTAGTGTTGAAAGCATTAGAAGCTCCGTTATACTACATTGCAGACAATGCAGGATTAGAAGGGGCAGTGATCATCAATAAGGTAAGAGAGTCTAAACCGGGTATTGGATTTGATGCACTGCATGAAGAATATGTGGATATGGTCAAAGCAGGAATCCTGGATCCGGTTAAGGTTACCAGAACAGCGCTGCAGAATGCAACAAGTGTTTCCTCTACCGTATTGACTACAGAATCTGTGGTAGCGGACATTAAGGAAGAGGCTCCGGCTATGCCGGCAAACCCGGGAATGGGAATGATGTAAAGTCAGTATAGTGAAAAGTATTGTTTAAGATAAAAACTGCCGCATCTATGAAAGATAGATGCGGCGGTATTTTTTCTGATCAGGAATCTGTTAACAGTTAAAATCTTCAAAGGTTGCAAAACCATTTGTAAGAGCTTTTTGTTTAAGCTGGTCATACAGTCTGGCTTTGGATGCTTCTATATACGGAAAGACAAAGAAAACACCCGCGATTCCAAGAGTGATGCCGGATAAGATCAGCCAGAGAATAAATGAAAGATCAAATACAAAGACATTCATTTTCTCGTTGACCATGGTTTTTTTACTGATTTCAAATGCACGGGACTGATCCAAAGCAGGATTGTCGGCAAGAATGTAGTCTACCATGAAATAAGAATACAGTTTCACAATGCCCGGAATAACCAGTAGCAGAGACCACAGGACAATAAACAGAGATTTTAAGAAGGTAGTCAGTACTACATTTCCATAGGAATGGTCAAAGGCATATAATACTGTTCCTATCGGAGTCTTTCCCTCTCTATAAAGATTGGATAAAAAGAATCGACGGGTTCCGACGTACAATGGATGAAGTAAAAAAACGCCAACCAGAATCCCGATCACTCCATGGCCGGCATTTATGCCGGAATCCCACTGAAATTTCAGAGGAAAGGAGCCGGAGGCCAGAATTGCAAGAAAAGCAACCAATACATAGCTCCAGTAATCTCGTTTGAAATCCGCTTTTCCCAAAGCTTTTAGTTCTGAACGTACCCACATAGTGTTTATCTTTCCTTTCTTTTTTATTAATAACAGATTCTTTACGCATAGTATAGCAGATTTCAGATATCACTACAATCTCATCTTTTTTCTTTGGCCTTATTATGATAAAATGAGCAAATGGGACGAATAGAAGTAAGGAGGGTGGCAGGATGGAAACGAAACAAAGATCTTTTTCCGGGCAGATTCTGGAATCTGCAAAGATATTGGGTTATTCCCTGCCGGAGTCGGCAACACAGACAAAGCAGCCTTCCTTTTATCTTGAGCAACAGTGTGTACCCCAGGGGTTTGAGGCGGTGTATGAGAGGATTGCTTTCCGAATACCGGAACAGCAAAAAGAAAAACTGGAAGAATTATATGGCTGGTTTCGGGAGTATTTCTGTGAACAGAAGAATCTGAAATTTCATCCGGAAGATTTGGACATTTTCTTTGCTGACTGGGTTCTTCACTGTAGAAAAATGGGATTTCGGATACAGGATTATTTTGACTATGAACTGTATAATAAGAGTTATCAAAGTCGAAAAACCTTTATCAGTTACAGATACCGCAACAAGATCATAGCAGTTTGCATTAACAAAGAAGATCGAAAAACCTATCTGGATGATAAGGCGGTCTTTAACGAAACCTTTCGTGAATTTCTGGAAAGAGACTGGCTGGATCTATGTGGTTGTACATGGAAAGATATGAAAAGATTTTGCAGAAAGAATCCGACCTTTTTTGCAAAGCAGCGATTCGGGCAGGGTGGAGAAGGTGCATTGTGTTACCGCAACGTAAAGCATCCGACGGAAGAATTATATGCGCAACTGAAGGAAAACCAGATGATTCTGGAGGAATATGTATACCAGCATCCGTCAATTGCGGCATTTCATCCGGACAGTTTAAATACCATCCGGGTATTAACCCTGACAGATGCTCACGGAGAAATACATGTGATGTCTGCGGCAGGGCGGTTCGGGAGAGCAGGAAAAGCCGTTGATAATTTTCATGGCGGAGGCATCGTAGTAGAGGTGGATCCGCACACGGGAACGGTGATTAGTAAAGGCATCGACCGGCAGCATAACCGGTATGCTGTTCATCCGGATTCCGGAAAGGATTTTCAGGGATTTGTGTATCCCTGCTGGGATAAAGTGATCGCTTTGGTGAGAAAAGCGGCACAAAAGCTCCCCAGTCTTAGACATGTCGGCTGGGATGTGGCTGTTACAGAACAGGGAAATGCAGTTCTGATCGAGGGAAACGGACGTCCGGATATGAATATGATGCAGATGGCCGGACAGAGAGGAAAGAAACAGGTCTATCAGGATCTGATCGGGGAGATAGAGGAACAAGATGAAGGAGGACAACATGATTAAAAAGCTTATGGCTCATATCGGGGAGTACAGGAAGAATTCTATCCTTGCACCGCTTTTCATGCTGGGTGAGGTTTCCATGGATGTTATGATCCCATATCTAATGTCTTTTCTGATCAATAACGGATTGCAGAAAGGAGATTTTGATTATGTGCTGCATATAGGATTGGTTATGCTGGTGATGGCGGTCATCGGACTTGCGTGCGGTGCCATGTCCGGAATCCATGCAGCCATTGCGTCCACCGGACTTGCAAAAAATCTGCGAGAAGCACTTTTTTCGAAAGTGCAGAGTTTCTCGTTTGAGAATATTGACCGGTTTAGCGCATCCAGTCTGATTACCCGTTTGACAACGGATGTGACCAATATACAGAATGCGTTTCAGATGGTGATCCGGATGTGTGTCAGGGCTCCCATGATGATGCTTTTTGCGCTTATCATGTCTTTTATGTTAGAACCGCGTCTGGCCTGGATCTTTCTTGCGGCAATTCCGGTTCTGGGAGTGCTGATGTTTGTTTTGATCAGCAAAGCACACAGATACTTTAAGAAGATGTTTGCACAATATGATGAACTGAATAATGATGTACAGGAGAATCTGTTAAGCATCCGCACCGTAAAAGCCTATGTAAGAGAGTCTTATGAGATTGATAAATTTGAAAAAATATCTCAAAAGCTGGTAGATATCTCCAAGTCGGCGGAGAAGATCATGATCCTTCAGTCACCGATCATGACTGTTGTAGTGTTCGGGATCATTATCCTGGACAGCCTGATCGGCGGAAAACTGATTGTAAACGGCAGTATGGAAATCGGTAACCTGACTACATTGTTTACCTATGCCATGCAGGTAATGATGAGTTTTATGATGATTTCCATGATCTTAGTTATGATCGTGATGTCGGTGGCTTCCGGTGAACGTATTGTGGAAGTCCTGGATGAGGAGACAACCATCTATGATTGTGAAGATGCGATAGAGGAAGTAAAGGATGGTTCCATTCGTTTTGAACATGTGAGTTTTGCCTATGCCGGCGGAGAGGATAAGAATGTCCTGGAAGATATTAATCTCGAGATCAGATCCGGCGAGACGGTGGGGATCATCGGCGGAACCGGAAGCAGCAAATCTACGATGGTACAGCTGATCCCCCGCTTGTATGACGTAACAGCGGGCAGTATTTATGTGGGCGGTACGGATGTGAGAAAGCTGAAACTCCATGCATTGCGTGACAGTGTGTCCATGGTGCTGCAAAAGAATGAATTGTTCTCAGGGACCATAACCGATAACCTGAAATGGGGAGATGATCAGGCTACGGAAGAAGAAATCCGGCATGCATGTAAGTTGGCTCAGGCGGATGAGTTTATCCAGACGTTTGAGAAAAAATATGATACCTATATTGAACAGGGTGGAAACAATGTGTCCGGAGGACAGAAACAGAGATTGTGTATTGCCAGGGCATTGTTGAAAAAACCCAGGATCCTCATTTTGGATGATTCCACCAGCGCCGTGGATATGCGTACAGATGCTCTGATCCGGGAGGCATTTGCACATGAGATCCCGGACACGACGAAGATTATCATTGCCCAACGGATCTCGTCTGTGCAGGATGCGGATAAGATTGTTGTATTGGATCAGGGTAAGATTGCAGGCGTGGGTACGCATGAGCAATTATATGCAACCAATGAGATTTATCGTGAAGTATATGATTCACAGGTGAAAGGAGGAGATGATCATGCCGCCTAGACCGATGGGACCCCGTCCAAAGATGGAGAAAGGACGGATCAGGGAAGTATTTGGCCGCCTGATGGGTTATATTCTGAAAGGATATAAGTTGTCCTTTTTTGTGGTGCTATTATGTATTGTGGTATCTGCAGTGGGAACGGCAGTGGGAACCGGTATGTTACAAAAACTCATTGATGAGGGGATTACACCCCTTATCGGAACTGCGGATCCGGATTTTTCCAGATTGTATCAGATCTGCCTTACTATGGCGGTGATTTACGGAATCGTAGCTTTCACGGAATGGCTCAGGGGGCGTCTGATGATCAACGTGACCCAGGGAACCCTGCAGAGCATCCGGAATGAGATGATGCACAAAATGCAATCACTTCCCTTAAAATACTTTGATACCAATGCCAATGGCGATATCATGAGCCGGTATACCAATGACACGGATACCCTGCGGCAGATGATCTCACAGGGACTTCCCAATGTGCTTTCCTCCACGCTGAGTATTATGGTTGTGTTTGTATCCATGCTTCGCTTAAGCTGGCAGTTGACACTGGTAGTCCTGGTATTTCTGGTGTTTATCATGTGGGCAGGCAAAGCACTGGGTGCCAAAAGCTCTACCTACTATGTGGCACAGCAGAAATCACTGGGAAAAGTGAACGGTTATATAGAAGAAATGCTAAATGGCCAGAAAGTGGTAAAGGTTTTTAATCATGAACAGGTCAATGAAGAAGAGTTTTGCAGACTGAATGAGGTGCTTTATGAAAATGCATCCCGGGCAGGGATTTTTTCTAATATCATGATGCCAATCATGGCACAGATGAGCAATTTCTTATACTTTTTCATTGCTGTGGCAGGGGCAGCCCTGATCATAAGGGGATATCTGCCGCTTACACTGGGAGTGTTGATTGCCTTTTTACAGTATACAAAGAATTTCACCAATCCCATTACCCAGGTTTCACAGCAGATCAGTGGTGTGGTGATGGCATTGGCGGGAGCAGACCGTATTTTCAACCTGATCGATGAAAAGCCGGAAGAAGACGATGGATATGTGACTTTGGTCAATGTCAGAAAAGAGGAAGACGGAACACTTACAGAATGCGAGGAACGGACCGAACACTGGGCATTTAAGAAACCGCTTTCTGACGGTAGTTTTGAACTGGTGGAATTGTTGGGCCATGTGGAATTTGAACAGGTATCCTTTGGGTATACCAAAGACAAGGTAGTGTTGAAGGATTTAAGCCTTTTTGCAAAGCCGGGTCAGAAGATAGCCTTTGTTGGCCATACCGGAGCCGGAAAGACTACCATTACGAATCTCATCAACCGGTTCTATGATGTGAACGAAGGACGGATCACTTATGATGGGATTGATGTCAGGGATATCAGAAAAGATGATCTGCGTCGTTCTCTTGGCATCGTATTGCAGGATACCCACTTGTTTACGGGAACGATCCGGGAGAATATCCGTTACGGAAGACTGGATGCAACAGATGAGGAGATTGTAGCAGCAGCAAAGCTGGCAAATGCGGATTATTTTATCCGTCATCTGGAGCATGGGTATGATACCGTGATCACAGGAGACGGTGGAATGCTTTCCCAGGGACAGCGACAGCTGCTTGCCATTGCCCGGGCAGCGGTATCAGATCCGCCGGTGTTGATTCTGGATGAGGCAACTTCCAGTATTGATACCCGGACAGAAGCCATTGTCCAGGAGGGAATGGACCGCCTGATGGAAGGCCGGACGGTATTCGTCATTGCACACCGGTTATCTACAGTACGCAATGCCAAAGCCATCCTGTATCTGGAAAACGGTGAAGTTCTGGAACGTGGCGATCATCAGGAACTGATTGCGCGCAAAGGAAAATACTACCAGTTATATACCGGCGCATTTGAATTGGAATAAAGTTATCTATATGATGTCAGAGGGGGACAAGGTGATTCTGGAAACCAAGTCCCCTTTTTATACAAAATCAGTCAACGAAACATATAGGAAAAATAGGTTTCTTTGAATACCTGATAGCAATTTCTGGAAATGGGAACAGCTGCGCCAGTATTCATAGAGATCTGTGTCTTGGTAAATTCCTTCACATGACTTAGATTCACAAGGTAGCTGCGATGGCTTTTACAAAAACCCTTCTCCAATGTAAATAACTGCTCACAGCGGGAAAAATTCTCCGAGAGCAGGATGGAGGTGCCGTTGGACAGATAAGCCAACACATGCTTATTTTGCGCTTCCAGATAATCCACATCCTCCACGGAAATTCTGCAGAATCCGACCTGCGTATGGAGTACAAGCATCTCCCTTTGCGTACAAATACTCCTGGAAAAATCGTCGAGAACTGCCCACAGGCGTTTTTCATCCAGGGGCTTGACCAGATACTGGAAGGCCTTTACTTCGTAGGAGTCCACAGCATACTCTCTTGCGGAACTCAGAAAAATGATGGGAACAGCAGGATCCTCTGTCCGCAGCTCCTTTGCCGCATCAATTCCATTTAAAAGCGGCATGAGCACGTCCAGAAAGATCAAATCCATCGCTTCACTTCGGTGTGCCTGCAGTAGTGCATCTCCGTCTGAAAAGCGATACAGGGACAGACAGATGTTCCGTTGCTTTGCCCAGCGATCCAACAGAGTACAGGTATTATCTACAAATCTTTCCTCATCATCACACACTGCAATTTTCATAAACTCCCCCAATTTAGCAATCTTCCTGCATTTTCTTACAGTATAGCACACTTCCGTCTTCGGGGCTAGATTCTACAGTATGATCCGCAACAGAAATCTGTGATCCTGTACCGAGAACTTACACTGCCCATGCAGTTTTTCCACATAGTAGACCATACTTCTTGTGCCGATTCCGTGATCTCTTTTTTCGGAGATCGGAATCCCGTCCACAAAGCGTGGAATCTGTCCGCATGGGTTTTCTATCTGGATCATCAGCCGGTCGTCCTTTTGAAACATTTTCAGCCTTACCCATTTTTCTTCCGATGCATCTGTTTCCATCAAGGAGTTCATTGCATTTTCCAAAGCATTGGAAAGTATCGTGCAAAGAGCCAGATCCGGACAGGATAAAGAATGATTGATGGAAATATCGTAGTTCAGCGTCAGACCGCGCTCTGCAAAGCGGGTTTGCCAGATGGACAGCACCGCGTTCAGCATCTCATTCTCACAATAATCCGTCAACTTGGCATCGGAACAGGCATCTGTGACCTGGCGTGCATAATCCACTGCATCCTCTACATTGCCACTCTGCAGCTGTGTAAGGATCACACTCAGATGGTGTCGCATGTCGTGCCGCAGAATTGTCATAGCCTTCTGGGCCGATCTGACCTGTTCAATCTCCTTTTGCTGGGAGAGTAGCTGCATCTCCATCAGATCCTTGTAACGCCGGATTTCCTGCTGTTTCTCAGATTCACGAAAATAGACCAGCAGAAAAATAAGATATGCCAGGCAGAAGGCAAAACCCATAAACTCTGCCACAGCCTTGTTATCGGAATAGAGCAGAGTGGAAAATTTGGTAACCATATAGTCATACACATAGTAGACAAACGGAAAGGCTCCCACTACCAGCAGATCTCGCTTTCCCTTTGCGAATACGGACTCCGTAACGTGACAGACATATCTGCACAGAATCACAAACACCAGCACGGTGGTCAGAATCCGCGCAAAATAATAGCCTTTTTCACTCCCGGTTATTGTGAGTACAAACAGTCCCACCCAGTTGCTGATCTGGCAGCACAGATAGGCTGTGAACACTGATACACAGGATGCCGGCAACGAATACCCATAGTAAAGGCACAAAAACAGGATCAGCGGCAGGTGAACGATGAGAGGATAGATGTGGCTGGTGGTAATTTCACCCAGATACAGATTGCATAAAAGATTCACAATGCCTGCTACGGCAAAGAACAGCAGCAAATGCATGGTATTTTTCCTATTCTGCTTTACTCCGAGAAAAAAGGCTGAAATCAGTATTCCAAAAAGCAGTGTAGAGCCCTGATGCAAAAAGGCCAGTCCCTGTATGAGCATTCTTCTTTCTCCTTCCAAATGAATTTAATCTAATTATAAAAGTTTTATTTCCGGATAACAACCTCCCAATCTTACCACTCGCGCCCTATAGTTACCTTTCGCGCCATTTTCAAAGAAAACACAGTAATTTACGATACAATTATTTTATCAATTTATATACATGTGAAAAAGGAGCTGAAGGCTTATGAAAAATGGAAAGAAAAAGGGGCACTCATTGATCTCTCTATTGCTTGCCCTGACACTTTGCTTGACGGCAGTGCCCGCGCAGATCGTGCAGGCGGCAACCACGCCGGTGAGGGTACATCCCCAGAAGCTGACCCTCAATGAGGGGTTCACATCGAGGTTGATGATTACCGGCACCAAAAGCAAGGTAACTTATTCCAGCAGTGACAAGACGGTGGCAACGGTAGATTCCGAGGGATGGATCACCGGTGTCGGCGGCGGCGACTGTGTCATTACCGCAAAATACGGTAGCAAAAAGAAAACCTGTGATGTGACCGTCATTGCAAAACAGACCACGAATACGGGAGGAAGTACAACGATCACAGCACCGGAGCCACAGGATGGAATGGGACCGCAGCCGGATGTGAAGTTCTTAGCGCCGGAGCTGACGACACTGTATATCAAGGAAATCGTTGTGAAGAATGCATATGTCGTACCGGATAAGAACATGATCGTTGTACATCTGGAGAATCCGAATCCGGGATTCGCCAGCACCACGCTGACCGTCAATTATACGGACATGGACGGCAAGTCTCAGACGATGCAGTGCCATGTCATGCTGATCGGCGGCGGAGCCGAGCTGTTTTATGAGATTGCGGTCTTTGCCAAGAAGGGCACTGCGGTAACTGCGACCGCCTCGGATACACTGATATTGAAAAATAATTTTGCCATGGAGCGTCATCAGATCAGATATACACCGCTTCCCAGTAAGGATGCGGGCCTTATGTATTGGGAATTGAGAAATGAGAGTACCGTGGATCTGGATTATGTGCAGTTTGGTTTACTGTATTATACTGACAAAGAGAAGCAGTCCATCGGTTACGACAGTTTTGGTATTACGGATTTTAAGGCCGGAACGAAACAGGTCATCACGCTACGCGTACCGATAGATTCAATCTATGATTATAATGCGAACGTCAACTATGCTTACGCAGGTTTGCCGGATTAGGAAAGGGGGAAGAACCATGCATACACGAAAAAGAATGATGAAACGACTGATCGCAGTCCTTTTAACCTTTGTGGTAGCCCTTTCACTGATGCAGACCGTGCCGGTGCAGGCAGCACCTAAGATGACAAAGCATGCAGCGAAGTCGGTTACCATGTTAAAGGGAGAGAAGATCCGGCATTTTCCTGCCCTGATGAATATGATCAGTGCAAAGTCTTCCAAGCCTTCGGTTGTGTCAGTCAAAAAGAAAAAAAACTATGTGGTGCTGACCGCGAAGAAAACAGGTACCGCCACCATCACCATCGTAGATGAGGACTATCCGAAAACGAAACGTAACACCTATACCTACAAGGTAAAGGTGGTAAAGCCTAAGGTAGAGTTCAAATATGTGGGAACGACGAGTAAGAACGAGATGGTCGTCAGTGTGACCAACAAGACGGGATACAGCTTTGATCTTTCTTTGGAATGCACATCGCGGGATGCAAAGGGAAACGAGCTTTTTAAAGGACCTGCCGTGGTGTTTGATGTGGTTGACGGAAGTACCGCTTATATCACGATGATCGGCAAGAACGGCGTTGCACCGGACTTTAAAAAGAGCACGATCAAGGTGAAGAAATATAGTTATAAGCCGGAGCTGAAATACACCAATGTGACATCCAAGATTACTTTGACAGATGAGTTGGATCTCAGTCAGGTGAAATATGTAGAGGCTACAAACGCATACACGCAGTCACATTATGAGGGAAAAACGGTTTTGAATCTGCAGTTTGAGAATCCAACCTCCGATGCGGTGGATGGTAAGGCAGACATCCTCTGGTATGACGAGGAAGGAAAGCTGCTGGGCGTGGATACCCAGTATGTAAGGATAGCTGCAGGGGAGACCTGGACAAAGAAGTTGCAGTACAGCAACAGCAAATACATCGGTACTACAACTTCTGTAAAAAATTACAATTATTACGTGATTGTTCCGCGCTTTGTGAATGAGACGGAATATGCACATGAGTTATCGATCTCTTTGAGTGGTGATTAGTAATGTAATAAGCGATTGTCTTGTATTTAGGTAATTGCGAAACCAGTACGCCGAAATAATAGGAAAAGGAGACTTATGTTATGAAAAAATGTATGAAAAAAATGATTGCAGGTGTCTTGACACTTGCGATTGCGATGACTATGTGTTTGACAGTGACTCCGATCATGGCTTCTGCAGCTTCATGGAAGGTTGCTTACAAAACCAATGGTGTCGTAACTGTTCCTTCCGGTCAGACGTTCGATACAACCATCGATACCAAAACCTATGGCAAGATCGCATGGCAAACGACATTGCTTAATACAACGGTCGGATATACTGTTACGATCTACGATATGGACAGAAATAAGCTTGGAACCATTCAGGTTTCTGAAGATGATTCCGGATGGAAGTCTCAGCAGCAGATGGCCGGCATGGTCTATTATCACATCGATCAGGTTTCAGGCATTGAGGCCGGAACATGCCTGATCTGTGTAAAATTTGACAGCGATAGCGATATACAGGCGATGTTCAGTGCACAGACATGTGCTACTTCAACCAGTACAGCGAATGCGCCTACCCTCAAGAACACAGAGGAGACCGTCACCGCAGGCTTCCAAACAAAACTAAGCGTAAAGGGTGATACGATAAAGAACTGTACCAGCAGCGACAAGAGTATTGCCACTGTTACATCAAAGGGTGTTGTCACCGGAAAGAAGAAAGGTACTGCCACCATCACCGTCACGACTGCAAAGGGCTATGAGCTCACATGCAAGGTCAAAGTGAAGGCAAATACCTATTCCGCAGCAAAGATCACCTCATCAGATGTGAGAGAGAGTAGCTACGATATCAAAGCTTACAGTGCGAAGTATGATTCCAAGGGCAACCTTGTAGTTAAAGCAATGGCAGTAAACAATATGTCGACAAAAGTGAAGGTAAGAGTTTGGGTGGACTCATTGAAGAACCTGTCCGACACAAAAAAGATGATCACTCTGACACTTCCTGCCAATAGTGCAAAATCTGTTACTCTGAAGTTTCCGAAGTCCAGTCTGATCAAAAATAAAAAAAATCTGCCGGTAAGCGGAATCCAGATCTTTAATGTACCGCTGTACTAGAAAAGGGAGTGATATGATGACTAAAAGACGATTTTTCAGTATTTTGCTATGCCTGTGTCTGCTGTGCACCGGGCTTCCGGTCACAAAGGTAAACGCAGCCACAAACATATCCGTTGTGAACATCACCATCGAGGAGCCGGCTGTGGGTGCAAAACCTGCCACAACAGCCACTGTGCCGGAGGATGCCAGCTACTATGTCAAAGAGGTGACCTGGGGACCGGCTTCGTCTAAATTTGAGGCAGAACAGGCTTATCAATTGAAGGTGCTGATTGCCGTCAAGGATGGCGTTGATGCCCAGTTTGTCATGAAGATGGCCAATAGTGCCATCGATGCCAGGGTCAACGGCAATCAGGCAAACTGGTATCACAGCAACTACCAGCCAGGCAAAGAACTATATGTAAAGTATACATTCCCTGCCATGGAGAAGGCCGCGGCGGCTGACACAGGAGACAAAAAAAGCAGCGGTGCCATCTCCAGTGCGGCAGACCTTATGAAGATGCGGGACAACCCGTCAGGCAGCTATTACCTTACCAAAGATATCACGGTGTCTGAAAACACGCAGATATTTAATGATCTTACTTACGGTGGGGCTGCGTTTTCCGGTACTTTTGACGGTAAGGGGCACAAAATCAAGGGCTATACGGCAAGTGTGAATGCTTCGGAGTTTACATATGTTTCGCTCTTTGGAAAAATCAAGGATGCTACCTTTAAGAATCTGACCTTGTCCGGTGTAAATATCAATGTCAAAAGTAATTATGGTGCCCAGGTGGCTGCCCTTGCCAACGGTAAAGCCAAATGCAGCAAGGTCACTGTCACCGGAAAAATCACTGTGAACGGCAATGAAACTACCTCATATGATGCGTTGGAGTATGATATTAACGGTTTCTGTGAGATCGGAACCTTTACAGACTGTACCAACAAGGCAAACATCACTGCAAACTGCCGCACGAGTCATTTTGCAGGAATCTCTGTGTCCGGTATTTCCGGCTTCGGAACCTTTAAGAACTGCAAGAATGCCGGAACCCTTTCTCTGACAGGATACGCATCGTCGGGAGAACCATTTAGCGTAGCCGGGATTTCCGTGTCAGGAGAGCATACCGGATGCAGTAACGCAGGCACGATTAAAGCAAAAGGCATGGCAGGAAACACGGATTATCCCATCTATGCAGCCGGAGTGTCCACTCAGCCGATGAAGATCAGCAAATGTTCCAATTCCGGAAAGGTAGCGGTAGAAAATCTGACAGATCATGATGTTTATGCAGGCGGTGTGGCAGGTTATTATGGGGTAAAAGAGGGAGAAGTTTGTACCAGGTGTTTTAATACAGGAACGATATCCATCAAGCAGAAGGGAGGCAAGTTCTTCTGTGGTGGATTGTTCGGAGACCTGGGTGGTGACGGTAGAGAGCTCTACAATACCGGAAAGGTGACCGTTACGGCATCCAAAGCGAAGGATCAGAATAAGGATACGGGCATGGTTGGAGGTGTCGCAGGTTATGTAAATAATCTGTCAGAATGCTACAATACCGGAAGGATCTCGACGAACACGAAAGGCAAGGTGGGCGGAGTTGCCGGACTTAGCAATAGTATGGATAAATGGACGGTTACTCACTGCTACAATACCGGAAAGGTGAGTGGCAAGAAGGGCTCCCTTTTTGTGGGCGGCCTTCTTGGCAGCTATGACAACCCGAAGGCATCAGGATACGGCAGCTATTTTATTCGCGATAATTACAGCACCACCTCACCCCTTTACGGCAGGACCCAGATTTCATGGGAGCCTTTCTGGGCACGCGGAAAGAAGGTCAGCGCCATCACCAAAAAGAACTGTCCGAAACTTACCAGCAAATACTGGACCTATTCCGGCAAACATAAACGTCTGATCTTAAAGAATAACAAGGAAAAGTAGTAACTGATTCAGGAGGTTGGCAATGAAAAAAAGAAATTTCTTGAAACGCCTTTGCTGTCTGATGATGACCGGGATGCTGACGATGCTTACAGGAACTTTGTCTGCACAGGCGTCGACCATGACCTGGGTGGATGTTACGGATTTTAAGCCGGTGTGTGAGTCACTCATGAAGTTTGAATCCTACGCCGTATTGCCGTCAGATGCGCAGCCCTTTGATGGGAAGCACTATTACAAAGAGTACATCCCAAAGGGTGCCACCGTCTATATTAACGAGCTGTATACGACTTGTACGGGACAGTACAATATCGTGAATTACGAGGGAAAGGCCTATTATTTGAACAAGTCAGCCATTCCTCTTGATCAGGTGAAAAAGAGAACGCTTCTGAAGCGGAAAACCAAAGCGGATGTGGTGAAAAAGAAAGGTTTAGTCGGTGATGTGTTACAGGGAGATGATTATGGATATATCTATGCACTCCCGGATGACAGTAAGCCGGCAAACTGCTACGCATGCGCACCTGCCGGAACTTCTGTACAGATCGTGAATGCGAACTACAATAATAAATGGATGAAGATCCTGATGAATCAATCTTATGTTGCCTATATCAAAAAGAGTGATGTCATCACAGCAGATGCCTATCTGGCAGGTGCGGGAACGGAATATCAGCCTTACATCAAGCTGGCAAAAAAGGCAAAGCTGACTTACAGCGGTATCTTAAAGGATTACAACAAGACGCTGACGAAAAAGGAACTCTGCAGACTGGCGGTGCTCTGGTATCAGGCAATGGGAAAGAAACTGCCAAAGCAAAAGACCACATCACCCTTCACGGACACAAAGGACAAATATGTGATCATGGCGCATCAGCTGGGTATCATAAAGAGTACTTCTAACAAGAAGTTTTCCCCTGATGAACCACTGACAGAGGGCACCTACAATGGGATCGTGAGTCAGTTGATGAAAGTGACAGATGCATCTGCAGATGCCTGTGCTGTGGTAAAGAAGAACAGCGGCTGGTCAGGAAGCAAAGTGCGAAGAGAGGAAGCCATCGCCAGACTCTACAAGGCCTTAGTGCCGACCCTGAAGACGGGATATCTGGTAAGTGATAGTCAGGTGGGTTATATGATCGCGCCATTTGATAATCAGAATGTGTGTCTGGATGTCTGGGAGGAAAGTCGAAAAGAAGGTGCAACCATCGGCCTTTGGGATTGTAAGGGCAGCAATAATCAAAGATTTATGATTGATTACGATGGCGGAAAGTATTCCTTGAAAAATGTTAATTCTCTATATACCCTTAGTTATTCAGACAATAAAGTCTGCCAGCGTCTGCAGGGATATAAAAGCCAGATCATCACATTGGAATACAATAAGGATGGAAGTGTATGCATCCGAAACGGATACGGTCAGTATCTGGACATTGAGGGAGGAAATGCAGTCTCCGGTGCAACACTGACATTCAAGGAGAAATCAGGAAGCAGTTCGCAGAAGTTTGTATTTAAATTCTAACAACGAAAAGGCTACGGAGGAAAATGAAATGACAAAACGGCGATTTTCAATGTTTTTGATACTGGCGGTTACGCTGACCCTAATCTTTTCGGCAGTAACGGTTTATGCGGCAGAAGGAGTGATGAAGGCATATGATTCGATCAGCAAAGCTTTCGCAAAATTTACACCCAGCGACGATACCACGGAAAAAGATATATTAGAGTATGCCAAGAAGGCACTTCCGACTGGAAGTACGGTGACTTTGGAGATCAAGGACTTTACAAATACTCCGGCATCAGAACCGGAGGCCGGCGGAAATACCACCTATGGAGTGGTAGAGGCCAATATTGTTATTTCCGAGGGTGCAGACCGAATGGTACTCAATATAAGGAAGCTGATTCCAAAAGCACAGTCTTCAAATGAAAAAAAACTCACGGAAGATTGGGAAGCAATGTCTCATGCCATGCATCAGGTTAAGGTTTCTAATAAGACGACGGAAGAGGAGCTGTTAAAGGTAGCGCTTGCTGCAGCAAAGAATGGCACTACCGCCAAATGGACGAAATTTACTAAGGTGAATGCGACCTATGAGAAGAAGGGCAGCATTACCGGCTATATGACCATGACATTAGGCGGCAAGGATAAAGAACTCCGCTTCCATGAAAAAATCCCGATGCTGGAGCGAAAACGGCCATCCAAGAAGCAATGTGAGGTTACGAAAACGGATTGGGAGATTCTGCGACTGGTAAATATTGAGCGTTTTAAGGAAGGGCGATCTCTGTTGACGATGGTTCCGGTACTTCAGGGAGTGACTTGCATCCGTGCCGAAGAGTTGAATAAAAAACCATCCTTGAAGCATACCAGACCGGACGGGACGAGTTTTCGTACGGCGGTTCCCGATTCCTTTGAGAATGCGGGATTAGGCGAGAATATATTTGCCTGTACATCACCCAAGTATCTGACGGCTGTTGCGGCGATGAATGGATGGATGAACAGTAAGCCTCATCGTGCC
Source organism: Lachnospiraceae bacterium (assembly GCA_051877515.1). GTDB lineage: Bacteria > Bacillota > Clostridia > Lachnospirales > Lachnospiraceae > XBB1006. The sequence continues at coordinate 8,350 of JBJEIY010000037.1, read as the reverse complement.
AATATCCTGAATAAGGACTATGATTATATCGGTATCACCAGTTTCAAGACACAGTCGGTTCAGGTTTTTGCAATCTCAAAAAATAAGATCACTTCCTATACCACCAGCACCGGCAAGAAAACCTTTAACAGTGTGGAGGAAATGGAAGGTGAGTATCTGATCTGCAAGGACAGCTCCGGATTAAAATCTTATCTGCCTCTTGACACAGCATACATGAAAAAGGTAAGTGGCGGCTATACCCTGAAGCTGAACTCGAAAAAAACGATTAAGCTGACCATTAAGAGTAGCACATCCACAGGCAGCAAGTTTACAGATGTGGAGTCCAAGGATGCAAAAGCTGTAGATTGGGTAGTAAAGCAGAAGATCATGACCGGAATCAACAGCACAAAATTTTCGCCGAAAGCATCCTGCACCCGTGGGGATGTATTTACCTATCTGTATAAGGCAAACGGTTCGCCGACACCACAGTCGAAAAACTGGTTTACAGATGTAAAATCAACAGATACCTTCTATAAACCGGCTTTGTGGGCGCAGGAGAAAGGTCTTGTTGACTGGGGAATGTTGTATCCCAACGATGTATGCTTAAAGAGCTATGCGTTGTACTATGTATGGATGAGTGTGGGATCACCGGAACCGACAAAGGCAACGACCTTTACGGATTTTGAGGACTGGGTATTTTATGCAAAGGCAGTTGCCTGGGCAGAGGAGAAGGGCATGATCCAAAATACGGGAGATAACAAATTCAACGGAGACAGTGCAGTTTGTAGCCGTGCTGACATCGCGAACTTCCTGTATGGTGCTTATAAGAAGTAATGGTATCGTGGCTGTGAGTGCACGAGAAAAATGAATGGTAAATAGGAAATCCCCGATCGACTCTGATTTTGAGTGCGGATCGGGGTTTTTTTGCATTATCATGGATTATCATAATGACATACTATTTGTAGTGTGTTATACTAAATATGTAATTTTATGGAAAGACATGTAGAACATGTTGTGGAAAACGTAATATTTAGACAGGAGGGGCCACCGATGAAAAAGATGCAAAGCAGACTGCTTTGTGCGGTACTTACCTTAGCGGTTCTGGCTACTGCCGTATTTAGTCCGGTAATGACAACTCAGGCAGCATCCAATGCGACACTTACGGGAAGCACCAGCGTCAAGGCAGGTACAACGGCAAGTTACAAGATCAAGAATCTGAAGAAGGGGCAGTATGCGAAGCTTACTGTTACCGGAACAGCAGCAAAAGGTGTAACCGTTAAGCAGGGAACGAAGACCATTAAGAGTTCCACTAAGATTACAGGAACGGGAAAAACCATAACCTTAAGCGTTACCAACAAGAAGGTGGTAGGAAAACGCTATGTGCTGACCTTAAAAACCTATAGTACCAGTACAAAGAAGAAGGTGGGCAGCTCATCCACAAAAAATGTGTTTGTCTATTACCCGGCCAGCAAGATCACGTTGAGTCAGGATAGCCTGTCGATGGTAGAGGGGGACGAGTATACTCTGGAAACCAAAAAATCCCCTTCCTATGCAACCAGTACGATTACATGGGAATCCTCTGACACAGATGTGGCAACCGTGGAAGAGGGTGTGGTTACGGCAGTATCGGCCGGCGAGACGGACATTATGGCAACCTGTAACGGTCATGTGGCAGTCTGTACGGTAAAGGTTGAGAGTAGGGAGCCGGAATTAGAAGATGTTCAGGTAACCGGTGCAAGAAAACTTACGGTGTATTACGATAGAAATATCAGTGGAATCTATACGGCATCGGATTTTTCCGTAAAGAAATCCAATGCGCAGGTGAAGATCAGTCAGGTGGAGATCTCAGGATCATCGGCTGTGATCACAGTAGCAGACAAGCTGACAGCAGGTGTCTACAGTGTGGAGGCAAAGAACCAGGAACAGTATGTGACGGCACAGGATGAAACCCTGACAACCTTAAGGACACTGGGTTCGAATCTCGCGGAAACCGGTAAAACTACTACTGCGACAGCAGAGATCGGATACCAGGCGTTGAACCAGTATGGGGAACGAATGGATCAGCCGGGTGAACTGGTAGTCACAACCACATTCGGAAAAGCCCTTGCCAGAAGAAATGCTACCGAAAAACAGGATGGAATCATCTATGTATACGATATTCCTCTGTCCAAAGCAGTATGGGGAACAACAGGAACCATTGCACTGATGGACAGCAAGGCGGCAGCAGCTTCTACAAATCAGGTAACTTATTCCCTGGCGGCTTCCGTGAAAACCATGACTTTTAAAGGCTTTTACAATATGAATACGGCTGTCATGGAAGAACTGGTAGTGGGAGATACCATTTCTGATTATGCGCTGGTATTTGAAGCGGTTAATCAGTACGGTGTGAGTATGGATCTGGCGGCATTGCTGAATGAAAGCTCGAAGCTGACCATTACTGCATCACCGGCATTGACCAATGTGACCGTTGCGGGAAATCTTTTGACGAAAGAGAATATGACAACAGCTATTATAGACGGTCAGGAATATCCTGCCATCAAACTGTCCGGTACAGACAGTACAGCTACGGCGAAGGAAGGCGACTTACGGCTCATTATTGTTAACAGTAATACCGGTATGGTGGCAAACGAGCTGATTTCTGTGCAGGGAAGTAAGGCAGTTAAGAGCATGTTCATTGAGGCCCGTGGTACGGTTTATGCAGAGGACAGAAATGAACTGGACTACGAGATCATCGGAACAGATGGAAAGGCGATTACAAAATATGATATTCTGAGCAAGCTGGTGGCGTTTACCTGTGCGGAAGGCAGCAGCAAGCTTCAGTGGGAAAGAAATGCGGACGGAAGCGCCTCATTGATTTATATACCCGCAACTACAGGATATAAGGATGAAAATAACAAGAAAACGGTAAGCCGCGGAATTACCATGATCGGAAACGTGGGCAGCAGCGATACTCTTTTACAGACCACTTCCATCAAAGTAAGCACAGCAAGACAACCGGAGAAGATCTCCGGTATAAAGGGAGGAGCCCTTGCATGTGCAGTGGGAGAGAAACTGGGGTTTGCGACCAAGGATCTTATTGTGCTGGATCAGTATGGAAACAGAATGACGGAAGAACAGACCTACTTCCCAACGGCGAAAGAGATTTACTGTATTGTTAGTAACAAGACAGAGAAGGCCTTTGTGGAAAAGAAGGTTGCTACACTGGCACAGAACTTTGAATATGATGGTACAGAACGGTATGAGATGGAGGCAATGACAAAGGGCAGCGGAATTCTCTATCTGGGACTGAAACCTACCATGACAGCGGAAACGGCTGATTGTGCCGTAGAGATTTCTGCGGTGGATACCATGGAAATTACCGGCATAACTATTAAATCCATTCATGACGGATATCCGGTGGAAGTGGAAACAGAGGCAAAGTCTTCCGGCGTGACAAAGGATATGATCGAAGTGTATGGAAGTATTGATGACGTGGAATTCCGAATTCCTTCCAGCCAGTTCGTCATTACAAACGATACCTTCCAGACCATTACTCTGGCAGACGGAATTGTTACAAGGACAGGAAGCATTGAGGTATCGGTGAATACCACCACCGGTTCGGTTGTGCAGACAGCAAAATACCAGTATTCCAACAAGGACAGAGCACTTAGTTCCATTGAAGCAGCAGATGCGGAAAACACTTTAAGCTTCCCGGATACGGATAGTGATACCCTGATCAATGCAACAGATCTTCTGCGTGGTTTCAAGGTACTGGATCAGTACGGACATACCAGAGGATTTGACACATCGGGAATCAAATACCAGGTCTCCGTCACAGAAGGAAGTGTAGAGAAGATTACCGGCAATAATACCAATGACGTGCAGATCACAGGAACCAAGGGAAGCACGGTTGTGTTATATGTAGCGGCAACCTTCGGAAACTGCACGGTGAAACAGGCAATGCAGTTTACTTACAAAGGACGGACCAGCAACACCCAGAAGACAGAACAGGCAAAATCAGTCCTGACGGAGGAATTTTTCCAGACAAAATATGCTACGGTGGAACAGGCAGAGCAGGCCATCTGGGCACTGAACCAGCCGGGAATCACCAAGGTAGAAATGGGAACTCTGAACAAAGGATGTGCAGTGGTTAAAATTACCTTTATAGACGGAACTTCCAAGGATTATCTGTTTACCAGTATCGGATAGCAAAGGAAAACATAAATTGAATACAAGACGAGTCTGCAAGCAGCCTTACTTGTCATGAACGAAAGCGACCGTTAGCTATTTTATAGAAAACGGTCGCTTTGTGTCATATTGTCAGAATGATTGGAATATGATAAGATTTTTGAAACAAAGCTTGTAAGATACATGTGGATGAAAGGAAAATACATGAGTGATTGGATTTTGGTAGTGGATGATGATGCGGCAAATCTAAAAATGGCAAGCCGCATATTAAGTGAAGCACAAATGCGCGCGAGTTGTCTGAAGTCGGGAGAAGATGCCATTAAGTTTCTGCAGCAGAATAAACCGGATTTGATCTTACTGGATATTCATATGCCGGGAATGAATGGCTTTGAAGTGATTGCTGCAATCAAGAAAAATGAAATGACGGCAGACATTCCGGTTATTTTTCTGACAGCCGATGACGATTTCGAGGCAGAGACCAGGGGATTAGAGGCCGGTGCCATGGATTTTATAAAGAAACCGTTCGTGGCAGAAGTGCTGTTGCTTCGTGTCAGACATATATTGGAACTGGTTCGGCTTCAGACGGACCTGTCCCGTGAAGTGGAAAAGAAAACGCAGGAAGTGCGGGCGCAGAGCGAGAAGCTGGAGAAAATTTCTCTCCAGATCGTAAAAACACTGTCCGGGGCAATTGATGCAAAGGACTCCTATACAAGAGGACATTCCACAAGAGTAGCAGATTATGCAAAAGAGATTGCGGCACGGGCGGGTTTATCTGAAAAAGCACAAACCGATATTTACCTGATGGCATTGCTCCATGATGTAGGGAAAATCGGCATTCCGGATTCCATTATTAACAAACCCACAAAGCTGACGGAGGAAGAATATGAGATCATCAAATCCCATCCGCTGATTGGTGCACAAATAGTGCAGAACATTACGGAATTTCCAAAACTGTCTACAGGCACCAAATGGCATCATGAGTTTTTTGACGGCAGCGGATATCCGGACGGTATAGCGGGAGAAGATATACCCATGGAAGCGCGTATCATAGCAGTTGCCGATGCTTATGATACCATGAGTTCCAAGAGAAGCTACCGTGATGTGCTTCCCCAGATGCATATCCGCGAAGAGATCGCGAAGGGGATGGGAGTGCAGTTTGACCCGGTTTATGCAGAAATCATGTTGTCCATGATCGATGAGGATACCGAGTATCAGATGCGAGAGAAGTAAGAGGGAGGATTCTATGAAGAATAAGGAAAAACAGCAGGCAACCCATTTTGTGATACTGCTTTGTTATACGGCATTTTCCATACTTCTGATGGGAGAGTCAATTCTATTAGGATGGGAAATGGGTGCAGTTACGCTACTGCTTTTAGGGGTGGCAGCCAGCTGGTTCATTCATATTACAGAACGGTTTTCTGCACAAAATCGATTAGGGATATATTTAACGCTGACCATGCTGGCATTTTTCTTTTATGGAATACATAAGACAAGTGTTTATGACCTTGCGCCTGTCATGATCGGAATCGTCCTGCTGTATACCACCACGGAGATATACAGCCTTGTTCAAGTATGTGTTGTGACCTTTTTTTTGACGATCGGTTATGATTATCTTTTTGTATTAGGCAGGACATTTGGGCTTACGAGACTGTCTGTTACAAGAACCTTTTTGCACATGGCACTTGTTTTAGGAGCAGGTCGTGTGGCAAAGCATATGATTCTTAAGCATAGCAGGGAAAGAAAAGAAATGGATGAGAAAATTGCTGAGCTGCAGGAGATTAATCGCAGAACAGAGGATTTTCTGGCAAATGTCTCCCATGAGCTTCGTACACCCATCAATGCGGTAACCGGTATTACAGCAGTTATGCTTCAAAATGAGACGGATGAGGAGAAAAAGAAAGAAATCCGTTCTGTGCAGAAAGCAGGAAACAGACTTTTTAGTCAGATTGAGGATATTCTGGATTATTCAGAGATTGATGCCGGAAGAATCAAGGTTAGTGAAGAGGTTTATATGATTACCTCGATAGTGAATGATATCATTTCCGGAAACCGCTTATCCATGCAGGACAGCAATCTGGAACTGATCTTTGATATTGATGCGAAAATACCGGCTGCTCTTCTTGGAGATGGTAGAAAAATCGGAAAGATTTTAATGCATCTGATTGATAATGCACTTAAATTTACGAAAAAGGGTGGTATTTATGTCAGAGTCTATACGATACCCAAAACATATGGTGTCAATCTTTGCATCAATGTATGTGATACGGGAATCGGTATAGAGGAAGAACATCTTGGAAGGATCCAAGAGAGATTTTATCAGTCCGATGGCGGAAGAAACCGAAAAGCCGGGGGACTGGGGTTAGGACTTTCCATCGTATACGGAATGGTTTCTGCAATGGAAGGATTTATGCTGATTGAAAGCGATGTTGACAACGGTACCATTGTGTCTGTCAGCATTCCGCAGAAAGTATCCGATGAATCTGCGAGTATGGCGGTAGAAGAACGGGAAAACTTGTGTCTGGCTTGTTTCTTAAGACCGGAAAAATATACTGTGCCGAAGGTAAGAGACTACTACAACGAAATGATTAAAAATCTGGTTCGTGGACTGGAGATTCCGTTACATAGAGTATCCAACAGGGAAGAGCTGGAAAAACTCATTCTTGCATGTCGGCTGACCCACCTGTTTATTGGACAGGAAGAGTATGAAGAGGCACCCGAGTATTTTGAAAACCTGGATAGTGATATAGAAGTTGTTATCGTGGCAGATTCCCACGTTACTCTTGCAAAGAACAGCAGACTCCGACATCTTCAAAAACCATTTTACAGTTTTTCAGTGGCGAATCTGTTGAATGCAAATGGACCGGATCCGGGTAATATTTTTAACAAAAAAAGGATGATCTGTCCGGGTGTCAGCGTGCTGGTTGTAGATGATGAACCAATGAATCTGTTGGTTGCGGAGGAGATTTTAAAAGGATATCAGATGAAGGTCAAAACAGCGGGAAGTGGAAGGGAAGCCCTTGCACTTTGTGAAAATGAAGAGTTTGATCTGGTGTTCCTTGACCATATGATGCCGGAAATGGATGGCGTCGAGACATTAAAGTTTCTTCGAAAAATTGATACGGATACAGGACGGGAACTTACCATCATTGCACTTACAGCAAATGCAGTCAGTGGTGCAAGAGAGATGTTTTTACACGAAGGTTTCGATGAGTTTGTTTCCAAACCGATCGAAACTTTTGAGTTGGAGCGTGCAATTCGTAAAACATTGCCAAAGTATAAGATCCAATATGTTGACTGGGATGACGCCATTGGCGAAGGAGAATCCAATGTGCTGCCTGCGGCGGTTGAGCAAAATGCTGCTACCGATGTCGTCATGGAATACGGAGAGGCAGATAGGGTAGCACTTCTGCAGGAAGCCGGAATGGATACAAAATCCGGCCTCCAATATTGTCGGGGTGATGAAAAATTCTATGTGCAACTTTTGGTCAGGTTCGTACAGGATGTGGTGAAAAAGGAAACAGAACTGGAGGATTGTTACGCCCGGGAGGACTGGGATAATTACCGGATTCGGGTTCATGCGTTAAAGAGTACTGCAAAAACTATTGGTGCACACTCCGTTTCCGAAAAGGCAAGGATGTTAGAGGAAGCAGCAAAGAATCACGAGGCAGATTACATCAGACAGCACCATAGCCGGTTACTGGACCATTATCATGAAACGGTGCAGAAAATTCAAGATGTGCTGGGAACAGGTGAAGAGGACGCTTTGCAGGAGAAAGAGCAATGTGGTATAGAAATATCCCGGGATGAACTGCTTGAAAGATTTAGAAACTTAAAGGAATGTCTTGATACATTTGAAGCGGATAGGGCAGAGTCGGCTATTTCAGAGATGGAAGGATTGGTATACCTGGGAAAAACAGTATCAGGTCTTCTTTGCGGTGTCAGACAGGATGTGGAGGACTTTGAGCTGGGAGCAGCTTCGGAAAAATTGGAAGCGTTGCTGGACAGTGTGAAAGGTGGTGAAGCGTAATGATAAAAAAAATGCTTCAGAGTATAGGGGATGTCAGCCTGGACCGGCAGGAGAGGTTGTTTCGATTGCTGGTCATGATTGGAATCAGCGGATTGACGCTTGCGGTCATAGCCGGTTTTTTATCGAGAGTGTAAACTATTTTGTGTAAACCCCTTGAATTGATGTTGAACTTCATGA
>JBJEIY010000036.1:0-1955 GCA_051877515.1 Lachnospiraceae bacterium | reverse complement strand
TATAAAGAATTTTACATGCCAAAGAATACACCAGAGATTGTGACGGTTCCGAAGGCAAACTATATTGCAGTAAGGGGAAAAGGAAATCCAAATGAGGAAGGCGGGGCATATCAGCAGGCTGTGGGAATCTTGTATGCGATTGCGTATACTTTGAAGATGAGTTACAAGTCAGATTATAAGATAGAAGGTTTTTTTGAATATGTTGTGCCACCGCTGGAAGGGTTTTGGTGGCAGGACGGAGTAGAAGGCTGTGATTCTAGTAGTAAAGCGGAGTTTAACTGGATATCGGTCATCAGACTACCTGATTTTGTGACAAAAGAGGATTTTGACTGGGCGGTGAAAACAGCATCTGTAAAGAAAAAAGTGGATTGCTCCGAGGCAGAATACTTGACTGTGAAAGAAGGCTTATGTGTTCAGATTATGCATTATGGACCTTTTGATGATGAGCCAGATACAGTAGCTATTATGAATCAATATATCGAAGAGAACGGATACAGAAATGATTTTAATAACGGCAGACTGCATCACGAAATCTATATGTCTGATGCAAGGAAGGTCTCTAAGGAAAAATGGAAGACTGTAATCAGGCATCCAATCTGCAAAAAGAAGGATTAGGAGAATTTCTGATTGTGTAACAAGCTATGATTTGAAGAAGATTGATGAGCTACCGGTATCAAAGAAACGGACAAATTTATGTTGAAACACAGTTGGAACGGATGTATATTAAGAATTTGAATAGTACATTAAACCTTTAATTTAAATGAGTAAGTAAAGGGGAGAATGAGTATTCTAATCCATGTAAAGAAGCATGATGAAAGAAGGGAGTAGAAGAGGTTTTATGGTTAAGTTGCATTTTCTTACAATCATGCAGGAAGAGGAATTCCGTGAGTTGGAGAAGGATTTTTCACATGAGAAGGAATTATTGCGCAGTATTGGATCAATACGGTATTGTAAGGCAGAAGTGTTTCGGGATTGTATTCTGGGAACTTTGCGCGTTCCGGAAAAGAATGAAAAACGTACTCCGCAGATTGCCTGTGGATTTTATCTGACAGCAGAAGAACTTTATTTGATTGAGAGTACCGGAGATCTGGAGCGCTGGATAGAGAAAAAGGAAGAACAGTTTCAGGAGCTGGAGTCTCCGGATCAGGTTCTTCTTAAGATGATGGAACTGATGATTGAAAACGATATTCTGTATCTGTTACATTTGGAAAAAGAGATGGAAAAGATGGAAGATCAACTCATAAGAAGTGTTCCGAAGGATTTCTTTACGGTTCTTACCAGGTATCGCAGGAAATTTTCTGAGCTGAATTCCTATTATGAGCAGTTGAATGTGATTGGAGATTTGCTCCGATCTCAAGATGGACTTCCGATCATCCGCAATGCAGAACAGTGGAATCATTTCGCGCTTCGGACAGAACGATTGCAGAACCATGTACACCTGCTTCGTGAAAATGTACTGCAACTGCGCGAACTGTATCAATCCCGACAGGATGCACAACAGAATAAAATCATGTGTATTCTTACCGTTGTCACAACCCTATTCCTTCCGCTGACACTTTTGACCGGGTGGTATGGTATGAATTTTGCTTATATGCCGGAACTGCAGTGGAAATACGGATATGTTGCGGTAATTGCAATTGCAGTGATCACGATCATTTTGGAACTCATTTTTTTCAGAAAGAAGAAATTGTTGTAGGTGTATAGGAAATATTTCCTATATTGATAATTTTGTCACCACTGATTTTGAGCACTAAGGCGCAAAACTATTTATTATGGTATTTCTATGACCAAATTGAGGAAGCAAGAGTTGTATGATCCATAGCACTTACAGATATTTGCTATACAGTTCGGTTATTGTAGCGATCATGTCATCCTTATTGTCACTATAATTATTCTTAGCCCATATGCGGAACATATTGTAGAGAGAGCCGGCAAAGGATATAAGGGTGTATTCA
>JBJEIY010000035.1:0-97806 GCA_051877515.1 Lachnospiraceae bacterium | reverse complement strand
AGAGCATCTGCCTTACAAGCAGAGGGTCATAGGTTCGAGCCCTATAGGTCCCATTATGGCGGAGTAGCTCAGTTGGCGAGAGCACACGGTTCATACCCGTGGTGTCAGGGGTTCAAATCCCTTCTCCGCTACTATAGGAAGTCCTGCAAGTGCAGGACTTTTTTTGTAATCGAAAAAGGCATATTTATTTCAGCAGGATAGTAAGTTTCAAAGGAATCGTTTCAATGTGAGGTGCAATGCATGGAGAAGAAGTGTGTGACCAAACGAAATGTCTTGGTAATTGAAGATGACGTGATCAATCGGGAACTGCTGGTAGGCATACTGGAGAAGCAGTATAAGGTGCTGACTGCCGGAGACGGTAAAGAGGGTCTTGCTGTGTTAAAAGAATGCGGTGAGCAGATTTCGGCCATTATGCTGGATCTTCGTATGCCGGTGATGAGTGGGTACGAGTTCTTGCATTATGTGGGAAATGATGCAGTTCTTTGCAAGATCCCCGTTATTGTGACAACGGCACTGGACAGTATCGAGGAAGAAGAAAAGTGTCTGGAACTGGGGGCAACGGATTTTATTGCAAAACCGTATAATCCCAAACTGATCAGGATGAGAGTGGAGAATATCATTCATTTACGGGAATATGACAGCCTGATCTCGGAGCTGGAACTAGATGCTTTAACAGGGGTTAAGAATCGGAAAGCGTATTATGAGGATATTGTTGCTATCGAAAATGATCCTGACCGATGCAATCGTCAGGTGGGAGTGGTTTTTGCCGATATTAACGGACTAAAGACCACCAATGATCAAGGGGGACACGAAGCCGGAGATAAATTGATCGCCAAGATTGCAAAGGATATAAAAGCAGTTTTTTCCGGGGAGAATATCTATCGTCTGGGAGGCGATGAGTTCGTGGTATTGTCCTTTGAGGAGTCGGAGCATGTCTTCAGGGAAAAACTAAAAAAGCTGGAAAAAAACTGGCAGAATGGAGAGTCTGCGGCATTGGGAAGTGTCTGGCTGGCAGAGGCAAAGGATCTGGAACGAAATGTGGGGCTTGCCGACAAAGAAATGTATCGTGAAAAGAGCCGTTATTACGAAGAAAAGAATCATGACCGAAGACGAAGAAATGCGGTTGGAACACAAGAGACATTAAAGACGGTAGAGAAGATTTCGGAGTATCTGCCGGGTGGCTTTTTCGTTTATCATGCGGATGAGGAAGCGCAGATCATATCATTTAATTCCGAACTGCTTTCCATTTATGGCTGTAGCAACCCGCAGGAGTTCGAAGAGCTTACCGGAAACTCGTTTCACGGAATGGTACATCCGGAAGATCTGGCAGCGGTACAGAATGACATCTCAGATCAGATCAAAAAAGAAAATGATATCGATTATGTGGAATACCGGATCATATGCAAGGACGGAACCATAAAATATGTTCGTGATTACGGGCGTTTCGTGCATACGGATCTGTATGGAGATGTTTATTATGTCTTTATCAATGTTATCCCACGCAAACAATAGACATGGGATAGGTGTTTTTCGGAGGGAAACATGATTCTGTTACAATGGAGTAAAATGCAGATTGCCTGCCTGTTGATCCTGATGATGATCGGGGTGTATTATATCCGGGAAGGAAATCGTCTTAACAGAATATCGCGTAAATCAGGCTGCAACACATTGTTCGATGTGTTTTATGTGGTGACGGAAGTTGCTGTTTTGTTTGATGGGATCACAGCATGCACGATTAATTTCACGGATCAGATCCCGCGAAATGTCAATCTGTTGCTTCATCTGGGAATGTTTATCTCTTATGAACTGTATGTGCTGCTGCTTTTTTGGTACTGGTGTTCCGTAACTGTGGGCGTACCCAAAAGAAAAGGGATCAGGGCAGCATACAGTCTGCCCGGCATCATCGCCATGGTGCTTACTGTGGTTTTTCTGCCCCAGCTTGCATTCCTGTCCGGGGAGAGCACAGACTATTCCATGGGCTATTCCGTGTATGTAGCCTTTGGCACGGTGATCCTGTACTGCATTTTAACGGTTGCCCTGATCATAGCCAACTATCGCTATATCCCGAGGCATAAGCGGGAAAATCTGCTGGTTACCCTGATCTGCATTCTTTTGATCATGACTCTGCAGGTGGTTTTTCCGGAGGCTCTGATTACCTGTATTGCAGCGACGCTGGTGACAGTCGGCATTTTTATCAATATGGAAAATCCTGCTATTCGCGGATTGGAACACTATCAGAACGAAATGGTCATGGGCTTTGCCACCCTCGTGGAAAATAAAGATGACAATACAGGGGGACACATCCGCCGTTCTTCGGCCTATGCCGTATTAATCGCAGAGAATCTTAGAAAAAACAAAAAATACAAAAATGTTATTACCAGGGACTTCCTGGATAATCTGGTCCAATCTGCACCCATGCACGATGTGGGAAAAATCGGTATACCGGACTCCATTTTACAAAAACCCGGAAGACTGACTCCGGAGGAATTTGATGTTATGAAACAACATCCGGCCATCGGAGGGAAAATCATCCGGGATACATTCGGACATCTTTTTAATGGCGAGTACGAAAATATGGCGTATCAGGTTGCCCGGTATCATCATGAAAAATGGAATGGAAAGGGTTATCCGGAGGGAATAAGTCAAAATCAAATACCGCTGTGCGCCCGTATCATGGCGGTGGCAGATGTGTTTGATGCAGTATCGGCAAAGCGTTGTTATCGGGATGCTATGCCACTTGAGGAGTGTTACAGCATTATAGAAAACGGAAGAGGAACTGACTTTGACCCGGATGTTGTGGATGCCTTTTTGGCAGACAGGGCGAAGGTAGAAGAAATCTATTACCAGAAAGCTTCTTAGCCGGGTGCAGTGAAGAGACCCAGATCCGGTGGAAAACAGGTGAAGATCAGGAAACAGAGCAGCATGACAAAAACTGCCACAGCAAGCCCGGTTGTGCGGGCATGTAACCGGCAGGACAGAGACAGCCGGTAAACAGCAGTAAATGCTGCAAGGACACTGATCACAAAGGTTGCGATATCCAGAGGCAGATAGTTTTTGCCCAGGATACCGGAATAGGTGTAGAAAACAACAGGTATGAGAAGGGTGCCAAACAGGACACCCGTAAGAAGGGACGAGGTCACGCAGGGATACTCGTCCTTTATTTTTCGGTTCATAAAGAACGAATACAGCAGCATGGGGAAAAAGCATAACTTCATGTGTTCCCATGTGGATTCACTGACCGGAACAAAGAAACCAAGGATGAAATTGTTTCCGGACCACTGATAGACGAAATGGGAAAGGCAGCCGGTGGCGATTACAAATAGAATCCCAAGAAGGGTGTATTTTTTTAACTTCATAGTATCTATTATGCATGATAGTTTGGATGTTGATACAATATTTTTTCTGTTTGATTAACAATACAAATCTTTTTCTTTTGCATCCAATATAAAATATCTCCACCATATGTAATACGATCTTTCTTAAAAAAGGATATTACGCAGTAGTATTCCGGATTATTTTCCCTTTGTTTTAAAAAAATATATACTTTGTCTGAACTTCCATGTAATTGACTTTCAATCATGTACTCTGCATTAATTTGCGAGCAGAAACCTTTTTGATTCCGGGTTGTAAAGATGCGGATAATGTTTTGATTGTCAAGATATTCTTCGAGAAAACACAATTCAATGATCCTGTTTTTTATATCTTTATCATGTTTGGGATGGTGAAAGAATTTACTTTTCTGTAGAATTTGGTCTGAAATTATTTTTTTAATGAGAATAGCATCTAGAACTTTTTTCTTGTTTCTTGGAACATCAATGTCTGTTAGATATTGCATTCCCGTCAGATGGAAAAAATCCTCGTCTTTGAAATCTACCAGAATTCGTTTTCTCCGTCTGTTATGGGAAAGGATAAACTCATATTCGAACTGTTCCAATGCGACATATTTTGCCGCGGCTTCATATATTTTGTCCATCTTCCTCCTATGTACAACGAAGGTCTTGCATTATCTGCAAGACCTTACAAACATACTATGCAACTTTCTTTCGCCGAAGCTAAGATGGGCTATGGTAAGTTGCCACCTTTGTAAACCTCCGTGGTCACCGCATCCCATCGCGGATCACACATCATAGGCAGATAAAGCATTTTATGAGTTTGCGTCTCAAGAAGCTACCTTCTAAAGATAGAATACATGGATGCTTAAGTGTTGTCAAGAGTTTTACAGGAGCATTTATGTGAAAGAAAGTTTTGCGCTTTTGGGGATATAATGTTATAATACTGTTAATTGTGAAATTTTGCCTATTTGGAGACAATTATGAGGATCGGAACAGGATATGATGTTCATAAATTAGTAGAAAACAGGGAGCTCATCCTGGGCGGAGTGAAGATCGACCATGAGCTGGGACTTCTGGGTCACTCTGACGCAGATGTGCTTTTGCATGCAATCATGGATGCCATGTTGGGAGCAGCAGCATTGGGAGATATCGGACGGCATTTTCCGGATACCGAGGAAGCTTATCGGGGGATTTCCAGTCTGGAGCTTTTGAGCCGGGTTGAGGAGTTGGTAAGAAAACAGGGCTACGTGGTAGGAAACATTGATGCCACGGTGATCGCCCAACGACCTAAGATTGGCCCGCATATTGAGCAGATGAGGAAGAACATAGCACAGACGCTTCAGATTGCCGTAGATCAGGTGAATGTGAAGGCAACGACGGAGGAACGCCTCGGTTTCACCGGACGGGAGGAAGGGATCAGTGCCCAGGCAGTGTGCCTTTTAGAGAGTTTTGCGGAAGCCAGCGGACTGGTGGCTTACGGGGAAGATGGTGTTGCCGGCAACGGCGGAGCCACAGACCGATGTAGCAGCTGTAGTGGCTGTAGCCGCTGCCCGAGATAAAGAAGCATGAATTACCGCGCCGGCAAGCTGACGGGCAAAAGAAAAAGCCGGCAAAGTGGCAAACAGATTTGGAAAAGAGGACAATACCCATGGAGAATAGATTGAAACTATATAATACCTTAACAAGAAAAGTAGATACACTGATCCCCAATGAAGATGGCAGGATCAAGATGTACACCTGCGGCCCAACCGTGTATCATTTTGCCCACATCGGAAATCTCAGAACTTACATTATGGAAGATGTGTTAGATAAAACTCTTCGTTTCATTGGTTACGATGTGAAGCGTGTCATGAACATTACGGATGTAGGACATTTGTCCGGAGACTCCGACACCGGAAAAGATAAAATGGTGGAAGGAGCCAAGAGAGAGCATAAAACGGTTTTGGAAATCGCGCAGTTTTATACGGATGCCTTTTTTGCTGATTGCAAGGATTTAAACATCCGCCGTCCGGATGTGGTAGAACCTGCCACCAACTGTATTGATGAATTCATCCACATGGTGCAATCACTTTTGGACAAAGGCTATGCTTATCTTGCAGGAGGAAATGTGTATTTTGACACCTCCAAACTGGAGGATTACCTGGTATTTTCTTCCGCAGCGGAGAAAGAGCAGCTGCAGGTTGGTGTCCGGGAGGACGTGGAAGAGGATGCCAATAAGAGAAATAAGAGTGACTTCGTGTTGTGGTTTACCAAGTCCAAGTTCGAGGATCAGGCGTTAAAATGGGATAGTCCCTGGGGCGTAGGTTATCCGGGCTGGCATATTGAGTGCTCCTGCATCAGCATGAAGCATCTGGGAGAGTACATGGATATCCACTGTGGTGGCGTGGACAATATTTTTCCGCACCATACCAACGAGATCGCCCAGTCCGAAGCTTATCTGGGACATAAGTGGTGTAATTACTGGTTCCATGTGCATCATTTAAATGACCGTTCGGGAAAAATGAGTAAGTCCAAAGGTAATTTCCTGACCCTGTCCGTGTTAAAAGAAAACGGTTACGATCCGCTGGTGTACCGCATGTTCTGTCTGCAGTCCCATTATCGTAAACCATTGGAATTTTCCTATGAAGTTATGGACAATGTGAAAAATGCTTACGATAAGCTGGTAAAGCGGATTTGTGAGCTTTCCACGGAGGGAAGTGTGGAACAGGCGGCATATGAGGAATATCGCACAAGATTTGAGGAGAGTCTGTGTAATGACCTGAATACCTCTTCTGCCGTTACGGTGATCTATGATCTGTTAAAGGCAGATATTTCTGATGTCACGAAACGCAAGGTTATTGAGGACTGTGACACTGTGCTGGGATTGGACCTTCTGAAGGCTGCAGAGAGTATAAAGTCTCAGGAGCCGGAACAGAAAGTGGACGAAGAATTAGAACAGTATATCCGGGAAAAGATTTCCGAAAGAGCACAGGCAAAGAAAGAGAAAGATTTTGCAACAGCAGACGCTATCCGTGAGGAGCTTTTGGGACGCGGAATAGCAATTAAAGATACCAGAGAAGGAACCGTCTGGGAACTGGTATAAGACAGGAGACAGATTGATTGGAAAAAGGAATTGACCAATACATTAAGGAACAATTTGAAATCGGGGATGTGGATATCAGAACCTATTCCCCCTTGGCACTGGCCTATATTGGAGACGGGATTTTTGACCTTGTGATCCGTTCCATTGTGGTGGGAAAAGGAAATACCGGAGCCAATCAGCTCCATCGGCGGACCAGCCAGGTGGTGAAAGCATCCTCCCAATCAGCGATGATCGAGAAACTGATGCCCTATCTGACGGAAGAGGAACAGGGAATCTATAAACGGGGACGCAATGCGAAATCCCCCACCATGGCGAAAAATGCTACCATGTCAGATTACCGCAGGGCCACGGGATTTGAAGCTCTGATGGGCTATCTGTATCTGAGCGACCGGTTTGAACGGCTGGTGGAACTTGTGAAGATCGGACTAAGTGGGGAAGAATTGTAAAAACCTGCGGAAAAATTTTTCACAAAAGGCTGTATGCAGCCGGTAAGGAAAGGATAAGCTATGGAAGAGAATCGTACACATAACGAGCAGCAGATAGAAGGAAGAAATGCGGTATTGGAGGCATTTCGGGCAGGCAAGACCATAGATCGGGTATATATTCTGGATGGCTGCCAGGATGGTCCAATCCGTACCATTGTCAGAGAGGCAAAGAAACATGATACACTGATGCAGTTTGTTTCCAAAACCAGACTGGATCAGTTGTCAGAGACCGGCACCCATCAGGGTGTGATCGCTATCATTGCTGCTTATGAATACGCAGAAGTAGAAGATATTTTGAAAAAAGCAGAGGAAAAAGGAGAACCGCCTTTTATCATTCTGTTAGATAATATTGAAGATCCCCACAACCTGGGGGCCATCATCAGGACTGCCAATCTGGCGGGAGCCCATGGTGTGATCATTCCCAAGCGCAGAGCAGTGGGACTGACTGCCACGGTGGCACGCACCAGTGCCGGAGCCCTGAATTATACACCGGTGGCCAAGGTTACCAATCTTTCCACCACCATCAAGGAACTGAAGGAGAAGGGACTATGGTTTGTGTGTGCTGATATGGATGGCGAGCCTATGTATCAGCTGAACCTTACAGGTCCCATTGGTCTGGTGGTAGGCAGTGAAGGAGAGGGCGTCAGCAAGCTGGTCAAAGAAAACTGCGATATGACCGCAGCCATTCCCATGAAGGGCGATATTGACTCGCTTAATGCCTCTGTGGCAGCAGGCGTGCTGGCTTATGAGATCGTACGTCAGCGTCTTTCATAAGGATAGAAAAAGTAAAAGGGAGATCGTATGGGCAATCAGGAAAGAAGTGACGAAGAGTTAGTTGCTTTAAGCCAGCAGGGAGATCATGAAGCCACCAATGTTCTGTTGGAGCGCTATAAACCCATGGTAAGGGGCAAAGCCAACACCCTGTTTTTAATGGGGGCAGATGCGGAAGACCTGATCCAGGAGGGGATGATCGGATTATTTCTGGCACTCCGGGAGTATAACAGCAGGCGGGAGGCATCCTTTCGCACTTATGCCAATATCTGTGTGGCAGGACAGATGCATCATGCCATTACTGCGGCAGCCAGGGACAAGCATAAACCTTTAAATAAAGCCCTGTCACTGGACGCAGGGCAGAGCGATGGAGAGGGAGATACCCTGGAGAATCTTCTGGTGGGCATGGATGAGACGGATCCCGAGAATCTGTACATTGATCAGGAAAATGTAGCCAGTCTCATGGCCAGGATCCGCGGAGTGCTAAGCAAACTGGAGTGGGAAGTATTTAACCTGTACATCAATGGTAACAATTACCGCACCATTGCAGAGAAACTCCATAAGAGAGATAAGTCCATAGACAATGCCCTAAATCGGATCAAAAAGAAAATCTCGCTCCTGATCCGGGAATAAGCCTGGGGGAAAGTGAGCGACAACCAAGGTCAAAAGAGCCTGCAGGAAGCAGGCTTTTGATGATAAACAGTATATGGAAATAAAGGAGACAGGAAATGAATATTTTAGTAATTAACTGCGGAAGTTCTTCATTAAAATTTCAGGTGATCAATTCTGAAACAGAAGAAGTAAAAGCATCCGGATTATGTGAGCGTATCGGAATGGATGAGAGCCGTCTGGTATACAAGCCCACCGGTGCCGAGAAAGAGAACATCATGGTAGACATGCCAACTCACAAAGAGGCAATCAAGCAGGTTATTGATACTCTGACCAATGCAAAAAGCGGAGTATTAAGCTCTCTGTCTGAAATCGATGCAGTAGGACATCGTATTGTCCATGGCGGCGAGAAATTCAATAAGTCCGTTGTGATCACAGATGAGGTGATCAAGGCTGTGGAAGAGTGCAGTGATCTGGCACCATTACATAACCCTGCAAACATTATCGGTATCCGCGCAACCCAGGAATTAATGCCGGGTGTACCTATGGTCGCTGTATTTGATACCGCATTCCATCAGACCATGCCGCCAAAAGCATATCTTTACGGCACACCATATGAGTATTATGAGAAATACGGTGTTCGTCGTTATGGTTTCCACGGAACCTCTCATGCCTTTGTTTCTGCAAGAGCAGCAGAGTTAGCAGGAAAACCTTATGATGACTGTAAGACCATCGTATGCCATTTAGGAAACGGAAGCAGTATTTCCGCAGTATTAAACGGCAAATCCGTAGATACTTCCATGGGTCTGACTCCGCTGGAGGGCCTTTTGATGGGAACCAGATCCGGAGATATCGATCCGGGTGCATTAGAGTACATCATGAAAAAAGAGAACATCTCTTATTCTGAGATGATGACTGTTTTAAACAAAAAATCCGGTTTACTGGGAGTATCCGGAGTATCCAGTGACTGCCGTGACGTTGATATGGCAGCAGCTGACGGAAATGAACGTGCACAGCATGCTATGGATGTATTCCACTATCGTGCAGCAAAAACCGTTGGCGGATATGTGGCAGCCATGAATGGTGTAGATGTCATTGCATTTACTGCAGGAATCGGAGAGAATTCCAAAGAAAGCAGAGGTGCCATCTGCGAATATCTTGGATATCTGGGAATCACCATTAATGCAGAAGCAAACAACACCAGAGGTGAGGAAGTTCTGATCTCCACACCGGATTCCAAAGTTAAAGTATATATTATTCCAACCAATGAGGAATTAAAGATCGCCAGAGAAACAGCAAGTCTGGTAAAATAAGAACAACACAGGTTAAAGAAAACGGTCACAGCTTGCTGTGACCGTTTTGGGTTTTTCGTTGCTGTAAAGTGTATCCTTTTGAGGATGAGGTTACAGATGGATAAAAGGAGAAGAAGAATGTTATTGAGTGAGTGTTACGAACTGTTTGGGGGAGATTATGATGCAGTATTGCGGCGAATCTCCAGAGAAGATATTATTAAGAAGTTTGTACTCAAGTTTTTGGCGGAACCCAGTTATGATAACTTATGTTCTGAATTGAAGGCGGGAAACGCGGAGGAAGCATTTCGTGCTGCCCATTCCCTTAAGGGCGTAAGTCAGAACCTTGGATTTCCAAGGCTGATCATATCTGCGGGAGAAATGACGGAGTATCTGAGAGGCAGAGAGTCCATAGATCAGGAACAGTGCAGCGTATTGATGGAAAAAGTACAGCGGGATTACAAGGAAGTGATAGAAGCTATACGAAAATTTGCGGAAGAAGAGTAGAAGTTATTGGATATTGTTTTTCACAGTGCCAATGAATTTTGGAATCATTGATGGTCTCATGGCATTTTAAGGCAACAAAAAAGCTGCTAACCGGAATCGAACCGGTGACCTCCACATTACCAATGTGACGCTCTACCGACTGAGCCATAGCAGCTTGTTGAGTATGTCAACACGTCCAATATACACTACTTCCATAGGAATGTCAAGCATTATTCTCGAATCTTTTGAATGATTATTTTAATTATTTAAAACAATAGAAACAATTATTTCTGCAGATCAGAACCGGTGAGAAGACCCAGTACTGCTTTATTATAGTTTAAGGACTGGGATGCATAAACCATGTCGGCAGAAGTGCCTGTTTCAGCGACGGTTTGTGTGATGGCATCCGCAAGATCTTCCTGGAGATCTTCTTTTAACGTGTCATCCGAAGACAGGGCAGATACAGCATATCCGTCCAGATATACCTTCAGAAAACGGGCATATTCCTCGTAGGAATAGTCCTGATCTTCCCCATTTTCCAGCTTGGAAAGCAGGGTCTTTAACGCATCCAGGAGTTCCTCTTCCTGTGTTACAGAGGCAAGATAGTTTTCCTGCTGCTTGGTGAGGCTTAGGATGGAGACTGCCGGATCCTTTTGCTCTGAGGCAGCCGGACTTTGTGATGCCGCAGAAACTTCATAGGTAGAATCACCGGAGCCGGAAGCAACGGTTACGGTATTGCAGTCCTCTGGTATGGTTACCCCTTCTTTGTAATAGCGGGTAACCTTTTTTACATAATTCTGGGTCTCTTTAAAAGGCGGAACACCGCCGTATTTCTTAACGTTGCCACTTCCGGCATTGTAAGCTGCCAAAGCCAGTGTGATGTTTCCGTCGTATTGCTTTAACAAACGGCTGATATATTTGGCTCCACCCATGATGTTTTGTTCCGGATCATAAGGGTCGTCCACTCCCAGATATTCCGCAGTGGCAGGCATTAACTGCATAATTCCCTGGGCGCCTGCATGGGAGGTGGAGGTACTGTGAAAATTGGATTCCTGTTTGGCAATGGCTTTCAACAGATTCACATCCACATTGTATTTATCTGCTGCTTTTGCAAAAATAGAATCCAGTGTGACAGTCCCGGTTTGGGCAGAATCAAGGTAAGCGGAAAAATCTTCCTTTGCTGTGCGTTGTGTAGAAGTTGATGATTCGGTCTGCTTTTCGGCAACACCGGATAATGCCTGTATATCCATAAGATCCCTCCTGTCCTCCAAGATAAACTAAGTATACTACATTTTTCGACTTTTTCCTACCGCTTTTTTTACCGGTATGCTATACTGAATGCATAATACATACTGGAAAGGTGCCCTGGCACTGACGGGAGAAGAGTTTATGATTTACATACTGGCAAATCCCAAGGCGAATAACGGGAGAGGAAGAAAAGAGGCGGAAAAGTTTTTAGAAGGACAGAAAGGCGATAAGACTTTTATCAATGTACAGGATATGAAGGATTATGAGAGCTTTTTCGGGGCACTGGAGCCTGATGACCTTATCGTGATAGCCGGAGGAGACGGAACTTTGCAGCATTTTATCAATGACATGCCGGAAAGCGCGCTGAAACATAAGATTTATTTTTATCCCTGTGGATCGGGCAATGATTTTGGACATGACATCGGCTATGACAAAGCAGATGGCTGGATCGAGATGAATACTTACCTTGCGCATTTGCCTGTGGCACGTTTTCAGGGACGGGAGCGCAGATTTATTAATAATGTAGCCATGGGAATTGACGGGTATGTCTGTGAAAAAGCGGATGAGCACCGCAGACACTCCAAAAGGAAGGTAAATTATACCGCCATTGCGTTAAAGGGACTTCTGCTGGAATATAAACCCTGCAAGGCATGGGTCACAACAGAAGAGGGAACTTTTGAGTATGAGAATGTATGGATGGCACCTGCTATGAAGGGACGGTTTTTTGGCGGGGGCATGATGATTACCCCTATGCAGGATCGGAACAATGAAGAGCAGACTCTGACCATTGCAGTGGTACATCAAAAGAACAGATTTAAGCTACTCGGAATCTTTCCAAAGATTTTTACCGGAGAGCATGTGGGATATAAAGAGTCGATTTCATTCCTGACCACCAGACATGCAAAGGTGGAGTTTGAACATCCGGTTTCCGTGCAGATAGACGGAGAAACCTACCTACAGGTAAAAGAATATGAGGTATGGGCGTGACTTTTGTGTTAAGTGACAGTTGAAAAAAATAAAAGCTGGCGTTATAATATAAGTGCCGAAAGGAGTAATCCTTTCCCATCATTGGTGGACATCTGCATTAAGGCGCAATGTAGCGGTGATCTGGCATCGAGAACAACTATCACCAACGGAAGTACCCGGTGACTATTGAAAGAGATAGTCACATATACCGAGTGAGTGCGAGGCTCATAGAGCTGGGGTAGCAGCATTGAAAACCAGTTATACGGAAGAATATGGTCGTGACATGTTCACGACCATTTTGTATTTTTTATGAGTAAACCATGTACTTGCGCGCAATACGATAGGGTGGACTATGTCATTAGCAAGAAGGCACTTCAGGTATTGCTTTCAGAATTGCCATTTTCAGCTATCAGGAAAAAGAGCTACAAGATCTTAAGAAGAATTAATCTGATGAAATCTCCCAATAATTGTGATAAAATTTAAATAGATGTCGCAACAGGGTGTACTATTAATTGGACAGGAAACGTGGATAATAGGAGATAAGAAGGTGCAAATAACCCAATAAAAAAAGCCATGTTACCATGACTTTATTACTCCACACCATGCGGACCTTAACGGCGACTTCGGATAAACCTTATTTGCACTCGTCTTGTTAATTCTCTTTGAGAATATCACTTTTTTAAAAATTTGTCAAGAAAAATTGGAGGGCTTTATGAATACGAAAGAACAAAAAGAATATTTTTTGGGATTGGATATGGGAACAAATTCTGTAGGTTGGGCAGTAACAGATCTGCAGTACAACTTGCTTAGAGCAAAGGGAAAAGATATGTGGGGTATCCGGGAGTTTGATGAAGCGCTTCCGGCGGCAGACAGAAGAAGCCATAGAGCGAGTCGCAGAAATCGGCAAAGGGAGCAAGTCAGGATAGGTCTATTGAAGAGCTATTTTGAAGATGCTGTAAATCAAGAGGACCCCAATTTTTACCAGCGAATGGAAAATAGTTTTTTTAAAGTTGGAGATAAGGATGCGCAAATTGAAGGTGTAAATGCTATTTTTAACGATAGAAATTACAAAGATGCGGACTATTACAGAGATTACCCTACCATTTTTCATTTGAAAATGGATTTAATCAATGAAAAAGTTTCTGTGGATGAGCGATATGCCAGAAAAGTTTACCTTGCAGTGCTTAATAGTTTTAAACGGCGGGGCCATTTCTTGAATTCTAGCTTGTCTGGAGAAGCATCGGAGAATCAGGATGTATGGGTTTTGTTCCAGCAGCTTATCCGATGCTTAGAAGAGTTAGATATTTGCTTTTCAGTAGACCTTTCTGCAGAAGAAGAGTTTAAAGAGATTCTTTCTAGGGGCGACACTTCAAGAAGTAAAAAGCGGGAGCTACTATGCGAACTTCTGAAAGTGGACAAGAAAAATACCGAAAATTATCTTTTAATAAGCGCTATTTGTGGATTGAAGATTGATCTTAAGAAGATGTTTGCTTTAGAAACTGACCAGAAGGTTGAACTTGATTTTTCCAGTGCTGGATATGAAGACAGGGCTCCGGAAATCTATGCGTCCATAGGGGATGACTATGCCCAAATTGTGGAAAGCATGAAGCAGGTTTATGATGCGGGTGTTCTTTCGTCCATTATGTCCGGAGTGAATTGGCTTTCTGAGGCTAGGGTGAGAAATTACGAAAAGCACAAAAGAGATTTGTCAATTCTTAAGTCATGTATTAAAAAGTACTGTCCTAAAGAAGAATATGAGTATCTGTTTCGTGAGGATTGTGATGGTAGTTATAGTGCTTATATAGGTTCCGTTAATTCAGGAAAGAAATCCAGAAGAGGAGAAAATCTCCATAAATCGAAATCGGGGGATCGGTATAGTAATTTAAAAAAGAGACTTAAGTCATATTTGGATCAGTATATTGAAGACCCGGATGTTCAGTATATTTTGGAAGAGCTGGATAAGGAGACCTTTTTGCCTAAACAACTTACTTTTGCAAATGGGGTTATCCCAAACCAGCTTCATGAACGCGAATTAAGGAAGATATTGGAAAATGCATCAAAGCATCTTCCATTTCTAAATGAAAAAGATGAAAGTGGACTAACAGTATCAGAAAGAATCATTCGTTTGTTTACCTTTAGGATTCCTTATTATGTTGGACCAACCAGTCAAAATTATGTCGGTAATGGGTGGGCAATCCGAAAGACAGGTAAAGAAAAAGAAAAGATCTATCCATGGAATATAGAAGAGATTGTTGATCTTAGTGCGACAAAGGAAGAGTTTATTACAAGGATGGTACGAAAATGTTCTTATATCTCCGGAGAGAGAGCTTTGCCGAAAGAATCTTTGGAATATCAGGCTTTTGCGGTATTAAATGCTATCAATAATATCAGAATTGATAATGAGAGGATACCTGTTTCCTTAAAGCAAAGTATTTATAAGGATCTCTTTCAGAAAGGTCGCCAGGTTACTAAAAAGGGAATTGCAAGATATCTGGCTGAACATGGATACCTTGATCAGAAGGAACAGCTCAGCGGTATTGACGAAAACATTGGATGCAAATTATCTACATATAGTAGGTTCTATGATGTTTTTGGAGAGGATATCAACAGGGATAATGTCCGCAAAATGATAGAGGATATTGTCTTTTGGGGAACAATCTATAGTGATTCCAGAAAGATGTTTAGGGAGCAGATTCAACAAAATTATGGCGATGTACTGGAAAAAGATCAGATAAAAAGAATTGGTGGTTTTCAATTTAGAGATTGGGGAAATTTATCCAAGGAGTTTTTGGAATTGAAAGGGTGTGACAAGACCACTGGAGAAGTGATAACGCTGATCCGTGCTTTGTGGGAAGACAACCTTAACTTAATGGAATTGTTGCATAGTGACAAATATACTTTTGGAGAGAGCCTGAAAGAAAAGCAAGCGGAAGAACTAAAGACTTTGTCAGAATTTACCCATGAAGATCTGGATGAAATGTATTTTAGTGCTCCGGTAAAAAGAATGATTTGGCAAACATTACAGATTATTCGTGAGATAGAACATATCATGGGATGTGGACCCCAAAAGATTTATGTAGAGATGACAAGGACAAATAAGGCTCAAAAAGGAGATGTGGGACGAAAGAATTCCAGAGAGCAGGATTTGCTTGCTGTGTATAAATCTATCCGTGATGAAAGCAGATCATGGGAAGATGAAATTAAAAATGCTGGTCAGAATGGCAAACTAAAAAGCAAAAAGATGTATCTGTATTATTTGCAAATGGGAAAAGATTTATATACAGGTATGCCAATTGATCTGGAGGATTTGTTTGATGATAATAAGTACGACATAGATCATATTTATCCAAGACATTTTGTGAAGGATGATAGCATACACAACAATCTAGTATTGGTGGATAAGAGAAAGAACAGTAGAAAAAGTGATGTATATCCACTTGATCCAGAAATAAGAAAGAATCCGCAGATAACCGGACTATGGAAACTACTCCATGAGAAGAAGCTTATGTCGGATGAAAAATATCGAAGGTTAAACGGTAGTCAGCCATTTTCGGAAGAACAGAAAGCAGATTTCATTGCTCGTCAGATGGTGGAAACAGGGCAGGCAACCAAAGGCGTCAATGATCTTTTAAAGGAGCTTATGCCTAATACGAGATTGGTATACGCA
This sequence comes from Lachnospiraceae bacterium, assembly GCA_051877515.1. Classification (GTDB taxonomy): domain Bacteria; phylum Bacillota; class Clostridia; order Lachnospirales; family Lachnospiraceae; genus XBB1006. The sequence goes on along the minus strand of JBJEIY010000035.1, from coordinate 81,871 downwards.
AAGGCTGAAAATGTATCTGATTTTCGAAGAGATTATAGCTTTTACAAGAGTAGGACGATAAATGATTTTCATCATGCGCAGGACGCATATTTGAATATTGTAGTGGGAAATGTTTATGATGAAAAATTCACATCAAACCCGTTAAGATATATCAAGTCGGGAAATGTTCATTATAATTTGGGAAAAATGTTCAAGGAAGATGTGAAACGAGGTAGATATATTGCCTGGACCGCACCAAAGCCATCTTCAAATGGTGAGATATGCGAAGAAGGGTCAACAATGGAAACAGTTAGAAAAGTGATGGCAAAGAACTCACCGCTGTTGACCAGACTGTCGATGACGCAGCATGGTGCTCTTTCAGATTCAACAATTTATCCTGCAAAGCAGTGTTCAGGTGAAGGATACTTGCCGGTTAAATCATCTGAAGAAAGGTTATCAAAAGTAACAGAATATGGTGGGTTTAATAGTATTAAGAATGCTTATTTCTTTTTAGTGGAGCACGAGGTTAAAGGAAAAGGAAAGGAGAAAGACTCTTATGTCCGGATACGGACAATTGAGTGCGTCCCAATATATAAGAGAACACAGATTGAGTCAACAGAAGATGGGTTATATAATTACTGTCTGGAGTTAGGCTTGAAAAATCCATCCATCAGAATGAAAAAAATCAAGCCACAGTCGTTGATTAAAGTAAATGGATTTCCGGTTTACATTACTGGAAAAACGGGTGATCGGTATATAGTCCGAAATGCATGTAACATGGTGTTGTCAGCAGAATGGATTAAATATATTCACTTGATAGACAAGTTTAACAAATCCGGAAGTTTGTCCGAAGAAATTACTTTGGAGCAAAATATGCAGTTATATGATGAGTTACTTGAAAAGCATATGACAGGGATATATAGTAAACGGCCAAATCCTGTATTCTCAATTATTAAAGAAGGAAGGAAACAGTATTCTTCTTTAGAAATCAAAAAACAGGTGGATGTTCTGACACAGATATTAAACCTGTCATTGATATGCAACTCGGCTGCAGCCGATCTTAAAGCAATAGGAGGAAGTTCAAAAAGCGGTGTTACTCTTATAAGTAAGCAAATATCAAAATATGATCAAGTGAAGTTGGTAGCGCAGTCTGTAACGGGTCTTTATGAAAAGGAGATTAATTTACTTACAGTATGAGTTTTAGAACAGTAGTGATTTCAAAAAGTGCAAAACTTGATTATAGCATGGGATTTTTGGTGGTTCGTCAGGAACGGACCACTAGAATCCATTTGTCAGATATTTCTTTGCTTTTGATTGAGTCTACTGCAGTGTCGTTAACAACCTCTTTGCTGGCAGCGCTTACAAAGTCCAAGATAAAGGTAATCTTTTGCGATGAAAAAAGGCAGCCATCATCCGAACTGGTATCTTATTATGGATGTCATGACTGCAGTGGGAAAATCCGTGAGCAAATGTCATGGAGTAGCCATATCAAGGAAGAAGTATGGACGGAAATTGTTTCTGATAAGATTACGAAACAGCATGATCTGCTAGTTGAACTACACCTTCCGGAAGCTGTGTTATTGCAAGATTATTTGGCGGAGATAACCTTGGGAGATGAGACAAACAGAGAAGGACATGCGGCGAGGGTCTATTTTGCTGCATTATTTGGTGGAGATTTTTCAAGAACGCAGGAAAACAGTATTAATGCAGCATTGAATTATGGATACGGAATCATTCTTTCTATGTTTAATCGGGAAATAGTTGCAAATGGATACTTGACCCAGATGGGTATTTTTCATGATAATGCAGAAAATCCTTTTAATCTAGGGTCAGACCTGATGGAACCGTATCGGGTTGTGATTGATAGAATGATTCAAAAATGGATGCCCCAGAGTTTTGAATCAGAAGATAAACACAGAGTTCTTTCCATTGTGAATCAGGAAGTCATTATTAACGAACGGAAGGAATATCTTCCCAATGCGATTAAACTATATGTGCGAAGTGTATTTGATGCTTTAAATGAGAATGACAGTTCTTTGATTAAACAGTATCAGTGGTATGAGTTATAGGTATATGAGAGTAATGGTGTTTTTTGACCTCCCGACTCTTACAGAGAGTGATAGAAGAGCATATCGGGCTTTTCGAAAGTATCTGATTAAAAGCGGCTTTTTAATGGAACAGGAATCAGTCTATTCAAAGCTTGTGGTAAATAGTACAGCGGCGGATGCGCTATCTGACAATATCAGGAAAAATTCACCAGAACGGGGAGTTGTTCAGTTGATGAAGGTCACAGAAAAGCAATATGCAAAAATGATGTATATTGCAGGTGATCGAAAGTCAGATGTTCTAGATACGGATGAAAGATTGGTGATACTATGAGACTATATTTTCAATCCAGTGACTGTGCTTTGGAGTTGAAAGAGGGAAAAGTACAGGGTGTGTGTATAGAAAGCCCTATGATAATGAAGACAATGGCTCGAGATCTATGGGACAGTTTTCGTGGAAAAGATGTGCCGGTTTTTTTGACGGATCAAGAAAAGGCACTTAAAGTTAGTAAAGAGGTTGCAATCATATGGCACCCTTGCCTAATTGATGTGAATGAACGGAAGATAATTTCTAAGCTTTATCAAGAAATGCAGGAAGTTGTTGAAGAAGAGCTGAGCATAGAAAAGAGTTCATTGAACAGTGCGATTGTAAACTTTCTGGATTCTGTGGTCGAACTGATGCCATATCCTATATCGTTTTCGCTTGATATAGACATTCAGGCATTATTTAAAGATTATTCTATAAAAATTGATGTAGATGGTGAAGGTATGTTGGAAGATATTATAGATTATATAAAGCTTTCCCATCAAATATCAAAGAACAGGCTTTATGTCTTCTTTCATTTGTGCAGTTATTTAAACAAAGAGGAAATAGAACAGTTATCTGAGGCAGTCAAATATGAGGGAGTTACAGTTTTGATGATTGAAGGACATCTTCCTGAGGAAAAAACGGTTGAGGAATGGTTGATAATTGATCAGGATCAGTGTATGATTCGGTTATAGGCCTTTTAAATTGCAGCATATCATCGTAAATATGCGGGCTCGGCGAGAACCTGAACAAATGTTTTTTGAGGTTTGAGAGTCTTGTTAATTTGAAAGGGTATCAGACAGTGTTGAGAACACAAAACAATATTTTAGCGTTTGAGAGTCTTGTTAATTTGAAAGGGTATCAGACCAAAAATCCCTTTGAAACTATTAATTTATTGTTTGAGAGTCTTGTTAATTTGAAAGGGTATCAGACACAAACAATGGAAAACTTAAAAGCATATAAGTTTGAGAGTCTTGTTAATTTGAAAGGGTATCAGACCGAACGCTTGCTCTTTAGTCAAATTATCTTCGTTTGAGAGTCTTGTTAATTTGAAAGGGTATCAGACGAAGAAAAAGTACAATACACCTAAGCCGGAGTTTGAGAGTCTTGTTAATTTGAAAGGGTATCAGACGTATCACGCATGAACTTGCTATAAGATACTGTTTGAGAGTCTTGTTAATTTGAAAGGGTATCAGACATTCTTATTATATCATAGCGTGATAGAATAGTTTGAGAGTCTTGTTAATTTGAAAGGGTATCAGACCCTTTGGATAATCGAAAATGGTTCAGCTTAGTTTGAGAGTCTTGTTAATTTGAAAGGGTATCAGACTGAACACTTTTACATCCAATGCAGGAGTATGTTTGAGAGTCTTGTTAATTTGAAAGGGTATCAGACGCTGTCCTTCTTCAAAAGTTCGGTCATAAGGTTTGAGAGTCTTGTTAATTTGAAAGGGTATCAGACGAACTTGCATGATGTTAGGCGTGAGAATATGTTTGAGAGTCTTGTTAATTTGAAAGGGTATCAGACGACAACTTTTCCAGTTTGTCAATGACCGCAGTTTGAGAGTCTTGTTAATTTGAAAGGGTATCAGACGTTGATGGTGAATCTGTCAAGGTGAGTGCAGTTTGAGAGTCTTGTTAATTTGAAAGGGTATCAGACAAACTTCAAATATGTTTATTCGTTAGCAGCGTTTGAGAGTCTTGTTAATTTGAAAGGGTATCAGACTGACATTTCTGAAGATCCGAATGTGAAGTTGTTTGAGAGTCTTGTTAATTTGAAAGGGTATCAGACGAAATACGAACATGGCAAGCTCGCGCATCAGTTTGAGAGTCTTGTTAATTTGAAAGGGTATCAGACCTCCGATAAATGGCAGAAGTGTGGATCCGAGTTTGAGAGTCTTGTTAATTTGAAAGGGTATCAGACAAAATACATCATGAAAGACGTTGAAATATTGTTTGAGAGTCTTGTTAATTTGAAAGGGTATCAGACGGAAAGCGACCGAGGCGATATCGGATTTCGGTTTGAGAGTCTTGTTAATTTGAAAGGGTATCAGACTGGTACGGAGATTGAAGCCGTAGAATGTGAGTTTGAGAGTCTTGTTAATTTGAAAGGGTATCAGACTGATTACATTAAATGTAATGTGTCATAAGGTTTGAGAGTCTTGTTAATTTGAAAGGGTATCAGACCAGACTCTGATAGAACTATTGGAGGCTCAGGTTTGAGAGTCTTGTTAATTTGAAAGGGTATCAGACTTACGAAATCTTAAACAGACTCAGCAAGAAGTTTGAGAGTCTTGTTAATTTGAAAGGGTATCAGACGCAAGTGAACATTTTTTCGTTTGCCATGTGTTTGAGAGTCTTGTTAATTTGAAAGGGTATCAGACTGATATGCAAACTTTTAAAGACGCATCAAAGTTTGAGAGTCTTGTTAATTTGAAAGGGTATCAGACGAATGACAGGACACGCTTGTCATCTTCAGCGTTTGAGAGTCTTGTTAATTTGAAAGGGTATCAGACAAGGACAATGGCCGAAAGACGGATGTTTGCGTTTGAGAGTCTTGTTAATTTGAAAGGGTATCAGACTGACTGTTTGGTTCTAACCTCTGTTCTGTGTTTGAGAGTCTTGTTAATTTGAAAGGGTATCAGACGTTGGTCTGATCAGAAAGAATAATGTTACTGTTTGAGAGTCTTGTTAATTTGAAAGGGTATCAGACTGATGATACTGTGAAGGACACGTATGAGGAGTTTGAGAGTCTTGTTAATTTGAAAGGGTATCAGACGAATGTTCATTGATGAACCATACTTCATGGTTTGAGAGTCTTGTTAATTTGAAAGGGTATCAGACCAAAATTTTTGGTAACAGATTGGTAACACTGTTTGAGAGTCTTGTTAATTTGAAAGGGTATCAGACCCGGCAGGGTTTTTCGTTTGGAACATTTTAGTTTGAGAGTCTTGTTAATTTGAAAGGGTATCAGACAAGGGTGATATCAGAGTATACGAGACAATGGTTTGAGAGTCTTGTTAATTTGAAAGGGTATCAGACCATGGCAAACGAAAAAATGTTTACTTGCTAGTTTGAGAGTCTTGTTAATTTGAAAGGGTATCAGACAAGAAACATTGGAATTATTACCTCATGTAAGTTTGAGAGTCTTGTTAATTTGAAAGGGTATCAGACAAACAGGTCCCGGGGGTTTCTGAGCAGGATGTTTGAGAGTCTTGTTAATTTGAAAGGGTATCAGACGATTTTCCGTTCTGTCTCCCTAGTTGTACAGTTTGAGAGTCTTGTTAATTTGAAAGGGTATCAGACTACCAACGTAGCAAAATGGGGTTCTCAGATGTTTGAGAGTCTTGTTAATTTGAAAGGGTATCAGACTTATAGCATGAAAATATTTGTAGTCAAGGAGAAAAAATAATGTTCGCATTAAATGACGTTATGAAAAAGAAGAAAATAACCTCCCAGGCTTTAGCCGACCGGTCCGGAATACCAAAACGAACGATTGACGAGTATCGGAGTGGTAGACGAAAAGAGCCAGCCTTTAGTACCGGACTAAAAATCGCGGAAGCGCTCGAGGTGGATCCGAGGGAACTTATAAAAGAGGACGCTACTTAAGCGTCCTTTTTGGGTGAAATATGTATAATTAACAAGCCTCCGGAGATAGTGTTATAATGAGTTAGAGGCGATGATACACAGACGTATACCATATTTGGACACTAGTCAAAGCGAGTGGCCACATACGGAATACAGATAATAATATACCAGAATTGTGCGACAAAACCAGCGGTTATGCGATACAAGGAACATTCGGTTTGATAGTCTTGCTAATTTGAAAGGGTATCAAACTAACTTATTCATCGATTACGAAAAAAGAGTTCTGTTATTGAAAAAAAGAATTCTGGGCCTAGAGGGTTTTTAGTTTTTTTCCTTGCTATCCAAAAGAAAATATGATATGATTATATTCACTTGTGAAACAGCATGCCGGCGTGGCGGAATGGCAGACGCACCAGACTCAAAATCTGGCGATGGCAACATCGTATGGGTTCAAGTCCCATTGCCGGCAGTAAAGCCTTACGGATCGAAAGGTTCGTAAGGCTTTTTATGTTTTTGGGGGGGGTATTTCTTATGTATTCTTTGCAAGCTTCTTCAAGCAAAAGGAAGGAACAGCTGTTATGTAGCAATTCTTTGTCTTCTCCTGACAAAACCTTTTGATATGTTTTATGGGCTTGCTTTTGTATAATGGCGAGTTCAATTTTCTTTTTTATATAATGATATTCCTTTATAAGAAATGTTTTATAACTTTCTGAAAAAAGTGAATCGTTAAAATTTACAGGGGAAAGGCAAAATTTTGGAACAGGAAACATGTAATTGAATCGAAGTGATCCTACAGAAATTAGTTTCTTTTGCTGGGTGATTTTTATAAGAATGTTATCTTCTTTTCGTTTGTTATAAGATGTTACAGGAACAAAATAATTTAGATCTTTGATTTGCATTACTACCCCATAAACAAACTTGGTTCTATGGGTGTAATCAACATTTGGAATAGTCGTAAACCCTCGATGTTCTATTTCTTTGTTTTTTAAGAAATTAATGTAATCTGAGTCGACATAATAAAATGACGGCTTCATTTCTAACCCCCTTTGGAAACAAAAAGGACAAGCAAGTTGCTTGCCCTTTTGTTCAAAATATTATTCGCACTTAAATGGGGGCGAATAGCCCACCAACATCGTTCGCACTTACTGGAGGCGAAATTCCATGTAAAGAAATTCCTTACATGCTAATCATAACAAATCAAAACAGATTGTCAAGGAGATTTTGACAGTTTTTATCAGACTTAGCTCCTCGGAGTACTTTGATAATTGGATAAAGTTTTCACACTATGATATAATGAGTGCAAGCGAAAAAGTATGAAATAAAGGCTCACACTTTTCTATATTTACGAGAGTAAGGAGTTTCACATGGGAGAGCAGGAGTATTTTCGGGAGGCACTTTCTAACTTTACATATGAAGTGGCCTGCATGGGGGCTATCCGACACAGAGCAGATCTGGGTGACAGTGTCAGCAAGATCCACCGGGAACTGGATTTTCCCATGTCTTATGCAAGAGTGCAGAAGGCGGTATGGGATTATTTTGTCAGTACAGGTGTTATTCTGACAGAAGAGCCGGGCAGGGGAAAGAAAACGGAGCAGTATCGGTTTGTGAAAGACCAGAATGCTTATGGCTCCACCAGTTTTCGCAGGGTGAAAGTGACCGAAGACTCCGGACAGGTTGTAAACTGGGCAGACAAAACTTTCTCGGCCCGGGATCAGGCCGTATTGGTAAAGAAACTGAAGGAACAGTTTGCAAAAGCTGAGAATGAAACGGTTTACATGACCTGCGATTTTGGCATCCTGCAGCACAGGGATCCGAAGGCTTACGAGGAACTGCTGGACTGTCTGACAGAAGGACAGAGAGAGTACATGGAAGGGCTGCCATGGAGAAGGCAGCGCTGCTATTACAAAGTCAAGGAGCCAATGAAAGGTATTCTTTTCCGGCTTTGTGCAAAACAGCAGTATGAAGGAAGTGTCTACTTTGTCGGTTCGAAAACCAGGATTCTGATTGTTCGGTAGCGCCAAATATAGAGCGATTGCGTATTGTGCAATGAAATAAAACAACAAAAACTGCCGCTTTCACGATACACTCGTAAAGCGGCAGTTTCATAATGTAGGAAGAAGTTACCCGGAAAGATTTACAATGGCTGACTGACAATTCCGGAAAACATATAATCTGCCATGCGCAAGGCCTCCTGCTCGATGCGGCCAAACATATGGATATCCGGAGTGTAGGCCCCCTGCAGACGAAGAGACACTTCTTTGTCTGTCATATCCAGATGCTTATACATCATGGAACGCCACATTTCTTCATCCCAGAAGCGGTTGATGGAGGCAAGAAATTCAGCGATCTGGTCAGCGTTTTCGTACCACTTTTTCCTTAGATCATCCGCCAGTTTCTGGTCTTTATTCTTGGCGGCATTTACCAGATCGCCTCCGATGGACAGGTGCTCCGTAAACAATTTTTGGAACTGCAGAGCGTTCCTGGGTCCAAAGAAGGGAGTAAGCATCTGGGCAAAGTCTTTGGGATTTTCCATCAGCCGGGAAGTTACCGCCTCCAGATCGGGAAGTTCATATACGGTACTGAGGATGAAAAAACGTGTCCAGTATACGTGCTGGCTCCAAAGCAGACGGATGCGGTTCATAAGAGCAATCTGTTGATAACTGTAACCATTATACATTTGTTTTCTCCTGTTTCGCTTTTTAATAAGAGTATATGAATGAAGGTTGAAAAATAGAGATTTCCAACATGTTTTTTTGTCATTACAAATGCCATATTTTTCAATTGACTTTTGGTTTTTTCCAGCGTATAGTGATGTGCAGAAAGGCTTTTGCCAATTGTAACAGGTTGTTTTTGTACGATTGGAGGACTGTTGAAAAAGAGAACGCATTATGCCTTAGCAAGGCAGATCATTAAGGATAATCCTAACGATTTAGGATGGATGGAAGCATGGTTGTTTTACTTTGGATCTGTTTTTCCTGATTGTTCCCCCTTATGCGTGATTCGTCCGCATAAATATAATGTAACCCATTATAAGACGAAGAAACGTATGGTGAAGCTGATGTCAGGAAAGAACAACCGCTATGCGGATTGTTTTCGCTTAGGATGTATGAGCCATCATGTGGCAGATTATTTTACCGCACCCCATAACCGGGACGGCGTTGCGGGATTCTGCATGGACCACAGAGGCTATGAGACCAGACTGCATCAGTTATTCCGTCAGCGGCTGGCGGAGCATGGAGCTTATGCCGGACAGGAAGACATGCAGGCAATCGGATTCTGGAAGAAGATGGGGTTAAGTCACGAAGAGTACCTTAAGAGAAATCAAATCCAGGAGTCTTTGGATACGGACTATGAATTTATCCTTTATCAGATTACAACCTTGTTTCATCTGTATACAAAGAAACGAAACTTTGCAATCGCATAGAAGAATCGGGTCTGCCCTAAGAAAATCTTGGGACAGACTTTTTTTCATGACAGGATGAGACTGCCTGCTGGAGCATCTTGCTGTGAAAAATCCGGAAAAAGGAACGTATTATGATAAGGGGAAGGGAGCGAAACCATGATAGAAAAAACGAAATCTGCCCTGCGCCTGTGCAGCAGCTTATGGATCATTGCTGTCTGGGTGGCAGGCGTGTTTTATATGGAAGATCATTATTTTAACCTGTTGGAAGCCAAGGCATTGTTCTGCGACCTGGCGGCTCTCCTTTTTGTTGGAGTGTCTGTACTGTTTGCCTTGTTTTTTTTGATGGAGTATTCCGCAAAGGAGATCATCGCAGGATGGAAACGGAATCTGCAGCTAATGGATGTGGCAGTATTTTGTTTTATGCTTGCAGCCGTGATATCGAATCTGGTAACGGAATACCCGGAGGAAGCACTCTGGGGATCCTATGGATGGAAAGTAGGAACTCTTTGGGTTGTTTTGCTGGGATTGGTGTATTTTTTCCTATCCAGGAATGCGAGGGTGGACCGCTGGATCCTGTTTGTTATCGGAATAGCAACGGGATTGCAGTTTCTGCTGGTGATCATGAACGGATTTGGACTGGATCCTTTTTCACTGCACTGGAATCTGGCTGCCAAAGACTATGGACGTTATGTGGGAACCATTGGTAACACCAACTGGTATGTGGGATATGTGACCATGTGCTTTCCCTTTTTCCTGCTGGGAACACATAAGAGAGGACCGGTCCGGGAAAAGACCGCATGCCGTATCCTTCTGCTTCTGGCATCCATGACCTGTATCACCATTAACAGTCAGGGAGTGTATCTTGGAGTGGGCGCCGTGATGGCAGCTTATCTGTGTCTTTGCATCGCCGATTACAATAACATTCTGATTGCCATGAGAAACCTTCTGGTCATACTGGCAGGCGTGGGAATGGTCAGTATAGGAAGCAAGTTCTTTTCCCTGGTGGATCTGGACGGATTTAATCTCATCTTCACCAGACCCATGGTATTAGGATGTGCACTGGCAGTCTGTCTGGTACTGTATCTGGGGCTGATACTCCTGAAAGAGGAGCGCTATTGCAGGAACAGGGTATGGATCCAAAGGGCTTATACGGTAACGGTGGCATGCCTGATGCTGGGGCTGGTGATTCTTCAGATACAGAGTTTCAATGATTCCTGGGGAACGAATCGGGGGAAAACCTGGAAGGTTGCGGTACAGGCATTTGCCGGTATGCCGTGGATCAACAAATTGTTCGGAGGCGGAACCAACTGTTTCGGATTTTATTATCTGGCGCAGACCGGTAGCGACTGGGTGCGGAATGCCCATAATGAGTATCTGGAGTATCTGGTAACCACCGGGTTATTTGGAGCACTTTCTTATCTTGGCATTTATGTCAGTGCTTTTCTTTCTGCGTTCCGCAATAGAGCCGGTAAACGGACCGGGGATGGAAAAAGTCAGAAAGACATAGGGGAAAACGGACTATACACGGCCTGCGGTCTGGCAATTCTCGGCTATGCCATTCAGGCGATGGTGAACAATCCCCAGGCATTAAATGGTGCGATGTTCATAACAATTCTGGCAATCTATAGACGAACCGGGCAAAAAATGGTAGAATGAATCCGGTCAAACAAATGTTAAGTTAGGAGGATTCTTTCCAATGAAAAAATCGTATGGAGAATATATTCTGGAAAAAGCAGCCCAGATCCTGGCGATCCCAAGTCCTACCGGTTATACACAGAATGCGGCGGAATGGGTTATGAAGGAGTTTAACGCGCTAGGCTGTAAGACAACCCAGACTGTGAAGGGTGGAGTTGTGGTTGATTTCGGTGGCAAAGACGAGAGTAACGGAATCTGGCTGGAGGCGCATATGGATACCTTAGGCGGAATGGTTTCCGAGATAAAAGGAAGCGGACGTCTGAAGGTTACACCGTTAGGCGGTATGAACCCTAACAATGCGGAGGCCGAGAATGTAACCGTGATCACCAAGTTTGATGGCGAGTATGAAGGAACCCTGCAATTATGTAATCCTTCCATCCATGTAAATGGGGAATACGATGATACAAAGAGAAAATGGGATGCCATGGAAGTGGTCCTGGATGAAAAGGTAAAGACGAAAGAGGACGTGGAAAAACTGGGCATCAGCGTAGGTGATATCATCTGTTTCGACCCCCGAACCAGGATTACCAAGCAGGGATATATTAAAAGCAGATTTCTGGATGATAAATTAAGTGTTGCCATTCTTTTGGGTTATGCAAAATGGCTGAAGGATGAAAACCATACACCGGCAAGAAAAACTTATGCCCACATCACTGCATACGAAGAAGTGGGACACGGCGGATGTGCCAATGTTCCTGCCAATGTTACCGAAGCTATTTCCGTAGATATGGGATGTGTAGGTGATGGACTTACCTGTGATGAAACCCAGGTTTCCATCTGTGCAAAAGATTCCGGCGGACCATACAGCTATGATGTGGTGAAGGGACTGATTGAAGCGGCTAAGAAGGCGAAAGCAGATTATGCCGTAGATGTATACCCTCTCTATGGTTCTGATGTGGAAGCTACCTTATCTGCAGGATATGATATTAAGCACGGACTGATCGGAGCCGGTGTGTTTGCATCCCACGGCTACGAAAGAAGTCATCGTGACGGCGCAGAAAATACCCTGAAACTGATCTGCGAGTATATCGGATAAAGCGGACAGCCGCATCTGTCATAAATAAGATGAGTCTGCAGGCAGCCTCACTTGTCATGAATAAGAAAACTCCCGTACAGAGAAGTTTGTACGGGAGTGTTTTTATCTACGGGAATATTTAAACCGTGCTTCCTGACCGGTTTGATAAGTTGCACGTTGGGAGTTTTTCTCACGGGCAAGACGTTTCTTTCTTTCGTCCCGCACAGTGTCACGGATCTCGTGTAAATTAAGGATGAAATCCAATGCTCCATCATAGGAACTGGATGCACATTTTACTGCCATAAACAGACCTCCCTTCCGGATACGATGTTTTCTTTCTATAATCAATACATCGGCTATTTTGTGGTTGGTCTGAATAGCTTTCTACAAAATAATGCGAAAAACTTGAGAAATCCTTTGTATTGTTCCGGAATTATTCGTAGCGTTTCATTGTGAAACTGACTAAACCGTCCTCTTCTGAAATCTCCAGATTCATGTAACGGCTGTAGTCCTTCACATAACTGTAATAGAACATGCCTGTTTCCGGGTCATGGGTGTAGGGCGTTGTGGGAGGGGAGCATGCCCCGATGATATCCCCAATGGTGTCATGCCAGGTCACCTTTCCGGGGAGCCTTAATTTGGGTTCCTTTTTTGCATCTTTCACAGAAACCGTAATGGACCATACCTGAGCTTCTTTCACCGAAATTTCCACATCGTAAGGATTGTAAAGACCGATGGTGATGGAGTAGTCCTTGTCCGGATTCTGAAGCACAATGTTATCGGTGGTACGCTGGCCGGACTGCAATCGGAAGGTGTCGTCAAGAGCATAGTCTTCCGGCTGAAAGGTCCAGTCTTTACTGATCCTTGCATAGGAAAAAGGAAGGCTGTAGGTTACGCCATCCAAACGGAAAGCACATTTGCCCAGACGAAAATTTTTCAAACTGATTTCAGAGTCTTTTTTCTTTTCCTCTTTCAGAGCTTTTTCGGAAATATCCGGAAGATAAAGCTCTTTTTCTTTTTCAGGTTCCGATTGGGAAGCGGACTCATCCTGTGCTTCTTCGGATACAGAAGCCTGCTCGTGTTGCGGTGTCTCTTCCGCCTTCTTACCGCAGCCGGCAAGAAGAATTGCCATCAGGCTGAGGGTAAATAAAGAATATATGATTTTTTTCATGTGTGTTCTCCAGTATTAAAGTATCATTACATTCGAATATTATATCCCAGTTTCCGTTCTCTGTCAAAGTTACGAAAGCTACTTTTCTAATGGACTCTTTTGGTGTAAAATGGAGACATCGAGGTGACAGAGTATGAGTAAAAAACTAGTCCTGATGGACGGACACAGTATTTTAAACCGGGCCTTTTACGGGCTTCCGGATCTTACCAACAGGGAAGGGATCCATACCAATGCAGTGTATGGATTTTTAAATATGATGTTTAAGATTCTGACACAGGAGAATCCGGATTATCTGGTGGTGGCATTTGATGTACATGCACCTACCTTTCGGCATAACCTGTATCAGGAATACAAAGGAACCAGAAAACCCATGGCAGAAGAACTGCGGCAGCAGGTTCCTCTGATGAAAGAAATGCTGCAGGCAATGGGTGTTTGTATTGTGGAGAAGGAAGGATATGAGGCAGATGACATTCTGGGAACCCTTGCTTTTCGCGGTGAAAAAGAGGGAATGCAGGTAAGTCTCATTTCCGGTGACCGGGATATGCTCCAGCTGGCGACGGAGAATATTTGCGTACGCATCCCCAAAACAAAAAAGGGAAGTACCGAGATTGAAGATTATTATGCAAAAGATGTAAAGGCGCTTTATGGGGTTACTCCCAGGGAGTTTATTGATGTAAAAGCGCTGATGGGAGATTCCGCGGATAATATTCCGGGGATTCCCGGTGTTGGTGAGAAAACCGCATCCGGATTGATCGCAACTTATCATAGTATTGAGAATGCCTATGAACATCGGGAAGAGGTAAAACCCAACCGTGCAAGAGAGTCTCTCACGGAGCATTATGAGATGGCAAAGCTTAGTAAAGTACTGGCTACCATTGTGACTGATTGTGAGCTTTCTTTTGACTTTTCAAAGGCGGAGTATAAAAACCCATATACCAAAGAGGCTTACCAGCTTGTCAGAAGGTTAGAATTCAAGAATCTTCTGGCCCGGTTTGAACAGGATGTGGTGGAGGAAAAAGAGCAGACTGACAATTGCCTTAAGTCCTTAAGTCAGGAAGAACTGTTTCTTCTGGCAGAGGAGGTCAGTGGACAGGATGTGGCACTGTGTCTATACGGGAAACCGGATATTGCAGTGTTACTGCTTCCGGATAAAGGGGGAGCTGCATTGGTAAAGAACGATCACTCTTTAGAAACATTTCTGACCGGGGTTTGTGAGCAGGCAGGAAGTATTATTACTCCCAATGCAAAGAAACTGCTGAAATACCTGAAGCAGGACACAGTGGAACTTTTGCGGCAGGAAGGAAAACTGGAGGATGTGCAGATCGGAGCTTATCTTTTGAATCCGTTGAAGGGAGAATATCCCTATGATTATCTGGCGTCCGAGTATCTTGGAGAACTGGTAAAGACAAAGGAAGAACTTCTTGGAAAACATGAGATTGAAGAGGCCTTTGCCGGTGAGGAACAGAAAGGAAAGAAAGACGAACGGTTAATTACCGACCATGCTTTTGATTGTGCATTGCTTGAGAACATGGTCTGTTACAGGAGTTTCGGAAAAATACAGGAGCGTCTTAGAAAGTGTCAGATGCAGGAGCTCTATCAGGAGATAGAAATGCCCCTGGTCTATGTGCTGGATGAGATGGAGAAAAACGGCATTGCCGTGGACGGACAGGCTTTAAAAACATATGGGGATGCTCTGACGGGCCGGATCGGTGAACTGGAAGAAACCATCTGGCAGGAGGCAGGAGAGCAGTTTAATATTAATTCTCCCAAGCAGCTGGGTGTGATCCTTTTTGAGAAACTGGGGCTTCCCGGCGGAAAGAAAACCAAAACCGGTTTTTCTACTTCTGCAGAAGTTCTGGAAAAACTGGCACCGGAATATCCCATTGTCAGCAAGATCTTAGAGTACCGGCAGTTAACGAAGCTTAAGTCCACCTATGCAGATGGCCTCGGCGCTTTTATTGCAGCAGACGGCCGCATCCACGGAACTTTCAATCAAACCATAACGGCTACCGGACGTATCAGTTCTACGGAACCGAATCTGCAGAACATTCCTGTCCGTATGGAGCTTGGCAGACAGATCCGCAAGGTGTTTGTTCCGAAAGAAGGCTGCGTGTTTGTGGATGCGGATTATTCCCAGATTGAATTGCGTCTTTTGGCACATCTGTCCGCAGATGAGAATCTGATCAGGGCATTTCGGGAGAATCAGGATATCCATACCACCACTGCTTCCCAGGTATTCCATGTTCCTTACGAGGAAGTTACACCGGTACTTCGAAGAAATGCAAAAGCGGTGAACTTTGGAATCGTTTATGGAATCAGCTCTTATGGATTGAGTCAGGATTTAGATATCCCGGTTAAGGAGGCAGCAGAATACATTGACAGTTATTTTGCAGCTTATCCGGGGATTAAAAGCTATCTGGATCAGCTGGTCAGTGATGCCAAAGACTCCGGATATGCGAGGACCATGTATGACAGGAGACGTCCTTTGCCGGAACTGACTTCCAGTAATTTTATGCAGCGTTCTTTTGGGGAACGGGTGGCCATGAATGCCCCTATTCAGGGAACAGCAGCTGACATCATGAAGCTGGCCATGATCCGGGTTTTTGCAAGGCTGAAGAAGGAGAAACTGAAAGCAAGGATCTTAGTGCAGGTTCATGACGAACTTCTGGTGGAAACTCCTATAGAAGAAGTAGATCGGGTTTATAAGATACTGGACGAGGAAATGACCGGTGCGGCGGATCTTTTGGTAGATCTGGTCGTAGATATCCATCAGGGACCGGACTGGTATGAGGCAAAATAAAGACCGGGAATGAGGCGTAGAAAATGATCATAGGAGTGACGGGAGGAGTCGGAGCCGGGAAAACTCTGGTATTAAACTACCTGAAAGAGAAACACGGTGCCCTGGTTCTGTTGGCAGATGAGATTGCAAAAGAGCTTTTGAAGCCGGAGAATGAAGTGGGAAGAAAGGTTCGTGCACTTTTTCCTGCTGAACTGTTTGCGCAGGATGGCAGCATAAAGCCTGCTCAGATGGCGGATTATATTTTTCACCATCCGAAGATGCGCAAAACGCAGAACGACATCGTTTTTCCCAGGGTAAAAGAGGAAATCTGCCGCGATATTGAGCGAAACAGGGATAAAGAGCTCATTGTGGTGGAGGCGGCATTATTAATTGAAGAACATTACGATGAAATTTGTGATGTGATGTGGTATATTTATAGTAGTGAAGAAAATCGTACCCGAAGGTTGCTTGAAAACCGCGGCTATTGTGAGGAACGCATACGGGCCATGATGGATAGTCAGCTTTCGGAAGAAGCATTTCGAAAGGGATGCGATGCCGTGATTGATAATGACGGCATACCGGAGCATACCTATGAGAGCATTGAAGCGCTTTTGAAAGAATACGGAATAGGAAAAAATGATTACGATACGGTGAGGAGAGTTTAAGAGCATGTTGGAAATGCAGAATAAGGATGGAGAATTGGTTTTTGGTCTTGATATCGGAACCCGGAATGTTGTAGGAACGGTAGGATATAAGAAGGATGATGAATTCTATGTGGTTTCCCAGTGTAACATGGAGCATGAGACCCGGTCTATGCTGGATGGACAGATTCATGATATCGGACGTGTGGGACGGACCATTGCCAAAGTAAAGGCACAGTTAGAAGCACAGATCGAGCAGCCGCTTACGGAAGTCTGTATTGCAGCTGCAGGACGTGTGCTGAAGACAGAAGAGGTAACGGTTGTCTACGAATATCCGGAAGAAACCGTGGTAACCGGGGAAGATATCCACAACCTGGATCTTATGGGTGTGGAACTGGCACAGCAGAAACTCAGCGAGAATAATGATACAAAGTTTAAGTTTTATTGTGTGGGTTATTCTGTCGTGCGTTATTACTTTAATGATGATCCTATTTCCAATCCGGAGGGACATAAAGCGAATCGGATCTCGGAGGATATTATTGTAACATTCCTGCCGGAGGATGTAGTGGACGGGCTGTATTCTGCTGTAGAATCCGCAGGCCTTACCGTTGCCAACCTCACTCTGGAGCCGATTGCCGCTATCAACATAGCGATTCCGGAGGCTTTCCGTCTGCTGAATATTGCTTTGGTGGATGTAGGAGCAGGAACCTCGGATATTTCCCTGACCAAAGACGGCAGTATCATTGCCTATGGTATGATTCCCCATGCAGGAGATGAACTTACCGAATGCATTGTACAGCATTATCTGGTGGATTTCAAAACGGCAGAGCATATTAAACTTACCTCCACCTTTGAAGATACCATTACTTACCAGGATATTATGATGTTGGAGCATCAGATCTCATCCCAGGAAGTCTGGGAACTGGTTCGCCCCATTGTAGATAACATTACGACAGAAGTAGCCAATAAGATTGTGGAATTAAACGGCGGAAGGAGTGTCAGTGCCTGCTTTGTGGTCGGCGGAGGCGGCAAGATCCACGGATTTACGGAAATGCTGGCAGATAAATTGCAGATTGCAAGGGAGAGAGTTGCATTAAGAGGAGAAGAAGTTCTTCAGAAGGTTCATTTTACACAGGAAGAAGTAAAGAAGGATCCTCTGATCGTGACGCCCATCGGTATCTGCCTGAATTATTATGACCAGAGAAATAATTTCATTTTTATCCGTTTCAATGGAGAGAGAATGAAGTTATACGACAACAACAAATTAACCGTTATGGATGCAGCACTGCAGGCCGGATTCCCTACCAATCAGCTGTTCCCGCGCCGGGGCAAAGAGTTGAATTTTACCGTGAACGGAAAACCGAGGATTGCCCGGGGAGGAGCCGGGGATGCGGCTGTGGTAAAACTAAACGGACAGCAGGTGAATCTGTCCACGCCGATCCACTCCAATGCGGATATTGAGATCATTTCCTCCACAGAGGGAAGCGGTGCGGATTTCACCATCGCAGATCTGAAGGAATATACCCAGGAAGATCTTGCATTTATCGTGAATGGAAAAACCATCATTTGTCCGAAATTTGTGGAAGTAAACGGTTGTCTGGAGCCTTCCGGTTATAAAGTGCAGGAGGGAGACCGTATCGAACTGCGTAACTACTATACAGTAGAGCAGATCAAGGAATTCATGGATGTGGAAGTGGATATGGACCGGGAGATCCTGGTAAACAATGTCAGTGAGAATATGGACGCACTGGTTTATGAGAACTTTTCCGTGAACTGGACAGTATTGGGCAGTGAGCTTCATTACGAAGAAACAGAGGAAGGGCAGAGAGAAGATGGCGGAGAGGAGCTGACCGGGGATACCCGTGAAGGACTGTCCGGGGAAGAGGAAAAACGGATCTCTCCCTCCGGTAGTGATGACGTCAAACTTCCCATTACGGTTAACGGAGAGCCGGTTGTTCTTCATGGTCGAAAGGATTATATGTTTGTAGACATCTTTGAGGAAATTGATTTTGACATTAATGCCGGCAATGGACGGGCAGTAGAAACCCTGATCAACGGGAAGAATGCGGCTTATACCCAGACATTAGTCCCCGGAGATGTGATTGAAATCCGGTGGAAGGAACAATAAGACGAATGAGATTATGTAGTATAGCAAGCGGTAGCAGTGGAAACTGTGTGTACATAGGAAGTGATTCCACCCATTTGCTGGTGGATGCCGGCATCAGTGGCAAACGGATCGTGTCAGGATTGCAGGAACTGGGAATCAAACCGGAGGAAGTGTCGGGAATCCTGATCACGCATGAACATAATGATCATATTAAAGGACTGGGAGTATTGTCCAGAAAGTATTCCATTCCCATTTATGCCACACAGGGTACCATGGATGGGATCCTGGAATGCCAGGGACTGGGTGAATTTGATCACAGTCTGTTTCAGAGGGTTTCCTGTGATGAAGAGTTTAAGATCGGTGATATGCAGGTGCATCCTTTTCGGATTTCCCATGATGCCAATGATCCCTGTGCATTTGTAGCAAGACAGGGAGAGAAAAAGGTGGCAGTAGCCACAGATATGGGAATGTATGATGACTATATCATTTCCAATCTTCAGGGCCTGGATGCGCTGCTTTTGGAGGCAAACCATGATGTAAAAATGCTACAGGTGGGTACCTATCCCTATTATCTGAAACAGAGGATCCTGGGAAACCGGGGACATTTGTCCAACGAGAATTCCGGAAGACTGTTGTCCGGTATTCTACATGACCGTTTTAAAGGGGTATTGCTGGGACATTTATCCCGGGAGAATAATTATGAACGTCTGGCCTATGAGACAGTAAAGATGGAAGTGACCATGGGTGACTGCCCTTATTCCGGAGAGGACTTTCCCATTTCCGTGGCAGGAAGGGAACAAATGTCCGAGATCCTTTACCTGTAGAGAACAGGGAACAATAAGCAGGCAAAAAACACGTTAAGGTTTATCTAAAAAGGTAGCCCGTTTTATGGAGCCTTCTCCATAGCGGGCTCTTATATTGTCTACGGCAGAATCCAGTTTTTTCAGCTTTTCATGCTGCTGTGAGCAAAAAAGATCATACTGGTAATTGTCTGTTTGGGTGGCTTTGGAGGTGGAAACACCCAGCAGACGGATAGGAGAGCCGTCCCATAATTCATCAAATAACCGGCATACCTGCTGGTAGATTTCATCTGTTACATTGGTAGAAGAATACAGGGAGGTCTGTTTTGAAGTATTCTGGAAATCGCAGTTTCGGATCGTCACTGCGATCACACTGATCCGTGCATTATCAGCGCGCAGTCTGGCACCGACGGTTTCACATAAAGACAGGAGGACCTGCTTGGCAATGGTAGCTGAAGTAATATCGGAGGACAAGGTGGTAGAGTTGCTGTAACCTTTGTTTGCAATGGTATGATCTGCTCCGAAATCGTCACATCTTCCATTGGCATACTGCCAGGCGGTAATTCCCTGTTTTTTCAAATGGCCGGAGAGCAGAGCAGGGTCACAAAGAGCCAGTTGCCCTATGGTATGAATGCCAAGATGGTGAAGCTTGGAAGCAGTATTTTTTCCAACAAAAAGAAGATCTTCCACAGGAAGAGGCCACATTTTGTCAGGAATTTCCTCCTTAAAAAGAGTATGAACCCGGTCCGGCTTCTGAAAATCGGAAGCCATTTTGGCTAAAAGCCGGTTTGGGCCGATTCCGATATTCACTGTAAAACCAAAAGAGTCTTTAATCTCATCTTTGAGACGACAGGCAAATGCAACAGGATCGCCGTACAACCGTCCGGTTCCGGTCATGTCACAAAAGGCTTCGTCAACGGAAAACGGTTCCACTGCGGGCGCGTATTGTTTTAACAGATTCATCAGCATTCTGGAATTTTCCACATACAGTTCATAATCAGGTTTGATCAGCTGTAAATTGGGACATTTCTTCACTGCAGTGGCAATGGGCTCGCCGGTGGTAATGCCATATTTCTTGGCGGGAATGGATTTAGCAAGAACAATCCCATGCCGCCTGCTCTGGTCACCGCCGATGACAGCCGGGATTTCACGGATATCAACAGCCGAAGGATTAAGGCGGAGCCGTCTGGCCGCTTCCCAGCTGAGAAAAGCAGAATTTACATCAACATGATAAAAAATGGATTCTTCCATACTGCCATCGCCCCCTTTATCCTCTGTTTTCAGTATAGCAAACGCATGTTTGGATGTAAATGGATTTTTTGCATTTTAGGGCTTGTGCTGTAGAAAAGGGAGAGGGTATAATGTATGAAGTACATTAGTGAAAAATATTAAGGAGAACAGGATGAAAATAGTAGATATCGAAAAAGAATTAAAAGAAAACTCCTATCCGGGTAGAGGCATTATCATAGGAAGAACCCCGGATGGAACAAAGGCAGTTGCCGCATACTTTATCATGGGCAGAAGTGTGAACAGCCGTAATCGGGTGTTTGTGGAAGACGGAGAAGGAATCCGTACCCAGGCCTTTGATCCGGCAAAACTAAGTGATCCCAGTCTGGTGATCTATGCACCGGTAAGAGTGTTGGGAAATAAGACCATTGTGACCAATGGTGACCAGACAGATACCATTTATGAACTGATGGATAAACAGCAGACTTTTGAACAGGCATTGCGCACCCGTCAATTTGAACCGGACGGACCGAATTATACGCCAAGGATTTCAGGGATCATGCATGTAGAGGGCGGTAATTTTAATTATGCCATGTCCATTTTAAAGAGTGCCGACGGCAATCCGGAATCCTGCAGCCGTTTTACTTATGCTTACGAGAAACCGCTGGCAGGTGAGGGACATTTTATCCATACATATATGCATGATGCAGATCCGCTTCCAAGTTTCGAGGGTGAGCCAAAGCGGGTTGCCATGGAGAATGATATGGATACTTTTGCAAACCTTTTGTGGGATAGCCTGAACCCGGATAATAAGGTATCTTTGTTTGTAAGATATATTGACATTGCTACCGGAGCGTATGAGTCTGTTATAAAAAATAAGAATCAGTAGATTAAAAAAATTTAAACCACAATGCCTTGTCGGGGATATGCAAAAAGCATATAATAATCAAGGAACTATAGTGAGGAAAATGATTCCCGTCTGTTGCTGCAGGCGGGAATTCTTCTTGAAGGTTTAGCAAAAGAGTACGGATTGTGTAAAGGAGAAAGGGAAGTTGAAAACAGATATTGAAATTGCACAGGAATCGGAAATGCTGCCGATTTCCGAAGTGGCAAAAAGAGCAGGACTGGATGAGAAATACCTTGAGGAATATGGCGGTTATAAAGCGAAGATTAATTATAAGTTTTTTAAGGAAAACAATGAGAAACCGGATGGGAAACTGATCCTGGTAACGGCTATCAATCCAACGCCCGCAGGAGAAGGAAAAACCACAACCTCGGTGGGATTGGCAGACGGACTTTCCAGACTGGGAAAGAAAACAGTGGTGGCATTGCGTGAGCCATCCTTAGGACCGGTGTTTGGTGTAAAGGGTGGTGCTGCAGGAGGCGGTTATGCCCAGGTTGTACCAATGGAAGATATCAACCTGCATTTTACGGGGGATTTTCATGCGATTGGCGCAGCGAACAATCTTCTGGCAGCGATGATCGATAATCATATTTATCAGGGAAACGAATTGAACATTGATCCAAGAAAGATCACCTGGAAACGTTGTGTGGATATGAATGACCGGCAACTTCGGAATGTGGTGGACGGACTTGGCGGTAAAACAGACGGCATGCCAAGAGAAGATGGTTACGATATTACCGTGGCATCAGAGGTTATGGCAGTACTGTGCCTGTCTCAGAATATTACGGACTTAAAAGAGCGTCTGTCTAAGATGATCATCGGTTATACTTATGGAAAAACTTCGGAAGAAAAACCGGTAACGGCAGGAGATCTTCATGCGGAAGGTGCAATGGCAGCTTTATTAAAGGATGCCATGAAACCCAATCTGGTACAGACCCTGGAACATACCCCCGCAATTATTCACGGAGGCCCTTTTGCCAATATCGCCCATGGCTGTAACTCTGCGGTTGCGACCAGAACAGCCTTGAAACTGGCGGATTATGCTGTTACGGAAGCAGGATTCGGAGCAGATCTGGGAGCAGAAAAGTTTATTGACATTAAATGTCGTAAGACAGGATTGGTACCCAGTGCAGTGGTTATAGTTGCAACTGTGCGCGCTTTGAAATATAATGGAGGAGTACCCAAGGCAGAACTGGGTGAGGAAAACCTTGCGGCGCTCCGGAAAGGATTGCCCAATCTTCTAAAACATGTGGATAATATTTCCAATGTATTCGGGCTTCCCTGTGTGGTAGCAGTGAATGTGTTCCCTACGGACACAGAGGCAGAGCTGGATATGATCCAGGAAGAATGCAGGAGTCTTGGCGTAAATGTTGTGCGTTCCGAAGTCTGGGCCAAAGGTGGCGAAGGTGGCAAAGCTCTGGCAGAAGAGGTGATCCGTCTGTGTGAGATGCCAAATCATTTTTCCTATGCCTATGAGCTTAATAAAACAGTGGAAGAAAAGATCAATACCATTGTCAAAAGGGTTTATGGCGGCAGCAGAGCAGTGCTTACCGATACTGCCAAGAAGCAGGCAAGACAGATCGAAGAGCTGGGATTTGGAGGACTGCCCATCTGTATGGCCAAAACGCAGTTCAGTCTCACGGATGAGAAGACAGTTCTGGGTGCACCGAAAGACTTTGAGATTACAGTACGGAATCTGCGGATCTGTGCAGGAGCAGGATTTATTGTGGCTATGACCGGTGATATCATGACCATGCCGGGATTGCCCAAGATCCCATCCGCAGAAAAAATAGATATTGATGAAAACGGTAAGATCGTAGGTTTGTTCTAGGCGACAGATCCTAGGATCGTCGGTTCCCGGGACCGGGCAGAACACAAAAAAGTGGAGTTGAGAGTAGAGAATGGCAAAACAGTTTACAGGAAGAGAAGTAACTGCAGCAATGAATGAGCGCATTCGGCAGGATGTTGCCCTCTGCAGGCAAAAAGGAGTAATACCCACACTGTGCATTATCCGGGTAGGAGAAAACGGAAGTGATATTTCTTACGAAAGGGGAGCAGTGAAGCGTTGCGAAGATCTTGGGATTGACTGTAAACGGATCCATCTGGAGGAAACTGTAACACAGGAAGAAATGCTCCGGGTGATAGATCAGGTGAACCGGGATGACACGATTCACGGAGTCTTGATGTTCCGGCCGCTTCCGGCCCATCTTGATCAGGAAAGCATACAGAATGCATTGGATCCGGCGAAGGATGTGGATTGTATGACAGATCTGTCCATGTCCGGAGTTTTTATGGGGAATACCATGGGCTATGCACCCTGTACTGCGCAGGCCTGCGTTGAGATCCTGGACCATTATCACATTGATTGTACCGGAAAAAGAACCGTGGTAATAGGTCGCAGTCTGGTGGTTGGAAAGCCGGTGGCTATGCTGATGCTTCAGAAGAATTCCACCGTGACCATCTGCCATACCAGAACCATAGAAATGGATCAGATCACCAAAGAGGCAGATATTATTATCATTGCAGCCGGTCAGGCGGGTGTGGTGAATCGGGATTATGTGAAAGAAGGCCAGATCATTATTGATGTGGGCATTAACGTCAGAGAAGACGGAAGCATTTGCGGAGATGCAGATTATGACGGTGTAGAGCCGGTGGTGGAAGCCATTACTCCGGTACCGGGAGGAGTAGGCAGTGTGACGACGTCCGTTCTGGCAGACCATGTGGTAAAAGCGGCTGCAAGCCGTATAGAAAGATAAGATCATTGCAGCATAAGCAGGAGGAACAAAGATGAAAGAATTAGAATTAAAGTATGGCTGTAACCCCAATCAGAAACCGGCAAGGATTTTTATGGAGGAAGGAGAGCTTCCCATTACCATTTTAAATGGAAGACCGGGTTATATCAATTTGTTGGATGCATTGAACGGCTGGCAGTTGGTGAAAGAATTAAAACAGGCTACCGGAATGGCAGCAGCCACTTCCTTTAAACATGTTTCTCCGGCCGGTGCGGCAGTGGGCGTACCGCTTTCAGAGGTGGAGCGTAAGATATACTGGGTAGATGATCTGGGACCGTTAAGTGAACTTGCCAGTGCATATGCCAGAGCCAGAGGAGCCGACAGAATGTCTTCTTTCGGAGATTTTATTTCCCTGTCGGATGTATGTGATGTGGACACTGCCAGGATCATTAAGAGAGAAGTTTCTGACGGTGTGATCGCACCGGGATTTGAGCCGGAAGCACTGGAAATGCTGAAAGCCAAGAAAAAGGGAAATTACTGTATTATTCAGATTGATCCGGAGTACGTTCCGGCACCTGTGGAGCATAAGCAGGTATTTGGCGTAACATTTGAGCAGGGTAGAAATCAGTTTGCCATTGAGACCGGTCTTCTGGATAACATCGTAACTGAGAATAAAACCATTCCGGAGAGCGCAAAGATCGATCTGCTCATTGCATTGATCACACTGAAATACACACAATCCAATTCTGTGTGCTATGCCAAAGGCGGTCAGGCTATCGGAATCGGTGCAGGACAGCAGTCCAGAATCCATTGTACAAGGTTGGCAGGACAGAAGGCAGATAACTGGTATCTGCGTCAGGCTCCGCAGGTTCTGGATCTGCAGTTTGCAGACGGTCTTGGAAGACCTGACAGAGACAATGTCATTGATGTCTATATTGGAGAGGAATACATGGATGTTTTGGGTGAGGATGTCTGGAGAAAGTACTTCAAGGAAAAACCACCGGTATTTACCAGAGAACAGAAGCGTGCATGGTTAGACGGCATGACAGATGTGGCATTAGGATCCGATGCTTTCTTTCCTTTCGGAGATAATATTGAACGGGCCCACAAAAGCGGCGTAAAATATATTGCCCAACCGGGTGGCTCTGTACGGGATGACAATGTGATCGAAACCTGTAATAAATATGATATGGCCATGGCCTTTACGGGACTGCGCCTGTTCCATCACTAAGAGGAATACATAGGATTTCATATAGAAAAAGGCAGCTTGAAAAGCTGCCTTACAATTATATCATGATCAGAGGCTGTCTGTAATCGTTTAACAACGGTTCACAGGCAGTCTTTTTGTTCAAGACAGATGCGTCTGTTGACAGATCCATTTTGTCTTGGGAATCCTTTTGGGCCAGGGTGCGGATAAACAGCTCCCGGGCAAAAAGATCCTGCCGGAAAAAGAGGTTATCTGCCAACTGCGGCATAGCCTTTGCCACAGAAAAGACAGGTACGGCATTCTGCGTCTCGATGCGCTCTTTGATCACTCCCACAGCCGGACTGTCTTTCCGGAACCCCAGTACATGGACATATTGGCAGGGATCATTACGAAACTGTACCATCTGCTCCTGTGTGATGTCCAGCAGAATATGGAACATCAAACGTCTTAAACGGGTGAGAGTGCACTCCTTTGTGTGCAGTAACCGGCAAAACTCTGACAGAGTCGTAAACTCATCCAGATGGTTTAAGATGCGGTCAAACAGCTCAGGAGAACCATCCAGATAGGAAATGCGCTCCCTGCTCTTTGGACACAACAATCCTTCCGAAAAAGAAGAGGGGTAGCAGTATTTCATCTGTGTCAGCCGGTAGCAAAGGGCAGAGGAAAAATCATCTTCCCGAAGAGGAAGATGCCGGGACAGGTAATCCGAAAGGGAGGATACCGTGTAATCCGGAATGAATTGGGTCACACCGGGATTCTTTTGCAATAGCTGCGTCCGAATGGCAGTGGCGCTGGCAAAGTTACCCACACCATCCTCGCTGTGATGATCGACGGCGATCCGTCGGATGGGGCACACCTGCATGGAAACGCCGGTTCGTTTTATGGCGCGCAGGTATTCTAAAGCAAGGATGTTGTTAGGCAATGCGAGCAGGCCGGAAAGATCTTCCCGTTCCGGGAAGAAACGGGACAGTGCTTTGGAACGGGCCAAAGGATAGCTATCTCCCTGTTTCAGATACTCGGATAAGACTGCCCGGTATTGTGCAGGCTCTTTTTCCAGAAAATCTGCCAGAATGGGAAAAAAGGAAAAATCTTCCTGCTCACAGCCAAAAACAAGGGTATCTGCCCCGCAGGCTGCCAGGGCGGCTACACCACCCAGGGCAAAATCAGCAGCAGATGCAGTCGATGCGATCACCGGAAGTTCAACCACCAGATCCGCACCCCCAAGCAGGGCTGTTTTGGCGCGAAGCGCTTTATCAAGGATGGCGGGAGCACCCCGTTGTACGAAGTCTCCACTCATGGCAACCACCAAAAGATCACAGCCGGTCTGTTTGCGCGCCTGTGAAAGAATATATTCATGCCCATTGTGAAATGGGTTAAATTCTGCTATAATACCTGTTATCTTCATGAAAATCATTATAACATATGAATTTTTGGTTGACAAATGAAATGAGGATGTTTATAATTGTCTGAGTGTGAGTAGGAGTATGCCATGAAGATAGATTTGTTTGATCCGGTCAGTAAGCCGGGCAAAGAATTAAGTTTAGAGGTTCCTATTGAGCTGGAGACCTTTGACGACGGAATGGGGAATTACCCTATCACGAAGAAGAGTCCGTTGAGACTGTACATTAAGAATGACTCAGGCAGGGAATTGGTCTTGAAGGCTGAGGCATGTGTCAGTATTACGGCTCCCTGCGACAGATGCCTTACAGATGTCGTGATGGAACTGGATCTTCGTTATGAGAGAGAGTTTCCTATTGAAAATGCGATGTTGGTAATGGAAGATCTGGACGTGGCAGAGTTCATTGATGGACTGGAATTAGATACAGACCAACTTGTCTACGATGAGATTTTAGTTAACTGGCCTATGAAAGTTCTGTGCAGGGACGATTGCAGAGGAATTTGCAGTAAGTGCGGTTGCAATCTCAATGAGCGCGACTGCGCATGTGACAGGACAGCAGTAGACCCCAGGATGGCTGCTATACAAGATGTCTTTAATAAGTTTAAGGAGGTGTAACAGATGTCAATTTGTCCAAAGAATAAATCTTCTAAAGGTAGAAGAGATAAAAGAAGAGCAAACTGGAAAATGAGTGCTCCAAGTTTAGTAAAATGTAGCAAATGTGGTGCATTGATGATGCCTCACAGAGTATGTAAGGCATGTGGTTCTTACAACAAGAGAGAGATCATTGCACAGGATTAATCATGCTGACGCAGACCTTTTCATGTCGGAAAGATGTGAGAAGGTCTTTTTTTGTCTTGCCGGTAATTTGTATTGAATTTTTAAAATAGATATAGTATATTTTATAAGACAGTAGGAGGGTTGCAAAATGGAAGAAATCACCAGAGTAGTACTCGACGCCATGGGTGGAGACAATGCCCCGGGCGAAATCATAAAAGGAGCCGTGGATGCGGTTAAGGTGCGGCAGGACATTCATGTTATCCTCACCGGACAGCAGGATGTGATCAGTGAGGAACTTGCAAAGTACGAGTTTCCCAGGGAACAGATCGAAATATGTCATGCAGAGGAAGTGATTGAGACTGCAGAACCGCCGGTGGCTGCGATTCGGCAGAAGAAGGATTCCTCCATTGTAGTGGGATTAAAGCTGGTTAAGGAAGGAAAGGCAGATGCATTTGTTTCTGCCGGCAGCTCGGGTGCTGTTTTGGCAGGCGGGCAGTTGTTGGTAGGCAGGATCAAAGGTGTGGAACGCCCACCTTTGGCGCCACTCATTCCTACCGAACGGGGAATGAGCCTGTTGATAGACTGCGGAGCCAATGTGGATGCCAGACCATCCCATCTGGTCCAGTTTGCCAAGATGGGTTCCATTTACATGGAACATGTGATGGGAATCAAGAATCCAAGAGTAGCCATTGTAAATATCGGTGCAGAAGAGGAGAAAGGTAATCAGCTTGTAAAAGAGACCTTCCCTCTGTTAAAAGAGTGTGGAGATATTAACTTTGTGGGAAGCATAGAAGCACGGGATATTCCCAGCGGAGCAGCAGATGTGATCGTCTGCGAGGCTTTTGTGGGAAATGTCATTTTGAAGCTTTATGAAGGAGTCGGCTCCACCATGCTGCATATGATCAAACAGGCTATGATGAGCAGCCTGAAGAGTAAGATCGGTGCCCTGCTGGTAAAACCTGCACTTAAGAGTACCATGAAGAAGATGGATTCCAGCCAGTACGGCGGTGCTCCGCTTTTAGGATGCAAAGGACTGGTGGTTAAGACGCATGGAAGTTCTACTGCGAAGGAAATTTATAATACCATCTTACAGTGCGTAACATTCAAAAAGCAGAATGTGAATGACAAGATCATGGAGTGTTTTGCCACTTCGGAAAAACAGATACAGGAAGGAAACGAATAGTATGGAATTTGAAAAGTTAAAAGCGATTATTGTAGAGGTTTTGAACGTAGATGCCAACGAGATTACCATGGACACCACCTTTGTGGATGACCTGGGTGCGGATTCATTGGATGTTTACCAGATCATTATGGGAATTGAAGAGGAGTTTGATATAGAAATTGAAAATGAAGCAGCAGAAACCATTACCACGGTGGGGGATGCTGTAGAGCAGATTAAGAAGGCAATTAATTAGTATTTGAAAAAAGCCCTTACAATGAGGGCTTTTTTCTGCTATATGAAGTAGAAGGAGAAGTATGCAGCAGATTAAAGAGTTTCAGGAAAAAATCGGATATTCCTTCGAAAATGAGGGATTACTCCGTCAGGCGTTGATCCACAGTTCTTATGCCAACGAAAAACATATGAAGAAGTTGTCAGACAATGAGCGCCTGGAGTTTCTGGGGGATGCTGTGCTTGAAATCGTTACCAGTGAGTTTCTCTATAAACAGTACGAAAATGTACCGGAAGGAGATCTGACGAAATTAAGAGCCAGCATTGTCTGTGAGCAGACCCTGGCATTATGTTCCAGAGAACTGGATCTGGGAGCTTACCTGTTTCTTGGTAAGGGTGAAGACCAGACCGGTGGACGGGGAAGAAAGTCCATACTCTCGGATGCCATGGAAGCTGTCATTGGCGCCCTGTACCTGGATGGTGGTTTTACTACTGCAAAAGAGTTTATCCATAGATTCATTCTGACGGATATTGAGCATAAGCAGCTCTTTTATGATAGCAAAACTATTCTTCAGGAACTGGTACAAAGCAAATTTACCCAGGAACTGCACTATGAACTGGTAGGGGAAGAAGGACCGGATCATGCCAAGATTTTCAAGGTGGAGGCACGGATCGGAAACGAGACGGTAGGACAGGGTGAAGGTCCTACCAAGAAAGCTGCGGAGCAGGAAGCAGCTTATCATGCCCTGATGTCACTAAAGAAGGAAAGGTAAATAAGATGTATTTAAAGAGTTTGGAAGTACATGGCTTTAAATCATTTGCAAACAAGATTAAGTTCGAGTTTCATAATGGTATTACAGGCATTGTGGGACCTAATGGAAGTGGAAAGAGTAATGTATCGGATGCGGTGAGATGGGTACTGGGAGAACAACGTGCCCGTCAGCTTCGTGGCGCCAACATGCAGGATGTTATTTTTGCGGGAACAGAAAACCGCAAGCCGTTAAGTGCGTCTACGGTGTCCATTACATTGGATAACAGTGACCATGAGCTTCCCATTGATTATTCGGAAGTAACGGTTACAAGAAGGGTGTTCCGTTCAGGGGAGAGTGAATACCTCATCAACGGAACTCCATGCAGACTGAAGGATGTGAACGAATTATTCTATGATACCGGTATCGGTAAGGACGGCTATTCCATCATTGGACAGGGCCAGATCGACAAGATCTTAAGCGGACGTCCGGAGGAGCGCCGGGAGCTGTTTGATGAAGCGGCAGGGATCGTGAAGTTCAAACGTCGTAAGTCAGAAGCATCCAAGAGACTGGAAAATGAACGGGCAAATCTGGTTCGTATCAATGACATTCTCAGCGAGATCGAGAAGCAGTTATCTCCTCTGGAAAAACAGTCCGAGAAGGCAAAGATCTATTTGAGAAAACGAAACGAATTGCAGGAATATGAAGTGAATACCTTCCTGATGGAGACAGAGCGCATTCACGCCCAGTTAGAGGAGATAGAAAAAAAGGGAACCATTACTGCAGATGAATTAAAAGAGACAGAAGAAGCAGTTGAAAGCATTAAGGCAGAATATGAAAAGATGGAGCAGGAACTGGCGGATGTGGACGAAGAAGTGAACCGCACCAAGGATGCTCTGGCAGAAACCAATGTCAACAAAGGCCGCTTAGAAGGCCAGATCAATGTGTTAAAAGAGCAGATCCGTTCCGCTGACAGTAATGACGAGCATTTTGCAAATCGAAGGAAAGCCCTGGAGGAAGAACGGGAGCAGAAACTTCAGAGTAAGGCCGAGTATGATGAAAAACAGGCAGAGCTGCAAAAACAGGTGGATGAGACATCCGGCAAGCTGGAAGAATCCCAGAAGCAGCTTTCCGATATCCAGCAGGAGATCAGCCGCTGTAATGAGGTGATCACACAGGGTAAGAATGAGATCATCGAGCTGTTGAACCGCAGAGCAGGGATCAAAGCCAAACAGCAGAAATATGATACCATGCTGGAGCAGGTCAATATCCGAAGAGCCCAGTTAAACCAACGACTGCTTCAGAAGAAAAGTGATGAACAATCCATGCAGACCCAGCTTGCAAAATTCGAGCAGCTTTATCAGCAGGCCTGCAAGGATATTGAAGATAAGAAAGCGCTGATCGCATCCATGGATCAGAAACGGGATGACTGGAATCAGAAGTACAGGGAGTGCGCGGCCAAATTAGAGCAGGCCAGCATTTCTTATCACAAGGAACAATCCAGACTGGAGTCTTTGCGCAATCTTGCGGAGCGATATGACGGATATGGAAACAGTATCCGTAAGATCATGGAGCAGAAAGACAAGGAATCCGGTCTTATCGGTGTGGTGGCGGATATTATTTCTGTAGAAAAGAAATATGAAACAGCCATTGAGACCGCATTGGGAGGCAACATCCAGAACATTGTTACCACGGATGAAGATACCGCCAAGCGGATGGTGGAATTCCTTAAGCAAAACAAACTGGGAAGAGCAACGTTTTTACCTTTGACTTCCGTGACGGGAAAACCGGATGAAAAGACACAGAAGGCACTGGAAGAAGAGGGCTTGGGCGTGTTAGGAAGAGCAGATGTGCTGGTGGACACCGATGATAAGTTCCGGGACATCATGGAGTATCTGCTGTGCAGGGTCATCGTGGTGGATACCATAGATCACGCTCTGGCACTGGCAAGAAAATATAAATATGCCCTAAGGATCGTAACTTTGGAAGGGGAATCCCTGAATACCGGTGGTTCCATTACCGGAGGCTCTTTTAAGAATAACAGTAATCTTCTGGGACGCGGCCGGGAACTGGAGGAGATTGAAAAGAACATACAAAAACTGGAACAGACCAGGGAAGAACTCAAAGGCCGTATGGAAGAGATCGATACGGCAAGACAGTTTCTGGCAGAGGATAAAAAGGCGGCAGAAGAAAAGTTAAGTAAGCTGAACATTGAGGCCAATACTGCGAAGTTAAATGTGGAAAACGCAAGAAAGCAGAAAGAACAAAGTGATCACCTTTATGAAGGCCTGACCGTGGAAAATGCCCAGATTGAAAATCAGCTGGCTGAGATTAACCTGGGAAAACAGCAGGTGAAAGACGAACTGTCCGATTCCCAGATCAGGGAAAAACAGATTGAAGAACAGACCGCCAGACTGCAGGAGCAGATTGAGAGCCAGATGTATCTGGAAGAAGAGAAAGCCAAGTTGGTGGCGGCACTGCAGGTGGAGCAGGCTGGCGTAGAACAGCAAAACGGATTTATCCGGGAGAACCAGGAGCGTATCGGTCAGGAATTAAAGAAGCTTTCCATGGAACTGGACGAAGTAAAACAGTCTATGGAGTTGTCCAAGGAGGACGTACGCAAGAAGCAGCACGATATCGAGGAAATCCAAAAGACCATCGCGGCAGGGGATGAACAGTATGCTTCACTGTTAAAGAAATTAGAGGAAGCCATCGCCAGAAAAGAAAAAATGAATTCCGATCATAAAGGATTTTTTGAACAGAGAGAGGAGTTAACGAAACGATACTCTGATCTTGACCGGGAGATGGTCCGTTTAAACAGCCAGAAGGAAAAGCTGCAGGAGAATCTGGAGAGTTTTGCAAATCATATCTGGGAAGAGTATGAGCTTACCCTTCATGCGGCAGAAAAGTACCGCAACAAGGAATATCAGGATCTTTCAGGAATGAAGAAACTGATCTCCGAGTGCAGGGATGAAATCCGAAAGCTGGGAGATGTCAATGTAGGTGCCATTGAGGAATTTAAAGAGTTGTCAGAACGCTATACTTTCCTGAATGGTCAGCGTGAAGATCTGGTCAAAGCGGAAGAAAACCTGGTAGGGGTGATCGATGATCTGGATGCCGGAATGCGCAAACAGTTTATGGAAAAGTTCGGACAGATCCAGAAAGAGTTTGATAAAGTGTTTAAGGAACTGTTCGGCGGCGGAAAGGCTACTCTGGAATTAGAACCGGATGTGGATATCCTGGAGTGCGGTATCATTATCACTGCCCAGCCACCGGGAAAGAAACTGCAGAATATGATGCAGCTTTCCGGAGGAGAAAAGGCATTAACCGCCATTTGTCTTTTGTTTGCTATCCAGAACTTGAAGCCCTCTCCCTTCTGTCTGTTGGACGAAATCGAGGCAGCTCTGGATGACAGCAATGTGACCAGGTTTGCAAAGTATTTGAATAAACTTGCTAAAAATACGCAGTTTATTGTGATTACCCACAGAAGAGGTACTATGACAGCGGCAGATCGTCTGTATGGAATCACCATGCAGGAAAAAGGAGTTTCTGCGTTGGTTAGTGTCAATCTCATTGAGGGAGAACTGGATCAGTAAGGAGTTTTTATGGGTGAAGAGAAGAAAGGGTTGTTTGCCAGACTGAAGGATGGTCTGACAAAAACCAGAGATAATATTGTTTCGGGAATCGACAGTGTGTTTAGCGGATTTTCCAGCATCGATGAAGAATTTTATGAGGAACTGGAAGAGATCCTGATCATGGGAGACATCGGAGTCCGCGCCACGCAACAGATCCTGGATGGTCTGAGACAAAAAGTAAAAGAACGGCACATCAAGGAACCGGCAGAGTGCAAAGAGTTGCTGATTGAGAGTATCAAAGAACAGATGCATACCCAGGAAGCTGCCTACCGGTTTGAGGAACAAACCTCAGTGGTACTGGTGATAGGTGTAAACGGGGTAGGCAAAACAACTACCATAGGTAAGCTTGCCGGAAAGCTCAAAGAAGATGGCAGGCGCGTGATCATTGCGGCAGCGGACACCTTCCGCGCGGCAGCAGGAGAACAGTTGGCACAGTGGGCGAACCGTGCCGGTGTGGAAATGATCGGCGGTCAGGAAGGAGCAGATCCGGCTTCCATCGTATATGATGCGGTAGCAGCGGCAAAGGCACGAAAAGCCGATGTTCTGTTGGTGGATACAGCAGGGAGACTCCATAACAAGAAGAATCTTATGGACGAATTAAACAAGATCAACCGTATTTTGGAAAAAGAGTATCCGGAGGCCTATCGGGAGACACTGGTGGTTGTGGATGCCGCCACAGGGCAGAATGCCCTGGCCCAGGCAAAGCAGTTTAATGAAGCTGCCCGGGTAACCGGCGTGGTGCTTACCAAAATGGATGGCTCTGCAAAGGGAGGAATTGCGGTAGCCATTCAATCAGAACTGGGAATTCCGGTAAAATATATCGGTGTAGGGGAATCTATGGAGGACCTGCAGAAGTTTGATTCCGACCGGTTCGTGGATGCACTTTTTACAAGGTCATAGAGTCGGGAAAAGAGACAGTTAGGAGGAAGTACAATGTCAGAATTTACATTGGAGAAGTTTCAGGAAGCCAGCCGGATCGTAAGAGAAGCTACGGATGAAACAAAACTGATATACAGTCAGTACTTAAGTGATGACACAGGAAACGAAGTATATTTAAAGCCGGAAAATCTTCAGAAAACCGGTGCCTATAAATTGCGGGGAGCTTATTATAAGATCAGCACACTGTCAGACGAAGAACGAAAGAAAGGTTTGATCGCAGCCTCAGCAGGAAATCATGCCCAGGGTGTTGCCTATGCGGCAAGGCAGTATGGGGTGAAAGCAACCATTGTTATGCCGGTCACAACACCGTTGATCAAAGTAAACCGTACCAAGGCGCTGGGAGCTGATGTGGTTTTATACGGAAATATATATGATGAAGCATGTAACCATGCTTATGAACTGGCAGCAAAGAACGGATATACGTTTATCCATCCCTTTGATGATGTTACCGTAGCAACCGGACAGGGAACGGTTATGATGGAAATCTATGAGGAATTAAAGGATGTGAATATTGTTCTCGTTCCCATTGGCGGAGGCGGACTGGCTACAGGTATTTCTTCTGCCGCAAAACTACTGAATCCGCACATTCGTGTCATTGGTGTGGAACCGGCAGGGGCAGCAAGTCTGAAAGCGGCCCTGGAAGCAGGGGAAGTGGTTTCCATTGACCGGGTGCGTACCATTGCAGACGGAACCGCAGTAAAAACCATAGGAAGTGTAGTCTTCCCTTACCTGAAGGAGAACTTAGACAGTATCATCACGGTTCCGGATGAAGAACTGGTGGAATGTTTCCTGGATATGGTAGAGAATCATAAGATGGTAGCAGAGAATTCCGGACTCCTGGCGGTAGCGGCAACGAGACATCTGGATGTCAAAGGGAAAAAGGTTGTTTGTGTAGTCAGTGGAGGAAATATGGACGTGGGCACCATGGCTTCAGAACTGGAGCATGGTCTTATTATGCGTGACCGGTTATTTGCCGTAACCATGGTATTGTCCGATACGCCCGGTGTGTTGGCGGACATTTCGGCAATTATCGCCGGACACAAAGGAAATGTGGTGAATGTGGATCATATCCACTACCTGGCTACCGGAAGTGCAGATTCCGTACGTGTAAAGATTACTTTGCAAACCTATGGAACAGAGCATAAGAGAGAGATCATTGATGCACTCCGCGAGGCAGGCTATATTGTGGAAGAGTCCAGAGCCAATCTATAAGCCGATATCGGATCCGCAGCTTTTGGCTGCGGATTCTTTCGGGAAGGATAGACAAAGGAGAAAAAAACATGCAGCAGGAGTATCTGGAATGTGAGAAGAGCTGGGTCTTTAAGACCCTGATGCTGGTGGGAGGCTTTTTCGGAGCCTTTACCTATTCCATTCGCGGCGGTGTGTTCTGTAATGCACAGACGGCGAACTTCGTATTGTTTGCCATGGCACTGGGAAATGGCGACTGGAAGGAGGCGGGGTATCTGCTGATACCCATGAGTGCTTATTTTCTGGGGGCATTTGTTTCGGAATTTGAGGCACTGAGTATAAAGAAATATCATTTTGTCCGATGGGATACCTTATTCATCGGAATTGAAATCCTGGTGGTGATCCTTCTGGGACTGATACCGGAAAATGCACCCTATCAGATTACCCAGGTTTTGATCAATTTCATCTGTTCCATGCAGTATAACACTTTTCGCCAGGCGGAAAGTGTACCGATGGCCACTACATTTTGTACCAACCACTTACGGCAGGTGGGAATCAATGCCTGCAAGGGGATCCGCCATCGGAAGGATGCGCAGAATCCTTATTTAGAACGGGTGAAGACGCATGGGGCTATGTTGGGCGTATTTGTGATCGGGGGCGTGATTTCCAGCTTTTTGTGTCGGTTTTTTATGGGAAAAGCAATTTGGGCAACGCTGATTCCCTTAAGCATTGTTTTTGTGAATCTGCTCTATGCAGACCTTACCAAAGAGAAAGAAAAGATCGATCAGAAACCTCATGGCCATTAACCAGAAAAAATGGGAATGTCAAGAAAAAACACTTGACAGGAGGACAGGGGATATAGTAAACTATCCAAGTATGGTGTAAAGGATAAGACCTTGACAGCGGAGGAAAGCATGGAAACAAACATGGACAGGATTGTAGAACAGAGCCTGTTATATGATTTTTATGGGGAACTGTTGACAGAACATCAACGCCATGTGTATGAGGCGGCAGTGTTTGAGGATCTGTCCCTTTCCGAGATTGCACAGGAGCAGGGCATCAGCCGCCAGGGTGTGCATGATCTTTTGAAACGCTGTAATAAGATCCTGGAAGACTATGAAGGAAAACTTCATCTGGTTGAGAAGTTTCGCGCAGTGAAACAAAGTGTAGGTGATATCCGGCAAATTGCGGAGCAATACAGAAAGTGTCCGGATCCTGCCCTGATGGAGGAGATCGAAAGGATATCCGCAGACATAATGAAGGAGTTATAGTATGGCATTTGACAGCTTGTCCGAAAAACTTCAGAATGTTTTTAAATCGCTGCGCAGCAAAGGCGTCCTCACAGAGGAGGATGTGAAGGCTGCATTAAAGGAAGTTAAAATGGCGCTTTTAGAGGCGGACGTAAACTTCAAGGTTGTAAAGCAGTTTATTAAAGATGTACAGGAACGGGCCATCGGTCAGGACGTGATGAACGGATTAAATCCCGGTCAGATGGTGATCAAGATCGTGAATGAGGAAATGATCCGTCTCATGGGAAGTGAGACCACAGAGATTTCCTTACAGCCGGGTAAGGCCGTTACCGTGATCATGATGGCAGGTCTTCAGGGTGCAGGTAAGACCACAACTGCAGCCAAGCTTGCAGGAAAGATCAAGTTAAAAGGGAAGAAGCCGCTGTTAGTAGCCTGTGATGTATATCGTCCCGCTGCCATTGAACAGTTAAAGGTCAATGGTGAAAAGCAGGGTGTGGAAGTTTTTTCCATGGGAAGCGGACATTCTCCGGTGGATATTGCCAAAGCAGCTATGGAACATGCACAGAAGAACGGACATAATGTGGTGTATCTGGATACCGCAGGACGTCTTCAGGTGGATGAGGAAATGATGCAGGAGCTGGTAGAGATCAAACATGCCGTGGATGTGCACCAGACGGTTCTGGTGGTAGATTCCATGACCGGACAGGAAGCGGTGAACGTAGCTTCTACCTTCAATGAGACAGTAGGAATTGATGGTGTGATCCTAACCAAGTTAGATGGCGACACCAGAGGCGGAGCAGCCCTTTCCATACGTGCCGTCACCGGTAAACCTATTTTTTATGTAGGTATGGGTGAAAAGCTGTCGGATCTGGAACAGTTCTATCCGGACCGGATGGCCGGCAGAATCCTTGGAATGGGAGATGTGCTGACTTTGATCGAGAAAGCGGCAGATTCCATTGATGAGGAATCCAGCAGGAAGCTGGAAAAGAAAATGAAAAAGGCGGAGTTTGATTTTGAAGACTATCTGGAGTCCATGAATCAAATGAAGAAAATGGGAGGCATTTCCAGTGTGCTGTCCATGCTGCCTGGTATGGGACTGGGCGGTAGTCAGATGAAACAACTGGAAAATGCAGTGGATGAGAAGAAGATGGCCCGCATTGAGGCAATCATATATTCTATGACGCCCCAGGAGAGGACCAATCCTTCGGTACTCAATCCCAGCAGGAAACATCGTATTGCCAAAGGCGCCGGAGTGGATGTGGCAGAGGTAAACCGTCTGGTGAAGAACTTTGAACAGTCCCGTAAGATGATGAAGCAGATGGGCGGTATGATGGGTAAGAGAGGTAAAAGAGGAAGAATGAATTTTCCTTTTTAATACAAAATGACAGAGAATGATTCAGGAGGTGAAACGTAATGTTAAAGATCAGATTAAGAAGAATGGGACAGAAGAAGGCTCCTTTCTATAGAATCGTTGTTGCTGATGCAAGATCTCCAAGAGATGGAAGATTCGTAGATGAAATCGGAACTTATGATCCGACAAAGGACCCAAGTGAATTCCATGTTGATGAAGAAGCTGCAAAGAAATGGTTAGCTAACGGAGCACAGCCAACTGAGCAGGTTGGAAAAATCTTCAAAGCAGCCGGCATTGTGAAATAAGGGAACGTGAGGTGTTGAAGTTGAAAGAACTCGTTGAAGTTATTGCAAAAGCGCTGGTTGACAACCCTGATGAGGTTACTGTTACAGAGAAGAGCAGCGAAAAAGCACTTGTCATTGAGTTGCATGTTGCATCTTCCGATATGGGTAAGGTAATCGGAAAACAGGGCCGTATAGCCAAGGCGATTCGTTCCGTTGTAAAAGCAGCAGCAACAAAGGAAGACAGAAAAGTAATTGTAGACATCGTGTAAAGATGGGGCTGCCGTTTTAAAACGGCAGCTTTTTTTCAGTATGCGGCACAGGTGCAAAAAGCGGACTGACAGAGGTCCTGATGTGGGAAGGAAATTGCATGGAACAGTTATTTCAGATAGGGGTATTTTCCAGTACCCACGGTGTGAAGGGAGAATTTAAGGTGTTCCCTACCACCGATGACGTAAAACGTTTTTCACAACTAAAAACAGTGATCATGAATGACGGCAAAAAAAGTTTTACTGCCGAAATTGAGCATGTAAAGTATTTTAAGAAGTTTGCGATCTTGAAAATAAAGGGTTACGATACCCTGAATGATATAGAACCCCTGAAGGGAAGCAGCCTTTGGGTTACAAGAGAGGATGCGGTGCCTCTTGGGGAGGATGAGTATTTTATTGCAGATCTCATTGGACTTGCGGTTTTTCTGGATAATGGGAAAGAATTGGGAGAACTGAAGGATGTGATCTCTACCGGAGCCAATGACGTGTATGTGGTGGAGGATCCTGCGGGAAAAGAATGGCTTATTCCTGCCATCGGAGAGTGTATTTTAGCAGTGGATGTGGAAGGCGGCCGGATGACGGTACATCTTCTGCCGGGTTTGGAGGAGTTGTAGTGGTACGTTATCATATTTTGACCCTGTTTCCTGAGATGGTCTTAAACGGACTGAATACCAGTATTATAGGCAGAGCCGTAGAAAATGGTATTATTTCCGTGGATGCGGTGAACATCCGGGATTTCACCCTGGATAAGCATAATAAGGTGGATGACTATCCTTATG
Source organism: Lachnospiraceae bacterium (assembly GCA_051877515.1). Classification (GTDB taxonomy): domain Bacteria; phylum Bacillota; class Clostridia; order Lachnospirales; family Lachnospiraceae; genus XBB1006. The sequence goes on along the minus strand of JBJEIY010000035.1, from coordinate 42,264 downwards.
GCGGCGGTGCAGGCATGGTGATGCAGGCCCAGCCAATTTTTGATGCCTACCAATCCATAACGGCATCCATGGATAAAAAGCCCCGTACGGTGTATCTGACGCCACAGGGGGAAACCTTTTCCCAGGATATGGCGCGTGAGCTGGCAAAAGAAGAAGAGCTGGTATTCCTGTGCGGCCACTATGAGGGAGTGGACGAACGGGTGTTAGAGGAGATTGTAACAGATTATGTTTCCATCGGAGATTATGTTCTTACGGGTGGAGAACTGCCTGCCATGGTGATGATTGACGCGATTTCCAGGATGGTGCCGGGAGTATTGACAAATCAGGAGTCCGGAGAAACGGAAACCTTTCATCATTATCTTCTGGAATATCCCCAGTATTCCAGGCCGGAGGAGTGGAATGGGAAAAAGGTCCCTGAGGTTCTCCTGTCCGGTCATCACAAGAAGATTGAAGAGTGGAGGCTGGAACAATCTATAGAACGGACCAAAAGAAGCAGGCCGGATTTGTATGAGCAATATCTGGAACATTTTCCGTCTGTGGATAAGAAACGCAGAAAAAAATAAAAAAAGCTTGCATTTTCATATCGGCTATGGTATCATATCCGAGTGTGATTAGAGATGGTCCTCTGTTATCGACAGGATATTAAGAACATCAAAAATAATAGGAGGTAGCACAATGAACGACATTATCAGAAGTATTGAAGAAGCAGAATTAAAATCTGACATCGCCGATTTCAGAGTAGGTGATACCGTTAGAGTATATGCTAAGATCAAAGAAGGAAACCGTGAAAGAGTTCAGGTTTTTGAAGGAACCGTTTTAAAGAGACAGGGCGGAAGTAACAGAGAGACCTTTACCGTTCGTAAATTCTCCAACGGTGTTGGTGTTGAGAAGACCTGGCCGCTTCATTCTCCGTTTATCGAGAAGATTGAGGTAGTAAGAGCCGGTAAGGTAAGAAGAGCAAAACTGTTCTACTTAAGAGAGCGTATCGGTAAAGCCGCTAAGGTAAAAGAGCTGGTAAAATAGTTTTTCCGGCGAAGTTACAATGCAACTGACCTTCAGGTGTCACGAGATGATCGGGCATCTGGAGGTTTTTTTCATGAAAAGTAAAGGTTCCCTTTTTGATAGTGCTGTGTTAGAATAGAGAGTAATTATGGGATGACAGTTCATACCCGGATAAGAAAGCATACAGGATAGACAAATGGCGAGAAGAAGAAAAAGCGGTGGCGGCCTTCAGTTTGGACGCCGGAAGAGAAAACTAAATGTGCCCCTTTTAAAAGAAATACTGGCATGGGCGGTAGAAATTGCCATTGTACTGGTGATCGCTTTTGTTTTTGTTTATTATATCGGGCAACGGACCAGTATGATCGGAAGTTCCATGTCACCCAGTCTGGAAGAGGGAGATCAGATCCTGATGAACAGGATCACTTATCTGGTTTCCGATCCAAAGCCCAATGATGTGGTTGTATTTTTACCCAATGGCAACGAAAAATCCCATTATTATTTGAAACGCGTTGTAGGTGTTCCCGGGGACAGAGTGCAGATCATTGACGGAACATTGTACATAAACGGAAAAATGTTTGAAGAAGAGATCAATGTCCCTTCCATGGATTACGCAGGTCTTGCCGGGGAAGAGATCACACTGGGTACCAACGAGTTTTTCGTTTTGGGCGATAACCGGAATAACAGTGAAGACAGCAGATATGCGAATATCGGACCCGTAAAGAAAGAATACATTGTGGGGAAAGCATGGTTTCGGATCATGCCCTTATCAGAGTTTGGATTTGTGAAATAATAGGAGACAGCTATGAATTATCAGTGGTATCCCGGACATATGACAAAGGCGCGTCGCATGATGCAGGAAGATATGAAGCTTATTGATCTTGTGATCGAGCTATTGGATGCCAGGGTGCCTTTGAGCAGCCGTAATCCGGATATAGATGAACTGGCGGCAAATAAGTCCAGGATGATCCTGCTTAATAAAGCGGATCTGGCAGATAGAGACAAAACAGCACAATGGGTATCTTATTTTGAAGAAAAAGGATGTTTTGTGGTAACCCTGGATGCCCGGAATAAAAAGAACATGAAACAGGTTACCAATGCCATAGAGCAGGCCTGTAAAGAGAAAATAGAAAGAGACCGCAGACGCGGGATCCTGAATCGTCCCGTGCGTGCCATGGTGGTAGGAATACCCAATGTAGGAAAGTCTACTTTTATTAATTCTTTTGCGGGAAAGGCAGCAGCAAAAACCGGTAATAAGCCGGGAGTAACCAAGGGAAAACAATGGATCCGGCTGAACAAGAAGGTGGAACTTCTGGATACGCCGGGAATCCTGTGGCCCAAGTTTGAGGATCAGAACATTGGAATGAAACTTGCGTTGATAGGCTCCATCAGAGATGAGATATTGAACATGGATGAGCTGGCAGTAAATCTGATCCGGCTGCTTCGGGAAGAGTATCCCGGAGTCTTAAAGGCCCGATATAATGTGGAAGAAACCGGTGAAGACCATGAAATGCTTATGGCCATTGCATCGGCGCGGAATTATTTGAAAAAAGGTGGAGAACCGGATTACTCCAAGGCAGCGGCGGTGCTGTTGGATGAGTTTCGAAGTGGCGTGATTGGGCTGATCACTTTGGAAAGTCCGGTTTAAAGGGACATAACTGCCCGATGAGGACTGAATAAGAAAGGCGGAGAAGAAGCAGTGAGTGAAGAAAAGTTTCAGGAAAGTAAGAAAGAAAATAGAAGCATTATGAAAGAAATCTTTCATATGGTAGTTTATATTTTAAGTATTCTGGCCATCACATATCTGATCATTCATTTTGTGGGGCAGCGTACCATTGTTGTGGGGATGTCCATGCGGGATACACTTCAGGATGGAGATAATCTGATCGTGGATAAGATCACCTACCGGATGAAAGACCCTGAAAGGTTTGATATCATTGTATTTCCATACCAGTATGAAGAAGATACATATTATATCAAGAGGATCATAGGTCTGCCTGGCGAAACGGTTCAGATTGATGAAGAAGGACAGATCTGGATCGATGGTGAGATCCTGGAGGAAAACTACGGAAGAGAGGTAATCCGGGATGCGGGACTGGCAGCAGAGCCTATTACACTTGGAGAAAACGAGTATTTTGTATTAGGGGATAACCGGAACGCCAGTGAAGACAGTCGTTTTATGGATGTAGGTGTGATTTCCATGGATGATATTGTGGGAAGGGCGATTTTCCGCATTTATCCGTTCTCCTCTTTTGGAAAAATCACTGATTAAGGGAAGTGGAAGATACTATGAGCGAAAGAAAGAGTGTAGCGCAGATCAAAGAAGAGTTCAAGGCAGCGTCGGTAAAACAGCTGCCTTTTCTTATACAGACCTATGAAGAGGATCCCCGGGCAGGAGTCCGGGCTTTACTGGAAAAAGAGCACAGAAAACTGCAAAAGCTGGAACAGGAACTGCAGAGGGTAGAGGCTTTATGTACCTACGAGAAGAAGTATGGTGAATATACGTCTATTTGCGGTATTGATGAAGTGGGAAGGGGTCCTTTGGCAGGACCGGTAGTGGCAGGTGCCGTTATCCTTCCCAAAGATTGCAGGATCCTTTATATCAATGATTCCAAAAAATTATCTTACGAAAAGAGAGAAGAACTGTACGCAGAGATCATGGAAAAAGCGCTTGCAACAGGGATTGGTATTGTGGGACCGGAGAGGATCGATGAGATCAATATTTTGCAGGCTACTTATGAAGCCATGCGGCAGGCTATTGAGAATCTTGCAATAAAACCCGATATATTATTAAATGATGCGGTAACGATCCCGGGGGTGGAAATCAGACAGATCCCCATTATCAAAGGAGATGCGAAGTGTATTTCCATTGGCGCGGCCAGCATTATAGCCAAAGTGACCAGAGACCATATGATGGAGGAGTATGCAAAGAGCATGCCGGAATATGGCTTTGACAGCAATAAGGGATACGGCTCGGCACAACACATTCAGGCATTGAAGCAATATGGGCCGACGCCGATTCATAGAAAGAGTTTCATTGGACATTTTGTGGAGTAACCAGATAGTATGCAGATATCGGATATGATTAATCAATTGAATCAGCAAACCACCGCTTCCGGTAGCGCAGCAGCAAGTGTGCCGGTGACGGAGGAGTATGCCGGTGGGGTCAGTACACTTTCCGGACTGAAAGAGGGAGAAGTATTTGAAGGCACGATCCTGCATGTGGAAAACGGCAAGGTGACCATCAGTCTGGCAAATGGTTCCAGTATTATGGCGCGTCTGGATACGGGGGTGTCTTTAACACAGGGGCTGGCTACCTTTTTTCAGGTGAAATCAAACCAGGGAGGGCAGATAGAGCTTAAGGCGGTTACGCAGAATAACTCTGCGAATCCCACTTTGTTAAGGGCATTGACACAGGCAGGAGTACAGGTGTCAGAAAGGAATCTGGAGCTGGTGAAAGAAATGATGAACCAGCAGTTACCCATTGATACGAAAAGTGTTCTTAGTATGGTGCGGGCAGCCAATACCTTTTCTTCTGCGGATGTAACAACCCTGACACAGCTTCAGAAACTGTCTTTGCCGATCAACGAATTAAATATCGAACAGTTAGAGCACTATAACCGGGGAGAAGGTCAACTGCAAAAAAGTCTGGAAACGGTCATAAAAGCTTTACCGGATCTGATCCGGCAGACGCCCGGCCAGACAGAGGGACTGTCTGTGGCAAAACAGATCCTTTCCCTGTTTTCGGAGGAGTTGCCTGCACAAACCGTGCAAAAGGATCCTTCCGGCGGCTTACAGCAACTGACGGGAAATGCTGCACAGGCACAGGATTTGGCAGCAGGTACCGTGCAGAATGTCACAACAGCTACAGACACCGGACAAAATGCTACAGCAACGGCAGGTGCCGGTCAGAATGCGACAATGAGTGCTGAACAGATATTAGATGCGGCAGGAAACCCGGGGCAGGAAACGACTGCAGGCCGGATGACGGAGTTAACAGCAGGAGCAGGAAAGGTACAGGATGCCGCGTTAGCCGCAGGACAAACCGCCGGAAATGTTGTCTCGCCGGATCCCATGATAGAGCAGGGGGGCGGAGTAGCAGGAAAAACTGTGCAGGAATCTGATAATCCGCAGAATATGGCACAGGCATCCGGAGCCGCAGGAAAAGAGGCACCCGGCATGAATCTGTCAATCACAGATGTAGGTACAGATTCCTTTGCACATATGGAGATGGATTCCTCAGTGGGCATGATCTCAGGGGGAGAGAACCGAAAGGGCGCCGATCCCGCCGGAGAGCTTCAACGGATTATTGAATGGATCGATCAGGGGAAGGTATCCAAGGAAGAACTTTCGGAGCTGTTTGGAAAACGCGATTTTCAGGACTTGTTACAAAACGCGGTGAGAAAACAGTGGTTCATCACCCCTCAGGAAGTAGAAGATAAACAGAAACTGGAAAAGCTGTATGAGCGCATTGACCGTCAGATGTCGAAACTGCAGGATATTTTTACCCAGGCAGGACAAAAAGACAGTTCGGTAACCCGCCAGATCACGGATACCAGGAGTAATATCAGCTTTTTAAATCAATTAAATCATATATATAATTACGTGCAGATACCCCTGCGCATGACCAATCAGAATGCCACCGGAGATCTGTATGTCTATACGAATCGGAAAAGCGCCGGCAAGCGGGATGGGGAACTGTCCGCACATCTGCATCTGGAAATGGAGCATTTAGGTACCACGGATGTGTTCGTAAGATTAAATAACAAAAAACTGGCCACAAATTTTGTGATGGAAGATGAGAAATCCCTGGAACTGGTCATGGAGCATATCGATATTCTTACTGCCAGACTCCAAAAGAAGGGCTATGAGGTAAATGTGCAGATAAAAGAAAAACCGGATACAGAGCAGAAGGCCATGTTTGTTCAGGAATTATTGGGACAGCAGCAGGCACAGCCTGTAGCGGTGAGCCGGTATTCTTTTGATGTGAAGGTGTAGAAAATGAATGAAACCGTAAAACAGGAAAAACGCAAAACCGCTGTGGCCCTGGGGTATCAGAAGGGGGATATGGCACCCAAGATCCTGGCAACCGGAACCGGTGCAGTGGCAGAAAAGATTATTGAAACAGCAAAAGAAGCAGACGTGCCTTTGTATGAGGACAGCAAGCTGGCAGATACTCTGTCCCGGTTGGAGATTGGAGAAGCCATTCCGCCGGAACTGTATGATGTGGTGGCAGAGATCCTGGTATTTGTAAATGATATGGATAAGATCCGGGCAAAACTGGATCTGTAGGAGGATAAAAGCTTGAATAAACGGCAGGTTGGTACCGCCAAGGAGCAACTGGCAGGTAAACTGCTGGAATTACACGGTTATGAGATTTTGGAGTTTAACTATCGTTGCCGGACCGGGGAAGTGGATATCATTGCCCGTGAAGGTGGGGATCTGGTATTTGTGGAAGTAAAATTCCGTCAGGATACAGAGACTCTTCCCCAGGAAGCGGTGAACGGACGGAAACAGCAACACATCTGCCGGGCAGCCAGGGACTATTGTTATCGGAAACACTATGAAGGAAACTGCAGGTTTGATGTGGTGGCTATCCGCGGGCAGCAGTACCAGATCATCCGGGATGCCTTTGAGTATTGTTTATAGAGCAGAGGTTAAGAGTATGGGATTAAAATTGGAAAATGGACGACCGAAAAACTGCGAAGGAAGATTGGACAAGGAAATCCGCACCTATGATCTGTTGGATGAATTGGGGATTGCGTATGACCGGGTGGATCATGAGGAAGCCATGACCATGGAGGCCTGTGCCGAGATCGACAAAGTGCTGGCACCGGCAGTAATCTGTAAGAATCTTTTTCTATGTAATGCACAGAAAACCAGATTTTATCTTTTAATGATCCGGGATGATAAGAAATTCAAGACCAAAGAAATCTCCCATCAGATAGGCAGTCCCAGGCTTTCTTTTGCTCCGGCAGAGTTTATGGAGGAATACTTGGACATTACGCCGGGGTCTGTGAGCGTACTTGGACTTATGAATGATGCGGAAAATCATGTGCAGCTGCTGATTGACAGGGATCTGCTTGCAGCAGACCGGTTTGGCTGTCATCCCTGCATCAATACCTCCAGTTTAAGACTGGGTATGCAGGATATTCTTGAAAAATTTCTTCCAAGGATCCACCATGATTATCTGGTGGTGGAATTAGGATGCGGGCAGGATGATTGATCCGCAAAAAAACAGGGCTTGCAGCCCTGTTTCTTTATGCACATGATGCGTTTTTTTAATTGTCGTTTTCTTCGTCTTCAGATTTGGTATAAACACTTCTCTTACGAGCCATTTCATCGCTTTCCAGATATTCATCGTATGTGGTGATCTTATCCACAAAGCTGCCGTCCGGAAGAAACTCAATGATCCGGTTGGCTGTAGTCTGTACCACCTGATGGTCACGGGAGGAAAACAGCAGTACACCTGGGAATTTGATCATACCATTATTTAAAGCGGTAATGGACTCCATATCCAGATGGTCCGTAGGTTCATCCAGGATCAGTACATTGGAAGCCTCGATCATCATGCGGGACAATAGCACACGCACTTTTTCACCACCGGAGAGAACCTTCATACGTTTCACACCATCATCTCCGGCAAATAGCATTCTTCCCAGGAAACCACGTACATAGGTGGCATCCTTGATCTCTGAGAACTGGGTCAGCCAGTCTGCAATCTGCAGGTCATTGTTCTCAAAGATTTTGGTGTTATCTTTAGGGAAGTAGGAGGTGGAAGTGGTGATTCCCCATTTATAGTTTCCTTCATCCGGTTCCATTTCCCCTGCCAGGATCTGGAAAAGTGTGGTTTTGGCCAGGGAGTTTCCACCTACAAAAGCGATCTTATCATCATGTCCTACGATAAAGGAAACATTGTCCAGAACCTTTACACCATCAATGGTTTTAGAAATGTTTTCTACAGTCAGTACTTCATTTCCGATCTCTCTTGCAGGACGGAAATCGATATAAGGATATTTTCTGGAAGACGGTTTGATCTCATCCAGTTCGATTTTTTCCAAAGCCTTCTTACGGGAGGTTGCCTGCTTGGATTTGGAAGCATTGGCGGAAAAGCGGGAAATAAATTCCTGCAGTTCTTTGATCTTTTCTTCCTTCTTCTTGTTGGCTTCCTTCATCTGTTTTAACATCAGCTGACTAGATTCATACCAGAAATCATAATTTCCCGCATATAACTGAATCTTGGCGTAGTCAATATCGGCAGTATGGGTACACACCTTATTTAAAAAATAGCGGTCATGGGATACTACGATCACAGTGTTTTCGAAGTTGATAAGAAACTCTTCCAGCCATCCGATGGCATCTAAGTCCAGGTGGTTGGTGGGCTCGTCTAAAAGCAGGATATCCGGATTTCCGAACAGTGCCTGAGCCAACAGGACTTTCACCTTGTCATTACCATCCAGATCTTTCATGAGGCTGTAGTGAAGCTCGGTGGGAATACCGAGACCATTTAATAACATGGCAGCATCGGACTCTGCATTCCAGCCGTCCATTTCTGCAAATTCACCCTCCAGCTCACTGGCACGGATACCATCTTCGTCAGAAAAATCTTCTTTGGCATAGATGGCATCTTTTTCTTTCATGATGTCATAGAGGCGTTGGTTTCCCATAATGACGGTGTCCAGTACCGGAAATTCGTCATATTTGAAATGATCCTGCTGCAGGAAAGAAAGACGCTGACCGGGCGTGATCACCACTTCGCCTCCGGTTGGCTCTAACTGTCCGGAAAGGATTCGTAAGAAAGTAGACTTTCCGGCTCCGTTAGCACCAATGATGCCGTAGCAGTTTCCTTCGGTAAATTTGATGTTGACGTCCTCAAAAAGAGCTTTTTTTCCAAAACGCAGGGAAACGTTGTTTGCACTAATCATATAAGTTCCTTTCTATTTGTAAATAATCATGCATCATAAAGTAACAGTCACGATTTCTATTGTACAAGAATAATCAATTTTTGCAAGGGTTTTGTACTTTTTTATTCCTTATAAAAGCATGTAAAATTGTCATGCCATTACTTATGAACAGAAAGTTACAAATGTGTATGAGGCGTGAAAATACCTTGACAAAATTTAGAGATGGGGATATCGTTTAGGTATGCACTACGATGTGTTACGTCGTGAAGTGTTCGATTATTTTTTAGGGAGGAAATAATTAGAATGAAGAAGTGGAAAAAACTATTGTGTGTCTTACTTGCAGCAACCACAGCATTTAATATGTGTGCATGCGGTAAGGGCGACAGCTCGGGAACAGATGGAAACGCGGGTAATTCTGCGGCAGGTGAACTGGATCTGACCGGCATGAACTATGATGAACAGTCATCAGCAATTTACGATTATGTTCTTGGAGATTTCTACGATGCATACCAGACAGCATTGGCGTCTGAGAGTGTTGATGAGCGTTATGCACTTATGGCGGTTGCAGAAGCAAAGATGTTGGAATCCGGAATCATGACTCCGATCTATGGTGTGGGCGGATCTTTCAGTTTGAACAGAGTCATTCCGTATTCCTACTCTTCCGTGCTTTGGGGTATGGATCAGTACAAATATGATACCATGCTGACAGCAACAGAGTACATCAAATCAGCTGATGTAGATGAAATCAGGGCAAAATGGAATGAGCTTAAAGGAACCGGAACCTTCCGGAAGTGGCTGGTTGAGTTTTTGGATAAGCAGGGATATGAACTGAAGGATTCCTTTAGCAAAGCTTATACATATGACCCAAGTACCTGGGATTGTCTGGCATCTTATTATACTACAGATGCAGAGGCCGTTGTGAATACCGTAGATCCTTTGATGCGATATGATGAAGAGAATGTTCTTCAGCCGGCAGTGGCAGAGAGTTACGAAGTGTCGGATGACGGCTTGACCTACACCTTCCATATCCGCAAAGGAATCGAATGGGTAGATTCCCAGCAGCGTAAGGTTGGTGAGTTAACAGCGGATGATTTCGTAGCGGGTATGCAGCATGTGTGTGATGCACAGGGAGGTATGGAGTACCTGTATGAAGGTGTGATCAAGAATGCGTCCGAATATCTCTCCGGCGAAGTTACCGATTTCAGTCAGGTGGGAGTAAAAGCAGTGGATGATTATACTCTGGAATACACCTTAGAGAAGCCGGTTCCGTATTTCATGACCATGTTAGGATACTGTGTGTTCTATCCATTAAACAGAGAATATTATGTATCCAAGGGTGGAAAGTTCGGCACAGAATTTGATGCTTCCGCAGATGATTACAAATATGGTAAGGATTATGACTCCATTGCTTTCTGCGGTCCCTTTGTTGTAAAGAGTGCAACAGAGAAGAACAGTATGATCTATGAGCCAAATGACAGTTACTATAACAAAGACAAGGTGACATTGAAGAAGATCAGCTTTTTATATAATGACGCAACAGATGATAATAAGTATTATACCGATGCCAAGAAAGGCGTTCTTGATGGAGTAGGTTTAACAGAATCTCTGGTTACCACTGCCAAGAAAGATGGTTTATTTGATGAATATGCATATATCAAACAATTGGATGCAACAACCTTCTGTGCATTCTATAATCTGAACCGTCAGGCATTTGCAAATGTCAACGATGATTCCCAGTTAGTGTCTCCGAAGAGTGATGAGGAGAAGGAAAGAACCAAGGCTGCTATGTTGAATCAGCATTTCCGTCTGGCATTAAGCTATGGATTTGACCGTGCATCCTACCGGGCACAGGTTGTAGGAGAAGAATTGAAAAACGCAAGCTTAAGAAATACTTTTACACCTGGAAATCTTGTATACACAGAAAATGATGTAACCATATCCATTAACGGAACGGATGTAACCTTCCCGAAGGGAACCTCTTATGGTGAAATGGTTCAGGCACAGATTGATGCGGATGGATATCCTATGAAGGTATATGATCCGGAGGCAGATAACGGAACGGGATCCAGTAGCGGATATGACGGATGGTATAATCCGGAACAGGCAGTTGCAGAACTGGAGCAGGCCATTGAAGAATTGGCAGCACAGGGAATTACCATTGATGAAGAACATCCGATTTATATCGATTATGATACCAACTCCTCCACAGCAACTTATGTGAATGAGGCAAATGCATACAAACAGTGTATTGAAAAGTCTCTGGGAGGAAAAGTTATTGTAAATATCTGTGTAGTAGCCGACTATGATACCTGGGCTTATGCCGGATATTACGGCTCCTATGGAAATGAAATGAACTACGATATGTATGATTTTACCGGATGGAGTCCTGACTATGGTGAACCGTCAACATTCCTGAATACTTTATTACCGGATTACAGCGGATACTGTACTAAGAACCTTGGTATCTTCTAAACAGACCATAGTATTAAATGAATGATAGAAAAGGGCGGCGTGTAGCTGCCCTTTTTTGTGTGAAAAACAGTTTTCCAGAACCGTGTCTGACAATACTGACATCTTTGTACAGAATGTGAAAAAAGCTTGACAAGACAGTGGGGGTAGGTCTATTGTTTATATATGCACTGAAAAGGGAAAAACTCGTCGATCGGTGTGATTATTCTTTTTTTAGGAGGAAAAAATAGAATGAAAAAGTGGAAAAAACTTTTGTGTGTCTTGCTTGCGGCAACCACAGCATTTAGTATGTGTGCATGCGGCGGCAAGAAAGACAACGGTGCGGCAAGTGATGGTTCGGGAGATTCCAAGGGCGCTTTGGATCTGTCCGGTATGAACTATGACGAGCAGTCATCAGCGATTTATGATTATGTTCTGGGAGATTTCTATGATGCTTATCAGGTTGCTTTGGAATCCCAGGATAGTGATGAGCGTTATGCTCTTATGGCGATTGCGGAAGCAAAGCTGTTAGAGAGTGGAGTCCTTACTCCAACGCATGCTGAGGGAGGCACGTTCCGTTTGACCAGAGTTGCTCCCTACTCTTTTTCCCCGGTACTTTGGGGATTTGATCAGTACAAGTATGATACGATGCTGGTAACTACCGATTTTATTAAAGCGGATGATATTACAGAGATCAGAGCAAAATGGAATGAGCTCAAAGGAACCGGAACCTTCCGGGAGTGGGAGATTCAGTTTTTAAAAGATAAGGGCTATAAGTTAAAAGATACTTACAGCCGTATGTATACATATGATCCAAGTACCTGGGATTGTCTGGCATCTTACTATTCTACGGATGGTCAGGCAGTAGTCAATACTGTGGATCCGTTGATGCGTTATGATGAAGAGAATGTTCTTCAGCCGGCAGTAGCAGAGAGCTATGAAGTGTCGGATGACGGCTTGACCTACACCTTCCATATCCGTAAAGGAATCGAATGGGTAGATTCCCAGCAGCGTAAGGTTGGTGAGTTGACAGCGGATGATTTCGTAGCGGGTATGCAGCATGTGTGTGATGCACAGGGAGGTATGGAGTACCTGTATGAAGGTGTGATCAAGAATGCTTCCGAGTATCTTGCAGGTGATATCACTGATTTCAATGAGGTGGGAGTAAAAGCAGTGGATGATTACACTCTGGAATACACCTTAGAGAAACCGGTTCCGTATTTCATGAGCATGTTGGGATACTGCGTATTCTATCCATTGAACAGAGAATACTATGAGTTCAAAGGTGGAAAATTCGGTGCCGAATTTGATCCACAGGCAGATGATTACAAATATGGAAAGGATTTTGATTCCATTGCTTACTGTGGCGCTTACACCATTAAGAGTGCAACAGAGAAGAACAGTATCATCTATGAGCAGAACGACAGCTATTACAATAAAGATAACGTAACAATCAAGAAGATCAGCTTCTTATGTACCGATGCAAAAGACGAAAACAAGTTCTACAATGATACGAAGAACGGTCTTTTGGATCACTGTGGCTTAACGGATTCACTTGTAGAAACAGCAAAGAAGGATGGCATGTTTGAAGAGTATGTGTCAACTTCTACTTTGGATGCAACAACCTTCTGTGCATACTACAATCTGAACCGTCAGGCATATGCAAATGCGAATGATGAGTCGGATGTCGTATCCTTAAAGAGCGAGGAAGAAAAAGAAAGAACAAGAGCAGCCATGTTGAACCAGCATTTCCGTCTGGCATTATGCTATGCGTTCGATCGTGGATTCTATAATTCCCAGGAAGTAGGAGAAGAGTTACAGTACATAAGCTTAAGAAATACCTACACCCCTGGAGATCTTGTATATACAGAGAAGGATGTTACCGTATCCATTAACGGAACAGATGTGACCTTCCCGAAGGGAACTTCCTATGGAGAAATGGTGCAGGCTCAGATTGAAGCAGACGGATATCCCATCAAGGCATACGATCCGGAAGCAGATGAAGGAATCGGCTCCAGTAGCGGATATGACGGATGGTTTAATCCGGAGCAGGCTGTGGCTGAAATGGATAAAGCAGTAGAAGAATTAGCAGCTCAGGGAATTACCATTGATGAAGATCATCCGATTCACATCGATTACTCTGACAACTCTTCATCCGTAGCATTTAAAAACAGGGCCCAGGCTTATAAGCAGTCCATGGAGGAAGCACTTGGCGGAAGAGTTGTGATTGATGTCAGTGATGTTCCTGATTTTGAAACCTGGGGCTATGCAGGATATTATTGTTCCTACGGATATGAAATGAACTACGATATGTATGATTTTACCGGATGGAGTCCAGATTATGGTGAACCATCAACGTTCTTGAATACTTTATTGCCGGATTACAGCGGATATTGTACCAAGAGCCTTGGTATTTTCTAAAAAAAGAAGCAGATAAATCAATAAAACAGAAGAGTGGGCAGATAGCCTGCTCTCCTGTTTATATTCATTAGAGTGGGCGATTATGACAAAATATGTACTGAAACGAACAATACACGGACTGATATCTGTGGCAATCGTGGTTGCGATTGTTATGATAATGATTTATGGTCTTATGGACAGAAATATGATTTTTGCCAAAGACCCTAACTTTACTCATATCAATAATAATAAGAAAATTACATATAAGTATAAGAAATGGGAAGATTATGGATATTTGCACTATGTTTCCTTTGCTGACTACCTGCAGGAGCTGGCAGACAGCGGAGAGATTGATGAGGAAACAAGAAGTGCGGCAGTTTCATTGGGAAAAACTGCGGACAAGGACTCTGCTCTGACAAAACAGTATGCAGAAGAGTTTGCAAATATATATGAGGAAAAGGGATATACGATTGAAAGGTTAGATGCCGTTTTGATGAAGGGAAGAAGAGTTGCAGACGGGGGTCAGGCAGCCCTTTTTGCATACAAAGATATTCCATTGATCAAAAGACTCGGTAATTATTTCAAGAATTTTATAACGATTGATAATATTCATAAGGTCAAGGGAGATGTGGGAGAACGAAAGATCATCTTTACCCTGCATGACCCGGTATACGGTGGGGACAAATTCGCACCGGCTATTATGGCAAATGGAACCAAGCATAAATATCTGTTATATTTTAACAACCAGTTCCCGTATTTGCATCAGAATCTGATCACCATCAGTTTAGGAAAGTCTTATTCCGTTAATCAGGGTGTTGATGTGGCAGATACTATGGTGCAGACACAGGGAGGTTATGTAAAATCTACCATAACATTCCCCACCGGACTGGTGGAAGAATCAGCGGACGATCTGCACACAGCGACCTATATTGCCGGAAGCAGAACATCCAGCAAACTAATTGAACAGCGTTTTTCAGATGATTATACCAACATTCAGATCGTCAAAGGACAGAAATCCAAATTAGGATTCTCCTTTGTAAACGGTATCTTTTCCGCAATTCTGGCATATCTTATTGCTGTTCCTTGCGGCATCCTGATGTCTAAGAAAAAAGATAAGCTGGCAGATAAGATTGGTACAGTCTATATCGTCATTGTTATTGCGGTTCCATCTCTGGCCTATATTTTCCTGGTTAGAGCAATCGGAGGAAAACTGGGATTGCCGACCACCTTCGATTTGGAGAAGTCAACCCGCTTGATGTATATACTGCCGATCATTTCGCTGGCGTTACCAAGTATCGGAAATGTCATGAGATGGTTACGCCGTTTTATGATCGATCAGATGAATATGGACTATGTTAAATTTGCAAGATCAGAAGGCCTGACGGAAGGCGAGATCTTTAGCAAGCATATTTTGAAGAATGCTGCAATTCCTATTATTCAGGGAATTCCCGGTACGATCCTGTTTGCCATGACCGGAGCGATCATTACGGAGCGAGTATATGTTGTTCCCGGTGCCGGTGGCCTGCTTGTTGATGCGATCAACAAGTATGATAACAGCGTTATTGTGGGTGTGACCTTGTTTTACGCCATCCTGTCAGTTGTGGCTTATCTGTTAGGAGACGTATTGATGGCTGCAGTTGATCCACGAATTTCATTTACAACGAAAGATAGGTAAGCAGATATGAATAATGAATTTGAAAGTTTGGGTTTCTCTGAAGAAGAGCTGTTTTCACGGGTAGATAATAATACGGCCATGTCAGAGAAGATTACTGCACCGAGATACTCCTATTGGCATTCTGTATTTCGTGTGTTCTTTAGAAAAAAAATTAATATTTTCATCCTTGCTCTTTTAGGATTGGTATTTATTCTTACATATATTTACCCATTATGCATTGATTATGATCCCTTTGCGAATCTGATGAATTCTGAGGTAAAGCATTTAAGCCCGTCCAAGGCCATCAGTCAGATGGGATTCAGCCTGCATAGCATTCTTGGTACCGGAGCAGCAGGAAACTCTACATTTGATGCCATTTGGTATGGTTCCAGAATCTCCATTACCCTGGCCTTGATCTGTGGTGCCATTAATATGACGGTGGGTGTAATCGTAGGATGTATCTGGGGATTTGTTAAGAAGATTGATCTGTTCATGGTTGAGGTTTATAACATCGTTGCCAATGTTCCGGCGGTGCTCCTCATTTCCGTTATGGTAATGATCTTTACCGCAAATTTCTGGACATTAGTATTTGCAATGACCATTACACAGTGGTTGTACATAGCATATTTTATCAGAACACAGGTGTTGATCATCCGTGATCGTGAGTATAACCTGGCGTCCAGATGTTTAGGAACACCTACAATCAGGATAGTATCGAAAAACATTCTTCCGTTTATGACTTCTGTTATCGTTACTTACCTTGCTTCTGAGATTCCGTATTATATCAGTTACGAGGTATTCCTTTCCTATATTGGAATGGGACTCTCAGAACAGTCCTTAGGTAAATTGATCACTGAGGCACAGAGTGCAATGATCACTCCGGGATGGGGATTTGAGTTCTGGTCACCGGTTGCCGTTTCAGCGATTATTACGGTGGTATTGTACGTAGCAGGACAGAATCTCGGTGATGCAGCCGATCCTAGAACACATATGTAAGAGGTACGAGGAATGGAAGACAACAAGAAAGTATTATTATCCGTTAAGGATTTGCATGTTAAGTTTCATGTGCGTGGCAGGGTCTTAACTGCCATCCGTGGAATCTCTCTGGACATTTATGAGGATGAATCCATTGCAATCGTGGGTGAGTCAGGATCAGGAAAGTCTGTATTTACCAAGACCTTTGCCGGAATGTTAGACTCCAATGGATTCATTGATCAGGGAAGTATCGTATTTAATGACAGCGAATTGGCAGATACGGTAATTGAACTTACGGATTCCGCACGGAATGAAATTAAGAAGATCCAGAATAATCTGGATGAGTATTCTAAGGCAGAAGCAGGTTCCAAAACCTATTGTGAATTAGAAAAACTGGAAGCAGAGAAAAAGGCGAGAGCAAGCTTTTCGGATGAGGAAATCGAAGAATATGAAAATACGTTAAAGGAATTAAATGATCAAAAGATCGATCTGTATAATCTGAAGCAGACCTTCGATTCCAAAAAAGAAAAGAGCAAGATCAAGGAAACACAGGAAAAGATCTCGGATATTGAAGAACAGATAAAGAAGCTTAAGAAGTCACATGAGGAAGAGTTAAAACTTCGTGCAAAACGCAGCAAAAACGATGCGGATTACATGAAAGAATACGAAGAGAAAAAAGGTGTTCTGGAAGCACGTTATAAAGAAGAAACCGCTGCTCCCATTTCCGAGGAAACCAGGAAGAGAAATGAAATCCTTGCGAAGGAAATCTTCCTTTCTGCGGGAAGATACAGAACCGGCAGGAAAAAGGTTATTTCAGGACTTCAGTCTCAGCTGGCAAAGGCCATGAAGATTGGCGTTGATTTAAATGATGAAGAGCAGAGAAACGCAGTATTTGGTCCGGTTACTTTCCGTGTACGCTATGAGGACGAAACCTCACAGCAGCTTCACGGAACCGCGGTATTGGATCTTGCAAATGTGAAGAATCCGGCGGATTGGTCCAGGATCAGAGGACGTCGTGTGGCGACCGTATTCCAGGATCCGATGACTTCTTTAAACCCGGTTCTTACAATTGGAAAACAGATGACTTCTGTTATCATGAAACATCAGGGTTGCTCTTATGCGGAAGCAAGAAAGCGTGCCATCGAGATGATGAGTAAAGTTGGCATTCCAAAACCGGAGAAACGGTTTGATGATTATCCGCACCAGTATTCCGGAGGTATGAGACAGAGAATCGTTATTGCGATTGCTTTATCCTGTCGTCCTAAGATCCTGATCTGTGATGAGCCGACCACGGCATTGGATGTAACGATCCAGGCACAGATCCTGCAGTTGATCAAGGACCTGCAAAAGGAATTCCATTATACGATCGTATTTATTACACACGATCTGGGTGTGGTTGCCAATATTGCTGACCGTGTTGCGGTGTTATATGCCGGACAGATCGTAGAAGTGGGAACCGTAAGAGAGGTATTCTATGATCCGCATCACCCATATACCTGGGCACTTTTATCTTCCCTGCCTCAGTTGGCACAGAGGAATACCAAGCTTTATTCAATCACAGGTACGCCACCATCACTTTACAATAAGATTGTAGGTGATCCGTTTGCACCGCGTAACCCGTATTGTCTGAAGATTGATACTTTGAAGGAGCCGCCGATGTTCAAGATCACAGATACGCACTACGCGAAAACATGGTTGCTCCATCCCAGTGCTCCTCAGATTGAGAAACCGGATGGTATCAAGAATATACATGAAAAATTAATTAATGCATTTAACATATAGGAGATTAGAACGTGTCTAAACAAAATAATGTTTCAAGTTTTCCGGAACATGGTCCAATAGATGAAAGCGGCAGAGAGATTCTTCTGTCAGTGAAAAACGTAGATATTACATTTGGCAAGGGGGCGGATGCGGTAAGAGCCGTAACCGATGCTTCTTTTGATATCCATAAAGGAGAGACTTTCTCACTGGTAGGTGAGTCCGGATCGGGAAAAACAACCATTGGTCGTGCGGTGATTCGTGTGAATCCTCTTTCGGCCGGAGAGATCCAGTACAAGGGTGTGCCGATTTCCGGAAAGATTTCCAAATCTCTTGACAGAGAAGTGGTTCGTAATATTCAGATGGTGTTCCAGGATCCGGCGGCATGTTTGAATGAACGTGCCACGGTAGATTATATCGTTTCAGAAGGTCTGTACAATTTCCATTTATTTGAGAACGAAGCAGATCGTGTGAAAAAGGTTGAAAATATCATTAATGAGGTTGGTCTTTTACCTGAGCATCTGACCCGTTATCCTCACGAGTTTTCGGGAGGACAGAGACAAAGGATCGGTCTTGCAAGAGCTATGGTCATGGAACCGCAGTTGGTAATAGCGGATGAACCGATTTCTGCGTTGGATGTTTCCATTCGTGCACAGGTGCTGAACCTCATGAAGAAATTCCAGAAAGAGCAGCAGGTTACCTATCTGTTCATCGCACATGACCTTTCCATTGTACGATTTATCTCTGACCGTATCGGTGTTATCTACAAAGGACGTATTGTTGAGGTCGCTGATGCGGAGGAATTATTTGATTATCCGTTACATCCGTATACACATTCCCTGATTTCGGCGATTCCAATCCCGGATCCGGAACTGGAGAAAAAGAAGGTGCTTCGTACCTATGATCCGTCCATGCACGACTACAGTGAAGACAAGCCTGAGTTTGTAAACATTGGACATGATCACTGGGTATACGGAAACAAGAAAGAGATTGAAGAATACAAGGCATTGCGTGAGAAAGGGGAACCAATTAAATCCATTCAGATCGCACAGTCCGAGGAAGAATTACAGCATAGTGTGGATGTTACCAGAAAAATGACCAATGCAGAATTAGAGTTTTTAAAGGCACCGGTACATGATACGGGAAGCCTTTGGATGGCTATCGTTGCTTTTATCCTTCCGATTCTGTCTCTGATTGCAGCGATGATCTTTAAGTCCAAGAAGTACTACAGGAATTATAATAAGCTGAAGAGTGGAGCTGTTGCGGGCCTGATATTCCGGGGCGTGGTTCTTGCAGTTTTCCTGTTTGCATTGCTGCTGGCTATTCTCTAAGCGATACAGACTTAAGGAGTGTTTATGAAGCAGGCAAGAGAGCATAAAGACCTGGAGGAAATTCAGATTCCTGAGATCAAGCATATAAAGCTGAGAATAATCCTGGCCGTTTTTTTTCTTGTGATCGCGGTAATATCCATTACATACAGTCTTTCGTCCTGTGTAATGGTAGAGTCCGGATGGAGAGAGATTTCCGTGGAAACAGAAGAGGCAAATTGCGGCGTGGAGTTTGTTTTCCGGTATAATCTGGGGTATAACGGTGCTGCAGCTTCTGCGGAATTCAATGAGGTCAGAGAATTATACTCGGATGCCATGGTAACGGCATATCAGGTGTTTAACACGGACCGGAACTTTGTAGATGTGCATAATCTGCACTATATCAGTTCACATCCCAATGAAGTAATTGAGGTCGGAGAACTGTTATACCGGTCGCTACAAACGCTGGAGGATCATGATTGCAGAGTACAATATATGGCACCTATCTATGCTGTGTATGATAATATTTTCTTTAGCGACAATGATGATGAGGCTAAGCTGTATGACCCTGTAGTTAACGAAGAAGTGGCAGAGTTTTTCGCTGCGTGCATCAGATATACTGCAGATCCTGAGCAGGTTCGACTGGAGCTTTTGGGAGACAACAAAGTAAAGCTTTGCGTGTCAGAAGAGTATCTGGAGTTCGCAAGACAGGAAGAAATTGAGAGTTTCCTTGATCTTTACTGGATGAAAAATGCGTTTATTGTAGATTATATTGCTGACGTGATGCTTGAAAACAATCATGGCGCAGGATATATTGCAAGCTATAACGGATATACACGCAACTTTGACCAGACAGGCAGTGATTTTGCAGTTGCTTTGTATCATTGTGATGGGGATACCGTCTATGATGCAGCTACCATGAATTACTCCGGGGCAAAAAGTATTGTATATTTAAGAAATTATCCATTGGGTGAAACAGAGAAACGATACTATTATACAACGAAACAGGGAGAAGACCGGACCATGTTTTTATCTCCGGAAGATGGAACCTGTATCAGTAGTATCAATGAATTGATCATGCAGTCTTCCAAAGAATCCTGCGCAGAGATTCTTATGAAAACCATCCCGCTTTATTTAACGGGAGAGTTTGATGAACAGGCAGTACAGGAGCTGTCACAGACCGGTTTCTATGCAGTCTATTGCAAGGATCAGGAAATCCACTGTCTGGATGACGAAGTAGGATTTGGAGATTTATATGAAAAAGATGGAATTTCTTTTTCCGTAAAAGAATGATTTTGGGGCGTATCCGTTGTATGCGGGTGCGCCTTTTGCAAAAAAAAGGCAAAATTACTTGATTTTAAGGGAAATTTTGAGTATTATAGATTATTGGAGGTTATAAGAACCGTCTGGTTCGTTTGATATACCAATTTTAGTAGGAGGAAGCGGAATGAAACGTTCAATGAAGACAATGGATGGAAACCATGCAGCAGCACATGCTTCGTATGCATTTACGGATGTTGCAGCGATCTATCCAATCACTCCATCATCTGTTATGGCTGAGGCTACAGATGAGTGGGCAACACAAGGAAGAAAGAATATTTTCGGACATACAGTTCAGGTTACTGAGCTGCAGTCAGAGGCAGGTGCAGCAGGTACCGTTCATGGTTCCTTAGCAGCAGGTGCACTGACCACCACTTATACTGCATCTCAGGGATTACTGTTAATGATCCCGAATCTTTACAAAGTTGCCGGTGAAGGACTTCCGGGAGTTTTTAATGTATCTGCCCGTGCCATTGCCAGCCACGCATTATCTATTTTCGGAGATCATTCCGATATTTATGCCTGCCGTCAGACAGGATGTGCAATGTTATGTGAGTCTTCCGTGCAGGAAGTTATGGACTTAACACCGGTTGCACACCTTGCAGCAATTAAAGGAAGATTACCATTTATCAATTTCTTTGATGGATTCAGAACTTCTCATGAGATCCAGAAGATCGAAACCTGGGATTATGAAGATCTGAAAGACATGGTGGATATGGATGCCATTGATGCATTCAGAAAAGATGCATTAAATCCAAATCACCCGGTTCAGAGAGGATCTGCACAGAATGGTGATATCTTCTTCCAGGCAAGAGAAGCCTGCAATCAGAAGTATGATGCAATTCCGGCACTTGTTCAGGAATATATGGACAAGGTTAATGCAAAGATCGGAACCGATTATAAATTATTTAACTATTATGGAGCAGCTGATGCTACCCACGTGATCGTAGCAATGGGTTCTGTATGTGATACCATTGACGAAACCATCGATTATCTGTTGGCACGTGGTGAGAAGGTTGGTCTTGTAAAAGTACGTCTGTACAGACCATTCTCCAAGGAAGCTCTTATTGCTGCAATCCCGGATTCTGTAAAACAGATTACTGTTCTTGACAGAACCAAAGAGCCGGGAGCACAGGGTGAACCGTTATATCTGGATGTAGTAGCAGCATTAAAAGGAAGCAAGTTTGATCAGATCCCTGTATTTACAGGACGTTACGGATTGGCATCCAAGGATACCACACCGGGACAGATCATTGCCGTATACAATAACCATGAGAAACAGATGTTTACCGTTGGTATCAATGATGACGTAACACATCTTTCTCTGGATGTTACCGAGCAGCCGGTTACCACTCCGGAAGGAACCATTAACTGTAAATTCTGGGGACTTGGTGCAGACGGTACTGTAGGAGCTAATAAGAACTCCATTAAGATCATTGGTGATAATACAGATATGTATGCACAGGCATACTTTGATTATGATTCCAAGAAATCCGGTGGTGTAACCATTTCCCACCTGCGTTTTGGAAAGAAACCGATTCGTTCTACTTACTTAATCAGCAAAGCAAACTTTGTTGCCTGCCACAATCCTGCATATGTTCATAAGTACAACATGGTTCAGGATCTGGTAGACGGAGGAACCTTCCTTCTGAACTGCTCCTGGGACATGGCAGGACTGGAAGAGAATTTACCGGGACAGGTAAAACGTTATATTGCAGAGCACAACATCAAGTTCTATACCATTGATGGTATTAAGATCGGTAAAGAGATCGGACTTGGCGGACGTATCAATACCGTGCTTCAGTCTGCATTCTTCAAACTCTCCGGAGTTCTGGAAGAGGAAAAAGCCATCGAACTGATGAAGGCTGCAGCAAAGGCTACCTATGGCAAGAAGGGTGATGCCATTGTTCAGATGAACTATGACGCTATTGATCAGGGTGCTCAGAAGATCGTTGAGATTGCAGTACCGGAAAGCTGGAAGAACTGCAAAGATGAAGATCTGACAAGCAAGGCTACCCAGGGTAATAAGGCAGTGCTTGATTTTGTAAACAACATCCAGAAGCCTGTAAACGGACAGGAAGGAAATAAATTACCGGTATCAGCATTCTTGGATTATGTAGATGGTACCACTCCAAGCGGTACTGCTGCATATGAGAAACGTGGAGTTGCTGTTGATATTCCTGTTTGGGATCCGACCAAGTGTATCCAGTGTAACTTCTGTTCCTATGTATGTCCGCATGCAGTTATCAGACCGGTTGCAATGACCGAAGAAGAAGCTGCTAAGGCACCGGAAGGAATGAAGACGCTTCCGTTAACAGGAATGCCGGAGTACAAGTTCTCCGTAACCGTATCTACCTATGACTGTACCGGATGCGGATCCTGTGTAAACGTTTGTCCGGGAATGAAGGGCGAGAAGGCTCTGTCCATGGAAAACTTCGAAGCAAACGCAGAGGATCAGAAATACTTCGATTATGGTATTACCGTACCTCACAAAGAGGACGTTGTGGAGAAATTCAAACTGGCTTCCGTAAAAGGATCTCAGTTCAGACAGCCGTTACTTGAGTTCTCAGGAGCTTGTGCAGGCTGTGGAGAGACTCCTTATGCAAAACTGGTAACCCAGTTATTTGGTGACAGAATGTACATCGCAAATGCTACCGGATGTTCTTCCATCTGGGGTAACTCTGCACCATCTACTCCATATACAACTACACCGGAAGGAAAAGGACCGGCTTGGTCTAACTCCTTATTCGAGGACGGCGCTGAGTTTGGATACGGAATGTTCTTAGCTCAGAAGGCTCTTCGTGACGGTTTAAAAGAGAAGGTTGCAAACATTGCAGAAAACGGTAAAGATGCTGAAGCAAAAGCAGCAGCACAAGAGTGGATCGATACCTTTGACTGTGGTGTGACCAACGGAAAAGCAACCGACAGATTAGTTGCAGCATTAGAAAAATGCGGATGCGACTGCGGTAAAGAGATTTTGAGAGACAAAGATTTCCTTGCTAAGAAATCCCAGTGGATCTTCGGTGGAGACGGATGGGCATACGATATCGGATTCGGTGGAGTTGATCATGTTCTGGCTTCAGGAAGAGATATCAACATCATGGTATTCGATACCGAGGTATATTCCAATACCGGTGGACAGTCTTCCAAATCTACACCGACCGGAGCAATTGCTCAGTTCGCAGCCGGTGGTAAGGATGTGAAGAAGAAAGACCTTGCAGGTATCGCAATGAGCTACGGCTATGTATATGTAGCACAGGTATCCATGGGTGCAGACTACGCACAGTGCGTAAAAGCAATCGCAGAGGCAGAAGCTTATCCGGGACCATCCCTGATCATCTGCTATGCTCCATGTATCAACCATGGTATCAAGAAAGGTATGAGCAAGTCTCAGACAGAAGAGAAACTGGCTGTAGAGGCTGGTTACTGGCATAACTTCCGTTTCAATCCTGCACTTGCAGAGGAAGGAAAGCCGGCATTCTCCTTAGACAGCAAAGAGCCGACAGGAGACTTCAAAGAGTTCTTAAACGGAGAAGTTCGTTACAATGCGTTGGTACGTGCTAATCCGGAAAGAGCAGAGAAACTGTTTGATACTGCAGAAGAAAATGCAAAGGCAAGAAGATCTTATCTGGAAAAATTAGTGAAACTTTATGGAAATGACTAATCGATAAGGAATAGCTTCTTACGAAATAAGAAGGCTGCCGCTGAGCGATTTTATCGCACAGGCGGCAGCTTTTTTGTTCCTAACAAGCGGGGCTGCCTGCAGACACACCTTATTTTGTGGAAAATTCATCGCAAATGATATTTTTGATTTTATTCTTTGGCATACTATGATAAAATTCAAGATATGATCTGTAATTATTTGGACAGGTCGAAAGGAGAGCTATGAGCAAAAAGAATCTTAAGCATGTGGTGAAAAGCGTCTGCCCGGGCAGCATCGCGGATGAACTGGGGGTAGAATCCGGCGATAAGTTGCTTAGCATTAACGGCACCACGGTAGGGGATGTGTTTGATTATCATTATCTGTGCAATGAAGAATACCTGACTGTGCTCATTGAGAAACAAAATGGTGAACAGTGGGAACTGGAGATAGAAAAGGAATACGAGGATGATCTGGGCATTGAATTTGAAAATGGCTTAATGGATGAGTATCGTTCCTGTAGAAACAAATGTATCTTTTGCTTTATAGACCAAATGCCACCCGGAATGCGGGAGACCCTATACTTTAAGGATGATGACAGCCGACTCTCTTTTTTGCAGGGAAACTATGTGACGCTTACAAATCTCAGCGATGAAGATGTGCAGCGTATTATCACTTACAAGATGGAACCCATTAACGTATCTGTGCAGACGATGAATCCGGAGCTTCGTTGCATGATGCTGCATAACCGGTTTGCGGGAGAAGCATTGGATAAGATCGATCAGTTTGCCCGGGCCGGGATTACCATGAATGGGCAGATCGTTCTTTGTAAGGGGATCAATGACGGGGAGGAGCTGGAATACAGTCTTAGCAGATTGATTTCCTATGCTCCGACGATGCAGAGTGTTTCCGTGGTGCCGGTGGGATTGTCAAAATACCGGGAAGGATTGTATCCGCTGGAACCTTTTACAAAGGAGGATGCGGAAAAAGTCATTGATATCATTGAGCGTTGGCAAAAGATCAGTTATGAACAATACGGAATGCATTTTGTACATGCCAGCGATGAGTGGTATCTGTTGGCAGAGCGAAGTCTGCCGGAAGAGGAATGTTATGACGGCTATCTGCAGTTGGAAAACGGTGTGGGAATGCTGAGATTGCTGCAGGAGGAATTCGAAGAAGCGTTTCAGCAGGCAGAAGGTTCGGACAGTTTTCAAACCGTACTTCTTGCTACGGGGATACTGGCGGCACCCATCCTGGAACAGCTATGTGACCGCCTGAAAGAGAAGTTTCCAAATATTACTGCCACGGTAATGCCCATTCGAAATGACTTTTTTGGCGAACAGATCACGGTATCCGGTCTGATTACCGGCCAGGATCTGATTGCCCAGCTGCGGGGACATACCCAGGCAGACCGTTTGCTGATTCCCATTAACATGCTGCGAAGCGGGGAAGAAGTATTGTTGGATGATTTGACGTTATCTCAGGTTTCGGAAGAACTTAAGATTCCCATCCGGGTAGTGGCTTCAGAAGGCGGAGATTTGTTAAAAGCAATCACCCGGGGATGAAAAAACACTTGACAGAATAAAGTGATATAATATACTAGATATAGGTGTTGTATTGTGAGCAAACCACAAATACATGAGGATAGAAAGATAGATCAGAGAAAGGAATGCATATGAGCAAACCAGTTGTTGCCATTGTGGGCAGGCCCAATGTGGGAAAATCTACACTCTTTAATGCCATTGCCGGAGAACGGATTTCTATTGTGCAGGATACTCCCGGAGTGACAAGAGACAGGATTTATGCAGATGTGACCTGGCTGAATTATGGTTTTACCCTAATTGATACAGGCGGAATCGAACCGGAATCGAAAGATGTGATCTTAAGTCAGATGAGAGATCAGGCCGAGATCGCAATTTCCACTGCGGATGTGATCATTTTTATTACGGATGTGCGTCAGGGACTTATTGATGCGGATTCCAAGGTGGCGGATATGCTGCGTAAGAGCAGAAAACCTGTGATTCTGGCAGTTAATAAGGTGGATAATTTTGAAAAATATATGCCGGATGTATATGAATTCTATAATTTGGGAATCGGAGAGCCGGTACCGGTTTCCGCGGCATCCATGCTGGGATTGGGAGATCTTCTGGATCTTGTGGTAAAAGAATTTCCCAATCAGGAAGCGGAAGATGAGGAAGATGACCGTCCGAAGGTGGCCATTATCGGAAAACCCAATGTAGGGAAGTCCTCCCTGGTCAATAAGCTGTGCGGAGAGAGCCGGGTGATCGTGTCGGATGTGGCCGGAACCACCAGAGATGCCATTGACACAGATGTTACTTACAACGGCAGAGAGTACGTTTTTATTGATACGGCAGGAATACGCAGAAAGAACAAGATCAAAGAGGAAATTGAACGCTACAGCATAATACGAGCAGTGAGTGCGGTGGAGCGTGCAGATGTGGTACTTCTTGTCATAGATGCCACGGAAGGTGTCACGGAGCAGGATGCCAAGATCGCAGGTGTAGCCCATGACAGGGGCAAGGGCATCATTATTGTGGTGAATAAGTGGGATGCCAAGGAAAAGGATGACAAGACCATATACCGGGAGAGCGAGAAGATCCGGAGTGTATTAAGCTTTATGTCTTATGCGGAAATCATGTTTGTTTCTGCAAAAACAGGGCAGCGCTTAAACCAGATTTTTGATATGATCGATGTGGTACTGGAAAACAATGCCATGCGTGTAGCTACCGGTGTGCTAAATGAGATCATGACAGAAGCGGTTGCCATGCAGCAGCCACCAACAGATAAAGGAAAGCGGTTGAAACTGTTTTATATCACACAGGCATCTATCAAGCCGCCAACCTTTGTGATCTTTGTAAATGACAAAAAACTGATGCATTTTTCCTATCAGAGGTATCTGGAAAACAGGATCCGGGATACCTTTGGTTTCCGGGGGACAGCATTAAAGTTTATCATCAGAGAAAGAAAGGAAGAATAGCAAAATGGCAACGGCAAGAATACTGTCCATTGTGATCGGTTATATTTTTGGACTGTTTGAAACCAGTTATATATATGGAAAACTAAAACACACAGATATCAGAGAGCATGGAAGCGGAAACGCAGGGACAACCAATGCCCTTCGGACTTTCGGAATTTGGGGAGGAGTCATTACCCTTCTGGGCGATGTGTTAAAGAGCATGCTGGCTGTTTTTGTGGCCTGGGCATTGTTCCATGATCAGTATCCTGAGGGTGTCAAACTATTGATGATGTATGCCGGTGTGGGAGCGATCCTGGGACATAACTTTCCCTTTTATCTGAATTTCAGAGGGGGAAAAGGAATTGCCTGTACAGGAGGTTTTATTCTGGCGTTTTGTATCCGGCTTGCTCCGGTTTGCCTGACGGCATTTGTTCTGATCATAGTAATAACCAGGTATGTTTCCCTGGGTTCCATCATAGGGTTGATCCTGTTTTATATCCAGCTGCTGCTGTTTGGAAATATGGGTTGGCTGGATGTGGATGTGAGGTATCTGAACGAAATATATCTGCTGGGGGCCTTTATTATGATCCTGGGTATTGTAAGACACCGCGGGAATATTGTGAAATTAAAAAATGGGACCGAGAATAAGATCAGTTTTCATAAAAAAAGAGATGAGGAGTAATAGCGATGAGTAAGGTTAGCGTAATCGGAGCTGGTAGCTGGGGTACAGCCCTGGCATGTGTACTGAACGATAACGGACATGATGTGACCATCTGGTCTGTTATGGAAGAAGAGATAACAGCTTTAAAAAAAGACAGGGAACATAAGGCAAAGCTTCCGGGTGTCAGGATCGATGAGAAGATTGAGCTGACTTCCGATTTAGAGGCTGCCATGGAAGAAAAGGATATGCTGGTGCTGGCGGTACCCTCTGTATTCACTAGAAGCACCTGCAAAAGTATGAAACCTTATTTGAAAAAGGATCAATTGATCGTGACTGTGGCAAAGGGCATTGAAGAGGATACCAATCTTACCTTGGCAGAGATCATCGGTGAGGAACTGCCGGAAGCAGAGGTGGCTGTGCTTTGTGGACCAAGCCATGCAGAGGAAGTGGGAAGACGATTGCCTACTACTGTGGTGGCAGGAAGCAAGAAAAAAGAAGTTGCAGAACGGGTACAAAGTTATTTTATGAATGAGAATTTCCGTGTCTATACCTCTCCGGATGTGTTGGGAATGGAAGTGGGATCTTCCTTAAAGAATGTAATCGCTTTGGCGGCAGGTATGGCAGATGGTCTGGGATATGGAGATAATACCAAGGCGGCCCTCATTACCAGAGGAATTGCAGAGATTGGCCGTCTGGCAGTGGCTATGGGAGCAAAAAGTGAGACTCTGCAGGGACTGACCGGTATCGGAGATCTCATCGTTACCTGTGCTTCCGTACATAGCCGTAACCGTAAGGCGGGTTATCTCATTGGTCAGGGAAAGACCATGAAAGAGGCCATGGAAGAAGTACAGATGGTGGTAGAAGGAGTGTACTCCGCAAAGTCCGCATTGCAGCTGGCAGAGAAATACCATGTGAGCATGCCTATTGTGGAAGTGGTAAATCGTGTATTGTTTGAAGATTTTCCGGCAAAAGATGCAGTGAGGGAACTGATGGTACGAGACAGAAGGATCGAGCATACGGATCTTAGCTGGGATGAATAAGGAGGGACCTTACAATGATCTATGTGGTTAAAAAAGACGGAACAAAAGAAGAATTCAATGTGCAGAAGGTAGTTGTGGCGGTAAATAAATCGGCCTATCGTGCGCTGGTAACCTTTACAGATGCAGAATTGAAGTTCATCTGCGAATTCGTAGAGGAAAAGGTGAAGGACATGGGATTGACCGAGGTGCCTATTGCCACCATGCACAATGTGGTAGAAGGTGCGCTGGAGCGTGTAAACCCACTTGTTGCCAAGAGCTATCGCGACTATCGTAATTATAAGCAGGACTTTGTGGCGATGCTGGATGAGGTATATAAGAAGAGCCAGTCCATCATGTATATCGGAGATAAAGAAAACTCCAATACGGACAGTGCTCTGGTGTCTACAAAACGGAGTCTGATCTTTAATGAGTTAAATAAAGAGTTATATAAAAAGTTCTTTTTAACCACAGAGGAAGTCCAGGCAATCCGGGATGGCTATATTTATATTCATGACATGTCCGCAAGACGTGATACCATGAACTGCTGTCTGTTCGATGTGGAAAATGTGCTCACAGGTGGATTTGAAATGGGTAACCTGTGGTATAACGAACCGAAAACACTGGAAGTGGCCTTTGATGTCATCGGTGATATCGTATTAAGTGCCGCAAGTCAGCAGTATGGCGGATTTACCATCCCCAGTGTGGAAAAGATCCTGGAACCATATGCGGAAAAGTCTTATGTGAAATATATGGAAAAATATACTGCCATGGGAGTTTCGGAAGAACGGGCAAAAGAAGAGACCATGCGGGATATTACCAATGATTTTGAACAAGGATTCCAGGGCTGGGAATACAAATTTAATACAGTAGCAAGCAGCCGTGGTGATTATCCTTTTATTACGGTAACGGCAGGAACGGGAACCGGAAGGTTTGCAAAACTGGCGACCATCTCCCTCTTGAAGGTAAGGAAGAACGGACAGGGTAAAAAAGGACGCAAAAAGCCGGTGCTTTTCCCGAAGATCGTATTCTTATATGATGAGAACCTGCATGGAGAAGGCAAGGAACTGGAGGATGTATTTGAAGTTGCCATCGAGTGTTCCCAGAAAACCATGTATCCGGACTGGCTGTCTTTAACCGGAAAAGGTTATATTGCCAGTATGTACAAGCGTTATGGAAAGATCATTTCTCCTATGGGATGTCGTGCATTCCTGTCACCCTGGTATGAGAGGGGCGGCATGTATCCTGCAGATGACCAGGATGAGCCAATCTTTGTAGGACGGTTTAACATGGGAGCGATCTCTCTGCATCTGCCAATGATCCTGGCAAAAGCAAGACAGGAGAGCAGGGACTTTTATGAGGTGCTGGATTACTATCTGGAACTGATCCGTCAGCTTCACATCCGAACCAGAGATTATCTGGGTGAGCTTAGGGCTTCCACCAATCCTCTGGCTTATTGCGAAGGAGGTTTTTTGGGAGGAAATCTTGGGCTGCATGACAAGATCCGCCCATTGCTGGATTCAGCAACAGCGTCCTTCGGTATTACGGCGTTAAACGAACTGCAGGAGTTATACAATAAAAAGTCTTTGGTGGAGGATGGTGCCTTTGCCCTGGAAGTCATGGAGTACATTAACAAGAAGATCCAGCAGTTTAAAGAAGAAGATGGCATCCTGTATGCGATTTACGGAACACCGGCAGAGAATCTGTGCGGCCTGCAGGTAAAACAGTTCCGTAAGAAATACGGTATTATTGAAGGTGTATCTGACAGGGATTATGTCTCCAACAGTTTCCACTGCCATGTTTCGGAGGATATCACACCGATCGAAAAGCAGGATCTGGAATACCGGTTCTGGGAGCTGTTTAACGGAGGAAAGATCCAATATGTGCGCTATCCTATCAGCTACAACAAGGAAGCTGTGAAGACACTGGTAAGGCGTGCCATGGATATGGGCTTCTATGAAGGTGTGAACCTGTCGCTGGCATATTGTGATGACTGCGGACATGAGGAGCTTGAGATGGATGTCTGCCCGAAATGCGGAAGCCGTAACCTGACCAAGATTGACCGTATGAATGGCTATTTGTCCTATTCCAGAGTAAAGGGAGATACCAGACTGAATGCTGCCAAGATGAGTGAAATTGCAGAACGAAAATCTATGTAGAAAGAGAAATGAGCTATGAGATATCATAACATTACCAAAGATGATATGAATAACGGCGACGGGCTTCGGGCGGTATTGTGGCTGTCCGGTTGTGATCACTGCTGTGAGCAGTGTCAGAACCCTGTTACCTGGGATCCAAACGGAGGGTTACCTTTTGATGATGAGGCAAAAAAAGAGTTGATGGATCTTCTTTCCAGAGACTACATTTCCGGCATTACTTTCAGTGGGGGAGATCCCCTGTTTCTCGGAAATCGTCCGGATGTAACCGCACTTGCCAAAGAGATCAGGGAAAGATTTCCCGCAAAAACCATCTGGATGTACACCGGATATTTGTATGAAGAGGTCAAAGATCTGGAAGTGATGAATTATTTGGATGTTCTGGTGGACGGACCCTTTGAGGTGGAGAAAAAAGATAATCAGCTCCATTGGGTTGGCAGCAGTAATCAGCGTGTCATTGACATGAACGAAACCAGGCGACTGCACAGAGTGGTACTTCATCTGACGCAGGAAGTAGATACTTCCCTGGTGGAGCAGATTGAGAACCGGAAAAGCTGCTGTTGCAGCTAGAGAAATAAGCGAGGAAGCGTATGAAAGTAAAGATAAAAAAATTAAGTGAATCTGCGGTGTTGCCCACCAGAGGAAGCAGCAGTGCGGCAGGTTATGATCTGTATGCAGATGTTAAGAAGGAACTGATCGCACCGGGGGAAACGATAAAGATCCCGGTGGGGGTATCCATGGAGATCCCGGAAGGTTATTTTGGAGGCATTTTTGCCAGAAGCGGGCTTTCCACCAAAGAGGGATTGCGGCCTGCAAATTGTGTCGGGGTGATCGATTCCGATTACAGGGGACCAATCCTGGTACCGCTTCATAATGACAGTAACATCACAAGAGAAGTGGTGATGGGAGAGAAAATTGCCCAGATGGTGATTCTTCCCTATCTGGCAGTTGAGTTTGAAGAAGTGGAAGAACTTGCGGA
Organism: Lachnospiraceae bacterium; assembly: GCA_051877515.1. Taxonomy (GTDB): domain Bacteria; phylum Bacillota; class Clostridia; order Lachnospirales; family Lachnospiraceae; genus XBB1006. The sequence goes on along the minus strand of JBJEIY010000035.1, from coordinate 10,070 downwards.
AACGAAGCGTGGAGAGGGCGGATTCGGTTCCACCGGAAAATAAAAGTGATTGGAGGAATACAGCATGGGAGTAAACGATATTGATATCGAAGGAAGAATGGTGAAATTTTATTCGGAACACAGTAATCAGGCACCGCTTCATGCAGTACCGGGGCATTTTGCCACCAGCCATTCCCATATCAATTATTACATTGACCTGACCAGTTTAAAGACCCGGATTGATGAGGCAAAAGAAGTAGCCAAGATCATTGAACAGGGATATCGCGGCAGTAATAAGATCTTTGACACCATCGTGTGTATGGATGGTACGGAAACTGTGGGAACATTCTTAGCCCAGGAATTTGAAGATCATGATTATATGACCAGCAACAAGCATCAGACCATCTATGTGGTTACCCCGGAATATAACCGAAACAACCAGCTGATGTTCCGGGATAATATCGCCCGCTGTATTCAGGGAAAACATGTGCTCCTGTTGATGGCAACCACCACAACGGGTATGACCATCCGACGCAGTATGGAATGCATCACCTACTATCAGGGTATTGTGGAAGGGATCAATTCCCTGTTTTCCACCATCGATGAGATTGACGGGCAGAGGATCAACTATATTTTCTCAAAAAACGATCTGCCCGGTTATGAGGCATATGAACCAAGAGAGTGCCCATTCTGTAAAAAACAGATCCAGATCGAAGCGATGGTAAACGGATTCGGTTATTCCAAGTATATGAGCTTTTAAAACATGACGCAACCTCATTATTTGTAACAAAATAATGAGGTTGATTTTAGTAATATTGTGTATTATAATTTTTTCGTATAAGTGTGCTGTGGTGGTCTAGGTAATCATGGCATTGGAAATAAAACTCAAAGAAAAAAGGACAGGTGTGAAAAATGGCAAAGAAATTAGAACAGCTTTATGAAGGCAAAGCAAAAAAAGTATTCTTAACAGATGATCCGGATATCCTGATCGTGGATTATAAAGATGATGCAACCGCTTTCAATGGCGAGAAGAAGGGAACCATTGTAGGAAAGGGAGCCATCAACAACCGCATGACCAACTATATTTTCCAGCAGATTGAGAAAGCCGGTGTGCCGACTCACTTTATCAAAGAGTTAAGCGATCGTGAGACAGAAGTAAAGAGAGTTTCCATCGTTCCGTTGGAAGTGATCGTACGTAACGTGGCAGCAGGAAGCTTTTCCAAGAGACTGGGTGTGGAAGAGGGAACACCATTTAGCGCACCGACACTGGAATTCAGCTATAAGAACGACGCACTGGGTGATCCGCTGATCAACGATTACTTTGCTGTTGCATTGGATCTGGCAACCAGAGAGGAAATCGAGAAGATCACAGAGTATGCGTTTAAAGTAAATGAAATCTTAAAGGCATTCTTCAAGGATGCAGGCATTGACCTGATTGACTTTAAGATTGAGTTTGGAAGATATCACGGACAGATCATTCTTGCAGATGAAATCTCTCCGGATACCTGCAGATTATGGGACAGCAAAACAAAAGAAAAATTAGACAAAGACCGTTTCAGAAGAGACCTGGGAAAAGTAGAAGATGCATACCAGGAAGTATTCAAGAGAATCGGATTGGCATAAGTTGAGAGGAAAAGCATGAACAAAGATGTAAACGGATTACGTCAGGCCGGGTGCCACGAACTGCACGAGGAGTGCGGTGTCTTTGGAATGTATGATTTTGATGGAGGCAATGTTGCCTCCACCATCTATTATGGCCTGTTTGCATTACAGCATCGTGGGCAGGAAAGCTGCGGTATCGCAGTTTCTGATACCCAGGGACCGAAGGGAAAAGTAATATCCCATAAGGGTATGGGTCTGGTAAATGAGGTATTTGATGAGGATAGCTTATCACCCATGAAAGGCGATATCGGAGTAGGACATGTGCGGTATTCCACCGCCGGGGCTTCTACCAGGGAGAATGCCCAGCCTTTGGTACTAAACTATGTAAAGGGTACCCTGGCATTGGCACACAACGGAAACCTGATCAATGCAAATGAGTTAAGGGAAGAGTTGGCTTATACCGGAGCCATTTTCCAGACTACCATAGATTCTGAGGTGATTGCATATCACATTGCCAGAGAACGGTTGAATTCCAAAACCGTTCAGGAAGCGGTAGGACGTGCCTGCAAGAAGATCAAAGGAGCCTATTCACTGGTGGTTATGAGTCCCCGGAAACTGATCGGGGCCAGAGATCCTTACGGATTTAAGCCCCTGGTGTTGGGAAAACGGGACAATGCCTATGTACTGGCATCCGAATCCTGCGCTTTAGATACCATTGGAGCTACTTTTATCCGTGATGTGGAGCCGGGTGAGATCGTGACCATCACACCGGAAGGGATCCAGTCGGATAAGTCCATGTGCATTCCCAAGGAGAAGCAGGGACGCTGTATTTTTGAATATATTTATTTCTCAAGACCGGACAGTCATATCGATGATGTAAGCGTGTATGCATCCCGGATCAAGGCAGGAAGATTTCTTGCCATGGATTCTCCGGTGGATGCGGATATCGTGGTGGGCGTTCCGGAGTCCGGAAACGTGGCAGCCATGGGTTATGCCATGGAGTCAGGTATTCCCTATGGAACTGCTTTTGTGAAAAACAGTTATGTGGGCCGGACCTTTATCAAACCAAAACAAAGCAGCCGGGAGTCTTCTGTCCGGGTAAAATTAAATGCCCTGACGGATGCGGTAAAGGGTAAGCGTGTGATCATGATCGATGATTCCATTGTCCGTGGAACCACCAGTGATCAGATCGTCAGCATGTTAAAAAAAGCGGGAGCCAAAGAGGTTCATGTGAGGATCAGTTCCCCACCATTTTTGTGGCCCTGCTATTTTGGAACGGATGTGCCTGCAAGAGAGCAGCTCATTGCTTATAACCGGTCGGTAGAGGAAATCCGTCAGATCATTGGAGCCGACAGTCTGGGTTACCTTCGGGAAGAACGCCTTTCGGAACTGGTGGACGGGCTGAGCATCTGTGAAGGATGCTTTACCGGAGTATATCCTATGGAACCGCCAACAGAGGACATCCGTGGTGAATACGACAAGTAAAAAGGAGTAAACTATGAGTACAGACAGATATTCCAGTCCCCTGTCCGAGCGTTATGCCAGCAAGGAGATGCAATACATTTTTTCCCAGGACAAGAAATTCAGAACCTGGAGAAGACTCTGGGTTGCCCTTGCAGAGGCAGAGAAGGAGCTGGGACTTGATATAACCCAGGAACAGATTGATGAGTTAAAAGCCCATGTGGACGATATCAACTATGAAGTGGCAAAAGCACGGGAAAAAGAGGTGCGCCATGATGTAATGTCTCATGTATATGCCTATGGACAGCTTTGCCCTAAGGCAAAGGGAATCATTCATCTGGGAGCTACATCCTGTTATGTAGGAGACAATACAGACCTGATCCTGATGAGTGAAGCCATGCAGCTTGTGAAAAAGAAACTGGTGAATGTGATTGCCGGTCTGGCGGATTTTGCAGAACAGTACAAAGATCTTCCGACTCTGGCATTTACCCATTTTCAGCCTGCACAGCCAACCACGGTTGGTAAGAGAGCTACCCTGTGGCTGCAGGAGTTTCTCATGGATCTGCAGGATTTAGAGTATGTCCAGTCCACCATCAGGCTGTTAGGTTCCAAGGGAACCACAGGAACCCAGGCCAGCTTTCAGGAGCTGTTTGAGGGAGATCAGGAGAAGATTGACAAGATCGATGAGCTGATCGCGAAGAAGATGGGATTTGAAGCCTGCTATCCGGTATCCGGTCAGACCTATTCCAGAAAGGTGGATACCAGAGTGGCTAATGTGCTGGCAGGAATCGCAGCCAGTGCCCATAAACTTTCCAATGATATCCGTCTGCTTCAGCATTTAAAAGAAGTGGAAGAGCCTTTTGAGAAGAACCAGATCGGATCTTCCGCTATGGCATATAAGAGAAATCCTATGAGAAGTGAGCGTATTGCCTCTCTTTCCAGATATGTGATGATCGATGCCTTAAATCCGGCCATCACCTCTGCCACCCAGTGGTTTGAGCGTACCCTGGATGACTCTGCCAATAAGCGGATCTCCATTCCGGAAGCTTTTCTGGCAGTGGACGGTATCCTGGATCTTTGCTTAAATGTAGTGGATGGTCTGGTAGTATATGATAAGGTGATCCGTAAACATCTCATGAGCGAGCTACCGTTTATGGCCACGGAGAATATCATGATGGATGCCGTGAAAAAAGGCGGCGACCGTCAGGAACTGCATGAGAAGATCCGTCAGCTTTCCATGGAAGCGGGACGAAATGTGAAAGAACTGGGATTGGATAATAATCTGTTGGATCTTATCGCAGCAGATCCGGACTTTAATCTGACAAAAGAGGAATTGGAGAGTGCCATGGAGCCATCCAGCTATGTGGGAAGAGCGCCTCGTCAGGTGGAAGTTTTCTTACGCGACGTTGTTCGTCCGGTATTGGATAACAACAAAGAACTTCTGGGTATGACAGCAGAAATTAATGTATAAAAGTTCTTGAAAATAGTAGATTTCTGTGCTATACTTTGATAGTTGCATGAAAAAACCACAGGAGGTGTTAACGTGCTGAGAACTATTTTAACCGTAATTTTTATATTGGCTGGATTAGCAATCACAGTCATTGTACTGATGCAGGAAGGTAAAGCCCAGGGCTTAGGAGCAATCAGTGGAGCAGCTGATACCTACTGGGGAAAGAATAAGGGACGTTCTATGGAAGGCATGCTGGTGAAAGTCACCACGGCTCTGGTAGTTGGATTCCTTGTTATAGCAATCGTGTTAAACGTTTCTAGCATCTAGAATTTCTGGGCTGTCGATTTTCGACAGCCTTTTCTTGTATCAGCAAAGATGATACAAGGGGGTCCATGAGAAAGTATGAGGGTTAACCATGAGTTTAGATTTGGAAAAACGCAAGAAAGTATTGCTGGCATTAATGCAGGATGATATGTATGTGCCTATGAAGCAGAAAGAACTGGCTATTGTTCTGGATCTGCCTTCGGAACGAAGGTGGGAGCTGATTGAGGCATTGGATGCATTATTGGCCGAGAATAAAATAGAATGCTCCAAACGGGGCAAATACAGTATTGCCAAAGAAAAGAAACTGACCGGAACATATTGCGGTCATCCAAGTGGCTTTGGTTTTGTTCAGGTGGAAAACAGGGAAGAAGATATTTTTATCCCGGCAGGAGAAACCATGGGAGCCATGCACGGAGACCGGGTAGAACTGGTGCTGACGGCAAGCCCCGTGGGACGCCGGCAGGAGGGTCGTATTACCGCTATTTTAGAGCATGGAACCAGTAATCTGGTGGGCTTTTTTGAAAAAGGTAAGTCATTCGGATTTGTGAAACCGGATAACCAGAAGCTGAATGAAGACATTTTTATCCCCAAGAGTCAGATCAATGGCGCGAAACAGGGAGATAAGGTAGTGGTAGAACTGACTTCCTACGGAGATCAACATCATAAGCCGGAAGGAAAGATCACAGAGGTTCTGGGAAATGCCAAAGAGCCGGGGGTAGATGTATTGTCCATTGCCAAGACCTATGGGATGGAGGAAGAATTCCCGGAGGAAGTGCTCAGAGAACTTACGAACATTCCTGATGAGGTACCGGAGGAAAGCAAGGCAGGAAGAAAAGACCTGCGTTCTGTTCCCATGGTGACCATTGACGGAGAAGATGCGAAGGATCTGGATGATGCGGTAAGTGTCAGCTTTGATGGCACCTGTTATCATCTGGGAGTACACATTGCAGATGTATCCTATTATGTTAAAGAGAAAACCGCGCTGAATGCGGAAGGTTATAACCGGGGAACCAGTGTATATCTGGCAGACCGGGTAATCCCCATGTTGCCCCGGAAACTGTCTAATGGACTGTGCTCCTTAAATGCAGGAGTGGACCGCCTTGCCTTAAGCTGTCTTATGACAGTGGATGAAAAAGGTGTGATCATCGACCATGAGATTGCAGAAACCGTCATCAATGTAGACCGCAGGATGACTTATACTGCAGTGCGAGGTATTATTGAAGACGAGGATCCGACCTTGTGTGAAGAATACAAAGAGTTTGTGCCCATGTTCATGGAAATGGCAAAGTTAGCAGGCCTGCTGCGGGAAAATCGCAAGAAACGGGGCTCCATTGATTTTGATTTTCCGGAGACCAAGGTGGTCCTGGATGAGCAAGGCAGGGCAGTGGATCTAAAACCATATGACAGGAATACTGCTACCAAACTGATCGAAGATTTTATGCTGGCTGCCAATGAAACCATAGCAGAAGATTATTACTGGCAGGAGATTCCCTTTTTATACCGGACTCATGAGAAACCGGATACGGAGAAAATGGAAAAACTGGCCACTTTTATCCATAATTTTGGTCTGACCATGAAAGGATCAAAAGAGGAAGTGCATCCCAAGGAAATCCAGAAACTTCTGGCAAGCATTGACGGAAAGCCGGAGGAAGCACTGATCTCAAGACTGGCACTGCGCAGCATGAAGCAGGCAAAGTATACGGCAGATAATACCGGGCATTTCGGACTGGCGGCACCTTATTACTGTCATTTTACCTCGCCCATAAGACGGTATCCGGATCTGCAGATCCATCGTATTATTAAGGAACAGCTGCATGGACAGTTAAATGAAAAACGCATTGCCCACTACGAGAACATTTTAAGTGAAGTGGGGGCCCACTGCAGTCAGAGAGAGCGCAGAGCAGAAGAGGCAGAACGGGAGACCGTTAAGCTGAAGAAGATTGAATACATGCAGGATAAATGGGAAGAAGTGTTTGAAGGGGTGATCTCCGGTGTTACCGGCTGGGGATTCTATGTGGAACTTCCCAATACAGTAGAGGGACTGGTTCATATGACGGCTCTGACCGATGATTATTATCAGTATAACGAAGAGGGATTTGAACTGGTGGGAAAGGCCAGGAACAAACACTATAAACTGGGACAGAGTGTAAAAGTACGTCTGGACCGGATTGATAAATTGATGCGAACCATTGATTTTGTATTGGTGGAGGATGAGGATGAGTAAAGACAGTATCAAGTTGATCGCAAACAATAAAAAGGCAAGACATGATTATTTCATCGAGGACACCATTGAAGCAGGTATCAGTCTTGCGGGAACGGAAGTGAAATCTGTGCGGATGGGACATTGCAGCATCAAGGAGTCCTTTATCCGTATTGAAAAAGGGGAAGTCTATATCTATGGCATGCACATCAATCCTTATGAGAAGGGAAATATTTTCAATAAGGATCCCCTGCGTCCGCGTAAACTACTGTTGCATAAGCAGCAGATCAATAAGCTTTTGGGAAAGATCTCAGAAAAAGGCTATACCATTGTACCGCTGCAGGTGTATTTAAAAGGCAGTCTGGTGAAGGTGGAGATCGCGCTTGCCCGTGGTAAGAAGTTATATGACAAACGGGCGGATATCGCCAAAAAAGATCAGACAAGGGAAGCCCAGCGGGATTTCAAGATCCGGAATCTGGGGTAAAGAGGTGCCGCACTGATTATCAGTGCGGCATCTTTGCTTCCGCATCAGACACTGAAACTTAAAAAACAGGGGTTTTGTCCCCTGATTTTCAAGTGACGACTTGGCTTTTTCAAAAGGCAGTGGTATAATACAGTTGAAAGTTGGGGGACAATAACCATAAGTTTTAATTGCGTGGAGGGTTACTATGGAACATGTTATTAAACGAGATAGTTATTTGAAAAGGATAATCAATAAAAAGGAAAACGGCTTGATTAAAGTAATCACCGGCATTAGACGGTGTGGTAAAAGCTATTTGCTGTTCAATTTGTTCTACGATTACTTGATTGAAAGTGGAGTGCAAGAAGAACAGATTATTACAATCGCACTTGATGATGACACCAATATTCAGTACCGCGATCCGGATGAGTTGTCAAAGTATGTACGGTCAAAGATAGTAAACAAGGATATGTACTACATCCTGATTGATGAAGTCCAGTATGCCATCTCAAAGGAAGAACTGAAAAATCCCGAGAATATAAGACTTTACAATGTGTTAAATGGTCTTTTGCGACTCCGTAATGTAGATATTTATGTTACAGGAAGTAATTCCAAAATGCTTACAAAGGATGTCCTTACTGCCTTTCGTGGCAGAGGTGATGAAGTTCGGATTTACCCTATCTCCTTCAAGGAGTACTATGCTTTCGTAGGTGGGGATAAATCTGATGCTTATGAAGAATATGCGTTGTATGGTGGTATGCCGTTAGTTCTTTCGAAAAAAGCAGATGCAGAAAAAATGAATTATCTGCAAGGCCTGTTTACGGAAGTGTATTTCAAGGATATTGTGGAGCGATATGAGATAGAGCTTCCTGATGTGCTTGAAGAATTGACGGACGATTTGTGTTCTTCTATTGGTTCGCTTACCAATGCGAGCAAAATTGCCCATACCTTACAGTCTGTCAAAAGCATAAAAGTTTCCAGCACTACCATTTCAAATTACCAGAATTATTTAATAGAATCTTTTTTGTTCAACAACGCAAAAAGATACGATGTAAAAGGAAAGAAATATTTTGAATATCCCTCAAAATACTATTGCACGGATATTGGACTTCGTAATGCAAGGTTGAACTTCAGGCAACAAGAGGAAACTCACATCATGGAAAACATCATTTACAATGAACTTCTTTGTCGGGGATATTCTGTTGATATAGGTGTGGTAGAAATCGTAGAAAGAAGCGAAGGTAAGAGAACAAAAAAGCAATGTGAAATTGACTTTGTTGCAAATTTAGGAGCAAAAAAATACTATATCCAATCTGCTCTTAATGTCAGCGAACCTTCTAAAATGGAAACTGAGCTAAAACCGTTGAAGAATACAAAAGACTTTTTTAAAAAAATTATTATTAGCAAGACCTCGATGAAGCCTTGGACTGATGAAGATGGCATTCTTCACTTGGGATTATATGAGTTCCTCTTAAACGAGAACTCTTTGGAACTGTAAATTTAATAATGATTGTGAAAATCGTCAACGTAACAGATGGCGATTTTTCTTTTTACTCCGGCACCAGCACGCAGGCGCAGTACCCCGGCTGTGGCTGATAACAGTAGATGGTAAGATTCTTGCCGATTTCCGGGCTGTAATCACAAAGGATACGCTGTGAGCCGTTTAAGGTTACATCCGCGTAAGATACCAGCCATTTTCTGTCTCCGTTTTTGAACACCTCATAAAAAGAACGGTTTAACATTTCTTCCACGGGGATGCCCTCCACGACTTCCATATGCTTGTTGCAGTAGCGGAAAACAAAGTCCACGCCGTGACCGTCCTCATCAAATACCAACTCGATCACGCAGTATGCAACGGGCATATCGTCTAAAATACTGCATTTTTCAAAAAAACTTAAAGGCGGGGCAAATTCTGCCTGGGGCTTGGGTGCATCAAAATGCATCTCCTTCCTTAGACGCCTGTGTGTACTTAAGTATCGCGTTCTGCCCTGAAAGGTTTTTCCGTCTGTCATGGTATAAACACCATCATGACTGATATTGAGGATCCTGTCCCGGCGGACGATCGCACTTCTGGAGATGGACAGGAATTCTTCCTCCGGCAGGAATGCCAGTAACTCATGCATAGGAATAGCGGAAGATGCCTCCTCTGCAGATTCCGAGCAGATCACGGTTTTTCTGCCATGGCGGTAGATATAAAGAATGTCCTCGGATTTTAAATGGTGTCTTTTAAAGTATCTTGCCAGATCGGGCATAGGAATTCCTCCCTGTTTTCATGATACGGTGATTATACCACAAAATTGGATAAAATACAATGATAGTGTGCTAAAATGCAAGTTTTAAATTGTAATTTATGCAACATAGATTTTGGGTATTTTATTATAAAAAAGGAATTGTGACCAATTGGCAAAAAGTAATTGCAAAGAATTGTAATTTGTGTCGAAATATGATACAATACAAAACCGAAATAGGATCAATCCTATGTATTTCTGAGAAAAGGAGGAGCAGATTATTGACTTGGTTCGAAAACAGTAGGACAATTTTGACAGACAGACAGACAGACAGACAGACAGACAGACAGACAGACAGACAGACAG
>JBJEIY010000034.1:0-2025 GCA_051877515.1 Lachnospiraceae bacterium | reverse complement strand
TTCCTTATCCGTAAAAAGGATCTTGTTATCCTGGATTTCCACACGTCCGATATCTTTTTCTTCGATCATGGACATGAACATTCCATAATCTACTTCTTTCACTTGTGTCTGAAGCATATAGGGTATCAGCCAGAAATTGATAAGCATCAGAACCAGTAAAGCAATCACGTAATAAAAGATAATTGGTTTTTTCGGTGTTTTTATTTCATTCATATGAATCCCCCATTCTGTTCCCGTTTTCCATTTTCTTAATCCTTTTCATTAATTCTTCCTGGTTAGTCGAATAAATACTTTCGTTAATTCTACTGCGGCTAACGGGAGTACGGAATACAGTGCCACCACTCCCCATTCTTTTGCAGTAATCATTGTCAGACTAAACACAGTCCGGAAATATGGAACTAGCAAAACTATTGCCAGCACAAGGGCAGAACCTGCAATGGAATAAAACAAGTGTGGATTATGCCCATTTCCGGTCGAGAAAATAGATTCTGTATTCGAGCGCTGGTTCAGTGCGTGAAGCAGCTGTGAAATCGCCAGTACCAGGAATGCCATCGTCATTCCGACCTCATAGCCGTCCATATGTACTCCAGTCTGAAAAGCCCCTATTGTCGCTGCCGAAATGAACACCCCATGCAGGCATACCCTTACTATCAGACCATGCTCAAAAAGGGTTCCCGATCTGACCGGTTTATACTTCATGATATTCTTTTCAGCCGGGTCAACTCCCAAAGCCAATGCCGGAAGCGTATCTGTAATCAGATTGACCAACAAAACCTGAACCGCCAGGATTGGAGCGTCCCAGTTAAATAAAGTAGCAATAAACAGTGTTAGGATCTCAGCAATATTTCCGGCAAGCAGGAACTGGATCACTTTTTGAATATTACGGTAAATGCGCCTTCCTTCCCGGACTGCGTATTCAATCGTGGTAAAATTATCATCCATCAGGATCATGTCTGCGGCATCTTTGGCTACATCTGTTCCTGATTTTCCCATTGCAATGCCGATATCAGCAGCCTTCAGGGCTGGAGAATCGTTGACTCCATCTCCGGTCATGGCAGCCACTTCTTCATTATCCTGCAAAGCTTTAATGATACGGAGTTTATCAGAAGGGGAGACTCGCGCAAATACAGCCGCTGTTTTTACTGCTTCCTTTAACTGCTCATCCGTCATTTCGTCAAGTTCTGGCCCTGTAACCACTGTATTTCCTTCCTGAAAAATGTGAAGCTGTCTTGCGATCTCAAGGGCAGTCACCTTATGATCCCCTGTAATCATAATTACCCGGATGCCTGCCTCATGGCAAGTTTCCACTGCCTGGATCACTTCCTTACGTGGAGGATCGATCATTCCGGCCATTCCCACGAACGTCATATCCTCTTCCACATCTTCATTTTCATCCACAGGAATATATGGGAGTGTCCGTTTCGCAAATCCAAGAACCCGAAGTGCTTCTTCCGACATTTTCATACAGAGGGATAAAATTTGATTTCGATCCTTTTCTGTCATCCGTCGGACTCCTTGTTCAGTCACAATGTGGGAACACAGCGGAAGCATTTCCTCTACAGCGCCTTTTGTATAGGCTACGATCTCCTCACCATTTTTATGTACCGTAGTCATACGTTTTCGTACCGAGTCAAAGGGCTGCTCAAATACCCTCGGCATTCTTTCCACTAACAGATCTGGATCAAATCCATACTTACCCGCAAATGTAAGCAGAGCTCCCTCCGTCGGATCCCCTATGACCTCTCCCGGACAGTCCGGATTCATGGATGCGTTATTACACAAAGCAGCAATTCTGAGGAGTTCTGCATTTTGTCCCTGAAATTCCTGTATCATATCCACAGAAGAAGCTTTTCCCGCTTGATAGGATTTTTCAAACGCCACATGTGTAACCGTCATACGATTCTGCGTCAGTGTTCCGGTTTTATCACAGCAGACCACTGTGGCACTCCCCAGAGTCTCCACAGCCGGAAGTTTACGGATGATTGCGTTCTGTTTTGCCATGCGCTGCACTCCGAGAGCCATAAC
>JBJEIY010000033.1:0-102842 GCA_051877515.1 Lachnospiraceae bacterium | reverse complement strand
CTTGAGTTTCCGTAAACTGTAATTCAAAAATAAAAATAACGTCCCAAAGCACCAGTCTGCCGATATTTTGAAGTTATAGAGTGGCAGTTCTGTGAGAAGAGGCACTTTAATAAACCCCGCCGGAACCGGGCTTTAGGAGAAATATTCTTTTATCTATTTATGCGGTTAGTTTAAGACAGAGTTGACGGTATACAGGACGTTTTGTCCTAAACCATAGCCTGACGCCTTCCTTTGCATACGATAGTATGCCAGAGATACCTTTTGCTAACCGATAATAGCAGAAATATACTTTTTCCTTTATAGGATCTGCTTTTTGTATTATGGAAACCTTAAGGGCGTTTGTTTCTGACTTCATAGATATAAGTGCCAGAAACGCCATGCATAAGGTAATATAAAAATTTAAAGCATTGATTGCTGCAAGTTTTCGTACTCGGAAGTTTTCAAACTGGAACATTTGCTTTTTGCAGCGAAAATATTCCTCAATGCGCCATCTTGAGAAATAAGTCTTTGCAACCTTTATGACATCTTCTTTTGACTTTATTTCTTTATTTGTTGCAAGCATCATTGGATGTTCCGTGATGCCATAAACGAGAACCAGATAAATGTCTTTTCTTGATGCCGTTATCTGTACTTTTACATGGGAAAGGTAGGCATCATGCCGTTTTCCTTTGTACATCAGAGGCGTTTTAATTTTACCTTTTCGCTGATTACGTAGCTGTGTTGCAGGAACCCATTTTCCATGGAAAAAGAGCTTGCGTTTGGCGGTGAGACGGATTACGTAATCCTGTTTCAGCTCATCAAGCTTTAAAAACATCTTGTTGTCATCATAACCTCGGTCCATAACAAAGGTAGCCTTGCCAAACATGGCAGCACCCCGTTCCATTGCGGAAAAGGTTATGTCGTTAGTGGATGTAAAACTCTTTTCTTTTGAAGAATGGATTTCCGAGAAGATACTGACTGGATGATTGCTTTTTGTCAGTACACAGGCTTCTGTCACATGATAGCCTTTTTCATAAATGTTTTTTGTATCAGTACTTTTAGAACCATCTCGGACAATACCGAGAGCCTCGAATTTATAACCGTCCGGCTTTACGATATCACTGTCATCTATGTGGATGACAGGTTCGTCCGGAATCCATTTGCGGACAACAGAGAGATAAGAGTTTAAAGCTTTTGCAGGTGTACCTTTATTCAGATGCCGGGTAAGTCGTTCCACGGAATTGACCTTCTTGGAAGTTTCATGAAGCTGGTCTACGACATCGGTGAGAAGACAACTGCCGGAAGCGAGCATGCCATAAGTCATGTCAGCAGAAAACTTGATGTCCGGTTTGGAAAGATGTTTGGAAATTTTGTTTGAAAAAGTTAAAATTTCTCGTTTCAAAGTATAAGTATTTGATGTAGAATAAGTCATAAGGAATCCTTTCTTTTTTTGTTTAGTGGATTATTGTTGTGGTGACTTTATTTTACATCAAAAAGGAATGAGATTCCTTATATTTTAAGTATTTTTTAAAAGTTGTTTATGGCGACGATAATGAAAATGGGGTTCTGTGGATAAAACTACGGAAACTCAAGAAATATGAATCTTGTGTTTTTCGGGAAAATAAGCTATAATGGGCGATGCGGGTGTAAATGGCCCTGTCTGTGGATCATAACCGCATAAATTACATTGGAAAGACAGGATGAGAATATGGGATTATTGGAACAGTGGAGAGGTATTGCCTATAATGAACAGGCAAATCCACAGGAATTACAGAAATTCTGGGAGAGATATTTCGAAAAAGAAAAAAGTGTTTATGAACAGCTGCTTGCTGAACCGGACACGGAAGTAAAGGGCACGGTAAAAGAACTGGCTGAAAAGTATGGCTTAGAAGTAATGGCTATGACAGGATTTTTAGATGGAATTGACGAGAGTCTTGTGACTCCAAATCCACTGGAAACCATGGAGGAAGACACGGTAGTCAGTCTGAAATTTGACAAGGCGTCTCTTTATAAGAATATGGTGAAAGCGAAAGCAGACTGGTTATATAATCTTCCCCAGTGGGAAGCAATCTTTACGGAAGAGGAAAGAAAAGCCCTGTACAAAGAGCAGAAATCTTCTACTACCATTCGTGTGGGCAAGAAGATTGGAAGAAATGAACCCTGTCCATGTGGCAGCGGAAAGAAGTACAAACATTGTTGCGGAAAAAACGCATAGAGAAACCGGCAGGCATATAATAGTGCCTGCCGATTGTAGTCTGTATGTTGTAAAATGAAATATGTAAGTGAAGGAAGGAAAACGATATGTCTTTTTTGGAATTCTTGAAAGCTGTCATTTATGGTGTGGTGGAAGGTATCACCGAATGGCTTCCGGTGAGTAGTACAGGACACTTGATCCTTTTGGAGGATTGGCTCCCGTTTGAGTCGGTTTCAGAAGAGTTTATGGAAATGTTTGACGTGGTGATCCAGCTGGGAGCCATTCTGGCTGTGGTATTGGTTTTCTGGAGAAAAATATGGCCTTTCCGGATAGAAAAAGGGAAAAAAGATGCAGAGAGTATCCGTTTGATGGGAGGGTTGGCATGCCGCAAACAGACAATGTCCATGTGGGGAAAGATCCTGGTTGCGTGTGTTCCGGCTGCAGTTATCGGTTTGTTGTTCGATGATGTATTTGACCGTTATTTTTATAATTCCGTGTCCATTGCAATTGCGTTGATTGTATTCGGTGTGGCTTTTATCGTAGTGGAGAGGATCAATAGAGGAAGGGATGCGAAAATTACCACGATTCCGGAAATTACTTATAAGACGGCACTTATGATTGGCTTCTTTCAGTTGCTGGCAGCAATCTTTCCGGGAACTTCCAGGTCGGGAGCGACCATTGTGGGAGCTCTTTTGATCGGTGTTTCCAGAAGTGTGGCAGCGGAGTTTACTTTTTTTCTGGCGATACCGGTAATGTTTGGGGCCAGTCTTTTGAAAGTGGTTAAATTTGCAGCCTGCGGAGTTCAACTTGCATCCAATGAGCTGTATATTCTGGTGATTGCCAGTATTGCAGCCTTTCTGGTATCTGTTGTGGCAATCCGTTTTCTGATGAATTTTGTGAAAAGCCACGATTTCTCAGTCTTTGGATGGTATCGGATCTTTCTGGGAGTGTTTGTATTGATCCGGTATTGGTGTTTTTAAACAGTAAATAGAAAAATAAGTAAAAAAACAGTTGACAAAATCACTTTAAAGTATTAAAGTACGTCATATAAGAAAAACCGTTGAGAAAGAGTAGTAAGTAATTCTATGAAATCACAGAGAGCTGCAGGCGGTGGGATTGCAGTATGGATTGTTTTACCGAATGGACTTTTGAGGGTGGCCTGAACTAACAGTAGGCGTCACCGGGAACCGAACCCGTTATCAATCAGGCATGTATGATAGTACATGGTAGAGTGGGCATTTATGTCAAGATGAGTGGTACCGCGATAATAAGAAATTATTACCGTCTCAAGCAAGAGCTTGAGGCGGTTTTTGTTGTTCCGGCTTTGGTCGCGCGAAAAGTATGGAGCATGTAAGGATCTTATTGTTGCCCTCAGGAAAAAACGGATTTCTTGCAAATAATAGAAAGCATTTGGAGGAAAAGAAAATGAAGAAAAGATTTTTAACAGTCGTAATGGCAATGGTAATGATGGTTACAATGGTAACCGGTTGTGGTAACGGTTCTGCTTCAGAAAGCAGTGAGCAGCAAAGCGGTTCTGATGCAAAAGTATATAAGGTTGGAATTGTACAGTATGTCGATGATGCTTCTTTGAATCAGATTGAAAAAGCGATTGAAGCACAACTGGATGCCAAGGGTGAAGAATTAGGTGTGGTTTTTGATTATGCGGACTATACTTTTAACGGTCAGGCAGACCAGTCCATTCTTACACAGATCGCGGCAGATCTTGTGGCAGATGAAGTAGATATTATCATTCCAATTGCAACTCCAACTGCAGTAGTGATGCAGAGTGCTACGGAAGATAATCAGATTCCCATTGTATTCTCCGCTGTATCCAATCCTGTAGGAGCCGGTCTTGTGGCTGATAATGAAGCGCCGGGAGCAAATATTACCGGAACATCAGATGCCATTGATACCGAAGCAATCTTCAATCTTATCCGTCTGGCAAATCCGGAAACTGCAAAAGTTGGATTGCTGTATGATAAGAGCCAGGCATCTTCTTTAGGATCCATTGCAGATGCGATAGCATTCTGTGAAGCTAACAATATTGCTTATGTGGAGAAAACAGGAACTACCACTGCGGAGATCCAGGCAGCGGCAGATGCTTTGGTAGCAGAAGGAGTAGATGCTGTTTTTACTCCCCAGGATAATACGGTTATGACAGCGGAACTTGCTATTTTTGAGAAATTTACCGAAGCTGGTATTCCACACTACACCGGAGCAGATTCTTTTGCATTGAACGGCGCCTTTTTAGGATATGGTGTGAACTACGCAAAGCTTGGTACAGTTACAGCAGATATGGTTGTTGATATTTTAGTGAACCAGGCAGATCCGGCAAGCACTGCCGTACAGACTCTGGCAGACGGTATTATTACTGTAAATACCGAAACGGCACAGGCAGTAGGAATTGACACTGCTGTATTTGCAAATACAGGTTCTCAGATTGTTGAGACGGTAACTGCTGAGGAATTCGAATAGGTCTTAAGAACATACACTATACATAGATTACGAACGGGAAAGAGGAACCTATGGGAACAATTATTACCACTTCCATTGTGCAGAGTGCACTGGAGTTAGGATGCATCTATGCATTGGTTTCATTGGCATTGTTTTTGTCATTCTCAATTTTAAATATTGCGGATCTGTCCACTGACGGCTGCTTTACTTTGGGCTGTGCAGTGGGGGCTATGGCAACTCTGGCAGGCCATCCGGTGGCAGCATTGTTTGCAGCAATGCTGTCCGGAGCCTGCTCCGGTTTTGTAACTGCGTTTTTGCAGACAAGGCTGGGGGTACAGTCCATCTTGGCGGGAATCATCGTGAATACCGGTCTGTATACCATCAATATTGCAGTTATGGGATTTGCTTCCAATGTAAATCTGTTTCAGTGTGAGACGATTTTCACCATGGCCAAAAATGTGATTGCAGGAAGCTGGTACAAACTGATCATTGCGGCTATGATCGTGATTCTGATCGGTCTTTTGGTTTCTTTTTTCCTTAATACCAGATTGGGCTTATCCATCCGGGCAACCGGTGATAACCCGGATATGGTAAGAGCCTCCAGTATTAATACTGCGCTGATGATCACCATTGGATTGTGCGTTGCCAATTCCCTGACGGCTTTGTCAGGCGCTCTGCTGGCTCAGTATCAGAAATCCTGCGATATCAACCTGGGAACCGGAATGGTTACAATTGCATTGGCCAGTCTGATCATCGGAGAAACCATTTTGGGGAAAGGCGGTATGATCAAACGGATTGCGGGAGTGCTACTTGGAAGCTGCCTGTATCGTTTTATTGTGGCGGTAGCACTGCGCATGAATGTTCCGGCAGAATGTCTGAAACTGGTGTCAGCGGTGATTGTGGCAGTAGCCATTGCTTTACCGTATTTAAAAAAACAGGCTTCCTTCTATCGGAGAAGAGAACTTTCAAAAAAAGAGAATCAGGAATACTTCCGACGGATCATGGAAACGGAAAACCGAAAGGAAGAGGAAGGTAGGTAGAGATATGGCAGTGCAAACAGAGAAGATGCTTATTATAAAACATATCAGTAAAACCTTTCATCCGGGAACCGTGAATGAAAAGTGTGCCCTGGACGATCTGAGCCTGACTTTGAAAAAAGGAGATTTTGTTACGATTGTTGGTAGTAACGGAGCAGGCAAATCTACATTGTTTAATGCCATTACCGGCAGATTTTTTACAGATCAGGGACTGATTCTCATTGATGGGGAAGACGTTACCTATAAGAAGGAGCATGTCAGGAGTAAAATGATCGGCCATCTGTTTCAGGATCCATTGAAAGGCACTGCTCCCAATATGACCATTGAGGAGAATCTGGCACTTGCCTACTCCAGGTCCGGTACTAAAATACAGGCTTACTGTAGCAGGATCAGAGCAGCAGATAAGAAGTTTTTTCGGGAACAACTTGCCATGCTGGATATGGGATTAGAGGATCGGATGAAGGAACCGGTGGGACTGTTGTCCGGTGGACAGCGGCAGGCACTGACGCTTTTAATGGCCACCATGGTAACCCCCAAGATACTGCTGCTGGATGAGCATACTGCGGCCCTGGATCCGGCTACGGCAGAAAAAGTGTTAAATCTTACCAGGCAGATTGTGGAAGAACGGAATATCACCTGTCTGATGGTGACCCATAACATGCATCAGGCTCTGGAGACCGGAAATCGGACGTTGATGATGGATTCCGGAAAAATCATTCTGGATATCAGTGGGGAAGAACGCAGTAATATGACAGTGGATGAACTACTTGCCCGGTTTGCCCGTTCTTCCGGAAAACAGATGGATAATGACCGAATCCTGTTTTCTAAGATGACTTGACAAAAAATACGAAACTGGGTATATTATAACCAATATGACAAAACGAAGAAGAGAAGAGTAGAATGTAAATGCGAGGTCAAAGAGAGGATTGCCCTGTGCTGAAAGCAGTCCGTCCGAGCTACATTTGAAGACCACCTCTGAGTGACCCCAATCCGGTCCGGTGACTCCGTTATCGTCAGGTGAGAGAGGTTTTCTGCGCTTTGAACGCAGGAAGCAATCAGGGTGGAACCGCGATGAATGTCGTCCCTGTATCAGATGATTCTGGTACAGGGATTTTTTTATGGAAAACATTCCCGTGCCGGAAATGTAAAAACAGGAATATGGAGGTAGAATATGAAGATCACATTAAAAGACGGATCCGTAAAAGAATATGCGGAAAGTAAAAGCGTCTATGATATCGCACTGGATATCAGCGAAGGTCTGGCAAGGGCAGCCTGTGCCGGAGAAGTCAATGGAAAAGTGGTAGATCTGCGTACCGTGGTGGACGAAGATGCAACCTTAAATATTTTAACATCGAAGGATCCGGAAGGATTGCGGGTACTGCGTCATACTGCATCCCACATCCTGGCAGAGGCTGTAAGGGTAGTGCGACCAAACGTGAAAGTAGCAATCGGACCGGCAATCGACAATGGTTTTTATTACGATTTTGATACAGAGCCATTCTCCAGGGAAGATCTGGATGAGATCGAAAAAGAAATGAAAAAGATCGTCAAGAAAGGTAATCGTCTGGAGTATTTTGAACTTCCCAGAGAGGAAGCCATCAAGAAAATGGAGGAGATGGGTGAGCCATATAAGGTTGAACTGATCCGGGATCTGCCGGAAGGTGAGGTTATTTCCTTCTATACCCAGGGTGAAGGCTTTACAGACCTGTGTGCAGGACCACACTTAATGAATACCAAGGGAGTGAAGGCATTTAAGCTGACTTCTTCTTCCATGGCTTACTGGCGTGGTGATGAGAAGAGGGAAAGACTGCAGCGTATTTATGGTTCTGCCTTTGGAACCAAGGAAGAGTTGGAAGAATATCTGGAGAGTTTAGAGGAAGCAAAGCGCAGAGACCATAATAAACTGGGAAGAGAAATGGGATTATTCACCACCGTGGATGTGGTTGGCCAGGGACTGCCTCTGTTTGCTCCTAAGGGAACCAAGATGATGATGAAGCTCCAGAGATGGATCGAGGATCTGGAGGATAATGAGTGGGGTTATGTGCGTACCAGAACACCGCTTATGGCCAAGAGTGATCTCTACAAGATCTCCGGTCACTGGGATCACTACAAAGACGGTATGTTTGTACTGGGAGATGAGGAAGTGGATAAGGAAGTATTTGCCCTGCGTCCCATGACCTGTCCGTTCCAGTATTACGTATACAAAAATGAGCAGAGATCCTATCGTGATCTGCCTTATCGAATGAGTGAAACTTCCACATTATTCCGTTGCGAGGATTCCGGAGAAATGCATGGACTGACCCGTGTACGTCAGTTTACCCTTGCAGAAGGACACATCGTATTGCGCCCGGATCAGTGTGAGGAAGAATTAAAGAGATGCCTGGCTCTGACCAGTTACATTTTAAATACATTGGGATTGCAGGATGATGTAACCTATCGTCTGTCCAAATGGGATCCCAATAACCGGGAAAAATATCTGGGAGATGAGGAGTATTGGGAGAGTACCCAGGATGCACTTCGCCGGATCCTGGTTGAACAGAACGTGAAGTTTACGGAAGCAGATGGTGAAGCCGCATTCTACGGACCAAAGATCGACATTCAGGCAAAGAATGTGTATGGTAAAGAAGATACCATGATCACCATTCAGTTAGACTGTGCCATTGCAGAGAAGTTTGATATGACTTATATCGACCAGAACGGAAATAAAGTTCGTCCTTACATCATCCACAGATCTTCTCTGGGATGCTATGAAAGAACTCTGGCATGGCTGATTGAAAAATATGCCGGTAATTTCCCAACCTGGCTTTGCCCGGAGCAGGTGCGGGTACTGCCGATTTCTGATAAGTATACTGATTATGCGAATAAAGTCGCAGACCGTTTAAAAGAAAATGGTGTGGATGTGACGGTAGATACCCGTTCTGAAAAGATTGGATACAAGATCCGCGAAAGAAGACTGGATCATGTTCCTTATCAGTTAGTAGTTGGTGAGAAGGAGCAGGAGGCAGGTCTGGTTTCTGTGGGAAGCCGTTATGCCGGAGATGAGGGTCAGATGACCATTGAAGAGTTCACCGCTAGGATCACGGAGGAGATCCGTACAAAAGAAATTCGTGAAGAGACTGTTCAGCCTGACAAAAAATAAAGAATAAAATGATTCGGATTGCATCATACTAATCGTGAAATTTAGAGTAAGGAGGTAGTATGATGAATCAGGATAATCATGAGGTCGTAGTGAAATGCGAAGCAAAAAACTGTTGCTACAATGAAGATTATATGTGCCATGCAAAAGAAATCGACATTTCAGGAAACAGTGCATGCGAAAGCGACGAAACAAAATGCAGCAGTTTTGAATGCAAATAGCAGGCATCAGAGTAATTAAAAAATAAACTCATAGGAAGGAGCTTTGCCGTGAAAACGCGGCAGGGCTCCTTTTTAGAAGTATACTGTGTATGCTAAAGGCAGCATTCTTCAGGGACCATTTTAGGAAAAATGCTCCAAAAACAGTTGATAAATAAAGGTCTAATGTGTTAGACTAAATGTAATCATAAAACCAACGGTTTTCATGGAAACCGAACACAATTTGTGTTAAACTGATAGCAGAGTTAGGAAAGAAAAGAGGAAAAGAGTTTGGATTATAACATTAATTTTCCGCATCTTCACATTTATCTGGAGCATGTGGGAAAAACAATCTCTATTGGCAGTTTTGATATTGCATATTATGGGATCATTATAGCTTTGGCCATTGTTGTTGGTATTCTGCTGGCCTGTAAGGAAGCAAGGCGAACGGGACAAAATGAGGAGGACTATCTGGATCTGGCGCTGTTTGCGGTTGTTTTTTCAGTGATTGGCGCCAGAATCTATTATGTTGTTTTTCAGTGGGATTATTATAAGGAGGATCTTTGGAGTATTCTCAATATCCGGCAGGGTGGTCTGGCTATTTATGGTGCGATTATCGGTGCAGTCATTACCGTGATCGTAGTGGCGAAGGTGAAGAAGAAGTCCTATGCACTGTTTATGGATACGGCCTGTATGGGTCTTGTTATGGGGCAGATCATTGGACGGTGGGGTAACTTTTTTAACCGTGAGGCATTTGGCGGATATACGGATGGTTTATTGGCCATGCAACTCCCGGTTTCCGCTGTCAGGATCAATGAGATCACCCAGCCGATGTGGGAAAATATTCAGACCATCAATGGAGTGGATTTCATTCAGGTTCATCCTACTTTTCTCTATGAAGGTCTCTGGAATCTGCTGATCTTCGGTTTGCTGCTGCTATACCGGGATCGGAAACGTTTTACGGGAGAACTGTTTTTACTGTATCTTGGCGGATATGCGCTCGGAAGGTTTTGGATTGAAGGTTTGAGGACAGATCAGCTATTGATCGGACATACAAATCTGGCCGTTTCCCAGCTGTTATCTGCATTGTTGGTACTAGGATGCGTGACTCTTGATGTGATCATGCGAAGAAGGAAAGAAGGGCAGTTATAAGAAATAGGATGCAGTAACGAGATTGTAACTTAGGATATATATTAAAACTACACAGGAGGGGAAAATGGAAAAACTGATGAAAAAACTCACCAGTGCATTGCTGGTAATCGTACTTTGTGTGTCATGTATACAGGTGCCCGTCCAGGCGGCGGTTACACCGGAGCAGGTAAACAACCCAAAACTGGTTACTTCTTTTCGGAGTGTGGAAGATTTCTCCCCCATGAGAAGCGTTGAGTATTGCGATATGAGTGCCAGTGGGATGAGCCTGACGGTTTCGGGAAGAACCAGAGATTCTTATGTACAGTACCGGATCGCGGTGAGAACGGCGGCCAGTACAAAATTTCTGTTTCCACAGGAGAGTCTGGGAAGCTTTTATGGGAGTCATTATTTTTCCAAAACGTTGAATTTCTCTACACTGGAAAACGGGGACTATTTTGTCAGTGTACGGTTTAACAATACCGGAAACGGAAAATTCCCCAGTGAAGCACAGATGCGGTATGTACCGCTTCGCAAAAACGATCAGGGAATCTTTATTAAACAATATACGGCAGTGGAACAGGAAAATGCCGCTATTCAGAAGAGCAATACCTATCTGCCGGAGTATTATCTGGATACCTCGTTGTCGGATATGACATTTGAATTGAGAAACGGCCGGATTGCCGCTGATACGGACCCCAAGGCACTGACCGATACCCAGCAGACGACCATCAGAGCTCTGGCAGAGTCCATTGTGGGAACGGAGACCGGAAATTATCAGAAACTACGGCGGATTCATGATTATCTGGCGGAAAATCTGTATTATAATGTGCCCTATAATAGGGCCCAGGCCGATGAGAAATACCAGATGGCAGAGAATGGGCTGATTACCCTGAATCCTTATGAACTGGCAGTGAAGTTGCAGGATGGGGAAAAGATCTCTACGGTATGCAGTGGATTCTCCGCTTTGTACGCAGCCATGGCTCGTTCGCTGGGAATTCCCTGCAGAACGGTTAGGGGACGATCGTTAACTGTTCCGGGAGATGGCTGGGAAGGATTATCCTCCGATCAACTTACTACCGTTACCCATGTGTGGAATGAGGCATATGTAAGCGGAAAATGGATTATCGTGGATGTGACCAAGGACTGTTCCAATGATTATACGGGAACGGAATACATAAGACTTGCAGATGACATTGTCAGATACAGCGGGTTTGATCCCTCGGCTCAGGCTATGGCAGTAGGTCTTTTATATACCGAATATCGGGAAAAGGTTTATGCGGATCTGGAAGTGCCCACAGTGACGGCGATTACAAATCCCTATGAGCCGATTACCATAACCTGGTCTGCTGTAGAAGGAACAACCGGGTATAAGGTATATCGTTCCTGCGGATTGGGATATTACGATGAAATTGCCATCACCACAGACACAACCTATACGGATACGGGACTGGCTGCAGGAACCAAGTATTACTACAAGATAACCGCCATGGACTCTAATGGGATAGAAACCCGGAAGTCGGCATATAAGAGCGTGGTTGTAACAGCGATTTACCCGGTGGAGATGGTTTCTGCCAGCGGAGAGGAAGGACAGGCCACGATTCAGTTTCGAAGTCTGCAGGGCATTGATACATACAGGATTTATCGCAGTACTTCCCTGAATGGAACTTACTCGCTGATTGATACCATTACCGAAAACGAGGAGCTGATCACCTTCGACGACCAGGACGAACTTGAGTATGGCAGAACTTATTATTACAAAGTGCGGGGCGTGAAGGGAGCTGATACTCAGGCACCGCTTTCTGAACCTGTGAGTTGTAAAGTAGGTGTACCTACCCCAACCATAACATTGATTTCAGGAAGAAACCGTTGTGTGAGATTGTGGTGGGAAGGTATGGAGCAGGTGACAGATTACCACATCTACCGGGCAACCAGTGCTACCGGTGAATACAAGGAGATTGCCACAGTCGACGGAGATACGAATTTTTATCAAAGCGGGCTTCTTACCACCGGAAAGAAATACTACTACAAGATCACGGCAGAAGTGGCAGATGGGACAGTCAGCCAGCTCTCAAACAGTAAAGCGGTTACCGTTAAACCAGTGGAGACGCCGGTACTGAGATCTGTTTCTGTGAGCAAGAGGGTGGTGACCCTTCGGTGGCAGCCTACTACAGATGCGGTGAAGTATTACGTGTACAGGGGAAAATCTAAGGATGGTACCTTTACGAAAGTAGCCACCATTACAGGAAACAGTTGTGTTTATAAAAGCGGTAAACTTACCGTTGGAAATAAGTATTACTGGAAAGTAAAAGCAGTGACAGCCAATGGAGCAGTCAGTGATTATTCTTTACACAAAGCAATCACAGTCAAAGGAGAGTAAAGATGAAAACAATAGGAAGAAAATGGATGGGAATGCTTTTGGCGGTGTTGGTATTGTTCAACAGCTTTGATATTTCGGCATACGCTGCCGTAAAGAAACAGGATGTACAAAAACCGAAATTGGTCACCAGCTTTAGCAGTGTGGATGAGGATTCACCCATGAGAGAGGTGGAGTATTACGATATTCATACCGAGGGGATGCTATTGACTGTAGAGGGAAAAACAGCGCACAGCTATGCCAGATACCGTGTAACCGTGCAGCGTAAGTCAAGTTCTTCTTTTATGTTTTATCCGGAGAGTTATGGAGTGCCGGATGAGGAGAATGGTTTTTTAAAGACACTGGATTTTTCGGGTGAGGAAAACGGAGATTATTTAGTCAGTGTGCGGTTTAACAATGACGGAAGCAATTCCTTTCAAAAGGAGCCGCAGATGAAAGCCGTAGTCATCACAAAAAACAGTCAGGGTGTTTTTGTGAAAGAGTTTTCAGCAATTATCAAAGAAAACGCAAGAATCCGAAATGCGAAGAAAACAGCTGCTTCCAAATACCTGGACACCAGTTTGGCGGATATGGGACATGAACTTCGAAATGGACGACAGTGGAGCTCTACCGGAAAGAAAAAGCTCACTGCCTCTGAAAAAAAGACGATAAAGGCCTTCAGCGATAAGATTACCAAGGGAGCAAAAAACGATTACGAAAAGCTACTGGCAATTCATGATTATCTGGCAGAGAACCTTTATTATGACCAACCCTACAATGATGCAGGAAAAACCAAGAAGCTGCAGATGGCAAAGAAAGGACAGGTTACCTTAAGTCCGTATACCCTTGTGGTCCGATTGAAGAATGGAAAGAAAACAAAAACCGTATGCAATGGTTTTTCTGCTCTGTTTGCAGCATTGGCCCGAAGCCAGAAGATACCATGCAGGCTGGTCAACGGTCGATCCATCCAGCTGAAGGATACAAACTGGGACAAATTAAGTAATACGGAACTGGCAACAAGTACTCATACATGGAATGAGGCATATGTAAACGGACATTGGATCACCATAGATGTAACCAGGGATTGCTCCAATGATTATTTGAAAACAGGATATGTGAAGGCTTCGCCTATACTCTATCGTTATTCCGGTTTTGATGCTTCTGATGAGTCGTTTGCTTCTGCTCTGCTGTACCTGAAATACAGGTAGATGAAAGACCTTTAAAAGAAAAACAGGAAATCATCAGCTTTTTCTTGCAAATTGTAAGCTGAACTACTATAATTTCTAATGTTAAGAAAAAGTGGGAAATACATGTCCTGCAAATACGTTTGAGGTGAAATACTTTGAAAAGAATAAAAAAGATAGCAAAAAAGTTTAGACGATGGAGTATCAAAAAGGATTTTCATTCTCCACTGTATCAGAAATGTATAGGTTTATCTTACAGGGCGGCTCTTTGTCTGATGGGTAAAGGAAAACGGCGTAAAAAGGCAGCCATGGAAATCATGAAGAATTATCTTACGCCGGAGCAGATGGAAAGTAAACGTATTGTGAACCGTACATATACAGATATCCTGGCGAGCCGGTTTATGTATGGAACGGTTACCAGAGAGTATTTTTCTTTTGATTTTAAATACCTGACCCATGAGGCGCGAAAGACTTATGTAACCAGAAACAATAAGTATCCGTATTATCGTGCATTTAATGATTCCAATTATACGGATTATCTGAATATGAAAACCGAAACGTACAGGAAGTTCAAGGAGTATTACGGACGTGAGGTACTTTGCGTTTATGACGAAGACGATTTCGAAGCTTTCTGTGGATTCGTTGCAAGGCATCCAAGGTTCATCTATAAACCGGCCTGCGATTATGGAGGCCACGGTGTGGAAATCTTTGATGTGAGTGAGCATGAGTCATTGGAGGATCTGTTTTCTATCATCATTTACAACGGAGCCTGTGTAGTGGAAGAGCTGATCATTCAGGCAGACCCCATACGTGCTTTGCATCCGGACTCTGTAAACACGATGCGTGTTGTTGCATTTTTAACACCATCCGGAGAAACACAGATTCAGTGGTGCTTCTTACGAATGGGAATGGGTGGCAGCCATACGGATAATATGAGTTCCGGAGGTCTGGCTATTATGGTGGATCCAAAGACCGGTGTCGCATTCCTGCCGGGACGTGACTGGCTGGGTGCAGAACATATTTTCCATCCGGATACCGGTGTGAAACTGATCGGTCTTCAGATACCGGAATGGGATAAACTTCTGGAATTAGTGAACAACCTGTCGCATGTGATCCCTCAGATCCGTCTGGTAGGCTGGGACCTTGCCTATACCGAAAGAGGATGGGTGTTCGTAGAAGGCAATGCCCGTCCGCAGTGTGTATCTGCACAGCTGACCAGATTCAACGGAAAACTGCATTTGTATCAGAATATGATGGAGCAGTTTGAAGAAGCACAGCAGGAGGTGGAAGACGATGACGAATAAGACAGCAGCTATTCAGATTGGTTTTACGGGTGACCTCTCATTTAGCGGATACTTTAGTAAAGCATATAAACAGGAGCAGGTGTATGCGGAATCTGTGAAACAGTTTCTGGCAGAAAACGACGCCAATGTGATCAATCAGGAAAGTCCTGTTACGCAGTGCAGGGTGACCAAAAAACGCCGTCTTGCCCACCGGAGTGATCCGGAGGTTATTTCCTATATAAAAGAACAGATTCCTAATCCGGTTTTCAGTCTGGCCAACAATCATATGATGGATTATAACCGGATCGGAATGATGGATACTCTGGATAATATGAAAGAAACCGGTTCTGAGTTTATCGGAGCCGGAAACAATATAGAAGAAGCATCCCGCTATGTGGTGATCGGCGAAGATGTAAAGGTTGCCATTTTGTCTTTACAATATAAGAACTTTAGGGTGGCAGGAAAGAGAAAATCCGGTCCGTTTCATGAATCCAGGAAGGATGTTCTGGCAGAACGGATTGCGCAGATGCGAAAAGAGGCAGACTGGGTGGTAGTGGTTTACCATGGCGGCGATGAGTTTTTGTATGCACCCATGCCTTATACCCGCAAACTGCTTCACTCTTATCTTGATCTGGGCGCGGATATTGTGGTGGCACATCATCCCCATGTAGTGCAGGGATATGAAACCGTTGGGAAAAAGATGATCTTCTATTCTCTGGGCAATTTCATGTTTGATACGGATTACCAGAGGGTTCAGGAAGGAACTACGGAAGGTATGCTCCTTCGGTTGTCTTTTACAAAGGACAGTTATGAGTTTTCCAATATGCCGATTCATATAAACCGGGATGAACATACAGTTGAGCCCGGAGAAGCAAATCCGCATTTTATTGATTATGCAAAAGCCGGATATCAAATGTACTGGTGCAAGGAAGCCTACCGAAAGGAAGAAACCTTGAACCGGGCGAAGGAGCTTCGTGAGAAAGCCTTAGAGGAAATGCAGCAGGTTTCAGAAAACGAGAAAGTCAAATATCAGCAACTTCGTATGGAACTGGAAATGCGTAAGGCAAAAGAGGATGACCGGGAAGGAAATGTTCTGGATGAAGGGGATGTGGACGATGGTACAAAACAGGAGGAATTGGATGGGGGAGAATCCCTGAGTTTCTCTGTGAAGACCAGAAGATTCCTGAAGAATACAAAGAAAAAATCAGCCGGTCTTATTGGCGGTAAAAGAAAGAACACCTACCGCAGAGGCAGATTCTTATATAAGTTGCTTTATAAGAACAAGATTTAGAATAGAAGAGAATATAGGATGCACAGCAGAGACAGAAATGTCTCTGCTGTTTTTTTGTTTTTAAGTCTTTTTTTATAAAAACCTTGATTTTTCAAGGGATTTGGAGTATTATTTGATTATAAGTGGAGGAAAGTGGTTGAAAATGCCACAAAGTGGTGGATAAGTTGATAACTTTGTGGATAACCGTTAGAACCACATAAAGGCAGTGGAAAGGCAGGTGAAGACGGATGTTCATGGGTGAGTATCATCATTCCATAGATGCAAAAGGAAGATTGATCGTACCATCTAAGTTCAGAGAACAACTGAAAGATGAATTCGTCATCACCAAAGGATTCGATGGCTGTCTTTATGGATATACCATGGAAGAATGGAACAACATTGAAGAGAAATTTAAGAGTGTGACACTGACCTCCAAGGATGCCAGAAAGTTTTTACGTTTTTTCTTCTCCGGTGCATCATCCTGTGAGGTTGATAAGCAGGGAAGGATTCTGATTCCACCCAATCTGAGAGAATATGCCGGGCTGGATAAGGAGATTGTATCTGCCGGCGTTTATTCCAGAATAGAGATCTGGTCCAAAGACAGATGGGAAGAGAACAGCTATGATGACATGGATGAGGTAGCTGAACATATGGCAGAATTAGGAATCAGTATCTAGTAAATATGGAGGAAAGATGGAATTCAAACATATATCCGTATTATTGGAAGAAACCATAGAAGGACTTAGAATCCGGCCGGATGGGATTTATGTGGATGGCACATTGGGAGGAGCCGGGCATTCTTCACAGATTTGCAAACAGCTTACGAAATCCGGCAGGTTGATTGGTATCGATCAGGACGAGGATGCCATTGCAGCTGCTTCTTTAAGACTTGCAGAGTATGAAGATCAGGTTACCATCGTGAGAAGCAATTATTGCAAGATGAAAGAAGTGCTGAATGGGATCGGAATTGAGAAAGTAGATGGAATACTGCTGGATCTGGGCGTTTCTTCCTACCAGTTAGATACACCCATGAGGGGTTTCACCTATATGGAACAGGATGCTCCGTTGGATATGAGAATGGACAACCGTCAGAGCCTGACAGCAGAGAAGATCGTAAACGAATACAGTGAAGAAGCATTGTTTCATCTGATCCGTGATTACGGAGAGGACCGGTTTGCCAAGAATATTGCCAAACATATTGTTATAGCGAGGGAAAAAGCACCTATCAAGACAACCGGTGAGCTTACAGAGATCATTCGTGCTTCCATCCCCATGAAAGTTCAGGTAACGGGTGGACATCCTGCCAAGCGGACTTTTCAGGCAATCCGGATTGAATGTAATAAAGAGTTGGAAGTGCTGAGGGATTCGCTGGATGACATGATAGATCTTTTAAATCCCGGCGGAAGGTTATGTATTATCACCTTCCATTCTCTGGAAGACAGAATCGTGAAGAACAGTTTTAAGAACAATGAAGATCCCTGTACCTGTCCAAAGGAATTTCCCGTCTGTGTATGCGGAAAGAAACCAAAAGGACGGGTCATTACCAGAAAGCCTATTCTTCCTACAGAGGAAGAAATGGAAGTTAACCCCAGATCAAGAAGTGCGAAACTCAGGATCTTTGAGAGAGGATAGAAACGAACAACGTAATTGTGGAAAGGAATGGATGCTATGGCAGAACAGACACGGATGAGAAGTACTTATGTATATGGAAATACAGTACCTGCATACAATCCCGAACTGGAACAGGAGGAAGCATACAGGCGCGCACTGCGCAGGAAAAGAATACAGGAAGAGGAAGAACTTGCTGCCAGAAGGAGACGTCATCGCATTCTGGAACGAGAGAAAAAAATAAGCCGTGCCAATATGGTGGTTATGACAATGGCAACGGTAATGATTCTTGGTCTTTGTGCGGTATATATCCATCTGATTTCACAGCTGAATATCAGAATGAACAAGGTTGCAAGTCTGGAGAGCCAGCTTATCAATCTGACAGAGGAGAATGATTCCCTCGAGAAAAGCATCGAAACTTCCGTGGATCTGGAGCAGATTCGGAAAACAGCCATCAAAGAACTGGGAATGGTTTATCCGGAAGAAGATCAGATCGTTTATTACCAGTTAGACAACAATGATTACATGGAACAGTATAAAGATATTCCATCCGGAAACTCCGATACGATTTTTGGAATGATTTTTGGAAATTAGGATGTAGGTGTGAACATTGACGGTAAAAAAGTACAAGAATTACAGCCTGACTAAAAGTATGAGAAAAAAGATCATAGTAGCACTTGGACTCATACTGATCATGTTATTAGGACTGATAGGGCATCTTTTTTATATTAACCTGGTAAAAGGAAAAGAATACGAGAAAATCGTTTTAGATCAGCAGGAATACTCCAGCAGGACCATTCCCTATAAACGGGGAGACATCGTTGACAGAAATCATACGATTCTGGCTACCAGTACGGATGTCTATAATGTGGTGCTGGACTGTAAGGTGTTAAATGCCAAGGAAAAATGTATCGGTCCGACAATCGAAGCACTGACACAGTGTTTTGAAATAACCGAGCAGGAGATTCGGAAGTATTTAAAGGAACAGTCAAAAAGCCAGTATTGTGTCATCCTGAAGAAAATCAGTTATGATGCAACGAAAAAGTTCCGGGAAATGAAACAGGAAGAAGACAGTAACATTACCGGCGTCTGGTTTGAAAAAGAATATATCCGCAGCTATCCCAATGAAGAACTGGCTGCTTCCGTAATTGGTTTTACAGTCAGCGGAAATGAAGGGATCAACGGATTGGAAAAGTATTATAATGATGTTTTAAACGGAACGGATGGACGAGAATATGGATATCTGGATTCCGATAATGATTATGAGAAAACGGTGGTCAAACCGGAAGATGGACAAACGGTGGTATCGACCATTGATTTTACCATCCAGTCTATTGTAGAAGAGAAAGTGCGAAAGTTCAACAAGAAACATGAAGGAGACGGAAAACTGGGAAGCGCCAATACAGCAGTATTGGTGATGGATCCAAATTCCGGAGAAATCCTGGCTATGGCGGATTATCCTTCTTATGACTTGAATGACCCCCGGGATCTAAGTGGTGTGTACTCCAAAAAACAAATCGAAAAGATGTCTGAGGAAGAGCAGATGGAGGCACTCAACACCTTGTGGAATAATTTTTGCATTACACAAACCTATGAACCGGGTTCCACGGCAAAACCATTTACCGTGGCAACAGGTCTTGACAGTGGTAAGCTGTCCGGGAAGGAAACCTATATGTGTAATGGCTCACAAAAGGTGGGAGGATATACCATCCATTGTGTAAACAGAAACGGACATGGTGTAGAGACGATTGAAAAGGCCATTAATAATTCCTGCAATGATGCATTAATGCAGATAGGAGAAAAAATCGGGATAGATACCTTTGTAAAATATCAGGCGATTTATGGATTTGGCCGAAAAACAGGCATAGATCTGCCGGGAGAGGCAAGGACTGACAGTCTGGTTTACACCAAAGAAACCATGAATTCGACTTCCCTTGCAACCAACTCTTTTGGACAGAATTTTAATACTACAATGATACAGCTTGCCAGTGGTTTTTGCTCCCTGATTAATGGCGGAAATTATTACAAGCCCCATATGGTAAAAGAAATCCTGAACAGTGATGGGGTAGTTATTGAAGAAACAGAGCCGCTTCTGGTAAGGCAGACCATATCTAAGGAAACCAGCAGCTACCTGCGAAAATACCTTTACAGTACGGTGGATAGCGGAACGGCACACAGCGCTAAAGTAGATGGATATACCATGGGCGGAAAAACAGGCACCGCCGAAAAGCTTCCCCGGGGAAATAAAAAATACCTGGTGTCCTTTATCGGATTTGCTCCCGCATCGGATCCTCAGGTACTGATCTATGTGGTCATTGATGAGCCCAATGTAGAGAATCAGGCTCAGAGTTCTCTGGCAACGAACTTATCAAAAGAGATTATGGCGGAAGTATTGCCCTATATGAATATTTATCCGGATGAAGGAAAAAAAGGATCTGTTCCCAAAATAGATAAACTGGAAGAAAACTACCAGGGGGACATTTTTGAAAATTAATACATAACCTCATAGAGAGATTCATAAGAAATATAAAATCCCGATATGAGGTTGTTTTTTATGAAAACATATCAGAGAAGGAAACTGGTGGTAACATTTTTCGCCTGTTTGCTCCTGATGGTCTTTCTGGTGTCCAGGTTGGGCTATCTAATGATCTTAGGATCCGGTTATTACAGTAAAAAAGCGCAGGAATTGCATGAACGTGAGCGTAGTATCAAGGCGCCCAGAGGACGGATCTATGATATCAACGGTGTTGTCCTTGCAGACAATCAGACAGTCTGTACGGTTTCCGTAATCCATAATCAGATCAAAGATCCGGAAGAAGTAATCCGGGTCCTTTGTAAAGAACTGGACCTTCCGGAAGAGAAGGTGCGTAAGAGGGTTGAAAAAGTCAGTTCCATAGAACGGATCAAATCCAATGTAGAAAAAGAGATCGGAGATAAGATTTTAAGCTATGGACTTTCCGGTGTGAAGGTGGATGAAGACTCAAAGAGATATTACCCCTATGATACACTTGCATCGAAAGTAATCGGCTTTTCCGGTGGAGAGAATCAGGGAATCATAGGACTGGAAGTGGAGTACGAATCCATTCTAAAAGGGGAGGATGGCATGATCCTGACACCCACAGATGCCAGAGGGGTTGAAATACAAGATGCGGTGGAAACCAGGGTGGATCCTGTTCCCGGAGCAGATCTGCATACCACACTGGACTATAATATCCAGTTTTATGCCCAACAGGCGGCAGAAAAGATCATGAAGGAAAAGGAAGCCAGGCATGTAAGCATTATTGTTATGAATCCTCAGGATGGGGGGATCTATGCAATGGTGGATGTTCCGGAATATGATCTGAATGATCCCTTTGATGAAGAACTTGATTCAGACGCGCAAAATGAGGTGTGGAGAAACGGATGTATCAATGATACCTATGAGCCGGGATCTATCTTTAAGATCATAACAACCTGTGCAGGACTGGAAGAAAAGGTTGTAAAGTTAGAGGACAGATTTTTCTGCCCGGGATATAAAGTAGTGGAAGACCGGCGTATTCATTGCCACAAGGTGGCAGGACATGGGTCGGAAAGCTTTGTGGAGGGATTACAAAACTCCTGCAATCCCGTATTTATAGAGGTGGGTCTGCGTCTTGGCGTAGATAATATGTATCACTATTTTAAACAGTTTGGATTGCTTGGAAAAACAGGGATCGATCTTCCCGGCGAGGCAGCTACCATTATGCATCAGAAAGAAAATATCGGGTTGGTGGAACTGGCAACGGTTTCTTTTGGACAATCTTTTCAAATTACTCCCCTGATGCTTGCCACAACAGTTTCATCCCTGGTGAACGGCGGACGAAAGGTAACACCCCATATTGCGGATTATGCCCGGTGGCAGGATGGAACCACAAAGGAGTTTTCCTATAAAAAGGGGGAACGGATTGTTTCTGAGGAAACATCCCGGACCATGGCGGAACTTCTGCTGAGTGTGGTGTCAGAGGGAACCGGAAACAGGGCATATATAGAAGGCTACCAGATCGGCGGAAAAACAGCTACTTCCCAGACTCTTCCCAGAAGCGCCAAACGCTATATTTCTTCGTTCCTGGGATTTGAACCGGCATATGATCCGGATGTTCTGGCATTGATCACCATCACGGAACCACAGGGAATTTATTATGGCGGAACAATAGCGGCGCCGGTTATAAAAAATATTTTTGAAAACATGCTGCCGTACTTGCGTAATAAACAAAAATGAAATATAATTTTCTAGTTAAAAATAGAAAAAACAGATGAAGAGGTGCAATATGGCATACGATATTATCTTTCCGATTTTAATTTCTTTTGTGATCACCAGCTTTCTGGGACCCATCGTAATCCCGTTTCTGCGGAGATTAAAAGTTGGGCAGACAGAACGCGAGGAATTAAAGTCTCACCAGGCAAAAAACGGAACACCAACCATGGGTGGCATTATTATCATCGTCAGTGTTATTGCCACTTCACTGCTATATATGAGTCGATATCCAAGGATCATACCGATTATGTTTTTAACACTGGGATTTGGTATCATTGGATTTCTGGATGATTATCTGAAGGTTGTTTTAAGACGGTCGGATGGTCTTATGGCATGGCAGAAAATGCTTTGCCAGATTCTGGTAACGGCTGTTTTTGCAGTATATATGGTGCATTTTTCCGGTATTCCGCTTACGATGCTGATTCCGTTCTCCAATCTGGTGACGGAAGGAGGACTGTACTTAGACCTTGGATGGCTGGCCATACCGGTTCTGTTTGTTGCAGTGATTGGAACAGTCAATGGGGTTAATTTTACGGATGGATTAGATGGATTGGTTTCCAGTGTTACCATTATGGTAGCTACCTTTTTTACTGTAGTAACGGTGGGAAATCAAAGCGGTTTGTCTCCCATTACCAGTGCAGTGGTAGGTGCTCTGTTAGGATTCTTACTGTTTAACGTATTTCCCGCCAGGGTATTTATGGGAGATACAGGATCCCTGGCATTGGGAGGTTTTGTGGCCGGAACGGCATATATGATGCAAATGCCCTTGTTTATTGTGATCGTGGGGCTTATTTATCTGGTAGAAGTTTTATCAGTGATCATTCAGGTTACTTATTTTAAGAAAACGGGTGGAAAACGAATCTTTAAAATGGCTCCCATACATCATCACTTTGAATTATGCGGTTGGTCAGAAACACGTGTAGTGGCTGTTTTTTCCATTGTAACAGCCTTATTGTGTATGATTGCTTATCTGGGAATCTAGTTATTTGGAGGAAGTTATGGAAGTACGGGATAAAAAGTTTCTTGTGGCCGGCGCGGGAAAAAGCGGAATTGCAGCAATAGAGCTTTTGCGAGAGAGAAAAGCAGAGGTGAGGTTGTACGACGGAAACAAGGATCTGGATGTTGAGACTTTAAGAAGAAACAATTCTTTTACTGATGTGGAAATATTATGCGGGCAGTTAAGCGAAAGCTGGATGGATTGGCCGGATATTCTTGTACTTTCGCCGGGAATCCCTACTGATTTACCTTTTGTAAATACCATGCGGGAAAAAGGGGTACAGATCTGGGGAGAGATTGAGCTTGCCTATGCATTTGGTAAGGGCAATGTGGTTGCCATCACCGGAACGAATGGAAAAACAACCACAACCACTTTAGTGGGTGAGATCCTGAAAGCCCGGTATGAAAAAGTGGATGTGGTAGGAAATATCGGAATCCCCTATACGCAAGTGGTAAATCATCAGGAGCCGGATTCTGTGACAGTAGCAGAAATCAGTAGTTTTCAGCTGGAGACGACGCATGGTTTTCATCCTGTAGTCTCTGCGATCCTGAATATTACTCCGGATCATTTGAACCGCCACCATACCATGGAGAATTATGTGGCAGCCAAAGAGGCAATCTGTAGCAGGCAGAATGAAAGGGATGTCTGCGTATTGAACTATGATAATGAATATACCCGTGATTTTGCGAAACGATGCAGAGCAAAAACCGTTCTGTTTTCTTCCACCACGGAGTTGGAAGATGGATTCTATTATAAGGATGGTGCAATCTATAGAAGCGGAAGAAGACCGGAACAATCCGGTTATTTCAGCGGCGAGGCCGTAAGCTATCATGACGGAAGCATGCCGGCAGCAAAGCTTATGCAGGTGACGGAAATGAACCTGGTGGGGATGTGTAATATCGAAAATGTGATGGCAGCCTTAGCGATCGCAGAATCCATGAATGTACCGTTAAAGACTGCATTGGAAGTGATCCGGAAATTTAAAGCGGTGGAGCACCGCATCGAGTATGTGGATACCAAACGGGGTGTAGACTATTACAATGACTCGAAAGGTACCAATCCGGATGCAGCAATTCAGGGCATCAAAGCCATGACAAAGCCGACACTGCTGATCGGTGGCGGTTATGATAAAGGCAGCGAATATGATGAATGGATTGAGAGTTTTGACGGGAAGGTCAAAATGCTGGTGTTGATCGGTGCAACCAGAGAGAAGATCAAAGAGTGCGCCCAGAAACATGGTGTTGATCATATTGTTCTGGCAGATTCTTTTGAAGAAGCCATGGATATCTGTATTGAAAATGCCAAAGAAGGAGATGCAGTGCTTCTGTCTCCGGCTTGTGCAAGCTGGGGTATGTTCACCTGTTATGAAGAACGGGGAAGGGTCTTTAAGGAAATAGTGAATGCAATTAGGGAGAACTAAATGCGAGGTAAGAACGAACCAACTACTAACAATGTAAAGAAGAGATCGAATCATCAGGATAGACCGGTAGTATATTTTGATTTCAGTCTGCTGTTTCTTATTCTGTTTTTATTGGCCTTCGGACTGATCATGGTCTATAGTACCAGCGCTTATACGGCGGATTTGAAACTTGGCCGGGCAGATTATTATTTTAAGCGTCAGTTGATGACCAGTGGCATAGGACTGGTTTGTATGTTCATTACGTCGCAGTTTGACTATCACCGCTATCGGAAGATGAGTGGGTTGGTTTATGCAGTAGGGGTAATCTGCTGTCTGTTGGTAACCATCCCCGGTATCGGAATCGAGAGGAACGGATCCCGTCGCTGGCTGGGATATGGTTCTTTATCCTTTCAGCCTTCAGAATTCGCGAAGTTAGCCTGTCTTATTGTAGTGGCCTGTGTCGTTTCCGGTATGCCCAAAAACATTAACAAGTTTTCCAATGTGTTAAAAACTTTCGGCATTGTACTTCCTATTTTCGGACTGGTAGCTTACACCAACCTGAGTAATGCTATTATTATCATGGCTATCACCCTTTTTATTATCTTTGTGGCCAGCCGGAAATATGCCCAGTTCTTTGTGACTGCGGGAGTAATAGGAGTCATGGGCATCGTGTTTATTCTGACGGAGACTTACCGTGCATCCCGTATTGATGCATGGCTTCATCCGGAGACTTCTCCGAAAGGTTACCAAACCTTACAGGGTCTGTATGCCATTGGATCCGGTGGATTGTTCGGAAAAGGTCTGGGCCAAAGTGTTCAAAAGCTTGGTTTTGTACCGGAAGCCCAGAATGATATGATATTCTCTATTATTTGTGAGGAACTTGGCTTATTTGGCGCGATCTGTGTGATCCTCATTTTTGTCCTGATGATCTGGCGATTTGTGGTAATTGCCAATCATGCTAAGG
The DNA here is from genome assembly GCA_051877515.1 of Lachnospiraceae bacterium. Lineage (GTDB taxonomy): Bacteria > Bacillota > Clostridia > Lachnospirales > Lachnospiraceae > XBB1006. Next base: position 77,383 of record JBJEIY010000033.1, on the reverse strand, counting down.
ATCTGCTTGGTTCCCTGCTTGTAGTGGGCGTCATGGGTCACATTGCGACCCAGGTGATCCTGAATGTGGCTGTTGTAACGAATACCATTCCCAATACGGGAATTTCCCTGCCTTTCATCAGTTATGGAGGTACATCCGTGATCTTTCTGCTGACAGAGATGGGAATCGTATTAAATGTTTCAAGGGGAATCAGCATCGAGGAGCAGTATGAGGAAAGACTTAGAAGAACAAAAGAGTAGTTTATTTTTGCGAGTCGCCACGACTTTTTTGGGTTTTCTGATCGTGGTGATCCTGTGTTTTTTGATTATTTTTTTCGGGTGCCGCATTAAGACAGTAACAGTAACAGGAAATGAGCTGCATGAGGATCAGGTCATAGAAGATGTGATCCTGAATGACCGGTACTCCTGGAACAGTGTGTATGTTTTTGTAAAATATCGCTTTTGTAAGCCGGAGACCATTCCTTTTGTGGATACCGTGGAAGTGACACTGAAGAGTCCTACAGAATTAAATATCCGGGTTTATGAAAAGGATATGATCGGCTATCTGTATGTGGAATCCACCGGACAGAATGCTTACATTGACAGGGACGGGATCGTGGAAGAGTTGTCAACCCGGGTTATTGATGGGGTTATCGAGATCAAGGGACTGAATGTGGGAAAGGTCACACTTTATAAGACTTTGAAAACCGATAATCGGAATCTTTTTAAGAATTTGCTTTCCTTAACCAATACCTTGCGAAAGTACCATATCAATCCTTCCGTGATCACAGTGGAAGATGGTAGCAGATTTTATCTTACCTGTGAGGATGTGTTGGTTAATTTTGGAAATGCCACGGACTTAAATGATAAAATTGTCCGGCTGGAAAAAATCCTGCCCCAGTTGGAAGGAATGAAAGGGGAGCTCCACCTGGATGAGTGGGAGAACGCGGATTCGGATATTACATTTGAGAAAAAGACCACAAAGGGAAAAAAGAAGTAAAGTGGCAAGCGGATGTAATCATTTGATGGTAAAAAAGTGACAAATATAGGTTGATTATTTTTTGGAAAAAAGATATTATATTAAGTAGTGTTATGTTTGGGCAAGTTTAACACTTTAAAGTATGAAGTAATTGAGAATTTATATAAATCTGCACGGATGAAGGAGGAAGAACCTTGCTGGAATTAAAGGATACTGGAATAGATGCCAGTGCTCGTATTGTTGTGATTGGTGTCGGAGGAGCTGGCAATAATGCTGTCAATCGAATGATAGATGAGAATATTGAAGGAGTAGAATTCGTAGGAATCAATACGGATAAGCAGGCTCTTAAGCTATGTAAAGCCCCTACTTTGATCCAGATTGGTGAGAAATTAACCAAGGGTCTTGGCGCAGGAGCGCAACCGGAGATTGGAGAGAAGGCCGCACAGGAAAGTGAGGATGATATCCGTAAAGCAGTAGAAGGTGCGGATATGGTTTTCGTAACCTGCGGAATGGGTGGCGGAACCGGAACCGGAGCAGCACCGGTAGTTGCTCAGATTTCTAAGGATATGGGTATTCTTACGGTGGGTGTTGTTACTAAACCGTTTAAATTTGAAGCAAAGGTACGTATGACCAATGCGGTTTCAGGAATTGAACGTCTGAAAGGTAACGTTGATACCCTGATCGTAATCCCCAATGATAAACTGTTAGAGATTGTTGACCGCAGGACAACCATGCCGGATGCATTGAAGAAAGCGGATGAAGTCCTTCAACAGGCTGTATCCGGAATTACAGATCTAATTAATCTGCCTGCATTGATCAATCTGGACTTTGCCGATGTTCAGACCGTTATGAAGGACAAGGGTATTGCACATATCGGAATCGGTTCCTCTAAGGGCGAAGAGAAAGCAATTGAGGCCGTTAAGCTGGCCGTTGAGAGTCCGTTGCTGGAGACAACCATTAATGGAGCATCTCATGTGATCATTAATATAACCGGAGATATTTCCCTGATGGATGCCAACGATGCAGTAAGTTTTGTACAGGATCTTGCAGGTGATAATGCTAATATTATCTTTGGTGTAAAATATGATGACACAACTCCGGATGAGGCATCTATCACTGTCATTGCTACCGGCTTGGAACAGAAGAATCAGACATCCGCCGGTATTCTGGGCGGATTGAAATATCCGAGCTCCGCTATGTCGGGTGCCAGAACCCAGACTACTGCAGCAGCCCAGCCAAGAAGCGGATTGGGAACTGCCCAGAGTCAGCTTTCGGCAGGATCCGGTCTGGGAAATATCCAGCAGACAGTTGTGCAGTCCGGTGGGACAGAAGGACTCATGGGAATCCGTAAACCGGGAGCTGTAGAGTCTAAGGTTCCGCAGAAAGATATTAAGATTCCTGAATTTTTGCAGAATACACGTAAATAAACAGTCAGAATGTTCAGACAGTCAGGTTTGCATTCGTACCCTGCTTTTCGCAGTGGAAACGATTGCAGTCTGGCTGTTTTTTTTGATGTGTTTTTTATCTTTGCAGGAAGAAGCTATTCTGTAAGAAAAAAACGAAATGGAGCATCGTTTCGACAGAAACTGCAACAAATCCGGACTATAATAGCGGTAGCAATTGGAGGATGTAAGATGTATCTGTTTTATCCGGATGTATATATGCTGATGCAGTGGATCTTTTTTGTTTTTTCTTTAAAAGTGGCATCGCTTATATGCAGGACGGATCCCGGTATGAAAAGAATCTGCGGAATATCTTTTTTATCTGCCGCGATAGAAACCTTGTGCCTTATCTACATACATTCTTTTTTCACCCTGAACTGTCTGTTACATACATTACTGGTGCCGCTTTCCATAGCAGCGGTATATAGACCGGTGTGTAAAAACAGGCTGGGAAAGGAATGGTTGTCGTGCTATGGGGCTACCTGTATACTGTATGGGGTTTTGCAATGGTTATACAATGAAACAGGATACAGTGGGGTTCTTCCTACTGTTATTGGTTCTTTACTGCTATATTTTTTGCTCCGGTTTCTGCTTCGGGAAAGAGCACTAAACATGCAGATCCGTAACGTGGAGTTGATCATGGAAGAACAGAGATTAGAACTGATGGGATTTGTGGATTCAGGAAATCTACTGTATGATCCTATATGGGGTAACCCTGTGTCCGTTGCGGACAAAGAAACGTTGGAACCGCTGTTTCACTCCTGTGACCGTCCGGTCATCCTTATTCCGTTTCATACCACATCCGGCAGTAATCTGATGCAGACTATTGTGGTGGATGAATTGCGGATCTTTGCGGATGATACCTGGCATGTGGTAAAAAATGCCAGGATTGGGGCCGCGCCGACAGATATTTTCAAGGGAAAAGCCTACCAATTGCTGATTCATCAAGAGCATATTAGGACATAGGAGAGGAGAGAAAACATGCACGTTAAAGTTGCAGTGCCAAAACAATTTACATTAAAACTTATTCCCGGATTTCGTGGCGTATTCTTTGGGAATCAGTCATCCGTACATTATATTGGAGGGGCCGAGATCCTTCCGCCTCCACTGAATGCTGCAGAAGAAGCAGATTGCATCAATCGGTTATACTATGAGAAAAAACAGGATGCCAGGATCAGTCTTATCGAACACAATTTAAGGCTGGTAGTTTACATTGCCAAAAAATTCGAGAATACCGGTATTGGTGTGGAAGATCTGATTTCTATTGGTACGATTGGACTGTTAAAGGCGGTCAATACATATAATCCGGAAAAGAATATTAAGCTGGCCACCTATGCATCCCGGTGTATCGAAAACGAAATCCTTATGTATTTGCGGCGTAACAGTAAACATAAACTGGAAGTGTCAATTGATGAACCGTTAAATGTGGATTGGGATGGGAATGAACTGCTTTTATCGGATATTCTGGGCACACAGGATGATGTGGTCAGCAAAAACATGGAGCAGGAGGCAGAACGCAAACTGTTAAAATCAGCTATCGGAAAGCTGGGTGAGAGGGAAAAGGTTATTATTGAACTCCGTTATGGACTGGGAGAGAAGCAGGAAGTACCCTTGACACAGAAAGAGGTGGCTGATCAGCTGGGAATCTCTCAATCCTATATTTCACGCATTGAGAAAAAGATTATGAACCGGTTAAAAAAAGAAATGCAAAAAAGTATGGGGACTTACAGGTAAGCCCTCATACTTTTCAATGCGGCTTTTTCCAGACGGGAAACCTGGGCCTGGGAGATATGGATCTCATTTGCCACTTCCATCTGTGTTTTGCCTTGCAGGAATCTTTTTCGGATAATGTCTTGCTCCCGATCTTTTAGATTCATCATTGCTTCATTTAAGGAAAGACTGTTAAGCCAATGTTCTTCCGTGTTGGTTTTATCCCGTACCTGATCCATAACATACAGGGTATCACCTGCTTCATTATATACCGGATCAAACAGACTAACCGGGCTCTGGATCGCATCCAGACAGTAAAGAATGTCTTCTGTGGGAAAACCGGTTAATTCTGCTAATTGTTCCATGGTGGGTTCTTTTTGGTGTTCTTTTATGAATTCTTCTTTGCAATAGATGACTCTGTAAGCCTTATCGCGTAGAGAACGGCTAACCCGGATGCTGTTGTTATCCCGCAGATAACGCCGGATTTCTCCAATGATCATTGGCACAGCGTAGGTAGAGAACTTGACACCCAATTGTGGGTCGAAATTGTTAATGGATTTAATAAGACCGATGCACCCGATCTGAAAAAGATCGTCAGCATTCTCGTTGGATGAGGAAAAGCGTTTCATGACACTTAAAACAAGGCGTAGATTTCCTTTGATATACTTTTCTTTTGCTTCTTCATCGCCCTCTTTGATCTTAACCCAGAGGGCTTCTTTTTCTTCTTCTTTCAGTAGAGGCAGGGTGGATGTATTCACACCGCACAGTTCCACTTTATAAACTGACATAACAGGACATCCCTTTCTTTTGAAGTAGCTATTAAAAAGGATGTCCTGTCTTTTTAAAGGTTATTCATTTTTGGACTCATTGCCAAAAAAATCCTGTATGAACCATACAAACACAAATTGGCATGGTTAATATTGTGAAAATTGGATATTTCAATCATGACATTTGAGAGTATAATACTTTACATCGTCGGATAGTTACAGATGATATTATCCGTGAAGGATTATAAAGGAGATGAAATTATGAAGGAAAACAGGTATGAATTAAACAAACAGTTAGCCCAGATGTTAAAAGGTGGAGTCATCATGGATGTTACCACGCCGGAGCAGGCAAAGATCGCAGAGGAAGCAGGAGCATGTGCTGTAATGGCTTTAGAGCGTATCCCGGCTGATATCCGTGCTGCAGGTGGTGTATCCCGTATGAGCGACCCCAAAATGATCCGCGGAATCCAGGAGGCAGTATCCATCCCCGTTATGGCAAAATGCCGCATCGGACACTTTGTGGAGGCCCAGATTTTAGAGGCAATCGAGATTGACTACATCGACGAGAGTGAAGTACTTTCTCCGGCAGATGATGTGTACCACATTGATAAAACACAATTCAAGGTTCCATTTGTATGTGGGGCCAGAGATTTGGGAGAAGCTTTAAGAAGAATTGCAGAAGGTGCCTCCATGATCCGTACCAAGGGCGAGCCGGGAACCGGTGATGTGGTCCAGGCAGTACGTCATATGAGAGCTATGAATTCCGAGATACGCAGAGTACAGAATTTAAGAGCAGATGAATTGTTCGAGGCGGCAAAACAGCTTCAGGTACCGGTGGATCTTATCAGATATGTACATGACAATGGAAAACTTCCGGTTGTAAATTTCGCTGCAGGTGGTGTAGCAACGCCTGCAGATGCTGCATTAATGATGCAGCTTGGCGCAGAGGGTGTTTTTGTGGGTTCCGGCATCTTTAAATCAGGAAATCCTGCCAAACGCGCTGCAGCCATTGTAAAAGCCGTTACCAACTATACCGATGCAAAGCTTATCGCAGAACTTTCTACAGATCTTGGAGAAGCGATGGTGGGCATCAATGAACAGGAAATTGAACTGATCATGGCAGAACGGGGAAAATAAGATGGTTATTGCAATCTTAGCCCTGCAGGGGGCATTTATTGAACATGCGCAGATGTTAGATAAGCTTCATATGGAGCATTTTGAGATCCGTCAGAAAAAAGATCTGGACAGACCCTTTGACGGACTGATCCTTCCGGGTGGCGAAAGTACGGTAATGGAAAAGTTGTTAAGAGAAGAGGGGCTGTTTGAACCTCTGGCTGAAAAGATCAGGGCAGGGCTTCCTGTGCTGGGGACCTGTGCAGGCCTTATCCTTCTTTCGAAAGAAGTAGAAGGCGGCAAAACCTGTTTTGGGACCATGGATATCAAAGCGAAACGAAATGCCTATGGCAGGCAGTTAGGAAGCTTTTATACGGAAGAAGAATTCCGGGGACTGGGGAAAATCCCCATGACCTTTATTCGCGCTCCCTACATTGAAAAAGTGTGGGGAGAGGCAGAGGTGCTGGCAGAGGTAGATGGAAAGATCGTGGCGGCAAGACAGCAGAAGCAGCTGGCATTATCTTTTCATCCGGAGTTAAATGAGGATACCAAGCTGCATGAGTATTTTTTGAAAATGGTAGAGTAATTGTAGGACAGGGGTCTGACCCCTGTCCTACCCCTGTCCTACCTATAGGAACGATAGAAAGTTACAGGAAAACCTAGACACGGTTTCTTTGTTTGTGTTAGAATGGATGTGCAAGCGGAAAGTTTTCTGACCGCAAGCATCTTACAAAGACCATATTTCTAAGTTGAAAGAATATCTGACGGCAAAGAACGTGTGAATGAGTGTGGCAGAGGGGTTATCTGTCATTTTGGAAATGCTTATTGAGACGAATTAGAAAGGCGTGCCGTTTGGGCACGCCTTTTTATATATTTAGGAGGCAGGATTATGGAAGAAAAGAGAGTGGCAGTGTTAGCCATTGCGGTAAAGAACCGAGAGCAGGCTATGCAGTTAAATGAACTGCTCCATGACTATGGGCAATACATTATTTCCAGAAACGGAGTTCCGTATAAGAGCCGGGAAGTCAATATCATTACCGTGATCCTGGATGCACCTCAGGATGTGGTCAGCGCCCTGTCCGGCAAAATCGGAAGACTGGGAGATGTGGAAGCTAAGGCAGCATATCTTAAACTGTAGTTTTGAATAGAAGGTATCAATTAGTAAAGAGTAGATGGGATGTCTCCAAATATAGCAGATAAGAGAAGAAGATATGATAACAGAGAACAGAATACAGGGCAGTTTTCAGGAACTGATCCATAAATTAAAAGATAAAAAAAGTCTTTCGCTGGCGGAATGGGAGGATCTGATCGCAGCAGAGAATGAGGAAAATCGTAAGTATGCCGCTAACGTGGCACGTTCCATTCGGGAACGATATTACGGAAAAGCAGTATATGTCAGAGGATTGATTGAATTTACCAATTATTGCAGAAATGACTGTCTGTATTGCGGGATACGAAGAAGCAATCCCCGGGCAGAAAGATACCGCCTGAGCAAAGAAGAGATTCTGGATTGCTGTAAGCAAGGTTATGAGCTGGGATTTCGTACCTTTGTCTTGCAGGGTGGGGAAGATCCCTACTATACAGACGAAAGAATGGCAGATATCATCCGTACCATCAAAGAACAGTATCCGGATTGTGCGATTACCTTATCCATTGGGGAAAAAGAAGAAAGCAGTTACCGGATGTTTTTTAAGGCCGGGGCAGAACGCTACCTTTTACGGCACGAAACAGCGGATGAAGAGCACTACCGCAGGCTGCACCCACAGGAATTAAGTTTGCAAAACCGGAAGAAATGCCTGTGGATGTTAAAAGAGATTGGTTATCAGGTGGGCTGCGGGTTTATGGTAGGCTCTCCGGGACAGACGCAGAAAACCCTGGCTCAGGATATGAAGTTTATCGAAGAACTTCAACCGCAAATGGTGGGGATCGGGCCTTTTGTCCCCCATCATGATACCCCTTTTTCCAAAGAGCCTGCAGGTAAAGTGGAACAGACCTTGTACTTATTGTCCTTACTTCGGATTTTGAAGCCGGATCTTCTTATCCCAGCTACCACGGCACTGGGCACCCTGGATCCGCTTGGGCGGGAAAAGGGCATGGGCGCAGGTGCCAATGTGGTAATGCCCAATCTTTCTCCTGTTTCGGTGAGAAAAAAATATGAGCTCTACGATCATAAGATCTGTACAGGAGAAGAGGCGGCAGAGTGTAAAAACTGTCTGCAGGCAAGGATGCAGTCCGTAGGTTATGAGTTGGTCATCAGCAGGGGAGACCCTTGCAAGATAGAGAGTGCAAAGGAAAAACCATAGGAGGGAAAAAGCATGTACAATATAATGTCATCAAAGGCAGAGGAGTTTATCAATGATGAGGAGATCATGGAAACCCTTGCTTACGCAGAGGCAAACAAACACAATGAGGAACTGATCACTCAGATTCTTGAAAAAGCAAAATTAAGAAAAGGTCTTACCCATAGGGAGGCATTGGTTCTTTTGGATTGTGATATCGAGGAAAAGAACCAGGAAATCTTTGCATTGGCAAAACAGATCAAACTGGATTTCTACGGAAACCGTATTGTGATGTTTGCTCCCCTTTACTTATCCAACTACTGTATAAACGGATGCGAGTATTGTCCGTATCATGCGAAGAATAAGCATATTGCAAGGAAAAAACTTTCTCAGGAGGATATTCGCAGGGAAGTGATCGCACTGCAGGATATGGGACATAAACGTCTTGCTATTGAAGCCGGAGAGGATCCGGTGAATAATCCTCTGGAATATATCCTGGAGAGTATTAAGACAATCTACAGCATTAAACATAAAAACGGTGCCATCCGTCGTGTCAATGTAAATATCGCAGCTACCACGGTAGAAAACTACACAAAATTAAAAGAGGCCGGAATCGGAACCTATATCCTGTTCCAGGAAACATACAACAAAAAGCAGTATGAAAAGCTCCATCCTACAGGACCGAAATCCGATTATGCATACCATACGGAAGCAATGGATCGTGCCATGGACGGAGGCATTGATGATGTGGGAATTGGTGTTTTGTTTGGCTTAAATCTGTATCGTTATGATTTTGTGGGTCTTTTGATGCATGCAGAACATTTGGAGGCATTCAAAGGATGTGGACCGCACACCATTAGTGTTCCCAGGGTTCGTCGTGCGGATGACATTGATCCGGATGCGTTTGATAACGGAATCTCTGATGATACCTTTGCCAAAATTGTGGCCTGCATCCGTATTGCAGTCCCATATACCGGCATGATCATTTCTACCAGAGAAAGCAAGAAGACTAGAGAGCGTGTGTTGGAACTGGGAGTATCCCAGATCAGCGGAGGTTCCAGGACCAGTGTGGGAGGATATGCAGAGGAAGAAGCTCCGGAAGATAATTCTGCCCAGTTTGATGTCAGCGACAACAGAACACTGGATGAAGTGGTAGGTTGGCTGATGGAGCTTGGTCATGTTCCTTCCTTCTGCACAGCCTGTTATCGGGAAGGCAGAACAGGAGACCGTTTTATGTCCCTGTTAAAATCCGGTCAGATCCAGAATTGCTGTCATCCAAATGCATTGATGACCTTAAATGAGTATCTGGACGACTATGCATCGGAGCCGGTAAAAGCACTGGGTAAGAAGCTCATTGCCGGTGAACTGGAGAAAATACCCAATGAAAAAGTGCGTGCAACGGCAAGAAAATACATAGAAAATATTGATAACGGACAACGAGATTTCCGTTTCTAGATGGACTGTGGGGCAGCCAGGTGCTGCCCCATAGACTTTATGACAGGCAGTAAGCGATAGATCTTTATACAGGGAGGAATCCTATGGGATTAAATGAAACACCTTCTTCGGTAAGAACACATATTGGATTATTTGGAAGAAGAAATGCGGGAAAATCCAGTTTAATGAATGCCCTGACAGGGCAACAACTGGCTGTGGTTTCCGACATCAAGGGAACAACAACGGATCCGGTTTTAAAAGCCATGGAGCTGCTTCCGGTGGGGCCGGTGGTAATGATGGATACACCGGGACTGGATGATGAAGGAAGTCTGGGACAGGAACGGATCAAAAAGAGTCTGGAAATCCTTAGAAAAACAGATTTTGCAATTCTGGTTCTGGATGGACTTTTATTAAATGAGGAAGAAGGCTTCTGCGAGGCAGAACAGAAACTGCTGGATCAAATGGAAGCTAAAAAACTACCCTTTTTGATTGCGGTGAACAAGGCGGAAGAACTAGCGCAGGCTGATCGAAGGGGCATTCAGAAAAGAATCAGAGGAAACCTTCAATTTGTCAGCGCCAAAACAGGGGAAGGCATTCAGGAATTAAAGGATCGGATCGGGAAAATGGCAGTGGGACAGGAACCGGATTCCTGTCTTATCGGAGACCTGTTAAAACCGGAGGATATTGTTGTACTGGTCACACCCATTGATGCGGCAGCGCCAAAAGGCAGGATGATTCTCCCGCAACAGCAGACTATCCGTGATATTCTGGATCATGATGCGGTATGTATGGTGACGAAAGAAACGCAGTTATCCGCTGCATTGTCCGGTTTAAAGAAACCGCCTAAAATGGTGGTAACAGACAGCCAGGCATTTGGTGTGGTAAAAGAACAGGTACCCCGGGAGATTCCACTGACTTCCTTTTCCATTCTGTTTGCCCGCTTAAAGGGTAACCTAAAGCAACAGGTGCAGGGAGCGATGGCGATAGAAGGATTACAAGATGGTGACCGGGTGCTGATTTCAGAAGGGTGCACTCATCACAGGCAGTGTGGTGATATTGGAACAGAAAAACTTCCCAGACTTCTGAAAAAGTTTACAGGAAAGGATCTCTGTCTTAGTTTCACCAGCGGAACACAGTTTCCGGACACCCTTACCGAATACAATCTGGTGATCCATTGCGGAGGCTGTATGTTAAATGATAAAGAGATGCAGTATCGATTAAAGGTGGCCGCAGATTGCAAGGTTCCAATGACAAATTACGGGATGGCAATTGCATTTATGAATGGGATCCTGATGCGCAGTTTAGAGCCATTTGCGGATGATCTGGAAGGGATTTTGCCGACAAAAACCATGAGATAAACAGGTGTGGATGAATACACTGTGTAATTTGACTTTTCCCACAGGGATAGGTATAATGAAACCGTTATATTGATTGTGTAACATGCCGGAGTCCGCATTGGAATATAGGACGGAAAAGGTGTGCCTGCAGGAGGAGTCATTGTGAAGGAATTTGCACCGATCATGGATCAGATCGACGAAAGAAATTATTATGCTGAGATGAGAAGCAGTATTATAAAGCGCAGCAGAGTTCACTACATTGCTGATTCCGAAGAAGAGGAAGAATCTCTTTCCCAAGAAGAGCAGGAAAATAATATGGAAGCAGAGAACGCTTTCTTTAGCGATGCGCAGAACGGAAATGCGGAATTTGCGGAGGAAAGTGCGCTGGATCTGTCAGAAGTGGATCCGGAAGTTCTTCAGAAGGCAGAAGAAATTTATCGGCGTCTGCAGAACGAAGCAGAGGAAGATGCGCAGTCCAAACGGGATGAGTGGATCGAAAAACTTACCAGGGATAAGGAAGATGAGGATGCATACAATAAAGCCACAGGTTCTTATTCAGGTTTTTATGGTCAGGGTGAGGTTTCTCAGGAAACAAAAGACATGGCAACGAATATCCTAGAAGAAAAGAAGCTTGATGTGGATGCACTTTTGAAACAGGAAGGCAAAACAGATTGAGGCAGTATGATTCTTATAGTGTATCTCATGCAGGAGGAAGGCAACAGTGGGATCTCTTATGATTAAAAAGTATCACGGGCTGGGCAATGACTATCTTGTGATCGATCCAAACAAGAATGATGTGGAATTGCAGGAAACACACATCCGTAAGTTATGTAAGCGTAATTTCGGAATCGGTGCGGATGGCATTCTTTACGGTCCGATAAAAAAAGATGGAAAGGTTTTTGTCCGGTGTTATAATCCGGATGCCAGTGAAGCTTCAAATACAGGAACCGGAATCCGCATTTTTGCCAAGTATCTGAGGGATGAAGGATATGAAAAAGGAAATCAGGTATCCTTTTACACCCGGGGTGGAAAAGCTGAGGTTGAGTTTTTGAATGAAGATGCCACATTGGTACGGGCTAAAATTGGGAAAGCGGATTTTCATGCATCTGCCATTCCTGTGATCGGAGAGGATCGTGAAGTTATCAATGAAGCAATGTATTTTGGAGGTAATCTCTATGAGGTAACCTGCCTTAGTGTGGGAAATCCCCATTGTGTGTTGCTATCGAATGAGGTTAATTATAAGAAAGTTATGGAAATTGGTCCATCAGTGGAAAATGCAGAGTATTTTCCGGACCGTGTCAATTTCATGATGCTACATGTGATTGACCGCAGTCATGTGGAAATTGAAGTATATGAAAGAGGAGCCGGCTATACGCTGGCATCCGGAACAAGTGCCTGCGCGGCAGTGGCAGTGACTACCCGTTTAGGTCTTACGGAGCGAAAGATTACTGTGAGTCAGCCGGGAGGAGACCTTGTGGTGGAATTGGACGACGAGGATGACATCATTATGACCGGAAGTGTGGAAAGTGTGGGCATGATGATGTTGAGTGAGGATTTTTTTGCCTGATCCGGAATAAGAGGACAGGGAATGAATAACAATAGAAGCACGAAGGAAAGAGGTAGTGTATGACAAAGTTACTGGACAGGATAACTCAGGTAGTGGCCAAAGCATTTCAAGAATGTGGATATGATGAAAGCTTTGGAAAGGTCACTGTTTCAAATAGACCGGATTTGTGTGAGTTTCAGTGTAACGGAGCGATGGCGTGTGCTAAGCAGGCGCACAAGGCACCGATCATGATTGCAGATGAGATCAAAGCAGTTCTGGATAAGGAAGAGATTTTTGAAAAGGTGGATTCTGTAAAGCCCGGATTCTTAAATCTGGATGTCTCCGCGCAATTCCTTGCCCAATACATGCAGAATATGAAGACATCCGAACGCTTTGGGGTGGAAGATGATGCACATCCAAGAACGATCGTGATTGATTATGGCGGAGCTAATGTGGCAAAACCGCTTCATGTGGGTCATCTGCGCCCGGCCATCATTGGTGAGAGTATCAAACGTATTCTGAGATATGTTGGAAACACCGTATATGGAGATGTTCATTTAGGTGACTGGGGACTTCAGATCGGACTGATCATAACGGAATTGAAACGCCGTCAGCCTGGGCTGGTATACTGGGATGAGAACTATCAGGGAGAATTTCCTTCCCAGCCGCCTTTTACACTGGAAGATCTGGAAGAAATCTATCCGGCAGCCTCTGCAAAATCCAAGGAGGATCCGGAGTATAAGAAAGAAGCATTGACCATTACGAATGAACTGCAAAATGGTCATCCTGCTTATTCCGCGATTTTAAAACATATTCTGACTCTGTCACATGCGGATCTTAAGAAGAATTACGGAAGACTGAATGTGGAATTTGATTTATGGAAAGGGGAATCAGATGCCCAGCCATTTATTCCGCAGATGATCGAAGACATGAAGAAGGCCGGTATTGCGAAGGAGAGCGAAGGAGCTTTGATCGTAGAAGTGGCAAGGGAAGATGATAAGCGTGAGATTCCGCCATGTATCATTCAAAAATCTGACGGAGCTTCCCTGTATGCAACTACGGATCTTGGCACCATCATCATGCGCCGGAATGAACAAAATCCGGATGCAATCATTTATGTTGTAGATAAACGTCAGGAGCTGCATTTTGTTCAGGTATTCCGTACCGCAAGAAAGGCGCACCTGGTAGATGACAGTGTGGAACTGACCCATATCGGATTCGGAACCATGAACGGAAAAGACGGTAAACCGTTTAAAACCCGTGATGGTGGCGTTATGAGACTGGAGAACATGGTTTCTGATATTGAAGACGAAATGTTTAAGAAGATCACCGAGAATCATATGACAGATCCCAATGAAGCGAAACAAACAGCCAAAATTGTGGGTCTGGCAGCATTAAAATATGGGGATCTGTCGAATCAGGCTTCCAAGGACTATGTATTTGATATGGAACGTTTTACTTCCTTTGAAGGAAATACGGGACCGTATTTACTATATTCCATTGTCCGGATCAAATCTATTCTGGCAAAATATGCAGAGACGGGAAGATGTGCGTCCGATTATGAGATCCTTCCCCCATCCGGTAAGAGTGAAAAGGATCTGATGCTTGCGTTGTCCGGTTTTTCATCCATGATTCAGAACGCAGCTGCGGAGTACGCACCGCATAAGGTTTGTGCTTATATTTATGAACTGGCAAACACCTTTAATCATTTTTATCATGAGACTAAGATCATGTCAGAAGAGGATGAGAAACGGCAGGGAAGCTATATCCAGTTGCTGGATCTGACCAAAGGTATTATGGAAACCTGTATTGATTTGTTGGGCTTCGAAGCTCCGGATAGAATGTAATAGGATTGAAAGCCGAAGCCGGAAGGGTACTTCCGGCTTCTCATAAAATGTACATAAATAATTTACTATCATATATTGGGGAGGAACCATGAATATTTTTGATATTGTAGGGCCGGTGATGATCGGTCCATCCAGTTCCCATACAGCAGGTGCAGCCCGAATCGGTAAGATTGCCAGTCTTCTGATGAAGGAAAAGGTTAAGAAAGCCCGAATTAAGCTCTATGGTTCATTTGCAAAAACTTATCGTGGACACGGAACGGACAAGGCTATTGTGGCCGGAATTCTGGGAATGAATCCGGATGATGAGCGTATTCGGAAAAGCTTGCAGATTGCAGAGGAGCAAGGGGTAGAAATTGAAGTTCTGGAGTCTTCGGAAAGCTGCATCCATCCGAATACGGTACAGATTACCCTGACAGGAGAAGAAGGAGAGGTATTAACTGTTACCGGTTCATCGGTGGGAGGCGGAAATATCCTGGTTTCTGAAATCGACGGATTGGGCGTGACGATAACCGGACAACACGATACCCTAATCGTGGTACATCGGGATGTTCCGGGTATCGTCGGCAAGGTTGCCGAGTTTTTGGGTAACTGCGAGTTAAATGTATGTAATATGGCTCTTTCCAGAGAGAACAAAGGTGGCAAAGCAGTTCTTTGCATTTCCATTGACGGACATACCGATCTTGACGTGACTACGTATATTAATCATTTTGCCGGAGTGCAACGATGTATCATGCTTTTGGCTAATGGGAGGTAAAGATGGAATTTTCCTATAAATCGCTAAGTGAGCTTGTGGCGCAGGCAGAGAAACAAAATATGAAAATATCGGAGATCGTGCTGGAGGAGCAGGCTTCCGTATTAGAGTGCAGCAAAGAAGAGATTCTGGACCGAATGAGACAGCAGTACCATGTCATGAAGCATTCCGAGGAACAGGGACAGAAAAAAGAACTTCGTTCTGTCAGTGGACTTACCGGCGGGGATGCTTATAAGATCAAAAAAGTGTTAGATGAACATGCTTCTTTGTGTGGAGATTTTATGCTGGGAGCCCTGATGAGGGCAACGGCTATTTCGGAATTAAATGCTGCAATGGGTAAAATCGTAGCAGCGCCTACCGCAGGTTCCTGTGGAATCCTGCCGGCAGCGATCATAACCATGGAAAAAGAAAAAGGATGCAGCGAAGAGGATTGTATTATGGCATTGCTGACAGCTTCTGCAGTAGGTATGGTTATCTCAAACAGAGCATGTGTATCCGGTGCGGAAGGAGGATGCCAGGCAGAGTGTGGTGCAGCAGCGGCAATGGCAGCGGCTGCGATTGTGGAACTGGCTTCCGGAACGCCACAGCAGTGTATCGAAAGTGTGGCGATTTCCCTGAAGAATATATTAGGTCTGGTCTGTGATCCGGTGGCAGGACTGGTGGAGATACCTTGTGTCAAACGAAATTCTTCCGGTGTGGCCAATGCGATCACTTCGGCACAATTGGCTTTGTGCGGAATTCAGAGTGCGATTCCGGCAGATGAAGTAATTGATGCAATGAGAGAAGTGGGTAATAAGATGGACGTTTCCCTGAGGGAAACTGCCGAAGGAGGGCTGGCGCATTGTCCAACAGCCAAACGTCTGTGTGATCAGGTATTTAAGAGAGATACAAGGCAGACATTATAGTAGTTAGCAATATAAAGGGAGAAAATTGTTATGTGGAAGAACTTAAAGCAATTGGCAGGCTATTATAAACCATACAAAGCAGTTTTTTTCGCAGATATGTTTTTTGCCATGCTGGGTGCGGCGGTAGCATTGGTTTTGCCTTTGATCATCCGCTACATAACCAACAGTGTGATTTATTTTTCACCGGATAAGGCGATTCCTATTGTGATTAAACTGGGGATCATCATGGTTATTTTAGTTCTGGTAGAGGTGTACAGCAATTATTTTATCACGTATTACGGACATGTCATGGGTGCAAAGATCGAGTATGACATGCGTCGCAAGATTTTTGGTCATTACCAGAAACTGTCTTTTAACTTTTTCGACAATCAAAAAGTGGGACAGCTTATGAGCCGCATCACCAATGATCTGTTCGATATCACGGAACTGTTGCATCACGGGCCGGAGGATCTGGTGATCTCTGTTATAAAACTGATGGGATCTTTTGTAATCCTGATGAGCATTAATGTAAAGCTTGCACTGATTGCTTATGCACTGGTTCCGGTGATGCTGGTTTATGCTTTTTTATTCAAAAACCGCATGAAACAGGCTTATAAGAATAATCGTGTTAAAATCGCTGCCATCAACAGTCAGATCGAGGACAACCTGTCCGGTATCCGTGTGGTCAAATCTTTTGCCAATGAGACTGTGGAAATGGAGAAATTTGCTGAGGGTAATAACGGGTTTTTAAATGCCAAGAAGAACAGTTATCGCTATATGGCCGGATTTAATTCGGGTATGAATGCCTTTGTAACCATGATACAGGTAATCGTAGTTGTGGGAGGTACTGTTTTTATTACCAAAGGGCAGGTTAAAATCGTAGATCTGATCACTTTTTTACTCTATATCTCTACCTATACGGAACCGGTAAAGAAACTGATCAATTTTGTGGAAGTTTTTTTGAATGGATATTCCGGTTATGAAAGGTACTGTGAAATCATGGCCATTGATCCTGATATTGTGGATGCAGAAGATGCCCGGGAGTTAAAAGAAGTAAAAGGGGAGATTACCTTTGAGAATGTTTCTTTTCATTACGAAGATCATGATCAGATGGTTTTAGATCATATTAATCTGGATGTGAAGCCGGGTGAGTATGTTGCATTGGTAGGAGCATCCGGGGCAGGAAAAAGTACTTTGTGTTCCCTGATTCCCAGATTTTATGATGTGTCGGAAGGCTGTGTCAAGATTGACGGTCATGACATTCGGGATTATTCCATTAAGAGTCTTCGTGATCATATCGGAATTGTTGCCCAGGATGTATATCTGTTTGTGGGTACGGTACGGGAGAATATTGGTTATGGAAAGCCGGATTCTTCTCTTGAAGAAATCATACAGGCAGCAAAAGCCGCCAATGCTCATGAGTTTATTATGAGTTTGCCGGATGGATATGATACAGATATCGGACAGCGTGGTATTAAGCTGTCAGGAGGACAGAAACAGCGTTTGTCTATTGCCAGGGTGTTCTTAAAGAATCCGCCGATTTTAATTTTTGATGAAGCCACAAGTGCGCTGGATAATGAGAGCGAGAAAGTGGTGCAGGAGTCATTAGAAAGTCTGGCAAAGAATCGGACTACGTTTGTAATAGCCCATCGTTTAACAACCATTCGGAATGCAGAAAGGATCCTGGTTTTATCCGAAGACGGAAGTATTGCTGAGGAAGGTACTCATGAAGAGTTGCTGGCACAGCATGGTGTTTACGAGAGCTTATATCATATAAATATGTAAGGAGAAATGTGGAATGACAAAGATTGATATTATTTCCGGCTTTTTAGGTGCCGGGAAAACGACATTGATTAAAAAGCTGCTGGAAGATGTATTTCAAGATGAAAAAGTTGTGCTGATTGAAAATGAATACGGTGAAGTAGGTATTGATGGAGGCTTTTTGAAGGATTCCGGGATTACCGTTACGGAAATGAATTCCGGTTGTATCTGTTGCTCTCTGGTGGGAGATTTTACCAAAAACATGGGGGAGGTAATGGAACAATTCCACCCGGACCGTATTCTGGTTGAGCCTTCCGGAGTAGGAAAACTGTCTGATGTTATGACATCCGTAGTGAATGTTGCAGAAACCCTGGATGTGCAATTAAACGGACTGGTTACGGTGGTAAACGGAAAAAAAGCATTAAAACAGATGAAGGCTTTTGGTGAGTTTTTCAATAACCAGGTAGAACATGCAACAACCATCGTGTTGAGCCGTACACAGGAAATGGATGAGGGTAAGCTGGAAGAATGTGTTAAGGTTCTGAGGGACAAAAATCCCAAGGCTGCCATTATTACCACCCCTTGGGAGGAATTGGATGGCAGTGTGATCTTAAGTGCTGTGGAACAAAAGAGTTCCCTGAGAGAGGAAATCATGGCAGAGGTGACTTGCGAGCATGAGCATGAGCATCATCATGACCACGACCATGAGCACGAGCATCATCATGATCATGAACACGAACACGGCGAGCACTGTTGTTGTGGTCACGATCATGACCACGACCATGAGCACCATCACGGGCATGACCATGATCATGACCACGAGCATGACCATGAACATGGAGAGCACTGCTGTTGCGGTCACGATCATCACGATCATCATCATGCGGATGATGTATTTACCAGCTGGGGTATTGAGACACCCCATAAATTTGATCGCGCAACGGTACAAAAGGCATTGGATACCCTTTGCCATTCTGAAAAGTATGAGTCCAGTATTTTACGTGCCAAAGGTATGATTCCTGCGACGGACGGTAAATGGATCTATTTTGATATGGTTCCTGGCGATTATGAGTTACGTGACGGCGCACCGGATTATACGGGAAGACTGGTCGTGATAGGAACCAATGTAAACGAAGAGGAAATGAAGGCATTATTTGGAATGTAGGAGATATGCGTAGAATATGGAAACAATAGCAGTATATTTGTTTACCGGTTTTATGGACAGTGGTAAAACGACACTGATCAAAGAAACACTGGTGGAAAATGGGTTCGGGATCGGATCAAAAAATCTGATCATCGTCTGTGAAGACGGTGAGGAAGAATTTGATGAACAGGAAATGGCTAAGCTGAAAACCTCTCTTGTCTATGTGGAGCAGAAAGAAGAGTTTCATCGCAGCTTTATAGAGGATTGTATTAAGAAGTATCATCCGGAAAACATTTTTATTGAATACAACGGAACCTGGGAAGTGGCAGATCTTGTAGAAGATGTGCTGCCAAAGACCTGCGAACTGGTGCAGGTACTGACAACGGTAGATGCTTCTACTTTTGAGAATTATCTGACTAATATGCGAAGTATGATGATGGAGCAGATTTTCCTGTCGGATGTTGTGATCTTTAATCGCAGTGATGAGAATACGCCAAAGATTAAATTCCGTACCGCTGTAAAAACAAATAACCGTCGTGCGCAGATCGTGTATGAGCGAAAAGACGGAACCATTGATGAAACACCGGAACCACTGCCGTATGATCTGGATCAGGATGTATTAGAGATCTCGGATATGGATTATGGTATCTGGTTTATTGATGCCCAGGAGGATCCAAAGAAATATGAAGGGAAAACCGTAAAATTCCTGGCGTTGGTATATAACCCTGCCAAAATGAAAGAAGGGGTTCTGGTTCCCGGACGGTTTGCCATGACATGTTGTGTAGATGATATACAGTTTATCGGTTTTAAAGCCAAATATGAAAGATCGAAGGAGATTCCTCACAAATCCTGGGTGCAGGTAACTGCTGTTATGAAGACGGAGTTTGCAATGGAGTATAAAGGCAAAGGTCCGGTTTTATATATTCAGGATATTACTATGGCAGAAAAACCGGAAGAGGAACTGGTTTACTTTAATTAAAGGAGGAAAAAAGCATGTATCCAATTCTTAAGGCTGAAAAGCTCAGCCAAAACATTTACCTTATGGTGGTGAAAGCAGGCAGAATCGCGAAAAAATGTCTGCCGGGTCAGTTTTTGATCGTGAAGATGGATGAAGAAGGGGAACGTATTCCGCTGACGATCTGTGATTATGACAGAGAAGCACAAACCATTACCATCGTTTTCCAGCCTGTAGGTGCATCTACAGAAGCAATGACATATTTGAAGGCAGGAGACAGTTTTATGGATGTGGTTGGACCGCTGGGAAATCCTTCTGAACTGGTAACGGATGATCTTGAGAAAACAAAAAAGAAGAAGATCTTATTTGTTGCCGGTGGAGTTGGAACAGCCCCGGTTTATCCGCAGGTAAAATGGCTTCATGAGCATGGTATTGATGCAGATGTAATCGTTGGAGCAAAAACGAAGGATCTTATTATTTTGGAAAAAGAGATGGCTGAAGTTGCCGGAAATCTATACATAACCACCGATGACGGAAGCTACGGCAGAAGCGGTATGGTAACAAAAGTAATTGAGGATCTGGTGGCAGAAGGTAAGAGCTACGATGTATGTGTTGCCATTGGACCAATGATCATGATGAAATTCTGTTGCTTAACAACCCAAAAGCTTGGTATTCCAACCATTGTTTCCATGAATCCTATCATGGTTGACGGAACCGGAATGTGTGGAGCATGTCGCTTAAGCGTAGGTGATGAGATTAAGTTTGCCTGTGTAGACGGACCGGAATTTGACGGACATAAGGTGAACTTTGATGAGGCAATGAAACGTCAGCAGTTGTACAAAACACAGGAAGGACGGGCATTGTTGAAACTGCGTGAGGGAAATACTCATCATGGCGGATGCGGAAATTGCGGAGGTGAAAACTAATGGATATGATGAAGAAAGTGCCTGTCAGAGAGCAGGAACCAAAGGTGCGTGCAACAAATTTTGAAGAGGTTTGTCTCGGATATAATGAGGAAGAGGCAGTTGCAGAAGCAGGAAGATGCTTAAACTGTAAAAAACCAATGTGTGTGGAAGGCTGTCCGGTTTCCATTAACATTCCGGCATTTATAGAACAGGTTAAGAATCGTAATTTTGAAGAAGCATATCGTATTATAGGGCAATCATCCGCGTTGCCGGCAGTGTGTGGACGTGTCTGCCCACAGGAAAGTCAGTGCGAAGGAAAATGTGTCCGCGGAATAAAGGGTGAAGCAGTTGCCATTGGTAAATTAGAGCGCTTTGTTGCAGATTGGGCATCGAACAATGGAATAAAACCGGAACCGGCCAAGGAACGTCTGGGTAAAAAGGTAGCGGTCATCGGCTCCGGCCCTGCAGGCTTAACCTGCGCAGGAGATCTGGCAAAATTGGGCTATGATGTGACCATTTTTGAGGCTCTGCATGAAGCAGGCGGTGTTTTAGTCTATGGTATTCCTGAGTTCCGTCTTCCAAAAGAGAAAGTTGTGAAGAAGGAAGTGGAGAATGTAAAGTCCCTTGGCGTGAAGATTGAAACCAATGTGATCATCGGAAAATCCATTACCATTGATGAATTGATGGAAGAAGAAGGCTTTGAAGCAGTCTTTATCGGATCCGGTGCAGGCCTGCCAAGATTCATGGGTATTCCGGGAGAAAATGCAAACGGTGTGTTCTCTGCCAATGAATATCTTACCAGAAACAATCTGATGAAAGCATTTAAGAATTATGCAACACCGATTATGGCGGGATCCAAAGTGGTTGTAGTAGGAGGCGGAAATGTGGCAATGGATGCTGCAAGAACCGCACTTCGTTTAGGAGCAGAGGTACATATCGTATACCGCAGAAGTGAGGCGGAACTTCCGGCCCGTGTAGAAGAAGTACACCACGCAAAAGAAGAGGGTGTAGTATTCGACCTTCTTACAAATCCCACCGAGATTCTGGTCAACGAAGAAGGATGGGTGAAAGGTATTCGTCTGATAAAGATGGAATTGGGAGAGCCGGATGCTTCCGGAAGAAGAAGCCCTGTGGAGATTCCGGGATCCGAATATGAAATTGAAGCAGACACAGTTATTATGTCTCTTGGAACCTCTCCAAATCCATTGATTACCTCTACTACGGAAGGATTAGAAGCAAATCGTCGTAAGTGTATTGTGGCTCAGGAAGAGAATGGTGCAACCAGTAAACCGGGCGTATTTGCCGGTGGTGATGCCGTGACCGGAGCAGCAACCGTAATCCTTGCCATGGGTGCAGGAAAGGCAGCGGCAAAAGGAATCCATGAGTATCTTTCCGGCAAATAATTCTCAGAAATCCATAAAACAAGATGAGGCAGTAAGAGCCTTACTTGTTATGAATACAAATGCATCAGAGACCTGTGAAGAGCACAGGCTCTGATGTTTTTTTAGAGGAAACAGGCATCGGATTTGGATGGAGTGACAAATAAATCATAATTTCAAGTGCTTTCCCATACAATGGAATAAACGTGGAAGAGGTATTCTTATGGAGAAAATGTCTACACGAGAGTGGGAGTTGTATCAGGATATCAGGCAAAGAACCAACGGAGAAATTTTTATTGGTGTTGTGGGCCCGGTTAGAACAGGGAAAAGCACGTTTATTAAACGGTTTATGGAATTATGTGTGCTGCCTTTTATTGACGATGAGGCCACCTATAACCAGACACAGGATGAACTTCCCCAGGCGGCGCAGGGGAAAACCATAATGACTACGGAGCCGAAATTTGTTCCGGCAAAAGCGGTAGAGATCGCGCTGGATGAAAACACCAGATTCAGGGTACGTCTGATTGACTGTGTGGGATTCATGGTACAGGGTGTGGAAGGACATATGGAGGACGGAAAAGAGCGTATGGTACATACACCCTGGTTTGACACGGAGGTTCCTTTTACAAAAGCGGCCAGAATCGGAACAGAAAAAGTGATCCATGAGCATGCAACGTTGGGAATCGTAATGACAACCGACGGAAGCATTACAGGGATTGACCGGACAAATTACGAACCGGCTGAAAAAGAAACAGTTATGCAGTTAAAGAAGATGGGAAAACCTTTTTTGATAGTACTTAACTGTGAGAAACCTTTTAGTGAGCATGCCAGGGAACTGGCCAGTCGCCTGAAAAAAGAATATCAGGTGGATGTTCTGCCTATGAACGTGGAACAAATGAGTAAAGATGATGCTTTCAATCTGCTTCAGAATCTTCTGTATGAGTTCCCGGTTACGAGGATTTTCTTCCAGATTCCAAGATGGACGCAGACGCTGGATACAGATCAGAAGGTATATCAGGATTTATTGCAAAATGCACGTAAACTAATGGAAAAGCACAAAACCATGAGTGGATTGCAGGAAATGGAGTATCAGCCGGAGGGGCTGGTGGAAGAGATACACAAACGGAAAACGGATCTTGCAAAAGGAGAAATCCTGTTTGAATTCAAGCTTCCTGAACGGTGCTATTACGAAAATATCAGTGAACTTACAGGTGAAAAGATTGATGGAGAATATGAACTGATCGAATTGTTACGGGCACTGGCCAGATCCAAGGCCATGTTCGACAAAGTGGCAGATGCGTATACATCCGTATCACAGAGGGGGTATGGTGTGGTTATTCCCGGACTGGAAGAAATTGACATTGAAGAACCCCAACTTGTGAAGCATGGAAACAAATATGGGATCCGGATTAAGGCATATTCCCCATCCATACATTTTATCAGGGCAAACGTGGAAACAGAGATTGCTCCCATTATTGGCACGAAGGAACAGGCAGAAG
Organism: Lachnospiraceae bacterium; assembly: GCA_051877515.1. Lineage (GTDB taxonomy): Bacteria > Bacillota > Clostridia > Lachnospirales > Lachnospiraceae > XBB1006. The sequence continues at coordinate 53,673 of JBJEIY010000033.1, read as the reverse complement.
GACTTTTGGACTATATGAAGCAGGGAAGAGAAAGCCAGGAAGGATTTTTAAATGTAAATATTTTCGGAAAAACAGTGGGTGAACTGGTGGAAGACGGTATTAAAACAAAGATTGCCATGATGGATGAAGAAAGCCAGATGAAACTGCAGGAAACCATGCAAAAAATCGTGAATGACAGCAATGGAGGAATGGTCTGCATTATTATTTAGCAGGGAAGGTACAAAAGATAAAAGAAAATAGTTTTATCGGATGGAAAAAATGTGATACAATGAGCGATATAATACCATAAGAACATGTAGGGGAGGAAAGGCGTGAAGGTAGAAATCTATTCCGATGGTTCGGCAAGAGGAAATCCGGGACCGGGAGGATACGGAACGGTGTTGCGGTATGTGGATCGGACGGGCCGGGAGCATATCAGGGAATACAGCTGCGGGTATCGGTTAACTACCAATAACCGAATGGAACTGATGGGGGCAATCGTTGGATTTGAACATTTGACGAAACCCTGCGAAGTTGTTTTTACATCAGATTCCAAATACGTGGTGGATGCATTTAATCAGGGCTGGCTTGATAGCTGGATGAAAAATAACTGGCGAAAGTCGGATAAAAAGCCGGTAAAGAATAAGGAATTGTGGGTGCGTCTATTGAATGCGGTTGCACCGCATCAGGTAACCTATGTATGGGTAAAAGGTCATGATGGACATGCTTTCAATGAACGCTGTGATGAATTGGCTACCACAGCCGCGGATTCGATGAATCCGGAAGAAGACAGCTGGGAAGAAGAGGTCTGAGCGCTTCTTATAGAAAGGAAAAATCCCCTGTTTATTGAATAACAATGGATCACATATATTGAAATATTAGCAGAAGTAAGCTATAATGAACTAAGTTTGTTAGGAGGTAACGCAATGATAGTTTTTTTTAATTCCTTTTTTCAGTATCTTGTACTGATGGTAGTGTTTGTAGCAGTAGGTGCAGTAGGTGCTTTTCTGGGAATTCAGGCAAGAAAGAGAAAGAATGCCCAGGAAGCAGCGGCAGAAACAGAGAAAAAAGCAGAACAGTAAGTGATGCGGAGGAATCGTTTTGAGTAAATACTACGGAGTGAACGAGCTCAGACGGATGTTTCTTGACTATTTTAAGTCAAAGGATCATCTGGCTATGAAGAGCTTTTCTTTGGTGCCCCATAATGACAAGAGTTTACTGCTGATCAATGCAGGAATGGCACCTTTAAAACCATATTTTACAGGACAGGAAGTTCCCCCAAGAAAAAGAGTCTGTACTTGCCAGAAATGTGTGCGTACAGGAGATATTGAGAATGTAGGTAAGACGGCGAGACATCTTACCTTTTTTGAGATGCTTGGAAACTTTTCTTTTGGGGATTATTTTAAGGAGGAAGCGTTAGCCTGGTCATGGGAGTTCCTTACCAAGGTAGTAGGACTGGAAGAGGACAGGCTGTATCCTTCTATTTATTTTGAAGACGAAGAGGCCTTTGATATCTGGACAAAGAAACTTCACGTTCCGGAAGAGAAAATCACCAGGTTCTATCGTGATGAAGACGGAAAATGTGACAATTTCTGGGAGCATGGAGCAGGTCCCTGCGGTCCGTGTTCCGAGATTTATTATGATCGCGGAGAAAAATATGGTTGTGGCAGTCCGGACTGTAAAGTGGGATGTGAATGCGATCGTTTCATGGAAGTGTGGAACAATGTCTTTACCCAGTTTGAGGGAGATGGAAAAGGTCACTATGAATTATTAGAGCAGAAGAACATTGATACGGGAATGGGTCTGGAACGTCTTGCGGTAGTGGTTCAGGATGTGGATTCTGTCTTTGATATAGACAGTATGAAGGCAATCCGTGACAGTGTATGCAAGTTGTGTAATAAGGAATATCAGAAAGATGATAAGGATGATGTGTCCATCCGTCTTATTACGGATCATATTCGTTCAGCCACTTTTCTGGTTTCCGATGGTGTACGTCCTACCAACGAAGGAAGAGGTTATGTACTCCGCCGTTTGATCCGTCGTGCAGCAAGACACGGAAGAATGCTGGGAATGAACGGTGCGTTTCTTGCCAGTCTTTCCGAAACGGTAATCCGTGAGTGCAAGGATGGTTATCCGGAATTAGAAGAGAAAAAGGATTATATTTTTACGATTCTGACGAAAGAGGAAGAACAGTTTAACAAGACCATAGATCAGGGTCTTTCCATTTTGGAAAGCATGATGGACAAGCTAAAGAATTCCGGATGCAGACAGTTAGCTGGAGAAGATGCATTTAAGCTGTACGATACTTATGGATTCCCAATCGATCTGACAGGAGAGATCTTAGAGGAGTCCGGATTTACTTATGATGAAGAAGGCTTTGCATCTTGCATGAAACAGCAGAAAGAACAGGCCAGAGCTGCAAGAAAGACCACGAATTATATGGGTGCGGATGCAACGGTTTATGAAGAACTGGATCCTTCCATCACAACGGAATTTGTGGGATATGACCGATTACAGGAGAACTCCAGAGTTTCTGCACTGGTGATGGTTACCGGGCAGGAAGAGGATTCCCAGATGGAACTGTGCGATGTATTGACTGATGGTGAGCACGGAGCCATCATTGTTCCGGTTACACCATTTTATGCAACTATGGGTGGTCAGAATGGAGACCGTGGTGTGATCAAAGCCGCCGGCGGAAGGTTTGTTGTAGAAGAAACCATTAAGGTGGTGGGTAACCGTTATGCCCATATAGGTTATGTGGAAGAAGGAATGATCCGCAAGGATGATGACGTTTTGCTTTGTGTGGATGAGGTTTTAAGAGCCCGTACCTGCAGGAATCATTCAGCAACCCATTTATTGCAGAAAGCTTTAAGAGAAGTTCTGGGAACTCATGTGGAACAGCAGGGATCTTACCAGGATAGTGAACGAACGAGATTTGATTTTTCACACTTTGAAGCGATGACAGCAGAAGAGATCCGTAAAGTGGAAGAGCTGGTAAATAAAAAAATAGCAGAACAGCTTACAGTCCGGACGGATGTTATGACGGTAGACGAAGCCCGCAAGACCGGTGCAATGGCATTGTTTGGTGAAAAATACGGCGAAAACGTCCGCGTGGTATCCATGGGAGAGTTTTCAAAGGAGTTCTGTGGCGGAACACATGTAAAAAACACTGCGGATATTGCGGCATTTAAAATCATTTCTGAGACCGGTGTGGCTTCCGGAATTCGAAGGATTGAAGCGTTTACCGGTGATAATGTATTAAAGTATTATGCCAAGATAGAAGAAGAACTGAATCGGGCGGCGAAAGCAGCGAAGACCACTCCTGCCGGACTTGTGGACCGTATTGAGCATATGACTGCAGAAATAAAGAATCTTCACAGCGAGAATGAATCTTTGAAGTCTGCTGCAGCAAAGGATGCTCTGGGTGATGTTATGGATCAGGTGGAAGAGATTGCAGGAGTGAAAATTCTTGCAAGTTCCCTGTCAGGCGTAGATATGAATAATCTTCGTGAACTTGGTGATTCCCTGAAGGAGAAACTTGGAGAAGGCGTGATTGTTCTGGCCTCAGAGTTTGAAGGAAAAGTCAATTTGATCACCATGGCAACTCCCCAGGCAATAGAAAAGGGTGCGCACGCAGGAAATCTGATCCGGGAGATTGCCGGGTTGGTTGGCGGTGGCGGCGGAGGACGTCCCAATATGGCTCAGGCAGGAGGAAAGAATCCTGCCGGTATTCCGGCTGCCGTGGCCAAAGCAAAAGAAGTTTTAGCAGGACAGATACAGGCATAGGCTTGTTTGTATAGGAAAATCCTATCACCGTATCCCTACCGGAAAAATATGTGAATTTTTTCGCCAAATATAAAAAAACGGTTGACGAAACATGCTATTTAGGTATAAAATACTCTAGTGCAATGATTATACCCAAACAGTTGAATGCACAATTACGCAACTGGAGGGAGGTTAGGTGTGAGACTATGTCAAATGTTGTCGTGAAAGAGAACGAGACTTTAGATAGCGCTTTACGCAGATTCAAGAGAAATTGTGCCAAAGCAGGTATCCAGCAGGAAATCCGCAAGAGAGAGCATTATGAGAAGCCAAGCGTAAGACGTAAGAAGAAATCTGAAGCAGCAAGAAAACGTAAATATAATTAAATCATGAAGCAGTGTGAGAGTGGTTCTCATGCTGCTTTTTTTTATAAAAGTTGTTCATATCACAGGGGACAAGTACATATATTGAACAAAGCTAAGATGTACAGGCTAGAGAAGGAGTTGTGTGATATGGAAAAGGAAGTCTATCAGCTTTTACCACCTCTGTTACAAAAAGCCTGTGATGCACAAAAACTTCTGGCACAGGAGATTACAGAGATCCATTTTCGAATCCATCAGCCGGTTTTATGTCTGAGTGCAAGCCGGGAATATGCAGTGAGCAGACAGGGGAGGTTCTGCCCCGTCCGGGAAATAGAAAACCATGATGAGTTGTTTTGTATTTCGGAATCTCAGATTGAAACTATCCTGGATCATGCCATGCAGTATTCCATGTATGCTTATCAGGGGCAGCTGAAAAACGGATACCTGATCTTACCGGGAGGAAACCGGCTTGGTGTAATGGGAGAAGCTGTGTATAGTTTTCAGGCAGGTTGTCAGTTTCGCAATATTACTTTTTTGACATTGAGGGTAAGTCATGAGGTCAAAGGCTGTGGACAACGGATTATGGCAGCTTTTCAGAAACAATCCGGTTGGAAAAATACACTTCTGGTATCTCCGCCGGGCTGTGGTAAAACAACCCTGTTACGGGATATGGTCCGGTTGCTTTCGGATCAGGGATGCCGGATTTCTCTTATTGATGAAAGGGGAGAGGTGGCTGCCTGTTATCAGGGGATACCACAACTGGATGTGGGATGCAGGACCAGTGTGTTAACCGGATGTATCAAAGCATATGGAATGGAGATGGCGATTCGGAGTATGGCACCACAGATTATTGCGGCAGATGAGATCGGAAGTCAAGAAGAATACTGTATGCTGGAATATGCCATGCATAGCGGATGCGGCCTTTTGTGTACTATGCATGGAAAAGATATGGAAGATGTAAAACAAAAAGGTATCCGTTTTTTTGAAAGGGTTGTTTTCTTAAGCAAATACAAAGGAGAATTCCGCTATGAGGTGGTTATGATATGATCCGGTTTCTGGGAGGTGTTCTGATTCTTTTCGCCTGTGGGCTTTTATGTTTCAAACTTCATCTGCAGTTGGTGGATGGATTTCATGAATGTTGCCTGTTTCAGGGAATTTTGCTGGAAATCCGGCGAAACAATAAACTGGCCTGTGTTGTAATGGCGGATCTGATGCAGGAATCATTGAAGAGCATGCCGCATAATTCAGCTGTAGCAGAGGCTACCCGAATGTGTGTGCAAAGGCTTCGGGAACAGAAAATGCCTATGGAATGGATCTGGGAGCAGTATGTGGGAAGTATCCAGGGGCATCTGCATTTGCCCGTCACAATATTGATCCAGATCAAACGGTTAGGCAGGGTAATCAGTCATAAAGACAGCGAAACCATCGAACGGTATTTGGAAGGAGTGTACAGTCTTCTGACGGAAGAGATACAGATCCGATCAAAAAACCTGAAGAAGAAGGATCTGGTTAATTCAACGCTTTGTGCTATGACCGGGATCATGACCATCTTACTGCTAATATAGAAAGACGGAGGAATAGCGGATTTGGAAGTAGGGATTCTTTTTAAGATAGCGGCGGTGGGACTGTTGATTACTTTGCTGTCTCAGGTTCTAAAACACAGCGGGAGGGATGAACTGGCATTTTTGTCACAGCTGGTGGGCTTTATTCTGGTGATCAGCTGGATCATTCCCTATATTCTGGAACTTTTTGATATGATTGAAAAACTGCTGGGAGTGTGAAAATAAAAAATGAATATCATGTCGGTTTGTGAGATTGCCCTGGTGGGTGCTATTTTTTCCTTAATACTATCGGCATGGCAACCGCAGATAGGGAGGCTGGCAGGTATGGCGGTCATCCTTTTGATCGTAGGTTTGATCATCTATAAGATCATGGGTCTGCTGGATCTTGTGGCATTGATGAAAAGCAAACTTGCAATTGATAACCTGTATGTGGATATCATGCTGAAAATGACGGGGATTTCTCTGGTATGCGAGATTACGGCAGACCTGTGCATCCAGACAGACAGCAGTATACTGGCAAAACAGGTTCGGATGTTTGGACGAGTCTGTGTTCTCTATGTGGGTTATCCTTTGGTTTCCCAGCTTATTGAACTGATCGATGTTCTGTTGAGAACCTGAGAAAGGGTGGTTTAACATATGGATTATTCCGGAATAGAAAAGGCTTTGCAGGAAGAAGGTATATACGCCGATCTTTCAGGAATACTCGCTCCATCGGACTTTTTGCTGGGTGGCAGAGAAAACAGTCTGCTTCAAACCATGCTTGACCGGTTGTGGGATGGACTTGCCGGCCAGAAGGAAACTTTTATAACCTTATTGGTGTTATGTATTCTGTTCGGACTCATCAGTCAGCTGGCGGATGCATTGGAACAGAAGGAGTTTAAGGAATATGGTTATTTTATCTATTTTGTATGCAGTGCCAGTGTCTGTATCAGTCTTTTTATGGAATGTTTTCAGATTGTGGAAAAGTTAATGGGGTCGGTAGTACGTTTTATGCAGGTGCTGATACCTGTTTACACCACAGGATTGCTTCTTTCTTCAGGGAAGCAGGTTGCGGCAGGATATTATGGACTGATACTGGGGGCGATCCTGATAGTGGAAGTGGTATTCTCAACCCTGTTCCTTCCCTGTACCAAACTTTTTATGGCAGTGCAGCTGGCAAATGTCGGTACCGGCGAGATGATGCTTACGAAACTTTGTCAGTTAATCTATGATGGCATTCATTGGGGACTTAAGATTCTGATCAGTGTATTGTGCGGTTTTCAGTTGATCCGCGGATTGGTCCTATCCCCTTTAGGAGAACTCACCGAACATGGTGTATATAAAACCATGATGCTGATTCCCGGATTGGGGCAGATGACAGGTGGCTGTATGGAAATCCTGATGGGATCTTTCCGGGTCATGAAAAACAGTATCGGAGCAGCAGGATTGGTGGGATTATCCTTGCTGATGCTGGCACCGAGCGCAGTACTTCTGGGATATCTTGTGGCAGTCCGGATACTGGAAGCAGTCATGCAGCCGGTCATGAAGGAATCCATGCTTACCATGATTTCCGGTTGCGGACAGGGTATTGCCCTGCTTCTGAAAATTGTTTTGTATACATTTTTACTGTTATTCTTGAGCCTGGCGATAGTAACTACATTGTCCTCCTTGTAAAAGAGGGAGGATGAAATGGTAACGGGAGGAAAAATGGAAACGGTACTGGGTACAGTTAAAAATTTTGTAGTGCTGTATCTTTTGGTGGCATTACTCATGCAGCTGATAGGCGACGGGAGAACCAATAAGTATGTTCGTTTTTTTGCAGGACTGGTATTTTTACTGCTGATCATGTCGCCTTTCTATCAGATGATCAAAAAAAAACCAATGGAACAGGAGCTGTATAAAGAATTTTTGGCGGAGAGCTTTTCCAGTCAGCTGGAATTTGAAAAGATCATGGGAGAATACGCGGACCGGGTGTCTGAGACGGCAGTGGATGTATTAATAAAAAGCTATAATGACACTCTTTCGCAGAAAGGATATGAGATCAAGCAGTACGATTGTAAAATGAATGAGGAGGATTATCTGAAGGAAGTAAAACTATATGTCGGAACCATAGAAAGTAACAGCAGGGGAAGTTCAGGTATGACTACACAGGCCCAATGCGCAAAGGAATGCAAGGCACTGTTGGAAGAAACCTGGAATCCGGAATTTGAATTGAAGGTGTATGGAAGAGATGGATCATAAAAGGCACTTTGACATAAGAAAACTAAAAGGGATGGTTATGGCAATCAGGAAAGAGACAATTCTTGTGCTTTTTTTGGTGGGCGCATTACTACTGATCATTGTCTGGCCCACCGGTTCAAAAGGAGAACAGACCGCCCCGGGAAGCAAGGCATCCCGGGATACGAAATTACAGACGGAGCAGGAGGAAGAATCCTTATGGGATTATAAACGGAGAGTGGAAGAAGAACTGGAAACCATTTTAGAAAAAATGGAAGGGGTTGGGCAGACAAATGTTATGATTAATGTAGGTGACAGCGGGAAAACAGTAGTGGAAAAGGATGTGGCTGTATCGGAACACAGTGAAGGAGAAAAAGATACGAAAACCCTTGTAGATTCGGATCGAAGTGAAGAAACGGTTTTTACGGAAAACGAAGACGGGGAACAGCCCTTTGTGGTTAATACCTTGTCCCCCCAGATACAGGGAGTGCTGGTAGTGGCAGAAGGAGGAGATGATCCTGAAGTGCGCGCGAAAGTTTTAGAGGCAGTGATGGCATTATTTCAGTTAGAAAGTCATAAGATAAGTATCGTAAAAGGAAATTAGACAGGAAGGAAGTAATGAATTGAGACTGACCAGAATAAAGAATCAACTGCTTGTGACCATACTTGTAATCATGATTGCCGTGGGAGGCTATTTTAGCTTTCGTTTATCCGGTCAGGACGGAACCGACCAGGCCATGAGTAATTCCACCTCAAGCGGTGATGCTATGACCGGAAAAAATGAACAATCCCAACAAAAAGATATGGAGGATGCGGGGGAAGCTGTGATCACCTCCTCAAAAGAAGTGGCAGATTATGCGGCTACGGCAAGGATCAACAGGGAGCAGGTCCGGGCGAAATCAAAGGAAGAATTGCAAAAAATTATTGATAATGAATCTCTGTCTCAACAGGCCAGAGATGATGCAGCAGCTGCCCTGGTGGATATGACTGCATACCAGGATGCAGAAATAGCCATTGAAAATCTCCTGACTGCAAAAGGATTTCAAAATGTAGTGGTGTGTATTACCAAGGATAGTGTTGATGTAATTGTAGATTTAAAGGTGATCTCAGAAACGCAACTTGTGCAGATTGAAGAAATCGTTGACCGGAAAGTTGATGTAGATCCGCTGAATATTGTAGTAACGCCTATTAAGATCGAATAACAGGATAAGTCGGTTTTCTTGACAAGTGTATAGCCGTATTATAAAATGAACTCGTTTGCAAAAGTAAGGATGTACCATGAAGATAGATGGAGGAAGAACTTGTGACGAATATCAGAAATGAAATAGAAAAGAGAAGAACATTTGCGATCATCTCTCATCCGGATGCGGGAAAAACGACCTTAACGGAAAAATTCCTGCTTTACGGCGGCGCCATTAACCAGGCAGGTTCCGTAAAAGGAAAAGCTACGGCAAAACATGCGGTGTCTGACTGGATGGCGATTGAAAAAGAGAGAGGAATTTCCGTTACTTCCTCAGTTTTACAGTTCAATTATGATGGATATTGTATCAATATTCTGGATACTCCCGGACATCAGGACTTTTCGGAAGATACTTACCGGACATTAATGGCTGCAGATTCAGCGGTCATGGTCATTGACGGATCCAAGGGTGTGGAAGCGCAGACCAGAAAACTTTTTAAAGTGTGTGTAATGAGACACATTCCGATTTTTACTTTTATTAATAAGATGGATCGGGATGCCAATGATACATTTTCTTTGTTAGACGAAATTGAAAAAGAACTGGGAATTGCCACCTGTCCTGTTAACTGGCCTATTGGTTCCGGAAAGAACTTTAAAGGAGTGTATGACCGAAATACACATAAAGTCACAACTTTTTCCGATACACAGAAAGGAACCCGGGAGGGAAATGAGAAAGAGTTTGATCTTAATGATCCTGAACTGGTTATGGAAATCGGCCGGGACTACCTGGATACACTGATAGAAGAGATTGAACTTTTGGACGGAGCCAGTGCAGAATTTGACCAGCAACAGGTAACCAGGGGAGAATTGTCTCCGGTTTTCTTTGGGTCGGCATTAACGAACTTTGGTGTGGAAACTTTTTTAAAACACTTTTTATCCATGACCTATGCGCCCCTGGCAAGGCAGTCCGATCAGGGACAGATCAGTCCTTTTGAAGACTGTTTTTCAGCTTTTGTATTTAAGATACAGGCTAATATGAATAAGGCGCACCGGGATCGGATCGCATTTATGCGTATTGTATCCGGAAAGTTTGAGGCGGGCATGGAGGTGTTCCATGTTCAGGGAGGAAAAAACGTGAAACTCTCCCAACCGCAGCAGATGATGGCTCAGGAAAGGAAAATCGTGGAAGAAGCCTGCGCGGGAGATATCATCGGAATCTTTGATCCCGGGATTTTTTCCATTGGTGACACCCTGACAACTTCACCGGACAAATTTCGTTTCGAGGGGATTCCAACTTTTGCACCGGAGCATTTTGCCAGGGTGCGTCAGGTAGATACCATGAAACGTAAGCAGTTTGTGAAAGGAATTACCCAGATTGCCCAGGAAGGAGCCATACAGATTTTTCAGGAATTCCATACAGGTCTGGAAGAGATCATCGTGGGTGTTGTGGGTGTGTTACAGTTTGATGTGCTGAAATATCGTCTGGAAAGCGAGTATAACGTGGAGATTACAATGGAGAGCCTTCCATATGAGTATATTCGCTGGATAAAGGACAAGTCTCTTGATCTGGATAAACTGGTTGGGACCTCGGATATGAAGAAAATCAAGGATCTGAAAGGAAATCCTCTGCTTTTGTTTGTGCATGAGTGGAGTATCCGGATGACCCTGGAACGTAATAAGGGACTGGAACTGGTGGAATTCAGCAAAGATTAGAAAGCGGCATTTTTGTGGCCGGATTATGGATTGTTTGTTCTGCTTTGGATATAGTATAATATAAATACAAAGAAAACATAGTTTCAGATGACGGACAGGATGGTTCCGTCTGCAAAAGGAGGAAATAGTATGTCAGTGATAACAATCACCAAAGAAAATTTTGAAGAAGAAGTAATGAAGAGTGACAAACCCGTTCTGGTGGATTTCTGGGCCTCCTGGTGTGGACCTTGTCAGATGCTGTCACCGGTGGTGGATGAAGTGGCAGAGGAATCTGACGGATCCTTTCGCGTTGGAAAGATCAACGTGGATGAGCAGGGAGAGCTGGCAAGACAATTCCGGGTTATGAGTATTCCCACACTGATTGTGTTTAAAAACGGAGCAGAAGCAAAGCGGAATGTGGGGGTAATTACAAAGGAAGAGATTCTTGACTTCGTGAAATAATTATTGCATACTAAAGACAGTCACCGAAGTGACTGTCTTTTTTCTGATTTTTTTTATTTTCTGTTGACTTTTCCCCTGATATATACTATTATGGAACAAAAGAGAACATTAGTTCGCAAAACATAAGTTCGGAGAAGGAGAACAACAATGGCAAAAGAAGATAAATTAAAAGCGCTGGATGCGGCGATTGCTCAGATTGAGAAGCAATATGGTAAAGGTTCGGTCATGAAACTGGGAGATTCCTCCACAAGCATGAATGTTGAGACGGTTCCCACCGGTTCCATCAGTCTGGATATTGCTTTGGGACTGGGGGGTGTACCAAAGGGACGTATCGTGGAAATCTATGGTCCGGAATCCAGCGGTAAGACTACAGTGGCATTACATATGGTTGCTGAAGTGCAGAAGCGTGGCGGTATTGCGGGATTTATTGATGCAGAACATGCATTGGATCCTGTGTATGCCAAGAATATTGGAGTAGACATTGACAACTTGTATATTTCACAGCCGGATAACGGAGAACAGGCTTTGGAGATTACAGAAACAATGGTTCGTTCCGGCGCCGTGGATATCGTGATCGTGGACTCAGTGGCTGCGTTGGTGCCCAAAGCTGAAATTGACGGAGATATGGGAGATTCCCATGTGGGTCTGCAGGCAAGACTGATGTCACAGGCACTCCGTAAACTTACCGGTGTGATCAGTAAATCAAATTGTATTGTGATCTTTATTAATCAGCTCCGTGAGAAGGTAGGTATCATGTTTGGTAATCCTGAGACTACTACCGGAGGTCGTGCCTTAAAGTTCTATTCCTCCATCCGCATGGATGTTAGAAGGATAGAGTCTTTGAAACAGGGAGGCGAAGTGATCGGTAACCGTACCAGGATCAAAATCGTGAAGAATAAGGTGGCGCCGCCATTTAAAGAAGCTGAATTTGATATCATGTTTGGTAAGGGAATCTCCAAGGAAGGGGATTTACTGGATCTTGCATCCGATATTGATGTGATCAATAAGTCCGGAGCATGGTATGCTTATAATGGTGAGAAGATCGGACAGGGCCGCGAGAACGCAAAACTGTTTTTAGTTCAGAATCCTGATATTTGTCAAGAGATTGAGCAACAGGTACGGGATCACTATCATTTGGATCAACAGCAAGACAGGGAAGGATCTCCTGCTTCAGGTGGAGAAGGATCTCAGGAAGAGTAGATTTATGCAGGAACATAAGGATCTGCAGGACATAACACTGCAAGCAAAGAAGAAAGCGTTGAATTTATTGGAACGTCAGGACCGTACGCAGGAACAGCTTGTAAAGAAGCTGCAAGGGTATGGATATCCAAATGAGGCTGTAGAGGCGGCAGTGGAATACGTGAAATCTTTTCACTATATTGATGACCGCAGATTTGCCGAGAATTATATCCGTTATCGTCAGAATGAGAAGAGCCGGTATGCTCTGAAAATGGAACTTTACCGCAAAGGTATTGAGGAGGATATTATAGAGGAGGCTTTAAACTCTGCGTACGAAGCAAAGGAGGAAGATCTGGTATGCAAACTGCTTGAGAAGAAACGGTTTGCTCCGGATGAGGATGATAGAAAAGAACGAAACCGGATAATGGGTTATCTTATGCGTAGAGGGTTTTCTCTGGAACAGATTAAATCCGGAATGCATAAATATGAATTGCAATTTAATAGAAAGAATTAATTACTGGGTATTTGTCAAGCACTAGATGTATAATTGTATGTGGAATTATACACTAGTGCTTGACATTATATATGAAAAAGTATAAAATTTATTTGTTGAAACTATGCTATAATATAGTAAGCCAGATTGCTATAGAAATGTATAAATGTGACAACATTTGAAGTATGAAAACTAAATAAAGGAGGTGCTCCTGTGCATTTTGACATTTTGTCCGCTGTGATTGGTCTTGCAGTTGCCCTGATCGTATCCATTCCGGTTACTGCGAATGTGGTAGTATCCCGTCGAAAGAAAAAATACGACGAGAAAGTTGGAAGTGCAGAAGAAAGGGCCAGACAGATCATTGATGATGCAGTGAAAACTGCGGAAGCCAAGAAGCGTGAATCAATGCTTGAAATCAAAGAAGAGTCTATTCGTACCAAGAACGAATTAGAGAAGGAGACAAAGGAACGCAGAGCAGAAGTGCAGCGATTAGAACGCCGCATGGTTCAGCGTGAGGAAAGTCTTGATAAGAAGATTTCAGCGGTTGAGAAACGAGAGTCGGATTGTGCAAACAAAGAACAGGAATTGAATGTTCAGCGTGAGCAGATTGCAAAACTCAATGAAGAGCGCGTACAGGAACTCGAACGAATCTCTGGATTAACCTCCGAACAAGCAAAAGATTATCTTTTAAAAACTGTTGAAGAAGATGTAAAACTTGATACTGCAAAACTGATCAAAGAACTGGAAAACAAAGCAAAGGAAGAAGCATCCAAGAAAGCAAAGGATTACATTGTGACAGCGATTCAGAAGTGTGCTGCAGACCATGTTTCTGAAGCAACCATCTCGGTTGTTCAGCTGCCAAGTGATGAAATGAAAGGCCGTATCATTGGACGAGAGGGACGTAATATCCGAACACTGGAAACCATGACGGGTGTAGATCTTATCATTGACGATACGCCGGATGCAGTTGTATTAAGCAGTTTTGATCCGGTAAGGAGAGAAGTTGCAAGGATTGCTTTGGAAAAGTTAATTGTGGACGGAAGAATCCATCCGGCAAGAATTGAGGAGATGGTGGAAAAAGCGCAACGTGAAGTAGAAACAATGATGCGCGAAGAAGGTGAGGCCGCAACCCTGGAGGTTGGTGTTCACGGTATTCATCCCGAACTTGTAAGATTACTAGGAAGAATGAAGTTTAGAACAAGCTATGGACAGAATGCGTTAAAGCATTCCATAGAAGTAGCTCAGTTATCCGGTCTGTTAGCAGCCGAGGTAGGTGTAGATATTAAGCTGGCCAAACGCGCCGGTTTGTTACACGATATCGGTAAGGCTGTAGACCATGATATGGAAGGCAGCCACATTCAGCTTGGTGTGGATCTGTGTAGAAAGTACAAAGAGGGTCCTGTTGTTATCAATGCAGTGGAATCCCATCATGGTGATGTAGAACCGGAAACCCTGATCGCATGTATTGTACAGGCCGCAGATGCTATTTCTGCAGCACGGCCCGGAGCACGCAGGGAAACTTTAGAAACCTATGCTAACAGGTTGAAACAGTTAGAAGAAATTGCAGACAGTTTTAAAGGTGTAGATAAATCTTATGCTATTCAGGCAGGAAGAGAAGTTCGAATTATGGTTGTTCCTGAACAGATTTCAGATGCTGATATGGTACTGTTGGGAAGGGATATTGCAAAACGTGTGGAAAGTGAGTTGGCATATCCGGGACAGATTAAGATCAGTGTGATACGTGAATCTAGAGTGACCGATTACGCAAAGTAATTTACATGAATAATGAAAACCCCGTGAATGATTCACGGGGTTTTTCTTTCTTATCATTTAACGTAGTGGGAGTATCATCAATACGAAATCTCAAAAAGAAGATTGTTATATAGCTATCTATGGTTGATTTTTTGATTTGGAAGGGGTAAACTTTAAATATCTTGAGATTGTTTCAGCAGTTTAAAGCAAGAAAAACCGGCAAGGAGGTAAAAAATAATGAACAGATTAGAAGGAAAAGTAGCGATTGTTACTGGTTCTACCAGTGGAATTGGTATCGGTATTGCAAGGTTATTTGCTGCAGAAGGCGCAAAGGTTGTAATCTGCGGACGTAGAGAAGAGAAAGGTCAGGCAGTTGTTGACATGATCAAGCAGGAAGGTGGAGAAGCCGTATATCATTTTATGGATATCACTGCACCGGAAAGCATTGAGAAACTGATGGCTGATACAGCAGAAAAATTTGGAAAAATCGATATCCTTGTAAACAATGCTGCAAATGTTGCTTTAAAGGATGGTCGTGTGGATGAACTTACCCTTGAAATGTGGGATGGAATTTTCCAGAGTGATATGCGCGGAACTTTCTATGCAACAAAGTGTGTTCTTCCCTACATGCAGAAGAATGAATCCGGTTCCATTATTAATATCGGTTCCATGGCTTCCTGTGGAGGTGATCTTGGTTCTACAGCCTATGCCTGCGCAAAAGCCGGTGTAGATATGTTGACAAAGTCAACTGCTTTACAGTATGGAAAAAGTAACATCCGTTGTAACTGTGTTCGTCCGGGATTAATTGTTACCCCACAGAATGAAGCAAATGTTCCACAGGCTTTGAAAGATATCTTTTTAAGTAATATTATGGTAAATCGTTATGGCTGTCCGGAAGATATCGGTTCTGCCTGCGTATATTTTGCATCGGATGAGGCAAGTTATGTTACCGGTCAGATCATTAATGTGGATGGCGGAATGAACTCTCATGTTCCTACCGTTGCACAGTTTAAAGAGTTAAACTCCAGAACCTGGTAATAGAAACAAATTACTCCCGAAGGTGATCATGATCCTTCGGGAGTTTTTTACGGTTATATTTCCTGAAAACCGGTCATAGCTTGAACCAAGAAAAGAAAAGGATCGTTTACGATGAAACGATTTGGGGATAATAGCCTTCTTGTGAATGGTGGGCTGGTATGTTTGGGGCTGCTGGCAGGATTGCTTTTTATAAAGATATCAGGACATAGTGAAAAGAGTCATTTGATTTTATGTTCCGAATATTTTCTCTATCAATATGCATATGAGAAGATTGATTATAGGGAGCTTTTATTTTATGTATGTGTTAATCGCCTTCCTTTGTTTTTACTTTTGCTGGTAGGCTCACGCAGTAAAAATCGTAAAAAAGTCACAGCAGTGGTATGTTTTCTTTGTGCTTTTGGGATTACTTATTTGTTGGGAGTCAGTATATTACGTTACGGAGTCAGGGCACTGGCTTTGTTTTTTGGTTTGATGACACCCCAAATCCTGTTTTACGTACAGTCAGTCTTTCTTATATTGAGACAAAAGTCATCAAAGCCATGGAAAAGCTATGGATGGGGATGTATCTTTTTTATACTGGGACTGCTCAGTGAGGTATACATAAACCCACGTTGGTTAAGGCTTCTACTGGAATTATTCTGAGTTCTTTTTGTAGTTTTTTGTAAATGATTTTTTTCTAATAAATGTTGAACTTCTGGGAGGTTTAGTGTAGAATAACAGATGTGCACCTGTAGCTCAGGGGAGAGAGCAATGGATTCCGGTTCCATGAGCGGGGGTTCGAATCCCTCCAGGTGCGCTATTTTTTTAGAAAGTATGACGTATCAGAGAAAGAATAGATTTGGGTGAAAGAGGGAATAATCATGAAACAAAAGGATTGGAAAAAGGATTTTGATATGAAAGCATTAAAGGATGGATTTCATAAAGTCGTTGATCTGGTAAAACAAAATAAGCGCTATTCCTGTGCTGCTGTTTTGCTGGTTGTTTTTTGTGTGGTTTTGATCGTGGCAGGCGGAAAGAATCCTTCTAACAGTCAGGATCGTGCGAGAAAAAATGCTCCTGCATTTGAAAAAAATGCCAACAAACAAATCAATGCATTGATTGAAAAATACTATCAATCCTATGCCGAAGGATCCGTAAAGAAGGTTTCCGCTTATGCAATTCCTGTCTCAGAAAATGAGGCTTCTTATATGAAATTGTTTTCTGAATATGTAGAAGGCTATGATGTTAAGAATGTATACACCCAGCAGGGCGTGGACAGTGATTCTTATCTGGTATCTGTTGAAATGGCCATTCGGTTTAAAGACGTGGACACTGCAGCACCGGGTCTGGATTTCTTTTATGTGACCGGGGTGGACAGCGAAAACCTGCATATCGTAAATCTTTATAGTCAGTTTAATTCCAGAACCAGGGAATATGTAACGGAAGAGCAGATTGAACAGTATATCGACGAGTATGAGTCGCGCGAGGAAGTGAAAAAGCTTCAGGAAAAAGTTCAGGCAGAATACGAAGATGCAATCGCTTCGGATGAAGCGTTGGACGCAATGGTGAATGTGAACATACAGAATGCGGTGGAACAGTGGATGAGTTCCGTGAAACTGGAGCAGGGACAGACACCGCCTCAGTCTGCGCTTGGTGAAGAAGATGCCGAAGCAGATGTGGACAAGGAGAATGCGGATACCGAAGATAAAAATACCGAGGATGACAAGCAGGAGGATGTCAAACCGGAGGTTCAGGATGTAAAGGTAGTGGAATACGTTAAGACCAAGGAAGAGGTTAATCTTCGTAAAGGAGCCAGCACACAGAAGGATAGTGTCTGCATGCTGAACGGGGATGTAAAGTTAAAGGTTCTCAGCATGAACGTCTGGGGTGAATGGACGTATGTAAAAACAAAATCCGGGAAAAAAGGTTATGTGAGAAATGACTTTTTGACCACATGCGAAAATGATTATACTTCAGTTGGAAAAGAAGGATATCCGGATAAGAAGAAATATAAACTTTTGGAAACAACGAATCTGTTGACCAGAATGTCAGATTCTGCAAAAGTGATCTCTTCTCTGACCGAAGGAACGAAAGTGAAAGTCATTACCTGTTATGTGAATGGTTATTCCAAGGTAATTTGTAACGGAAGAACGGGATATGTGTTAACCGAGAAGTTAGATTATTAAGATGGAAAGCACCTCAGTGAGAACTGGGGTGCTTGCGCTATGGAGGTAACCCATGGAGGAAGTTCGAATCAATAAGTTTTTAAGCGAAGCAGGGGTGTGCAGCCGTCGTGAAGCCGACAGGAAAGTGGATGCCGGCAAGGTGTGTATTGACGGAATGATCGCGGAAAAAGGTAGCAAAGTGAGGGAAGGCCAGATTGTTACCGTAGATGGAAAAACTGTGAATGCCAAAAGTGAACCCTTCGTTCTTCTTGCTTTTCATAAACCAAGAGGTGTAGTGTGTACTACGCAGAAAAAAGATCCGGGAAATATTATCGATTACATAAATTATCCGGTAAGGATCTATCCTGTGGGAAGACTGGATAAAGAGTCCACCGGACTGATCCTGTTGACAAACCAGGGCGATCTGGTGAATAAAATCATGCGATCAGGCAATGCACATGAAAAAGAATATCTGGTTACAGTGAACAAAGATGTAACCGAAGAGTTTTTAAGAGGATTGGCAAATGGGGTACCAATTCTGGATGTGGTAACCAGAAAATGCAAAGTGGAGAAGATTGGAAAACGAAAATTCCGTATGATTTTAACCCAGGGTCTGAACCGTCAAATCCGGCGTATGTGTGAATACTTCGGATACCGTGTTGTGGCACTGAAACGGGTGCGGATCATGAACATCCGGTTGGGAGACCTAAAAGAAGGAACTTACCGAAATCTTACGGAGCAGGAACTGTCCGGTTTGATGGAGATGATCAGAGATTCATCCAATGAACCGATCCGTTATGAAGGAGAGTTGGAAAATGAGTATGAACAATGAGCAGTACAAACAATTGCAAAAGGTCATTGAGCATCATATGGATCGCTATTATAACCAGGATAATCCTGAAATCAGCGATTATGAGTATGACCAACTGATGATCCGTCTCAAGGAAGCGGAGAAAGAGCATCCGGAGTGGATCACACCGGATTCGCCATCACAAAAGATCGGCGGAGTAGCCAAAAGGCAGGCGGGTGTGAAAATAACCCATGATGTCCCCATGCTGTCCATTGAAGATGTCTTCTCAAAGGAGGCAGTATCTGAATGGGTAGATAAAATCAAGGCAAAGTATCCGGAATGTGCTTTTTCCGTGGAAACCAAAATTGACGGACTTAGTATGACCCTGCGTTATGAAAAAGGGGAGGATGGAATGCTTCATCTGACAACGGCAGAGACCAGGGGAGATGGACTGATCGGAGAAGATGTTACAGCCAATGCCCGGGTTATTCCGGATGTGAAACAGACCATTGATCTTCCATTTGAATCCCTTCAACTGAGGGGAGAAGTATATATGGGGCATGCAGAATTTGAACGCTTTAATGAATTGCAGGAAAAGGATGGAAAAAAAACGGCAGCCAACCCCAGAAACCTGGCAGCCGGAACCTTACGGCAGTTAGATCCCTCCATTACAGCAAAACGGGGATTAAGGCTGTTTGTATTTAATGTTCAAAAAGGACCTGAACAGTTGACACAAAGTCATGTGCGGGGATTGGATATCCTGAAAGAAAAGCAGGTTCCGGTTGTATACCATAAACTATGTCAGACGGCAGAGCAGGTTCTGGAAGCGATAGATGAAATCGCACAGATGAGACAGGAATTGGATTATGATATTGATGGGGCAGTAATAAAACTGGATGATGTAGTCCTGCGGGAACAGTTTCCAGCAGGAAGTAAATATTCCAGCGGTCATATTGCGTACAAGTACCCACCGGAAGAAAAGGCAGTGGTAATGGATGAGATCCAGGTGGATGTGGGAAGAACTGGAAAGCTGACTTTTACCGGAGTTTTCCATGATCCGGAAACAGGGAAAGCTGCAAGATTATGCGGTACCAGTGTCAGTCGGGCAACCCTGCATAATCAGGATTATATTAACGAAATGCAGATAGGCATCGGAGGAACTTACCGCTTATTTAAGAGTGGGGAGATCATACCAAAACTCAATGGTTGTATTACGCCGCCTGCCAAAATCTTTCAGGCTCCCCGAAATTGCCCTGTATGCGGTTCGGTTTTAGTCCGTGAGGAGGATACGGCAGATATCTGCTGTGTGAATGGTTCCTGCCCGGCCCAGTTGATACGCACCGTTGCTTATTTTGCATCTTTGAATGCCATGAACATTGCAGGGCTGGGAGAAACTCTGGTAGAGTCACTGGTAAAAGAGGGATATTTGAAAGACTGTTCCGATATTTATAAACTGAAAAACTATCGTTTGGAACTGATTGAAAAAGGGATTATCGGTAAAGAAAAAAACACGGATAAGATCCTTGAGGCAATTGAAAAATCCAAGAGCAATGAACCGGAACGTCTGCTTACCGGTCTGGGAATACGAAATGTGGGGAAAACCACCGCAAAACAGATTCTAAAGCATTTTGGGTCTATCATGGAATTGTCAGAGGCAACGAAAGAAGAACTGGAGCAGATTGAGGATATCGGGCAGACCACTGCAGTGTGTATACGGGAGTTTTTCAATCACCCCGAGAATCAGAGGATTTTAGATTCCTTGAAAGAGTCCGGTGTCAATATGGAAAAAAGTAGTCCGTCAACGCTTTCTGATAGATTAAAAGGTCTTACGGTAGTGGTTACCGGAACCCTGGATACACTGGGGCGAAAAGAAGTTGTGGAACTGATTGAGCAAAATGGCGGAAAGTGTACTTCCAGTGTGAGTAAGAAAACAGATCTTCTGGTTGCGGGTGCTGCAGCAGGTTCAAAGCTTACTAAAGCAAAGGAGCTGGGTGTCAAAGTGATTTCAGAAGCGGAGTTTCTTGAAATGGTAGAGTAACCATAAAAACTTGTTTGAAACAGTGAAAAAGGCTATTTCCAAATGAAGTAAGGTTTGGTATAATAGGCTATATACAATCGGTATAGGAGGCGCAATATGGCTGAGGATAGAAAAGCATTTGTAATAAAAGAAGATGCCATGGGAGAGATCACAGTGGCAGAAGAAGTGGTTGCCATTATAGCAGGCATTGCTTCCACAGAGGTGGAGGGAGTCAGTGCTATGTCCGGCAATATTACCAACGAAATTGTGGCGAAACTCGGAATGAAGAATCTCTCTAAGGGAGTACGGGTGGAAATGACAGAAGATAATGTATCCGTACAGGTTTCCATTATTGTAGATTTTGCAGCAAATGTTCCCGAAGTATCCCGTAAGGTACAGGAAAGGATCAAGACGTCCATTGAAAACATGACAGGTCTTAACGTAGCAGAGGTAAATGTAAAGATTGCAGGTATTGATGTAAGTAAAGACAACTAGAAGGTGAAAAGGGTGTCTGTAAGACGCCCTTTTTTAAAATACGGAAAAGAGAAACAGACAGCAGAAGGAAAAGAAGAGGGTAAGTGATGAGCAGAAGAGAGTTAAGGGAGCATATTTTTAAAATGCTGTTCCGCGTGGAGTTTTATGAAGAGGAAGGTCTGGAGGAACAGTTACAGACCTTTTTGGAAGAAAAAGAACCCATGAAAGAAGCGGATGAAGCTTATATACGGGATAAATACCTGGCAATCAAGGATAGGATCACGGATATTGATGCCAGGGTAAATGCCAATTCCAAGGGGTGGAAAACCCATCGTATGGCTAAGGTGGATCTCACAGTGATCCGTCTGGGCGCTTATGAAATCCTGTACGATGAGGATATACCTGCTTCTGTAGCCATCAATGAAGCAGTGGAGCTTGCAAAAAAATATGGCTCGGATGAATCCCCTGCGTTTGTGAACGGAGTATTGGCAAAGATTGTATGATGAAGAATGTTTATAGTGTCTCCCAGGTTAATCATTATATCCATAATATGTTTAACCAGGATTTTCTCTTACAGAAAATCTATGTAAAGGGAGAGATTTCCAATTGTAAATATCATGGTTCGGGGCATATTTACTTTACCTTAAAGGATGAAGGAGGCTGCATCAATGCAGTTATGTTTGCTTCCAGTGCCAAAACGCTAAAGTTCAGGCTCATGGAAGGACAAAATGTAATTGTCCTTGGAACTGTGGATGTGTACGAGAAGACTGGAGTATATCAGATGTATGCCCGGGAAATCCTATTAGATGGAGAGGGTGTATTATATCAGCGCTTTTCCCAGTTAAAAAAAGAACTGGAAGAGATGGGGATGTTTTCAGAAGAATATAAGAAACCGATCCCGAAGTATATTAAGACTCTGGGCATTGTAACAGCAAGTACCGGAGCAGCCATCCAGGATATTATTAATATCAGTCACAGAAGAAATCCTTATGTGCAGTTGATCCTGTATCCGGCACAGGTACAGGGGGAAGAAGCGGTTAGCAGCATTGTGAACGGGCTCCGAAGAATGGAGATGGTTCGTCCGGATGTGATCATAGTCGGACGTGGCGGCGGTTCTATGGAAGATCTCTGGGCCTTTAATGAAGAAGAAGTTGCACGGGCTATTTTTGAATGTACCATTCCCGTTATTTCTGCTGTAGGACATGAAACGGACACGACCATTGCAGACTATGTGGCCGATCTTCGTGCGCCAACACCTTCAGCAGCTGCGGAGCTTGCAGTATATGATGTAACTGCATTTATGGAACAACTTACGCAGTATCAGGAGACCATGACGGTTTTACTTCGTCAGAAAATCAGTATTATCCGAAATCGGGTTTTAAATAAGAGACTTCTACTGGAAAAATGGAGTCCTGAGAATCAGTTAAATCAGAAAAGACAGATGGCAATGGATCTGGAAGAAGCGCTTTTCAACAATATGAAAGAAAAACTGAAGGATTATCAGCACCGGCTATCTTTGCTTGCCAATAGTCTGGAAGGTTTAAATCCTTTAAAAAAGCTGAGCCAGGGATTATCTTATGTGGAGGATTCGGAAGGCAGATCTGTGAGCAGTTTAAAACAGATTAAGATAGGACAGGAGATTCTGCTCCATGTGATTGATGGAGATATCACGGCCAAGGTAACAAAAAAGGCAGAAAGGAACACGGATGGAAGAGAAAAAGAGTATTGAACAGGTATTTTCCGATATTGAGCAGACGATCGAACAACTGCAGAACCCGGAAACATCTCTGGAACAGTCTTTTGCGCTGTATGAGCAGGGAATGAAACAGATTGCTTTTTGCAATCAGGAAATTGACGGGATAGAGAAGAAGATTCAGGTTTTATCAAAAGAGTAGGAAGTGTATATGAGTTTTCAAGAAGAACTGGAAAAAAAGCAAAGGATAGCGACTCGCGTCGTATTACGCTATCTTCCTAAGGAAGAGGGACTTCATAAGACAGTATTATCTGCCATGAATTATAGTGTGGATGCTCCCGGAAAACGGTTGCGTCCGGTTCTCATGATGGAGACTTATCGTATGTTTGAAGGCAGATTTCCCAATCCGGTATTGGGTCGTTTTATGGCAGCACAGGAATATATACATACGTATTCACTGGTGCATGATGATCTGCCGGCTATGGACAATGATGAGTATCGCAGAGGCAGAAAAACAACCCATGTTGTATATGGAGAGGCCATGGCAATCCTTGCGGGAGACGGACTGTTACATTATGCATTTGAAACAGCAGCAGACAGTTTCTCGGTTCCCGGGGCAGATTTGCAGCGCATAGGAAAGGCCATGCAGGTCCTTAGTATGAAATCCGGTGTGAACGGTATGTTAGGTGGTCAGGTAGTTGATGTAGAGATGGAAGGAAAAGACCTGGATGATTCTTATCTCGATTTCATCTACCGGTTAAAAACGGCTGCATTGCTGGAAAGTTCCATGATGATAGGGGCAGTACTGGCAGGCGCTGATGAAAGGCAGCTGTCAGTAATAGAAGAAATCGCAAGAAAAGTTGGGATCGCGTTTCAAATCCAGGATGATATTCTGGATATAACCGGTACCACGGAGAAGCTTGGAAAACCCAGCGGAAGCGATGCCAGAAATCATAAAATGACCTATGCAGTATTGCATGGCATCGGGGAATCGGAAAAGAAAGTAGAGTCCTTAAGCCGGGAAGCGGTAGAACAACTGGAAGAATTAAAACTTAAGGATGCTTTTGTAAAAGAGCTGTTATTATCATTGATACATCGAAAAAAATAAAGGAGTATCATTATGGTACTTGATAAGATTAAAAAACTGGGAGATATCAGGCAGATACCGGAATCTGATCTGCCCCAACTGGCAGATGAAATCCGGGATTTTCTGATAGAGCATATATCCAAAACCGGCGGACATCTGGCTTCTAATCTGGGCGTGGTGGAGTTGACCATGGCGCTGCATCTGTGCTTTGATCCGGAAAAAGATCATTTGATCTGGGATGTGGGACATCAGTGTTATACTCATAAGATTTTGACGGGTCGAAAGGAGCAGTTTGATACCTTAAGGCAATATAAAGGATTAAGCGGGTTCCCCAAAAGAGCAGAAGATACAGCAGATAGTTTTGATACCGGGCACAGCTCAAATTCTATTTCCGTTGGCCTGGGATTTGCGGCAGCCCGCAATCTGAATGGAACGGATGAGAAGGTTGTTGTGATCATCGGTGATGGAGCAATGACAGGCGGGATTGCTTATGAAGCCTTAAATAATGTTTCTATGTTAGAGGGAAATTTTATTATCGTACTAAATGATAATAAGATGTCTATTTCCGAGAATGTTGGAGGAATGTCGGCGCAGCTTTCAAAACTGCGGACCGGGAATTTCTATCAGGGGTTGAAACGGGCTGTTACAGACTCTCTGGAGCATGTTCCGGGAGTAGGGGAAGCTATGATTAAAACCATTCGCAAGACCAAAAACGGCTTGAAACAGCTTCTGATCCCGGGAATGTTTTTTGAAGAACTGGGATTAACTTATTTCGGTCCTGTGGACGGGCATAACATGAAACAGCTTACAGATGCTTTTCACAATGCAAAGAAAGTGGACGGGCCTGTTTTGATCCATGTAGTGACAACCAAAGGAAAAGGGTACGAATTTGCCCAAAGACACCCATCCAGATTTCATGGAACTGGTGCTTTTGATATACAGACAGGTCTGACCCGAAAAGGAAATCCCAGCTATACGGATGTCTTTTCTACCGTCATGAAAAAACTGGGAGAACGGAATGAAAAAGTAGTGGCCATTACTGCAGCCATGGAGGATGGAACAGGTTTGAAGCGCTTCCATAATCTGTATCCGGAACGCTTTTTTGATGTGGGTATTGCGGAACAGCATGCGGTTTCTTTTGCGGCCGGACTGGCAGTATCGGGTTATATCCCGGTGTTTGCGGTGTACTCCTCTTTTCTCCAGAGGGGATTTGACGAGATTGCCCAGGATGTGTGCCTTCCGAATCTCCATGTGATTTTTGCCATTGATCGTGCGGGCCTGGTGGGAAATGACGGTCCTACCCATCATGGTGTCTTTGATCTGGCCTATCTTTCCATGCTACCGAATATGACCATTATGGCTCCGAAGAATCTGTGGGAGCTTTCTGATATGATGAAATTTGCAGTGTCGCATCAGGGTCCTGTTGCAGTACGTTATCCCAGAGGGGAAGCCTGCCGGGAAATGGAAGAGCATAGACAGCCCATTGTTCTTGGAAAAGCGGAATTACTCCGGGAAGGAGATAAAGTGGCACTGCTGGCATTGGGGGCCATGGTAAAAGTAGCCAATGAAGTTGCAGATGATCTGGACCGCCAGGGTATCCGGGTAACCGTAGTTAATATGAGGTTTGCAAAACCGCTGGATTATTCTATGTTGGACAGGATTGCCTGTCAGCATGAGGTTGTGTTTACATTGGAGGATCATGTGCAAAAAGGCGGCATGGGACAGCAGATAGCGGATTATTATGAGACTTCCGGAAATGCTCCGGCCCGGTTGGAGCATGTTGCCATTGGTGATCACTATGTGGAGCAGGGAAGTGTTTCCCAGTTATACCGGGAATGCGGCATGGACGCACAGACCATTGCAGGCCGGATTTTATCCTGTGCTTATGCCACAGAATCGGCAAAGGAAGAATGAAAGTAAAATGAAAGAACGTTTAGATGTATTATTGGTAAAACAGAATCTTGCACCATCCCGGGAAAAAGCAAAAGCTTTGATCATGTCAGGAGATGTGTTTGTGGATGGGCAGAGAGAAGATAAAGCCGGAGCAATGTTTTCGGATGAGGTAAAGATTGAAGTGCATGGAAATGCCCTGCGGTATGTCAGCCGTGGAGGTCTGAAACTGGAAAAAGCGATGCAGGAGTTTGCCATCAACCTTCAGGATGCTGTGTGCATGGACATAGGAGCCTCTACCGGAGGATTTACGGATTGTATGTTGCAGAATGGTGCGGCAAAAGTATTTTCCGTGGATGTAGGATACGGGCAATTCGCCTGGAAACTTAGACAGGATGAGCGTGTTGTTTGTATGGAAAAAACAAATATCCGCTATGTAAAGCCGGAGGATATCGGGGAAGCATTGGATTTTGCCTCTGTGGATGTTTCTTTTATATCTCTGACAAAAGTATTACAGCCTGCATTTGACTTATTGAAAGATGGCGCCGGGATGGTTTGTCTGATCAAGCCACAATTTGAAGCCGGTAAGGAAAAGGTGGGAAAAAAAGGTGTGGTACGTGAACCCTCTACTCATCTGGAGGTGATCCATCATGTGATAGACTATTGCTGTAGTATTGGATTCTCCGTATTAGGTCTGTCATTTTCTCCTATCAAGGGTCCGGAAGGCAATATTGAATATCTCCTTTATATTATTAAGAACGGACAGGGAAGCATAGCAGAAGAAGTAGATCCGGAGGGTGTAGTTCAGAGATCTCATGGAGTGTTAGATGAAGCATGAAAAATATTTTGATTATTGCAAATAGCAGAAAACCAAATTGCCGGGAATGCGTGGAACAGATTCAAAACCAGATTCTTGGATCCGGAGGAAGCAGTGATGTGATTTGGTTAAAAAAAGGAATGAATCTTTCGGAAGAGATTTCTTCTGAACAGATGAAATACATGGAAGGCGCTGTAGTGATTGGAGGAGACGGTACTTTATTACGAGCTGCCAGAGCGCTGCGAAAATATCATTTACCGCTGATCGGAGTAAACCTTGGAACCGTGGGTTTTTTATGTGAAATTGATGAAGAACATATTACGGATTCTATGAACTGTATTCTGGAGGATCGTTACAGGTTAGAAAACCGGATGCAGTTATGCGGACAGACGCAGGTGGATGGCAAGGATTATGCGCTCAATGAAGTGGCAATATACCGAGGGGATCAGTTGAGCACCATTGCGCTTCAGTTATATGTGGATGGGCAATATCTTACCACATACCGGGGAGATGGGATCGTTGTGGCAACACCTACCGGATCCACAGGCTACAGCATGTCCTGTGGGGGTCCTATTATGGAACCGTCATCCCACATGATCGTGGTTACGCCCATAGCACCCCATTCCATTTCACTTGCCCGCAGCATCGTGCTGGAGGAGGGTGCTGAGGTGGAGATCCGTCCTCTTTTTCGAGAGGAGGAAGAAGAGGAAGTATTTGTCAGCTTTGATGGTGCCAATACCCATCCGCTGAAAACACCGTTAAAGATCCATAGAGCATCGGAATGTGTTACCATGATGCGGTTAAAAAAGACAGGATTCTTGGAAGTATTGAAAACAAAACTATAGGAGAAGGTTGTAGAATAGGGAGGTAGAATGTTACTAAGTCTGCATGTAAAGAACCTTGCCCTGATCGATGAGGCAGAAGTGGAATTTGAGGAAGGATTAAACATACTTACCGGTGAAACCGGTGCAGGCAAGTCCATTGTAGTAGGTTCTATGAACCTGGCACTGGGGGAAAAGATATCCAAAGAAATGGTACGGGACGAGGAGCAGCCTGCTTTGGTGGAATTGGTCTTTCGCGTAGATACACCGGAACAGGAAGCACAGCTTGCAAAATTAGATATTGTGCCGGAGGATGGACAGATCATTCTAAGCAGAAAGATCAGCGGAGGAAGAAGTGTAGCCCGGATCAACTCGGAAACGGTTACGGTCTCTATCCTTAAAGCAGTGGCATCAATTTTTATTGACATTTACGGACAGCATGAGCATCAGACGTTGTTAAACAGAAAGAAACATCGAATGCTTCTGGATGAGTATGCCAAAGAGCCTTTAAAAGAAGCAAAAGAGAAAATGAAAGAGGTGTTCCGGGAGTATCAGGAGTTTAGAATGCAAAAGGAGAATCTGGGTCTTGATCAGGAGCAGAGGAAAAAAGAACTGGATTTACTGAGTTTTGAGGTTTCGGAAATCCAGGCAGCCAATTTAAAACCGGGAGAGGATGAAGAACTGGAAAAACTTTTTCGACTGATGAATGGTGCGAAGAAAGCAGCCCGGGCAGTCTCTGTCTGTCAGGAGTTGGTGTCCGGGGACGGAGAGAGCGCATCTTTTCTGATTAGCAGGGCAGCCAGAGAATTTGCACCGGTCAGTGATCTGAATGAGGAATCATCCGGTCTCTTTGAGCAGATGAAGGAATTGGAAGACTTGATGAGTCAATTGGGACGTGGCCTGTCAAGATATCTGGAAGGATTGAATTTTTCGGAGGAGGAGTTTTCGGAAGTTACTCAACGGCTGGATGTGATCAATCGTCTAAAGGATAAGTATGGTCATAGCATAGAAGAGATCTGGGAGACGTTACAGAAAAAACTGGAGCGAAAACAACAGCTGGAAAACTATGATAGTTATGTTGCGCAGTTAAATCAAAAGATGGAACAGTCCACACAAAAAGTGCAAAAACAGTGTGAAATCCTAAGTGGGATCCGTCAGCAGTATGCCCGGGAATTGACACAAAAGGTAACACAGGCATTAGTAGATCTGAATTTTCTGGATGTATCTTTCTCCATGAAATTTGATAAGACAAAGGAGCCCACGGAAAATGGATGGGACGATCCGCAGTTTATGATTTCAGTAAATCCGGGTGAACCGGAAAAGCCGGTGGAGGCAGTTGCATCCGGCGGTGAGCTATCACGAATCATGCTGGCCATGAAATCTGTTTTGGCAGAAAACGACCGGATAGGCACACTCATTTTTGATGAGATTGATACCGGGATCAGTGGAAGGACTGCACAGATGGTTGCGGAAAAAATGAATCGTATCGGCAGTTTTGCCCAGGTGATCAGTATCACCCATCTTCCACAGATTGCCGCGATGGCAGATACACATTTTATGGTGGAAAAGCAGGTGAAAGGTCAAAATACGGTTTCTTGTGTACGAAAGCTTTCTGAAGAAGAAAGCTGTGAGGAACTGGCCAGAATGCTGGGTGGTGTTACTATTACACAGGCTGTGCTGGATAATGCAAAAGAGATGCGTCTGCTTGCAAAAAAAGCAAAGAGTACGTTGGAGAAGGGCTAGTTTTTCGAAACCTTCATACATAGAATATCACACTAATACATAGAATAAAGAGGAAGCAGTTTGCTTTCTCTTTTTTATGTGTAACGAAAGTGAGGAAGGTATGAAAGGGCAGAAGGGAAAATTTTTAGGAAGGATGCTTTTAATCTGTACAATCCTGTACGGAGTTTTTTGGACAGCAAAAAGCATCAATCAGATAGAACAAGAGGATCATGTCGGAAAACCGGCTTCCGGAACAGTGGCATCGCTCAAGAACATTACCAGGGCAATTCCGGGTGGAACGGTATGCGGTATCTATACTAAGACAGATGGGGTTTTAGTTTTGGAAACAGCAAAATTACCGGATGAGGATGGTTCTTATCAAAGTCCTGCAGAGGGAAAGCTGGAAAAGGGAGACTATATTCTGACTTGTAATGGCGTTAAGCTGGAGTCAAAAGAGGATTTAATCCAATCCGTAGAAGAGAGTGGTGGAAAAGAACTGGTTCTCAAGGTAAAGCGAAAAGGGAAGATACATCAGGTAAAGATGAAACCAATCCTGAGGGATGGAAGTTATAAGATCGGTGTCTGGGTAAGGGATGACATGGCCGGTCTTGGTACGATTACATTTTATACAAAAGACGGACTTTATGGAGCACTGGGACACTGCGTCAGCGATATTGATCTTGGGTTGGAATTCGACATAAAGTATGGCAGTATTCATACCTGTAAACTAACGGATATACGGCAAGGGAAAGCCAATCAGCCGGGGGCTCTGATCGGTTATATTAATTATAATGCAGACAAGCCTATGGGCAGTGTGGAACAAAACAGTCAGCGTGGAATCTTCGGGTGTCTGTATCAGGTTCCGGACGAGCTTCAGACACAGGAATACCTCCCTATCGCTACACGAAAAGAAGTGCATGATGGAGAGGCATATCTGATCAGTGATGTGTCAGGAAAACGAACGTCTTATAAGATCAACCTCACCCAGACAAACTCGATCTTTTCTTCAGGAACCAAGAATTTCTCTGTAGAAGTTACCGATTCCGATTTAATTGAGCTTACCGGAGGAATCGTACAGGGGATGAGTGGCAGTCCGATCATTCAGGATGGAAAACTGGTGGGGGCCCTGACCCATGTCCTGACAAAGAACCCAAGGAAAGGTTATGGGATTCTTTTAGAAGAAATGTTACAGCAATAGCGATATTCGACAGGATTCGACACGGAAAGTCGAAATATTACGACCAAAATCCGTTGCATATGCAGAAAGTATTGTATATAATACTAATTGGTCAGAAAAATGAGAAAGTAAAAAGGTGGGGACTAATAATGAATAAGCTGAACGTGGCGATTGCTGACGATAACGAGATGATGCTTGAGTTATTAAGTACAATTGTGAGAAGCGACCAGGAATTGCAAGTTATTGGAACTGCGAAAGATGGGGAAGAGGCTTATCGCCTGATCAAGGAAAAGAGTCCGGATGTAGTTTTACTGGATATCGTTATGCCGAAACTGGATGGTTTGAGTGTGCTGGATAAAGTGAATCATGACCGAACCATTAAGAAACATCCAAGATTTATTATGATCAGTGCAATTGGTCAGGAACAGATTACGGAAGATGCTTTTAAGAAAGGTGCAGATTATTACATCATGAAACCTTATGATAATAATACAGTGATTTCCAAGATCAAGCATCTTTCTGAGTGTAATTCCCATAAGAATGTGGTAAACAGGTTTTCCGTTTATGAAAAGGAAGAGCCTGCCGGAGTGCATAATTTG
Organism: Lachnospiraceae bacterium; assembly: GCA_051877515.1. Classification (GTDB taxonomy): domain Bacteria; phylum Bacillota; class Clostridia; order Lachnospirales; family Lachnospiraceae; genus XBB1006. The sequence continues at coordinate 22,785 of JBJEIY010000033.1, read as the reverse complement.
GAAAGTGACGTGACCAGTATCATTCATGAGATCGGAATTCCGGCACACATTAAGGGATATCAGTACTTAAGGGAGGCAATTATCCGGTCTGTGGAAGATACGGAGATGCTGGGTTCTATTACCAAGATCCTATATCCATCTATAGCCAAAAAATTCCAAACAACGCCCAGCAGAGTGGAACGTGCTATCCGCCATGCTATTGAAGTCGCATGGAGTCGTGGAAAGATGGATACCATTGATGAATTGTTCGGCTATACCGTTAACAATGGAAAGGGTAAACCAACCAATTCTGAGTTCATTGCACTGATCGCAGATAAAATTCGCCTGGATTACAAAATAGCCCAATAAGATATTCAAAAAACGAGGATAAACGAAAGAAAATAAAAACCTGTCTGTTTATGATGATTCATAAAACAGACAGGTTTTTTTATGCATGACAAATGAGACTGCTTGCAGACTCATCCTGTATTTTTAAAAACACAGGATCTCCTGACTGGCCTTATTGAAAAAATATGCATGATCAGAGAGAATGTCCACAGGTGCGACATGGTTTTTGTTCACGTCCTGTACCATAGCAGAAAAACATGCCAGATCATCTTTCTGTTGGGATGGGATTAAGATCAGCTCATGCAGGCTGCTGGGAAGAATATAAAACGAATTGTGAAACTCTATGGAAAGCTGTGACAGAAGATTGTCATACAGCATGCAGGAAGCACCAAAAAGATTGGACTTATTTGACAGAATATACATAGGAATGGAAAATGAGGGAGCCTCTTTGATCTCTTGAAAAAAGGGATCATGATAGTTTTCCATAAAGGCATTCATACTGGTCAGAGTATGGGGAAACAGCATTGGTGTATTTAATCGGGCGGTTTCATATAATGTGGTTTCGTCGATCTTCCACATTTCCAGATGTTCGTTATGGATCAGTATGGTTGCCTGACTGCCTGGTCCGGTTTGCGCATAACAGTAAAAGCAGATAGCAAGATCCAGATAGGGAATATGCGGAATCTGTTTGAGAAGTTCCTGATTGCGCTGATAATGGATCAGTTTATAAGCGATCCTTTTTTTAACCTTCTCATAGTTTGAAAAAAATTCGGGATCGATATGTTCAGGAGGCATATATTCCCTGTGAAAATCCAGAATTTTATCCAGAATCTGGTTAAAGGTAAGCCGCCCGCTGATCAGAATCTGATAATATGGATTTAAGTAAATGGTTGGTGCGATGTGACGTCCTGGTTCCATAATGGTAAGGGCATCAAGTTTTTGGTTATTATTTTTGGTCACAGACCGGATTGTGATCATATGATCATTGCCAAGCCGCGTGGTTAGCTGCAGCTTTACCTGGCATAAAAACTCCTGATAATTCATAGTTCCTCCATTAAATAGTATAGTGTAGAAGCAGATAAAACTACACAATCAAAGGCATCACCTCGCAAAAAGTTTTTTTCATAAAAATAAGAGAATTGGCACGAATCGTGCGGATAAAAAATTTGAAACCACGAATGTGGTAAGTTGATGATAGCATGCAGCAACCTGAAAAGCAAGAGAATTTTATCTAAAAATTAGGTGAAGGTACTTTCTTTTTCCTGATAAATGTGATAAAAATATAGTTAGACTGCCGGCGCACAGGTGCGTCAGAAAGTAAAAAGATTGGAGAGAAGAAAATGTCTAATTATGCAAAAAGAAAGCAGGCAGAGTATGAGGCAAAGAAAAAAGAGACTAAAAAAGCCGTACTTATCATTGCCGCAGTTGTTGTTGTTGCTGCAATCATTATAGGAGGAGCGATTTTCCTGAAGAATCGGGGAGATAATGCCGCAACAGCCAGCGGAGATCCCAACTATGATGTGTTTGATTATGTAACCTTGGGACAGTATGAGGGAGTAGAAGCATATTATGTTACTCCGGAAGTGTCTGATGAAGATGTACAGGATAAAATTGATGAATACCTGGAAGATGGTGTAGAATACGACGATATTTCCGATCGCGGTGTTAAAAAGGGTGATAAAGTCACCATAGATTTTGACGGAACCATTGATGGAGAGGAATTTGAAGGCGGAAGCGCTACGGACTACGAATATGAGCTTGGTGAAGGCAGTATGATCGATGGATTTGATGAAGGATTGTACGGAACCAAGGTTGGTGACAGCAAGACTTTAAACCTTACCTTCCCCAGTGATTATGATAATGCAGAACTTGCAGGAAAAGATGTAGTGTTTGAAGTAACCGTAACCAAGGCTCAGGAAATCAGCTATCAGCCGAAGTGGAACGATGAATTTGTTGCAAAATATACGGACGGTGAATACAGCACAACAGAAGAATATGAAGAAGTGATCCGTGCTGAACTGCTTGAAGATGCAACCACGCAGTCAGAGGAAGATCTGAAAGCAGATGTATGGGATACTGTCTATAACAATGCCAAGATTGACGGATATCCGGAATATGCATACAATTTAGTTAGAAACCAGCTTTCTTCCAGTATTCAGAGTGCATGCAGCATGTACGGAATCTCTGAGGACGATTACCTGAATTATTTTGCAGGCGGACTGACCATGGATGAATATATTCTTCAGAATGTAAACGCAAAACTGGTTAGTGAGGCTTTGGTCAAAGAAATGGGACTGGAGATTTCTGATGAAGAGTACCAGGAGTATGCGAAAGCTGATCTGGAAAACTACGGGGTATCTTCTGTAGAAGAACTGGAAGAGAACTACGATAAAGATACTTTAATGGAGCATTATACCAGTCAGAAACTGTATGATGAATTGGTAAATAAGGCCAATGTGAAAGAAGTATCACAGGAAGAATACGATGAGCTGACTTCATCGGATGACGAAGAAGAATAGAAGAAGAAAAAAGAACCATTGTCTTCAAGGACTGTTAGTCTGTCTGAGAAGGGGATGGTTCTTTTGATTTATGACAGATGAGGCCGTCTGCAGACCCATCTTGTTGTGTATAGTTTACTTTAGAGTTATGAATTCTACCTGGCAGGGTTTTTCTGTGCAAAGGCTTAGGATCAACCCGTCGGGAAGATCAAACTGAAGAAAATGTAGATCGGGATGACCTTCCAGTACATAATTTCCTTTGGTGTCGGGAAGAAAACATAGGAAAGCAGGATTACAGGATAATCCTTCTCCGGTATATTTTAAGTAGCTTTCTTTCAGTGTCCAATACCGAAGAAAAAGAATTTCGGGACAGGACGACGTCTGGAATAATGCTTTTTCTCCGGGGGAAAGTGTCCGGTCATAAAGGCGTTGCGTGATGCGGCGGGGATACTCACAGTCAATACCAACCGGACAGTTGCAAAATGCGCCGGCCATGTAATACTTGCCGGGTTTAAAAGAACGATGGCTGGTATGTGTGATATTAAAATTCATTTCAGGATGATCCGCTATCTGTGGTTTGCCATGGGGCCCTTTGGTAAAGTGAAGATCCTGTACGGAAACATGAAATGCTTCCTGAAAACCCCGTTCCAGCAGAGGCTGTCGGTTAGAAAAAGCACAGTTTCCTTCTGAAACTGCGCTTGTCCATCTTTGTTGTACAATATAACAGATCATGATGCTGCTTTGATTCCTCCGTGCAGATTCTGAACGTGGATAACAAACAGAGCCATAAAATAAGGAATCATGCAAAGAACAGATAACAAAAAGTTATGGGAAAAGATTCCAACAACGATCTGAATCGCTGCAATACCTAAAAGACCGGCATAGCTTAACTTATCCAGACAGACAGCTAACAGCGTCTGAATTACCAGCAAAATACAGCAGGCAGTGATTCCGGTACGGGTAAAATGAACCATTAAATATAGATCCAGTAAAAACAGTACGGCAAATACCACAATACATACTACAGGCGCCTTAGGGTGATGAAGCAGATCGAAAAGCTTCTGTAAATCCATTTTTTTGGAGTCAGAAACGGTAGTTCCTTCTGCCGGTGTCGGTTCTTTTGTTTGTTTTTTAAATTCTTTGATTTCTGCCATATTAATGCCCTCCTCACTCATTCCAATTTATTATAACAAGCAGTCCAAAAAAGAACAATAATTTTTCAAAAAACATTTGCTAATCTTGGAGAATCTGCTATAATACGTAGATGTAGTATGCTTCGATAGCGCAGTTGGTAGCGCAACTGATTCGTAATCAGTAGGTCGTCGGTTCGAGTCCGATTCGAAGCTTTGGGCCTTGGGAGTGATCTTTTGCCGGATGACGAGCAAGGCTATTATTATATGGATTGTGATGAGAGATGAATAACCAGAATCGTATTCCTGTACAGAAAGCCATGGACAGGCTTCTGGAAAGTATAGCAGAAGAAGGACAGGGTAAGCCGAAGTTGTTGCTGCACAGTTGCTGTGCTCCATGCAGCAGTTATGTACTGGAGTATTTAAGTGCTAGTTTTGAAATTTATGATTTCTTTTATAATCCAAATATTAGTCCGGATTCCGAATACCGTATGAGAGCCGGGGAACTGAAACGACTGATCAAAGCCATGTCGTTAGAGGATTCGGTTCATTTCGTGGAAGGTGTTTATGAACCGGAACGGTTTTATCAGGCAGTAAAGGGGTACGAGCACTGTCCGGAACGTGGGGCGCGTTGTGAGATCTGTTTTCGCTTGAGGCTGGAGGAAAGTGCAAAAATGTGCCGAGAGTTGGGATGCAGGTACTTTGCAACAACACTTACCATTAGCCCGCTAAAAGAAGCGCAGACCATTAACCGGATTGGTACACAACTGGGAAAAACGTATGGAGTGGAATATTTGCCCTCTGATTTCAAAAAGAAAAACGGCTACAAACGTTCTATTGAGCTTTCTGACGAATATGATTTATACAGGCAGAATTTTTGTGGATGCGTTTTTTCGAAAGGAGAAAAACATGAGTAAAGTAAGAGTAGGAATTTTAGGAGCAACAGGAATGGTTGGACAGCGTTTTGTAACGCTTCTTAATAACCATCCGTTCTTCGAAGTCACAGTCCTCGCTGCCAGCGAGTCTAACAAGGGAAAGACATATGAGGAAGCAGTTTCCGGAAGATGGAAAATGGATGAGCCGATTCCGGAGTATGCAAAAAAAATGAAACTGCGTGTGGTAAAAGATGTTGAAAGTGTTGTACCGGATGTAGATTTTGTATTTTCAGCCGTAAACATGGATAAGCAGGAAATCATTGCTTTTGAAGAGGATTACGCAAAACATGAGGTTATTGTGGTTTCCAACAACAGTGCAAATCGATGGACCAAGGATGTGCCAATGCTGCTTCCGGAGTGTAACACCGATCATCTGGAGGTTATCAAGGCCCAGAAAGAACGTCTTGGAACGAAGAAAGGCTTCATTATCGTAAAACCAAATTGTTCTATCCAGAGCTATGCACCTGCACTCTATGCTTTGCGTCAGTTTAAACCAAAGAGAGTGGTTGCTACTACCTATCAGGCAATTTCCGGTGCCGGAAAGAATTTTGAAACCTGGCCGGAAATGGTGGGAAATGTTATCCCGTACATAGGTGGCGAAGAAAAGAAGAGCGAAGATGAACCATTGAAGATCCTTGGTACCGTTGAAAACGGTGAGATCGTAGCAGCGAAAGAACCGCTGATCACCTGTCAGTGTGTACGTATTCCGGTACTTGACGGACATACAGCAGCTGTATTTGTAGATTTTGAAGAAAAGCCTACAAAGGAACAGATTTTAAAAGCATGGAAAGAATATCGCGGACTTCCTCAGGAATATGATCTTCCTCATGCACCGAAGCAGTTCATCCATTATTTTGAGGAGGATGACAGACCACAGGTAGCTTTGGATGTGGATCTGGAAGGCGGCATGGCTGTAAGCATCGGAAGATTGCGTGAAGATACCATGTTTGACTATAAATTTATCGGATTATCTCATAATACTTTAAGGGGAGCAGCCGGAGGCGGACTGCTGAGTGCAGAACTTTTATACAAGATGGGCTATTTTGATTAAGTAGAAACAAAAGAGGGGAAACAAAATGGCAGTTAGGACTGCGGAAATGGAACAGTTGCAAAAACTATACGAAAAAAGGGAAAATCATTTAGTTATGGTCTATGGCAGAAGCGGAATGGAGCAGTATGAGCTGCTGGATGAGTTTCTGAAGGATAAAAAGTATGTCTATTATCCGGCCAGCGAGTGTTCCAATGAAATGCAGCGGGAGTATTTTGCTACATGTGTTTCCCATTGTTGTAATACGGTGTTTTCACAGAATGATTATGCAACCATATTTAACAGGATTCGAAGCGGTGATGCTTCCAAACTGGTTTTGGTAGTGGATCATGTGGAACATATAATGAAAAAAGACCCTGTATTTTTCAAGGAGATTCTTAATCTAAAGAAAAAGCATTATTATCCGGGACCTGTGATGATCCTGTTTTTGACAGATTCCCTTGTTTTTGCAGAGCAGGAACTGCGGGAGAGTAGAAAAGAGGAATTTGCCGGATTTGACAGGATCATCAAGCTTTCGGAGTTAAAGTTTTTGGATGTGGTTCGCAGGTTTCCCAATTATTCTGTATCCCAGTCGATTGAGGTTTACGGGGTGCTGGGAGGTGTTCCCGGTTATCTGAAATACTGGGATGCCAATAAAACACTGAAAGAAAATGTTTGCGGACTGATCCTTGAAAGGGATGGTCTGCTTGCGAAAGAAGCTCATGATTATCTTGCGGCCCAGTTAAGAGAGTATAGTGTATATCAGACAATCCTTGCCACCATTGCCGGAGGCAGGGAAAAGCTGAATGATATATACCATTACACGGGGTATTCCAGGGCCAAAATCAGCGTTTATATGAAGAATCTTGCGGCTTTTGAGGTCATAGAGAGAGTAACCTCTTTTGAGACCGGAGGATGGGAAAATGCCAAGAAAGGTATCTATCATATCTCCAATACCTTTTTAAATTTCTGGTTCCGCTTTGTGTTTCCCAATCAGGGGCAACTGCACAGTATGGGGACGGAAGCCTTCTATGAAGCGTTTATAGAGCCGGGATTGGAAGATTACCTGAACGAAACCTTTAAGAAGGTTTGTATGGAATATCTGGAGTTATCCAGCTCCATCCGGCAACTGCCGATTTCCATTGCCAAAATGGGAACATGGATTGGAAAAAAGGGCAATATTGATATTATAGCCCAGGATAAGATCCGCAATACCATTGTGGGAAGCTGCAGCTGGTCGGAAGACTGCTTTACCTATGAAATGTATGAAAATCTGTTAGAACGAATGAAGGATGCAAAAGTGAAGTCAGAGTACTGTTATCTGTTTTCTGCAAAATCCTTTGAACCAAGACTTTTGGATGCGGCAAAGCAGGATCGGCATATCGTTATCGTGGATATGAACGAAATGTAGTGAAGGTAAAAAAGGAGCGTTAGATTGGGAAAAGCACTCATTATAACAGAGAAACCCTCTGTAGCCAGAGATTTTGCCAGAGTATTAAAGGTATCCGGACGGCAGGAGGGATATATAGAGAACGATTCTTATGTCATTAGCTGGTGTGTTGGTCATTTAGTGGGGATGGTTTACCCGGAGAGCTATGACGAGAAGTATAAAAAGTGGAGATTGGAAGATCTCCCTTTTTTGCCTAAAGAATACAAATATGATGTTATCGAACCGGTAAAGAATCAATATGAAACCGTACATAAACTTCTGTTTCGGGAGGATATTGATGTAGTTTACTGGGCAGGAGATGCCGGAAAAGAAGGACAGACCATTGAGGAAAATATCCGGAATTTTGGCGGAGTCCGTCCCGGTATGAAAGAATTACGGGTCTGGATTGATTCCCAGACTGATGAAGAATTATTACGCGGTATACGGGAAGCCAGGGATATGGAAGAGTACAGAAACCTTGGATTTTCCGGTATCATGAGAACAATCGAAGATTATGCCATGGGAATAAACTTTTCCAGAGCAATGTCGGTAAAATACGGGAATCTTTTAAATCGTGCAGCACAGACCCAATCCTATACAGCGATTGCGGTGGGACGGGTTATGACATGTGTGCTGGGCATGGTGGTGATCCGGGAGCGTGAAATCCGAAATTTTGTGGAAACGCCGTTTTACCGGGTGGCAGGAATCTTTACGGATGCAAACATTGAAGGTGAATGGAAAGCGGTGGAAGGTTCAGAATATGTGGCTTCCCCGCTTTTATATAAAGAGAATGGCTTTCGAAAGAAAGAGGATGCGGCAGTACTTATTGAAAAGCTAAACAAAGAGCAGGCCGTGGTACAGGAAATTGAGAAGGGAACCAGCAGGAAACGTGCTCCGCTGTTATTTAATCTGGCCGAGCTTCAGGCAGAATGCGCAAAGCGATTTAAGATCAGCCCGGATCAGACTCTCAATGTTGTTCAGACTCTATATGAAAAAAAACTGACAACCTACCCCAGAACCGATGCCAGAGTGCTTTCCTCAGCTATTGCCAAGGAGATTTCCAGAAATGTGAGCCGTCTGGCAGGTTATGAGCCGGTGGCTTCTTTTGTGAAAGAGATCATGGACAAGCATGCCTGTGCCGGAATAGGAAAATCTCCTTATACAGATGACAGTAAGATCACAGATCACTATGCCATTATTCCAACCGGTCAGTTATCGGAGCTTTCCTCACTGTCTGATTTGGAAAAAAAGATTTTTGATCTGATCGTAAGGAGGTTTCTTGCGATTTTTTATCCACCCGCCCAGTATGAGACCGTGAAACTTGTGATCAAGATGGGTCGGGAGTCCCTGTTTGCCAGTGCCAAGGTGTTGAAAGAACCGGGGTATCTTACTGTTATGGGCAAAGCACCGGGTAAGGATAAGGAAGAAGGAAGAAGCGAAGACGATGAGCAGCCGGTGAATCAGGAAGGTCTGCTTAAGATAGCCCAAAACATAAAGAAAGGGGACGTTTTGCCTGTACAGGAGTTTCAGATCAAAGAAGGCAAGACTTCTCCACCAAAACGCTATACATCCGGATCCATGGTACTTGCCATGGAAAATGCCGGTCAGCTCATTGAAGAAGAGGAGCTTAGAGAACAGATTAAGGGTTCCGGAATCGGAACTTCTGCCACCCGTGCCGAGATCATTGATAAACTGGTACGAATCGCATATTTAAATCTTAATACCAAGACACAGGTACTTACCCCCAGCAGATTGGGTGAAATGGTCTATGAAGTGGTGAATTTGACGGTTCCGGCTTTATTAAATCCCAAAATGACCGCTTCCTGGGAAAAAGGACTGGATGGAATCACGGCGGGAACCGTGGAGTTTTCCGGATATCGCGCGAAGATGGAGGATTTTATCCGCAAGGAGACCAGAGCCATTATCGACCGGGACTTAAAAGAGGAGATCAGTGACAGGATCTCGGAATTTGCCGTGATCGGAAAGGACGGTTCTTCTCCGGTAAAGGCAAAGATCGGAGTGGAATGCCCGGTTTGTCATAACCAGCTGGTAACCACTCCCTTTGGATATGGCTGTGAAACTTATAAGAAGGATGGTGGCGGCTGTAATTTTTCCATCGGAGCCATTGCAGGCCGGGCCTTATCCATAGAGGAAGTAAAGAGCCTTATAGAGAATGGCAAAACCGGTTTACTTAAGGGCTTTTCTTCCAAAAACGGTAAGAAGTTTGATGCAGTATTAAAGCTGGTGAAGGATCCGGAAGAGCAGATAAAGATCAACTTTGATTTCGAGGATAAAGAAGCATATTATATCAAAGACCTTGTATGTCCGGTGTGTCAGTCACCTATGGTAAAAACCGCCTTTGGTTTTGGCTGTAGTAAATATGATGCCAATGATCCGGAAAGCTGCCGTTTTTCCATTGGAAATATCTGTGGAAAAACCCTGACTTTAGATCAGGCAAAGCAACTGGTGCAGAATGGACATACGGAAACTATCAGGGGCTTTAAATCCAAGAATGGTAAAAAATTTGATGCCTGTCTTAGCTTAAAGCAGGCGGAAGACGGTACGTATTCCATTGAATTTGATTTTGATCATGTAGAAGTAAAAAAGGTAAACGGCGTAGTTTGTCCTAAATGCGGCGGAGAGATCCTGGTGACAAATTTTGGATATGGCTGTGCCAATTATAAAAAAGATAAGGAAGGCAGTTGCAATTTTGCTGTTGGAAAGATTGCGGGTGCGAAATTAAAGGAGGCTCAGCTAAAGAAGCTTCTGACCGAAGGAAAAACCGATGTGATTTCCGGTTTTAAGTCCAAAAACGGCAAGAAGTTTGATGCAAAACTGGCTTTTGAAGAGGGAGAGATTAAATTTTGTTTTCCGGATGCAGTACCGGATGTGGAGTCCAAGGTGAATTGTCCGGTGTGCGGTTATAAGTTGATCCGCAGTAAATTCTATCTGGAATGTGCCTGTGGGTTTAAGATTTCCCATATGGTAGCCCAGGTGGATTTAACCGATGAGGTCATGGAGGAACTTTTAACCAAGGGCAGTACGGAAAACAAGATTACCGGCTTTCACAGTAAAACCGGAAATCTGTTTGATGCAAAACTAAAGTATGATAAAGAAAAAGGAATATCCTTTGATTTTTCATAAAGTGAGGAGAACAATATGAAACAGTGTGAGATTATATCTTTGTATGACCTGACAAAAACCCAGGCTGCAGAAGTATTTGAAGGATGTACATACCCCTGGGAGGTGCTTCCTAAAATAAAAGACTATATTCTAAAGTTGGGGAAGAGTCTGGATCCGGCAGTCTATGAACAGCGGGGAGAACAGATCTGGATTGCAAAAAGCGCTAAGATCTATGAGAATGCAAATATATATGGTCCGGCAATCATCGGAGAAGAGACGGAAGTAAGACCCGGAGCTTTTATCCGAGGCAATGCAATTGTTGGTAATCATTGTGTGGTGGGTAATTCCACGGAATTAAAAAATGTGATTTTGTTTGATTACGTACAAGTTCCCCATTACAATTATGTAGGTGATTCTATTCTGGGATATAAGGCGCACATGGGGGCAGGAAGTATTACTTCCAATGTGAAGTCGGACAAGACTCTGGTAGTGATTAAAAACAAAGAGCAGAGGATGGAAACCGGATTAAAGAAAGTAGGCGCCATGTTGGGAGATGGGGTTGAAATTGGATGTAACAGTGTCTTAAATCCCGGAACGGTTATCGGAAGAGGAACAAGTGTATATCCTCTATCTTCTGTTCGAGGTGTGATTGCAGAAAACAGTATCTACAAAGATGCTGAACATATTGTTGAAAGAAATTAAAGTTTTTTCCACTTTACGAAAACAGCAAAAAGCTGTAAAATAATTTCAGCTATGTGTATTGTGATACATACGGGAAACTGTGTTGAAATACGCAACGAATTGGAAAGGAGAATAACATGATTTATTCAAAAGAAGTTGAATTAATGTGTCCTGTAGCCAAGGGTGCAAAACATGAGCCCGCCCCAATTCCTCAGGAAGGACAGTGGACACACGCAAAACAGATTACCGATATCTCCGGATTCACACATGGAGTAGGCTGGTGTGCGCCTCAGCAGGGAGCCTGCAAGCTGACTTTAAATGTTAAAAACGGTGTGATTGAAGAAGCACTGGTAGAGACCATTGGATGCTCCGGTATGACCCATTCTGCAGCTATGGCCGCAGAAATCCTTCAGGGTAAGACCATTTTGGAAGCGTTAAATACAGACCTTGTATGTGATGCCATCAATACCGCAATGCGGGAGCTTTTCTTACAGATTGTATACGGAAGAACCCAGAGTGCATTCTCCGATGACGGACTTGTGATCGGAGCAGGACTGGAAGACCTTGGAAAAGGACTTCGTTCCCAGGTTGGAACCATGTATGCAACGAAAGAGAAAGGTGTCCGTTATCTGGAAATGGCAGAAGGCTATGTAACCGGTATTGCACTGGACAAGGATAATGAAGTAATCGGATACCAGTTCGTTTCTCTTGGAAAAATGACTGATTTCATCAAAAAGGGTGATGATCCAAACACAGCATGGGAAAAAGCAAAAGGTTCTTACGGACGAGTTACCGAAGAGCAGGGTGCTGTTAAGATCATCGATCCGAGACAGGAATAGAAAGGAGAAAAGACATGGCATTATTTGAATCCTATGAAAGAAGACTTCCGCAGATCACGGAAGCCCTGAATAAATATGGTATCAGTTCTCTGGAAGAAGCAGAGAAGATTACCAAAGACGCAGGACTTGATGTATATAACCAGGTGAAAAAGATCCAGCCAATCTGTTTTGAGAATGCATGCTGGGCTTATACCGTAGGTGCAGCCATTGCCATTAAGAAGGGATGCCGTCGTGCCGCTGATGCAGCAGCAGCTATTGGTGAAGGGCTTCAGGCTTTCTGTATCCCGGGTTCCGTTGCTGACCATCGTAAGGTTGGTCTCGGACATGGAAACCTTGGTAAAATGCTTCTGGAAGAAGAAACCGAGTGTTTTGCATTTCTGGCAGGCCATGAGTCCTTTGCAGCAGCAGAAGGAGCCATCGGAATTGCAGAGAAAGCAAACAAGGTTCGCCAGAAACCGCTTCGTGTTATCTTAAATGGTCTTGGAAAAGATGCTGCACAGATCATTTCCAGAATTAACGGATTTACTTATGTAGAGACAAAATATGATTATAAAGAAGCAAAACTGAATGTTGTATTCGAGAAACCATACTCTGATGGCCTTCGTGCTACCGTAAAATGCTACGGTGCCGATGATGTGCAGGAAGGTGTGGCAATCATGCATCATGAGAATGTTGGTGTTTCCATTACCGGAAACTCCACCAATCCAACCCGTTTCCAGCATCCGGTTGCAGGAACCTACAAGAAAGAATGTATCGAGCAGGGTAAGAAATATTTCTCTGTAGCATCCGGCGGTGGTACAGGCCGTACTCTTCATCCGGACAACATGGCTGCCGGACCGGCTTCCTACGGAATGACCGATACCTTAGGCCGTATGCACTCCGATGCACAGTTCGCAGGATCCTCCTCCGTACCGGCTCATGTAGAAATGATGGGTCTCATCGGAATGGGTAATAACCCAATGGTAGGCGCTACCGTTGCGGTTGCCGTAAGTGTGCAGGAAGCTGCTGACGCAGGTAAATTCTAAGAATAAGATTATGTTGGGCCGCCGTTTGGCGGCTCATTTTTTATGGATGAATATACATTTTTTTACAATAATGAGCGAATCCAACTCAAAACAGGACAGACCCCGATGGAAGCCCGTTGCGTGCAAAATCTAGCAATTAAAAATTCATTTAAGGAGGGGGCGTCACAGTCACCTGACCTGTTTATGGGACACCTCCTTTTATAAAATGAGACTATCAAAACAAAGGGCTCATTTTAAAAGGAGGTTTTCGTTATGAAAGGATATTTTACGGCAGAAGGATATATGGGATACATTAATGGAGAATACAGATTATTTGTTTCCTATGACGAGTACAGGGAAATGTATGAAGAGTAGTCAGAGATGGATTATACTTGAAAACAAGTCTTAGAATGATTATAATTGAGAAAGCTGACTATCGAAGAAGAGTTTGAGAAGGGATTACATGAAACAAAGATCAACAGCAAAAAGAGGATGTAAAAAACGATCCGGCATGAGAAGAGCAGTTATCATGATACTGCTTTTTTGCCTGTGTGCGGATTTTTTTATGCCGGGAAAGAATGTAAATGCAGCAAGCAATAAATCGCCTTACTACATTATGATCAACCGAAAACAAAACTGTGTCACGGTGTATGGTCTTGACCGGAATGGGAAGTATACGGTGCCGGTTAAAGCTATGATCTGTTCTGTCGGAACTGCAGATACGGCAGATAACAAAACGCCGACAGGAACTTTCCGTATATATTCAAAATACAGATGGAGACCCTTATATTATGGCGTATACGGACAGTATGCCTGCCGGATTAACGGACCCATCATGTTTCATTCTGTTCCTTATTCCGCCATGTCTCCTTCTTCTTTACAATACAAGGAGTTTAATAAACTTGGAAAAGCAGCTTCTCATGGCTGTATACGGTTATGTTGTCAGGATGCGAAATGGATCTACGATAACTGTCCAAACGGTACGAAGGTAAAGGTTTTTGACAGTAATAATCTGGGTCCGCTTGGAAAACCGACGTCTGTTAAGATCTCTTCCGACAGCAAGTATAAGAACTGGGATCCTACAGACAGTAATACAAAGAATCCCTGGCGAAAAGTGCCTCCGAGATTTACCGGCTTAAAGAATACGAAGATCATTGAACGATGCAGTACAAAAAGCAAGCTTTTAAGTGGAGTCAAGGCTGTGAACTTTAAAGGTCAGAATGTAAAGATTCAGATTTCAGGTAACTATGATCTTGATAAGGAAGGCAGTTATAATCTAGTCTATAAGGCAAAAGATTATTTGGGAAACAGCAGGACCAAAAAGGTGACTCTGGTGGTAAGGGATACCACAAGACCAACTATTTACCGAAACCGCCTGAAGCTATCCATGGATGATCGGATGATCCGATCTCTTTCTGAAGGAGAAGGAGTAGAACCTTCAGAGCAGGTTTTGGTAGATCATATTTGCGGATACATTATGGCAAAAGACAGTGGTGTCCAATTAAGTAATTCCGCTATCAGGGCCGAAGTGAAGGAGTTATATCAGGCTTATCTGAATAAAGAATACGGAACTTACGAGATTGCCGTATATGCGGTGGATGAGGCCGGTAATCAATCCGCTACGAAGGTTATCACGGTTCTATATGGGATGCAGGAGGAAGAAAAAACGGATGCTGTGTCCCTTGATTTCTTGCAGATATAGAGGTATGATAGAACATGTTTAAAGGTACTGTTTTGTGATTTAAACTATATGAGGAGTAGAATGAATGGTAAATAAGAGAATTCGAAATGATGAACGTCCGGTATTCCCCAAAAGAGCGATTATTACCGGAGGAATGCCTTACGGAAACAAGACCCTTCACTTTGGACATGTGGGCGGTATGTTTGTGCATGCAGATACATTTGCACGTTTTTTACGTGACCGGATTGGAAAAGAAAATGTAATCTTTGTATCCGGAACAGACTGTTATGGTTCACCAATTGTGGAAGCCTATCGAAAGCTTGTGGATTCCGGTTATAGCGGTTCCCTGGAAGAATATGTTATGGGAAACCATGAAAAACAGAAACAGACTTTAAAGGACTATGAAATCAGTCTGGATCTTTTTGGCGCCAGCGCATTTGGAGAAACGGGAAAGATGCATCAGAAGGTTTCGGATGAGGTGTTCCATACCCTGTATGAGAATGGCCATTTGAGGAAGATGTCTACGCCACAGTTCTTTGACCCCATCAAGAAAGTTTTTATCAATGGAAGACAGGTGGTTGGAAAATGTCCTATTGAAGGCTGTTGCTCGGAAAAAGGTTATGCAGATGAGTGCGATCTGGGACATCAGTATTCTCCATCCGAGCTTATTGATCCTGTCAGTACTTTATCGGGTGTAAAGCCGGAGATCCGTCATGTGACGAACTGGTATTTTACATTGGATGACTGTATGGAGATGTTAAGTGAGAGGATGCAGTTTTTATCCAGAGAAACCAATACCAGAAAATTTGAGATTAAGGCAATGGAAGAGTTTTTGAAAGCGCCCTGCATGTATGTGCAGAGAAAACAGATTGATGATCTGGACAGTCTGGAAACAGCTTTTCCGGAGCATGAAACCATAAATGAAGAAAAGAAACCATCCATTACCTTTATTTTCCGAGATCTGGATGGACGTGATAAGGCAAGAGAGATTCTTGATGAAAAGGGGATCCATTACCGTACAGGAAAGACCCTGGTTCCCTTCCGTCTTTCCGGTAATATTGACTGGGGAGTAAAAGTGCCGTCTCAGGATGATGTGGAGGGTCTGACTTTCTGGGTATGGCCGGAATCTTTGTGGGCGCCGATTTCTTTTACCAGGACCTATCTGGAACAGAAAGGACTGCCGGAAGATGAGTGGAAGAAATGGTGGCAGGATGAGGATTCCATGGTATATCAGTTTATCGGACAGGATAATATCTATTTCTATGGCTTGGCAGAAATGGGTATGTTCGTGGGACTGAATCATAAAAAAGGCGAACCGGTGAATATGGAGACAGAAATTCTGCCTCATATTGTTGCAAATAACCATATTTTATTTATGGATAAAAAGGCCAGCAGCAGCTCTGAATTAAAACCGCCTATGGCAGATGAGTTGTTAGAGTATTATTCGGCGGAACAGTTGCGTATCCATTTTCTCAGTCTTGGCCTTGCCAGCAAGAGTGTCGGATTTAAACCGCAGGTATATCTTCCGAAAGAAGAGCAGGAAGGCGCAGATCCGGTATTGAAGGAAGGAAACCTTCTGACCAATGTATTTAACCGCCTGGTACGTTCCTGTTTTTATTCCACACAGCAGTACTATGAAGGTATTATGCCTACAGGTCAGGTGGATGAGAAGATCCAGTCTATGTGCACAGATGCAATTCTGGAATATGAGCGTTATATGTATAATCATGAGTTCCATCGTGTGACTTATGTTTTAGACAGCCTGATCCGTGATGTGAATAAGCATTGGGTAAATAATATTAAAACAGCGGAAAAGAATGAGGATCATGCGTTACGCAGGCAGATTCTGATCGACTGTTTTTACGGTGTGAAGGTGATCACAACTTTATTACATCCTATTGCACCTTCCGGATGTGAAATGGTCCGGGAGTACCTGAGAGTAGATGAACGGTTATTTTCCTGGGATTATATTTTTGAACCCTTGACTGCTTTGGTGGGAGAACCGGATCACCATGAACTGAAATTCCTGGAGCCAAAGGTAGACTTCTTTAAAAAACCTGCCTGTCAGTTTTCTCCGGAATAAAGTAGATACAAGACGAGTCAGTAAGCAGTCTTTCTTGAAATGAATAAAAGCCTGAACCGGGAAGGCCCGGTTCGGGCTTTTTTGTACTGTATTCATTAATTTAGTCGTCCATACAGGGCATTCAGATGATATAGCCGGCTGGCAAGGGCATCATCATATTCATTGGGAAGACAGCGCCATCTCCAATTGTTTCCAATGGTGGATGGAGTATTTATACGCCCTTCTGAGCCCAGGTTCAGTAAGTCAGCCATATGTAGGATCGTGGTATCAGCAACACTGGAGAGTGCAGCGCGTATCATACACCAGTTGAATCCCTCGTTTTCATGATAGTTAAGATAGTCTTTTGCGTAGGCAATATCGCCTGGAGAAGAAGAGCGTTCCCAACCGAGAATGGTATCATTATCATGAGTACCTGTATATACAATACAGTTTTTGATATGATTGTGGGGCAGATAGGCAGAATCTGTTTCACTGCTGTTAAACGCAAATTGCAGTACCTTCATACCAGGAAAGCCGGTATCGGATAGCAATGTACGAACAGAAGGAGTAAGGATGCCTAAATCTTCCGCGATAAGAGGAAGTGTTCCCAGCTCATTTTTTAAAGCATCAAAAAGTGCAATTCCGGGACCTTCTTTCCAGACACCGTTGCGGGCAGTGTCATCCGAATAAGGAATCGCATAGTAGGAATCAAAACCTCTAAAATGATCAATCCGCAAAAGATCATAGATCTGAGTCTGGTATTGAATACGGTAGATCCACCAGGTAAAACCGGTTTCTTTCATGTGATCCCAGTCAAAAAGAGGATTTCCCCATAACTGCCCATCTGCAGAGAAGGCGTCCGGTGGACATCCGGCAACTTCAATGGGCAGAAGTTCTTCATCTAATTGGAATTCTTCCGGATGTGCCCAGACATCAGAACTGTCAATTCCCATGTAAATCGGAATATCACCGATCAACAGGATATGGTGGCTATGGGCAAATTCTCTCAGACGATCCCACTGACGGAAAAACAAAAATTGGACAGTCTTATAAAACAGAATATCTTCCTGTAAAAGAGAAGTATAATGCTTCATTGCTTCCGGTTCTCTTTTTCGAATATCCATGGGCCATTCGATCTGGGAAGCTCCGTTATAATAAGACTTAATAGCCATGAAGAGGGCGTAATCATCCAGCCAATAGGCTTGTTCTTTCGTAAAGTTAAGAAAAGCATCCGGATATTGTGTTCTTGCGTTCCGGCATGCTGTCTGAAGAACCTTTAAACGGTTTTCATACAGAATATCATAGTCAATTAGTGTTTCGTTATCTCCCCAGAAAATGGAAGTATATTCATTCGGGGGTAAAAGATCTTCTTTTGATAATTCTTCCAAATCGATCATATAGGGATTTCCTGCATAAGAGGAACAGGGCTGGTATGGAGAATTACCATATCCGGTAGGACCGATGGGAAGGATCTGCCAGTAAGTCTGGCCGGCTTTTTCCAAGAAGCAGATAAAGTCACGTGCACATTGACCGAGGGTTCCTATACCGTACGGGGAAGGAAGGGAAGTAATTGGCATTAGTATCCCGGATCGTCTCATATATTTATATCCTTTCAATCATTTATTTGAAACTTTTGCTAAGTAAGCCTGTATTCCGGTATAGTAGTTTGGCGGAAGGCAGATTTGGGAATAAATCTGGGCATACTGCTGGTTGGAGCATTCATCAATAAAATTAATGGGAAAATTCTTTGTTATTCCGAGGTCATGGGCTGTATCAACCGCTTTGTTATAGGCTATGGCTGCTGTGACAACGTCCTCAAAGTATCCGATCACGTAGTTGCTTTTTAAATGTATCCGCACCCTGTAAACTTCCTGGTTTGAACGAATACATCGTGTTACTCCGTAGTAGGGATTGATAACAACGATATTTGAATAGCGGAAGTCGGTTTCATCACCATTGGCAAAGATATAATCTCTTCCTTTCACACTATGGTTTTTAATTCCATAACGGGAAAAGATAGTGACCTGCATGCCATAGTCAGCCACAAAATAGTGTCCCTTTCGTACAGAAATAGTTCTTGTACTGTAATAAAACAGATCGTCCATATCAAATTTCAAATCAATACTCGGTGTAAGAAAATATTGAAAATAGTTTTGCCGGATATAGATTGGAGTTTTAAAATAAATCCCATTATCACGAAAATTCAGTAGCGTAACGATCTTTGAAAAAGGCAGCACAAAGTCCGAATAATCATGGTCAATGGTGTAGGACATATCCCGAAGGATTTCAGTTGCATTCAAATAGGCCTGAAAAGCATTTTCTTCTTCCGAAAAGCTTCCCAGACTGATGTGTCTCCCCCGGTAAGTAATACCGGAGCGATAATAGGGGGTACCATCTTTTTTTGTTGCAACAGAAACGCCGATTAGCATAAAACCTCCTAAAAAAGCTGCAGGCTCGTTCTCCTGCAGCTCAGGTTATGTTACGTAGATCATTCAAATAAGGTAATTACAAAATTTACCGTTCCAAAGGTATAACAGATTGGAAGTAAATAGGAAGAACCTTTCGTATTATATGCTTCATTCATCATGTTAACAGGAGGACACAACTCCAATTCCAATGCTTCTGTGTTGGAAACGTTGACCAAAAACAATCCGTTATGCAGATTCAGGAAATCATCCATGGAAGCAGAAACATATTCATCATATGTTGTAAGGGTTTCTCCTGCATAGCGGGAAGCAAAAGCAATCGCAATCTGTTCATCCATATCAATGGCAGATTTTAAAGAATATTCACCTTTGATTTCCTGAGAAGAGCCGCAACTGATAAGATATTCTTCAATTGGTATGGGACTCAGGGGAGTGAAATCATCTCCAATAAACCGGATCAGATTATTAAACAACAGATGCAGATAGGAAACTGCACGGTCTGCATGAGGAATGTCTCCAAAGTTGCAGAAATTCATAACAAGCTTCTGGATCTTTTCTTTTTGTTCATCCATCATATCCAGATCGAATATTTTTGTCTCAGCCTGATAGTCGGATAGAAGCCGTTCAATCTGTTCATGGGTAAGTATTTTGGATTCCACAAGTGCCTGGGCAAGTAAGAGATAATTCGGCCCCTGATCTTTCATCAGTTCATTCACCTGGGAATCAGTAAGATAACCTTCTTCAACAGCGATCTCACCAAAGCGTTTATCAACATGGGTCTGGAGGATAAATACCTTTTCCACCTCGGCTGCAGACATCAGACCTGCATGGATACAAAGTGTACCAAGTTTGACACGGGAGCCGGAAGCGGTTTTCATAACATCCAGAAGTTGTTCCGGTGAAACAACACCTTTACGTAAGAGAAAGTTTCCAAATAACTGTGTAAACATTACTTTCCTCCTAGTCTTTTCTTTAGTATGGTTAAAATCTGATTTGCCACAAAGGGTTTCTGGATAAAATCTTTTGCACCTTCCTCAATGGCAGCTTTGATCTGACCCTGGGTTCCTACGGAAGAAACCATGATAATGCATGCTGAACTATCATAGGAAATAATCTGTTTCACCGCCTCAATGCCGTCAACTATAGGCATGACAATATCAAGGAAAACAATATCCGGATGTTCCTGCTTGTATAATTCAATAGCCATCTGCCCGTTTTGTCCTTCAATAAAGTTTGTACAACCGGCCTCACTCAGAACATCTTTCAGCTGTTTCCTTGCCAATATTGAATCGTCACAAATTAATACTTTATAATCTTTCAACTCCATACACATACCTCATTTGTAATCAATTGATAGGTAAATTTTACATCAACAGCAGAATTTTTTCAATGTTTTTTGGAAAATTAATGGTTTTATTGCATAAAATTTGACACAATAATTCCAGATAATAGAGTAAAGATTTAGTTGGTTAATAATTCAAAATAAAAGTGAGAGTCCCCACATTCTTTGATACAATGGTTTTTGCGCAAATCATTCACAAGGAGGAGTACTCTCACATGGACATTGTATCACTTTTAGACACTCTTTTAACATCAGTTTTTAATGCAGAACAAAAATTTTTTGAAAATCCCAAGGAATTCAGCACTCTCGAATCATCTGTTAAGTCATCAACAGAGGCGTTTGCGGCTGGATTTCTGGGAGCAATTCTTTCAGAGATGGATCAGGCAATTCGTGAGTGCACCTGGAGGGAAGGACGCTACACCATTCATCGAAATGACACCCGGACAATGGTTAGTTCAGTAGGTGATATTTCCTTTGACTGCACGTACTATAAATCCAAATCAGAGAAGAATACCTTCACACATCTACTTGAGGATCTGATTGGCCTCGAGAAGAATGAACGTTTTACTGAGATGGCTGAAGCTGTAATGCTTTGCGAAGCTCTTAAGACCAGTTATGCCGAAGCAGCAAAGGTACTGCCCTCCAAGCAGGAAATAACCAAAACCACGGTGATGAATAAAGTACATTCCATAGCGGATGAAATACCGGACAAAATATATGATACACCAAGATCAGTACCATATCTTCACATCGAGGCTGATGAAGATCATGTAGCCGAACAGCACGGCCGTTATGGAGAAGAAGAGAATGCCAGCTTTATATCCAAGCTTATATACCTATATGAGTACAGGAAGGAATCATCCGAAGCTGAGGGCCGTTATGAACTGGTAAATAAATACTATTTCAGTGGGCTTTATCCGGGAACGGAAGGCAATAAGCAGCTCTGGACGAAAGTTAATTCTTTCATAGAGACAAACTATGATACGGAGGCACTAAAAAGAGTGTTTATAAGTGGCGATGGAGCCGGATGGATTAAATCCGGGGTTACGTATGTTGAAAACTCCGTATTTTGTGCTGATAAATATCATCTGATGAAGTATGTTAATGCTGCCGCAGCCCAAATGCTGGATGAAAAAGACTATGTCAAAAATGAGCTTTGGCATCTGCTGTATTCCAGACAGAAAAATGCACGCAAAAAATTTGATACGTATACTGCAGCCATGATGAACTCAGCAAAAAAGCCGGAAAAGATTGATGAGCTTAGGAAATATGTACTGGGTAACTGGTCGGCAGTAAGAAGGACACTGCGTAATAAGCTTGTGAATGGCTGTAGTGCAGAAAGCCACGTCAGTCATGTATTGTCAGACCGCCTTAGTTCCCGTCCAATGGGCTGGAGCCAGACCGGAGCAGACAGAATGAGCAAACTTAGATGCTATGACAGAAACAATGGCAGGGCTGCAATCATAGATCTTGTCAAATACAGCAGAGAGCACAGACATCTTAAAGCGACAGGAACTGATGGTATAGCACCACAGAAACTGCAGCTTAGAAATATCGTTGCGGAGCACTATAACCAGGCAGGAAGTTATATTGAGCGTATACAGGCACATGTTCCTTATGGGACAGTAAGAAAAACACTGGCAATCAGGGAAAGACTGTATGTGTTATAAATGCGCCATGGCGCATAATAATACTTACTCTGCTTGACTAACAGTGTATCTGTCATCAGCAATTCGTCAACCCTGCGCAGAGCGCACCGCAGGCGGCTATGCTTGAGTTTCCGTAAACTGTAATTCAAAAATAAAAATAACGTCCCAAAGCACCAGTCTGCCGATATTTTGAAGTTATAGAGTGGCAGTTCTGTGAGAAGAGGCACTTTAATAAACCCCGCCGGAACCGGGCTTTAGGAGAAATATTCTTTTATCTATTTATGCGGTTAGTTTAAGACAGAGTTGACGGTATACAGGACGTTTTGTCCTAAACCATAGCCTGACGCCTTCCTTTGCATACGATAGTATGCCAGAGATACCTTTTGCTAACCGATAATAGCAGAAATATACTTTTTCCTTTATAGGATCTGCTTTTTGTATTATGGAAACCTTAAGGGCGTTTGTTTCTGACTTCATAGATATAAGTGCCAGAAACGCCATGCATAAGGTAATATAAAAATTTAAAGCATTGATTGCTGCAAGTTTTCGTACTCGGAAGTTTTCAAACTGGAACATTTGCTTTTTGCAGCGAAAATATTCCTCAATGCGCCATCTTGAGAAATAAGTCTTTG
>JBJEIY010000032.1:0-2050 GCA_051877515.1 Lachnospiraceae bacterium | reverse complement strand
CAGAAATGCGGTGTTTTTTTGTCAAATTTTGTCTAATTTAATGTTGCATGTGTTGCATGGTCATGATATAATAGTTATGAGGTGATTTCATTTGAAATTATATTTTGACAAACGGCTTAAAGATCCTACTTATTATGGACAACAGGGTTTCCGGAACGGGAAGAAAGTTACATCGAAAAATATCATTAACTTTGGTAAACATTCGGAACTCCTGAAAATCACAGATGACCCGGAAGCTTATGTCCGTGAGGAAATCCGTAAATGGAATGAAGAATACCGGTCTGGAAAGATAGAATATACCCTGTCTGCTGATTTCAATCAACGTGTTCCACATACAGAAAACGCTGCTTCTTCCTCGACATGGCTGAACATTGGCTACTTTTTTCTCCAGAACCTTATGAAAGAACTCCGGCTCAAGGATTTCTTCCACCAGAAAACAGAAGAAAGAAAGATCACCTTTGACTGTTATACGATATCCCGTTTCCTTACCTATGCAAGGATTCTTGATCCCCTTTCCAAGTATGCCACCTGGCACAAGCTGGGCACTTACTATGAACAGCCTGATTTTGATTACCAACACATTCTCCGTTTTATGGATTTGTTAGAAGAAAACTACGATGATTACCTGGCATGGCTGTTCAAGCAAAGCAACTCCATCATAAAAAGAGATACCTCTGTCCTTTACTATGACTGTTCCAACTTCTATTTTGAAGCAGAGCAGCCAGATGAAGACATCATTGATGAAGTCACAGGAGAAATAGTAAAGGGGATGCGGCAGTACGGATTCAGCAAAGAACACCGCCCCAATCCTATCGTAGAGATGGGATTGTTCATGGATTCACGGGGAATCCCCATCACCATGTGTCTCCATCCCGGAAACACCAGTGAACAGCTTACCGCCATTCCTCTGGAAAGGGAAGTTATGAAAATGCTGCCAGATGCAAAGTTTATCTACTGTGCGGATGCCGGTCTCGGCTCCTACAACATCCGGAAGTTTAACAGCATGGGCGGCAGGGCGTTCATTGTCACTCAATCTATCAAAAAGATGAGCGATGTTTTGAAACAATCAGTTTTCAATGATTACGATTATCGGCTCCTTTCCAACGACAAACCTGTTACGATAGCTGAAATGAAAAATTTTGACCGGTTCGAAGAAACGAATAAAAAACTGTACAACGACTTTGCTTATAAAGTGGTAGAGGCCGATAAAGTACTTGACCTTGGACTATATGAAGATGTGACTTTAAAAAACGGACGCACCGTGAAACGGAAAGCCAAAGGTGTCCTGAAACAGCGCATTATCATAACCTTTTCCCGGAAAGTGATGGAATACCAGAGAGCTGTTCGCAGTAGACAGATCGAGCGGGCAAAGAAGCTATTAGAATTGAAAGATCCTGAAGAAATCAAAAAAGGTCCAAACGATGTAAGGCGCTTCCTGAAAAGGACAGCCAAAACAAAATCAGGGGAAACAGCAGTCGTAGAATACATCCTCGACAAGGATAAGATTGCAGAAGAAGAAAAATATGACGGTTACTATGCAGTAGCAACCAATCTTCAGGATCATCCAAAAGAGATCCTCGCAGTATCCAATAAGAGATACCAGATAGAAGAATGTTTTCGGATCATGAAAACCAACTTTGATGGTCGCCCGGTTAACCACCGGCTTCGAGAACGTATCAGGGCACATTTTCTGATCTGTTATACTGCACTTCTGGTCTATCGGCTGCTGGAAGCGCAGCTTGATGATCAAGGGACACATGTAACAGCCGATGATCTTATAACCACCTTAAAAAATATGAATGTTGCAAATGTTCTTGACGTTGAATACATGGCACTTTATAACGGAAGCAAGACCCTGGATGCTCTAATCCGGCTGACCCTACTGCCACTGGACAGGCTTCACTATAGGCCGAAAGAATTGAACAGTATGATAAAAAAATTTTTAAAGTAGTATTCACATACAACATCTATGTCTATCAATTTGAGCCGGAAATCCTTATATTTAAAGGGTTTCCGGCTCTTATAATTAACTAAAGTGTTGAAAACGGGA
>JBJEIY010000031.1:0-8098 GCA_051877515.1 Lachnospiraceae bacterium | reverse complement strand
ATCTTAGATAATCTGGAAGAAAACGTTCCTGCGGAAAGGATCCTTGAGAAAATCCAAAAACATTTTCATCTCACTGAGGAAGAGGCAAAAGTCCACTTTGAAAGGTATGCCGGCAAATAAAGCGGAGATACCGAGAATGACGATCCTTGAATAGGATGAAAAATTGCATGAGAAGTTTATTCGGGAAGAGAGAGGATGGCATAAAGCCATCCTTTCCTACTCTTTCAATCTATGAATAATGCGCTGTACAGCCAGTTCGACATTTTCTTTCCGGGTAGCCAGATTTACACGGATAAATCCCTGGTTTTCTGTTCCTCCGAACCATTCCCCATAGTCCACAGCCAGTCCGCAATCCTCCTGAACAACTCGTTCTATGTCCTCCGGGCTGACGTACTTTCCAAGATCAATCCACGCAAGGTAGGTTCCCTCCAAATCAGAAATCCAAATATCCGGCAGTTCTTTCTGAAGTGTCTCTTTCAGATACCTGTAATTTGATTCTATGATTTCCAGCACTTCCTCAAACCATGTCCGTCCATTTTCATAGGCACTCTGTACTGCGATGTAACCAAAAGCATTCCCATCATGAATCCGCAGTCTCTTAATGTAATCGTCGTATCTGAGCCTTAATTTTTTATCCGGAATGACCAGAATGGAATTCTGACATGCTGCAATATTAAACGTCTTGGTAGCGGCCGTAATTGTGATCAAAAACTCGTCATATTCTCCTGCCGTTGCAGTAGGAATCTGTTCATATCCCGGCATAATGATATCCTGATGGATTTCATCCGAAATCACATAGACATGATGTCTCTTACAAATGTCCATCACTTTTCTGATCTCTTCCATTCTCCACACTCTTCCAACCGGATTATGAGGAGAACAGAAAATAAATACTTTTACATCATTTTCAATAATCTTCTGCTCAAAGTCATCATAATCTATCACATAACTGTTGTCCGTGCGAACTAATGGACTCTCAACCAGCTTTCTCTTATTATCTACAATAGCATCACGAAACGGATAATAGACCGGAGGCATAATGATCACAGCATCATTCTCTGCGGTTAATATATGAAGTAACCAGTTAATAGCCGGAACAACTCCCGGTGAAAATCGCATCCATTCCCGTTTTACCTGATATCCATGATACTTTTCTTCCCAGCGGATAAATGCATCTTTATATTCTACCGGCGGCATAAAATATCCAAAGACACCCTGATCCACATAATCTGCCAGTGCTTTTTTTACACAGTCCGGAACCTCAAAATCCATATCCGCGATCCAAAACGGAAGTAAATCATCTCTGCCGAATTGTGCTTTGCATCCATCCCATTTCGTGGATTGTGTGTTTTTTCTTTCTTTGTAAATTACTCTTCCCATGTGGCACCCCTTTGTAAAAAATTTATCATACTCGTGTTAATTATATCTCCTAGCCTGCTTATTTGTCTAGTCGAATGATTCGATTAGGGCAGCCCAATTATTGGATCTATCATTGATTTCCTATCGGCAAGATAGACAACAGCCCGCAGATAATCCGCGGGCCGATGTACACCGTTCCGAATTTTTTTCTTTTTAACGTGCAGATTCTTTGCCACAAAGGGAAAATTTTACTCTTCTGACCTGCATAAAATCCTTTTGCACATATTTTTACATTTGCATCTTATGCTATTCTTTGTCACACGGAAAATTCCCCACATGCCGGATTCCACATCCCACTTTAAGCTTCCGGATCGGTACAGGTAATCGCCCGGACAGCATGCCCCTTCTTTTAATTCCATACGGAAGGTGTTACCGATACTGATGGCTCCCTGAATAGGAAGCAATGATGTGTTTGCATTTCCCGGCTGTCTCTCCCAGCAGTTTCCATGGATTGAAAAGCTCACATTCCGGGGTTTATCTGCCGGCATCATCGTACGGAAAATCACGCGCTCCTTCGTGTATGCGGTAAACAAAGGTGTTGCCGGATCACCGTGCACCTTGCTGCTGAAGATTTTTGAAATTCTGCCGTCCTTTTTCAACCGGTTGGCAAATCGCTCCGATCGGTAATTATATCCTTTCTCTCCGGTATCCTCAGCATCCGGTTCTTCTCCCGGCTCCTGGGCCGTGGTTTTTACCAGATCCCCGTTTTTATCCACCATACGGATTCCATTCTGGATCATCACCACACACTCCCGGAATGGCTTTTCACCCGGTGCAACAATGACAGCCTCTTCATCATATACCGTTTTCACCGGTGCATCGTTGCGATACCAGTTTGCTCCGGGCGGTTCAATGATCACAGTTCCAAACAGACCATGATACCTGTGATTTCTCATGTCCCCGAAGGACTGCAGGATGCAGGCTCCGTATTCCCGGTCCGCATACCACAGATACTTTTTGCTCTCACCGGGGCCCACTGTCTGTTCCCTGTTGTTATATCCCACGTTGATTCCGCCATCACATACAGGATCATAGTGTAAAAATTGCGGATTTAAGGATACCCGCATGGACGGTTTGTGAGGCATATCCAGAGGTACTTTGGGATAATCCTGATAGGGCACCGGAGTATTCTCATCAAAAAGATTATGCAAAGTTACCTCGATCCAGTCTCCGGCATTCGCCCGCAAGATCAATGGCTTCGGTTTATAATCTTTGCACTTTGCCCTATCCGCATCCTGAAGTGGAACGAACAGCAAGCCATCCGGGTCATGGTCTCCATGCCGGTTATAATCTATTCTTCTTTGGATGGCTGCGATTTCATACTTCCTGATAACTGCATTTTTGCCGGGGCATGGCGGAAGGGGCAGTATTTTTTCTTTGCAAAGAGGTTTCAGGCATTTCTGCGGCTGATGGTAAGCCCGGATAATTCCCCACAATCCCAACCATGCATCATCCATACCGCCGAAATAATACAGATAGTCTCCCGGCCCATATTGCTTCGTAACATGGATGTTAAAGGCCTCCGAGATTCCCAGTGTCTGAGCCGCTACCACAGTGGACGCCGGATTGGCAATTTCCTTCTGCCAGCTCATTCCGGTTAGGTTAAATGCGTGCTGCTCTTCATGCGCCCCATCCAGCAGCCGGATGACCAGTTCATCTCCCGGATAGGTCTCCAGAATCGGCGTTGCCGGATCTTTGTGTTTCAAAGAACTGAACACATAAGCCGGATCACTGTGATCCTTCAATCGTTCCCGCATCGGCTCACACCGGTAATTAATACCCATAACTCCCGGATCATCGTGAGATCCCGGTACTTCCGGCGGATTCAATGGCTGACCGTCCTTGTCATACAACAGGGCAAAATCATGTACAAACAAAGCAAACTCCCGGAAGGAGGTGCCATTAGGTCTTTTAATTACAGCTTTGGTGCCGTGATTGATTTCCTGTCCGGTGACAATATCATGGAAAGTGGCTCCGGCTTCTTCTACCAGCAGCGCTCCGAATACACCATGCTGCTGGTGGGAATTTGCAAACAGATGGTCATGGAAAAATACCATCCGCAATTCTGTATCCAGGAAAAACCGTTCGATCAGGGTTTCATACTTTCTTGCTCCTGCAATATTATTCCAACCATTTGCAGCCCCATCCGAAACAATGGTATCGAATTTCACCAGATGAATATGGTATCCCACGATATCCGTCTTTGTTTTCATCTGAAAAGCGCTTTCCTGAAGATATTCCGGCAAAAGATTGGTAAGGCGTACTTCAATACAATCCCCTGCGTTTGCACGTATCACCAACGGCTCCGCGCAAAGTTCTCCCTTTTCAATTTTCTCTAGATAAGCATGGAGTCCCCCGTGCTTTTCCAGATCTTCTTTCATGACAAAAAATCTTCCTTGGGGATCATGCCAGCCATAACGGTTATAAGTGACTTTTGCCTGCACCACTGCAATTTCAAACACTTTGATATTGCCGTCATATTCGTCACATCCACAGACCTCTCCCGCATGGCAGGGACAGGTTTCACAGTATAACGCTCCCGGTGCGTAGTTTTCCACAAAATTCGCCCGTTCCAGCCAGGTCGGTTTTGTTTTGATACTACCGTCAGGATTTAAAACTCCAAGTGGGGGCTGAAGAGGTGGTTCCCCATATACTCCAAAAATAAATCCTGGATATCCGGGATGCTTCTTATCTTTTGGAAGAGGAGGAATCCGGTCCTTTAACGGAATCAAAGGCGGAATCACCGTGCCATCCGGCAAGGTTCCTGTTCCATCCTCCAACCGGTCATGGATTCTCCAAAGAGTCCACATGCCTTCATGAAAATGAGGATACAGGTGGCAATGAAAGATCACATCTCCGATGGTCCGGTTTAAACTTCCCGCACCGTGAAGAATGTCCAGGGTATAACACTCCTGAGGACTAATAGAAATGGAATCAATAATGGTTGAGTTGGGATCATCCCCCTCCAACCTCCACTGATGATTGTGAAGGTGAAATACATGGGTTTCTTTTACCCCACCATGGATCAGACGAATTTTGGCAGGATCTCCCGCATAAGCCCGCAGGATGGGCGGTGCCGGATCCCCATATACCCAGGAACTCATGGAAATATCCTCCCCGGTGTCACTATGTTCTTCCGTCATGGGCATGCGGTTTCTCATAGGCTCAGCCCGGTAGCTGATCGCCGTGGTGGAAGAAGGTAATCCCGTATGGGGATCCACCGGTTGATTTCCGTCCTTATCCTTAATCTCCAGCTCATCATGAAAGAAAACAGCATATTCCCGGAACGCAGGCTTTACCGGATGATAAATATCTGCAAACAGGCCACTTTCCAGCTCTTTTCCTGTCTCCGGATCAAGCCAGGTGGATTCCGGATCTTCCACTATGATGGCTCCAAATAACCCGTGTATATTGGTACTCTCCTCACTGCTTCTGGTATCTCCCATATCCTGAAAAGAATACACACCCTCTTTTTCTGCATACCAGGTATATAAGATCCCGTTCTCGGTGGTGGAATCCTTGTTGTAGCCTACACTTGCACCGTCCGATGTCTGCACATCATACCGCAGTCCCTGTACATGAATGGACAACGGGCGGTTCAGGGAATGGCTGAACCGGATCATTACCTTATCCCCCACGTTGGCACGGATGACCAGTGGTTTTACTTCTTTTGCAGGCTGGGGTGGGCTTAAGTTATAATTTTCCCATGCCGCGGCACGGACTTTTTCCGCATCTTTTTTCAACACATATAACAGTCCGTTGGGATCATGGTCCCCATATTTGTTATAGACGATGGGGATCTGAATTGCTTCGATTTCATAATACCTGCACCTTATTTTCTGCGGGTAGCTTCGCAGTTCCATTTTTCATACCTCCGTTACAAGAAATTTCACATATTTTTTCAACACTCATCATATCTTTGTAGATTGGTGTTCTTTATATGCTATGCGCTAAAACGGAATTGGGAACTGCAAAAAGGCGGTAGCCCTGCACGGGATACCGCCTTTCTTTGACGCGTGCGTGAGAGGATTCGAACCCCCGACACCTTGGTCCGTAGCCAAGTGCTCTATCCAGCTGAGCTACACACACATATCGATGATTGCTTTAACTGCAACAAATAAATAATACTATGCAGCCTGTCTTTTGTCAACCTATTTTTATACTTTTTGCCTTATCTGATAACAAACAGCAGCCATGTGTTTTTTTCTGCCCATGGCTGCCTTCTGATTCTTCAAAGATTACGAAAACCCGATCTTTTGAGGGTCTTATTTTACCACGATTCCGGTTACTTCGCCGCTGATGCATCCTGCATTTGCTTCGTCGGTATCGATATGCATTGCCAGTGCATAAGAATCACTGACACGAACAATCACATCACCAAATGTTAAAGAACGTCCCTCACTGTTTACGGTAACGCTAACAATGTCTTTGTCCTTGCAACCGAACTCTTCTGCATCGGCAGGAGTCATATGGATATGTCTCTTTGCCACGATCACACCTTCATCCAAAGTGATCTCTGCATTATCAGTCTTTAAGGTTACTCCCGGTGTACCTGCCACATCGCCGGATTCACGAACCGGTGTGTCTTTTAATCCGATGGAAAAACAATCTGTTAAAGAAAGCTCCACCTGGCCTGCTTTACGAGCCGGTCCCAAAACGCTGACACGCTCAATGGATCTTTTTGGTCCCACTACGGTCACACGCTCTTCTGCCGCGAACTGACCCGGCTGGGATAACATTTTCTTAACGGTAAGCTCATGTCCCTTACCGAATAATGCTTCAATCTGTTCCTGTGTTAAATGTACATGTCTTGCTGATACTTCAACTTTTACTTCGTTTTTCATACCTACAATTACTTCCTTTTCCTATAGTATACGGCACTCCCGCCACTAGTTAATAATACTCTCTTCCCCTCGCAGTGGCAAGCACTTTTTGAGAGTTTTTACCATACGGAATCTTTTAATACGCGTAAAACATTTTCGTGGGTTATTTTATCAATCTCTCCAGCGGAAAAACCTTCTTTAGCCAGGCGGTCAAATAATTTCGGATAGTCTCCGCAATTGGAAATTTCCATATTTCCACCTGTACCATCCAGATCCGAACCCAAAGCCAAGACTTCAATACCGCCCACATTCCTTGCATGCTTTATGTGCGCCACCATGGCATCTATCGTGCTGTCTTCACAATTGATATCTGCATTTAAAAAATACGGACAGAAATTTAATCCCATCACACCGCCCTTTTCTGCCAGTGTTCGTATCATGTCGTCAGAAAGATTTCTCTGATGGGGACTTAACGCCCTGCAGTTGGAGTGGGTTGCCACAAAAGGCTTACTGCTGATCTTTGCTACATCCCAGAAACCACCTTCCGATAAATGCGAAACATCCACCAGCATTCCCAGGTCATTCATATATTCAATTGCCTCTTTTCCAAATGGTTTCAGGCCTTTACTCATGATCTTTTCATCCGCTGAATTAGGAAATCCAAAACAATTCTCAAAGTTCCAGGTTAAAGTTAAAGCCCTCACTCCAAGGTCATAGAATTCATCTAACTTCCCAAGATCTCCGTTCACCAGGCGACCATCTTCCACAGAAAGCACGGCACTCATATAGCCTTCTTTTTCGTTTGTAAGAAGATCCTGCGCCGTATATGCCCTTCTGATCACATCTGCATGATCTTTTAAATTTGAAAGAAATATTGCAAACAGTGCATTAAAATAATCCTGGTCCGTCATTTCCTTCACATGAAAGTGTTCATAAACACCTTCATCAGGCATAAAAATAGCAAAAAACTGGGCCATGGCTCCTGCCTTTTTCATCCGCTTAAAATCAACGGAAATCCTCTTTCCTTCTCCCAGATTCTCTCCCAAAAAATGGGCCAGCATCAATGTATCACAATGTAAATCAATGTATCCCATATGATCCCTCCTACCAATACTATCTCTTATCCTGTCTTAAAAAAAAGAAATGCTCATGAGAGAGCATTTCTTTTCTGATGCCGGCGACCGGAATCGAACCGGTACTGTGTTGCCACAACAGGATTTTAAGTCCTGCGCGTCTGCCAGTTCCGCCACGCCGGCATATTCAATTGTAGAACAAAAAGTTCTAAATGGGACCTATAGGGCTCGAACCTATGACCCTCTGCTTGTAAGGCAGATGCTCTCCCAGCTGAGCTAAGATCCCATATAAGCGACCCAGATCGGACTCGAACCGACGACCTTCGCCGTGACAGGGCGACGCTCTAACCAACTGAGCCACTGGGCCTTATATACTATAAAATTTGAGTGGACCTTCGGGGACTCGAACCCAGGACCGACCGGTTATGAGCCGGTTGCTCTAACCAACTGAGCTAAAGGTCCAAATCACTAAAGCCGCTGATCGACTCTATCATATTGTAACAGCTTCAAAGAACTGCCACAACAAAAGTGACTCCGACGGGAATCGAACCCGTGTTACCGCCGTGAAAGGGCGATGTCTTAACCGCTTGACCACGGAGCCTTTTTTTGTAAAAACGGGAGCAAATTTCTTGCTCCCGTGAGCTCCCCAAGTAGGGCTTGAACCTACGACACCTCGGTTAACAGCCGAGTGCTCTACCGCTGAGCTATTGAGGATTATTGATTTTTTATACCTTGAAAATCACATACAGTATCATCCTTTTCCATAGGTCATACCCTCGACCG
>JBJEIY010000030.1:0-8401 GCA_051877515.1 Lachnospiraceae bacterium | reverse complement strand
ATCCAAGAGGATATATATCCATATCTTTAGTTTACACAAAATTTGTTACAGTCTCCACCCCCGACTTTCTCGTTAACCTACGAGGCTTTTTCTATTGTCTGTTTAAAATTGCTGCTCTCGTGCTATTTTATTCCATTACACAGTGGTATTAAACCCAGTAAAACAAGGATTCCCAGAAATCCTAACACAACTCCGAGGATCAGATTGTTCCAGACCATGCAAAAACACATGCCCACGCCCAGTGCCAAAGCGCCGATCACTCCGACCAGCACCGTAAGTACCGCTTTTCCTGAAAATCTAACAGGGGCCTTGTTTTCCATTTTTCTGTAGACCAGTACTGTGATCAATGCAAAAAGCAGGCCCATACATCCCACCACAATTCCGGGTTTAAATGCGTTCCACTCTTCGATCATTGCCATGCACATGCCCAGTCCAAAGAAAAGACAGCTGATGGTTCCTAAGATCAATGCCACAAAATTACTCTTCTTCATTTTGATCCTCCTCGTCTGCCTTTTCAAGGAATTTTTCCACAAAACTGTCTTCGATCTTCTTATAGCCTCCGACTACCGCGTCTTCGATTTTCTTGTAGCCTCCTACCACGGTATCCTCCACTTTCTTGTAACCGCCTACTACGGAGTTCTCCACTTTCTGATATGCAGCCGTAGTCTTCTCTGCCATTTTTCCTGTTTTTAATTTGTATTCACTCATCACTTTTTCTCCTTTCCGATTGGATGAGTGCATCATACCCCATCTATGTTTGCTTTTTATTTCAGATTTGTTTGTAAAATATTAAAGTAAAGAATGTCCCTTTTCACAGACTGCATAAAGTTCGTCCAGTTTATCCTCGATCAGCGGCTGCAATTTCACTGTCTGGCTTTTTACGATCTTGCGATAGACAAAAACAGGTAAGATCCATCCGGCAAATCCCGGAATGGCAAGCAAATTACATAGCCAGATGATAGGCGGTTCATGAACCGCCGCGAAGGTTGCTCCTGCCATAAAAGCTGTACCAGCCAGTCCCACCGCCAGAGCCCAAACGATCGCTGTGGTGGTCTTGGCACCCTCCAGCTTATTCAAGTCATTGGCGCAGGCTTCAAAATTCCGCTGTAATCTTGTTAATTCCATTTTATTGAGGATCTTTCTGTCCCGTTTCATACGCAGGATCACATGATTTGGTTTCTTCAGATCATGGCGTTCCTCTTCCGCGATCCATCCGAAATTTTCATAACAATCCATATACATCGGTGCTAAACCTTCGCTGACCGAAACCTCTTTATATTCATATCCGATAAAAGCCTTTTTTTCCTGTTCCATTATTCTACCCCTTCACTGCTTATTCTTTGGGTTTGGGGAAGGCTGACCGTAAAAGCGGTTCCCTGTCCCGGTTTGCTTTTTACCTCTATGGTGCCATCCGACAACTGTAGGATCCGTTTTACCAATGCCAGTCCCAGACCGTTACCTTCCGTGGCATGGGAGGTATCGCCCTGGTAAAACTTATCGAAGATCCTCGCCCGGGTTGTTTCATCCATACCGCATCCGGTATCTGCTACGGTCACAGTAACTCTTTCTCCATCCGATGTCTGTGACAACCTGACAGTACCTCCCTTGGGAGTGAACTTCAGGGCATTGGAAAGAAGATTTGTCCACACCAGTTCCAAAAGTCCTGCGTCAGCTTCGATCATGGTCTTTTCCTCAATCTCGGCCTCAAATTCAATCTGCTTTTCTTCCCAGGTATTTTCAAACTGCAGCGCACAGTCACATAGCTGGGCGCACAGGTCATAGGTTTCCGGTGCCGGTTTAATGGCCTGTTTTTCCAGCTTATTAAGCTTTAACATATTGGTAATGAGATTAGAAAGACGTTTTGTGGCATAAAGGATATTCTGTGCACATTCACTTTTCTCTTCCTCAGAAACGGTGCCCATACAAAGGAGCTGTGCATTATTCTGTATTACCGCAAGGGGTGTTTTGATCTCATGGGAAACATTGGAAAAAAAGTCCGTTTTCAGGGTTTCTATGCTTCCCAATTCCTCCACCATTTTATTAAAATCCATGAACAGAGCATCCAAGTGTGTGTATTTATCTGCTGTGTGATGGGGTGCCAGATACACGGAAAAATCCCCTGACGCCACCTTGCTGGCGGCCTCGGAGAACTCTTCAATGGGTTTCTGATAATGTTTTGTTAACTGATGATTTGTCCAAAGGGTAAACACCAATGCTGACACAACCCAGATTCCAAAAACGATCACATGGCTGCGGGCCGGTATACTCTGATAATCGATCTCGCTTCCGATGATCTTCATCTGCAGCGTCGTAAAAGCACCAAATACCACAAACGCCGACAGGAACATATGTAATGGGAAGATTTTTCTCTTCACACGTTTATCCTGATATCCCGTTCTTCCTTTCATCGCAACACCGCCTTATATCCAAGTCCCCGTACAGTTTTTATCTCAAATCCGTCACAGGCTGCAAATTTATCCCTGAGCTTTGTGATATATACGTCCACCGCCCGTAAACTGGTATCACTGTCCACTCCCCAGAACTCATCCATGAGTTGTGAACGGGAAAAGGTTTTATTTGGATAGGAAAGCAGTTTATACAAAATATTAAACTCTCTGGTGGTAGCAGGAATTTCCTCTCCATTAATGCAAGCTGACATGGCATCTGCATCCAGTGTAAGATTTCCCACTGTCACTTTTCGCTCCATTTCAATATTTGCCCTGCGCAAAAGTGCCCGGACGCGAAGCAGCAGTTCATCTAATTCAACGGGTTTTACCATATAGTCATCAATACCCAGCTGAAAGCCCTTTTGCTTGGAAGGCAAGTCATCCTTGGCGGACATAAAGAGGATGGGGATCTGTTTATTTACCCGTCTCACCGTTTCTGCAAACTCGAAGCCATCCACTTCCGGCATCATGATATCCGAAATGATCAGCTCATATAAGTTGTTGTACATCTCTTCATAGGCATCGTTGGCATTCAGGCACCCTTTTGCATGAAATCCACTGTCATTCAGGTACGTACATACAATCTGATTTAATTTTATGTCATCTTCCACTACCAGAATATTGATCATGTTGATTCCTCCCGTTTACGACTTCTTGTGCTCATTCTATCATTTTATTCATATAATAAACAGTTTCCGTTTCTGATTTGTTTGAGTTTTGTTTCGGAATTGTTAAGACCGCCCGGCTTTCCCTTTTACGCCAAATACCGCAATGCCCACCATGATCAATGTACCGACCGACATGGAAACAAACGAGATATTTACTCCATGCATGGATGCCGCAGCTCCGTAACGGGCTTGCGATGAAACGGCTACAGCTGACATGATCGCCACAAAGACTGCAGCGCCAATAGACCCGGCCACTGTACGCAGAGAAGTCAGCAAAGACGAAGCATCCGCAACCTTTTCCTTTGCCACCTGATTTGTTCCCCAGGTAAGAAGCGGCATCATGAGGCAACCAATGGATACGTTTCGTACCACATTGAAAATTGCTGCCACTATGAGAGGTGTGGACAGGGTGACAAAATACATGCCCACATTACTGATCAACAGACAGATAGATCCCACCACATAAAGCTTTTTGATGCCGATGCGGTCATAGATTTTTCCCGCAAAGGGATTGATCAATGCCGTAGCAACGGATCCCGGTAAGGTAACCAGAGCTGAGGTTACTGCAGAATAACCCAAAACAGACTGGACATACAACGGCATGAGCACGGAGCCGCCCATCATGACTAAGTACAAAAGCATACTGGAAATAACCGCCAGAGAATACTCTTTTTTCTTTAAAATGCGTACATCCAGAAAAGCCTTTTCCAACTTTAACTGACGCCATACAAAGAATACTGATCCCAAAAGACCGACGATCAGCGGAAGTGACGACATCATGCTTTTTATTCCGTAGCTACCGATATTACCGATTCCCAGTGTGATTCCTCCGAAGGCAAAAATACTAAGCACAAAGGAACTGCTGTCAAACTTAATGTCCTGTACTTCAAGCACATCGCTGAAATTAACAATGGACATGACTAGTGAAACAGTCATGACGATCATGGTATAAATAAAAATATATTTCCATCCCACAGTATCCACCAGGACACCTGCAATGGTTGGTGCTATGATAGGTGCCGCCGTAGCTGCCAGACCGTACCAGCCCATCATGGCTCCCTTTTTTTCTTCCGGATAAATGGATAAAATGATCACCTGACCCATGGCGGTAAGGATCCCGTTTCCGATTGCCTGCAGGACTCTGCCCACCATCATTACGCCAAATCCGGGGGCCAGGATACACACCAGCTCACCGATCAGAAAACATGAAATGCTGGATATATATAACTTCCTTGTAGGAATCTTTTTAATGAGAAATGCCGTTAGCGGCATGACGATTCCCATTGCCAGGGAATACCCGCTGGTCATCCACTGACCTGTTGTCATGCTGATGCCAAAGTATTCCACAACCGGCGGTAGTGCCGTTGTCATGGCTGTGGCCAGCATAGATGTGGCAATTCCTGTGATCATCAGATTAATAAATACCAGCATTCTTTGTTTGTCGCTTATTTTTGCTGTCATTTTCTATTCCTCCCGACATTCTGTGGTTTTATGGAGCTGATTTGTTGTGTAGGCAATGATATAAACTGCCATTCCAAGAACAAAGACACTGACACATGCCCCTGTGATGGCTGACATTCTCTGCCTGAAGGCCGCTTCCCTGGCTGCTCCAAACTGTGTCAACATGGCTGTCTCCAAAGACAACATAGATACCAGTGCTGCTGTCAGGTTGATCACTTTGGCAACAGATATGGCCGGACTTTTATAAGTTCTGAGTTTTATCACATTTTTCACTGCTATGATCACTGCATAAAAGCTGTACAGAGCCATAGCATAGATTAGCATTCCGGGATATTCAAACCCACTGTTTTTGGTTATAACCAGAATGATGATTCCGGTCAGCACCCAGTCCAGGATCAGTAAAACGACACCGCATAACCGGCAGATCTTTAAATCTGCAATGCGATCCTTCT
Source organism: Lachnospiraceae bacterium (assembly GCA_051877515.1). GTDB lineage: Bacteria > Bacillota > Clostridia > Lachnospirales > Lachnospiraceae > XBB1006. Next base: position 3,373 of record JBJEIY010000030.1, on the reverse strand, counting down.
GCCTGCCTCCCCTCACATGATACAGCAGGGAAAACCGCATGCCTGCCAGCAGGATATAATAGACTGCCAGAGTAACAAACCAAACAGAGTGAAAACGAATCCCCGAGAACAATTTTATCTCCGCATAAAGCAGATTGATCAATAAGCTGGGATACAAAGACACCTCTGTCCGGAAGTCCATCTCATAGAAAAATCGTTCCACAAAGGGAATATTTAACAACCTCCTTACGGTTGGATGATCCTCAATCCCTTTCCGGATCCATCTCACTACATCCACAGCTCCGGTGACAGAAATAACCATGGCATATGCTGATAGAAGATAAGAAAAATAAGTAATGGCAGGAGAAGCTGTTTCCTTTGCCAGTACATAGAATACAAGCATATACGAGGGGATTGAAATCAATACCGTAGGTAAAGGTGGCAGACAGAAAATCTTTTTCAGGATCTTCTTCATGGTTTGCCTGTCCATTTTACACCTCCACACATACAATCATTTGTCCATCCCTTTATATTAAAATGCTTGTATTTTTGTTTTGTTAGAGATTTGTTTCAGAATTATTAATGATGAGTAGCTTTGCGGAAAAGAATTGTACCGCGTTTTTTATGAAATGGCACTTTGGGAATCTTCCTATCGCAACAGGGTAACAATTAATCAAAAACCGAGGTTGTTAATTAACAACCTCGGTTTATAATGATTTAATCCATATCAATTGTAATTCCAATTCCTATCGCTCCCGGTCCTGTATGAGTACTTATACTTGCTGACAAAGAATTATAAAACAAATCTGTTCCCGGGAAATTTTGCTCCAGCATTTCCATCCACTGCGCTATCTCCTCAGAATTAAGCCCTGCTCCTGCACCCCCTACATGAAGCTGATTTGGCTTTGCGTTTGGAAAACGACTAATCAAATCCTTCTTGCATGCATCTATCATTTTTTCCTCACATTTTTTCATGGTTCCACGAACCTTTGTGAAAGGTTCTAATTTTTCTCCTTGAATCGATAAAACCGGCTTTATGCTGAGTACAGTCGCTATGGTTGCCACCGCTGGTGTAATTCTACCACCTTTTTTCAAGTACTCTAATGTATTTACAGAAACGTATATAGTTGCATTATACGCATCTGATTCCAATCTTTCACATATTTCTTTTCCACCAAGCCCCTGATCTGCAAGTTGTTTTGCTTTCATTACAGATTGTCTCATAGTTACAGAGATTCTATGATTATCAACTACAAATATTTTACCTTCATATTCCCGCGCAAATCCCTTTGCAGCCATACAGGAACCACTTAGTCCGCTTGACATAGGAATATACACTATCTGATCATACCCCATTTCAAAAAGATCTTCCCATGTATCCATGACATCAGCCGGAGAGGGTTGAGATGTAGAAACATCCTTCCCACTTGTCAATGCTTGATAAAACTCTTCCTCTGTCAAATTTTCCCCTTCATAAAACACTTCACCATCAATCAGTACCGGCATAGGTATCACATAAATACCTTTATTTTCTGCTTCTTCTTTTGATATTCCACTATTCGTATCTGTTAGTATTGCAATTTTCATGCTATTCCTCCAATAATCATTTCGGTGTTGTTATTATTAGTGACAACAAAAATGAAAGCAAACATACCACTATTCCACCTATTATTTCTTTTGCTGTATGACGTTTAAGATATATAGAAGACCAGATAATTAGCGCTACAATCACTAAACAAGGTATTATAACTTTCCAGCCTAAAAAATAAATCAATAAAACCACGGGTCCCGTAAAACTGCATGCGTGTCCACTTGCTCTATAACGTAATCCCTTATTGCATATTGTTAAAAGTACAACTGAGAAGAAATATGTTGAGCAAATCAATAGTAATGCATTTTCTACATCTGTTATAAGTGCCCATAGAAATGCCCCACTATAACCAACAAGATTTGTAATAAATGCAAGCTTTCTCTGTCCTTCTCTACCCTGCTCTTTAAATCCCGGCAGAATCTTCTGCAAACCATATGCCAGAACAGGTACAAAACCAAGTAATACAATCGTAATAACTATTTCTAAGGAGTTTTTAAAAATTCCATCTTTGTTAAAAGCTAAAATAAGAATAAGTACAGAAACCATAACCGGCGGAACTGATAATACTCTTATAGCCTTCGCAATATGTTCTTTGCGAAACATATTAATAACCTCCCACAAGGATATTTGATGTTACAAATTGTAACATTAGCTTGTAGTTTTTTCAATCTAAACAGCATCTCTTCGCGTCAACTGTTACATATCTGTTCATTATGTAACAGCATCCTTATTTCCCTTGTTACTAATATACTTTTTGACAAAAATTGCCATAGCTATCACTGTACCTGTGATAATAAAACTTATAAAGAAGCTGTTATGTGCCTGTTTTTTCTTATTCCTTTTTCTCTTTCCGAAAATAGTGTCATATATTGACTCCTCTCTATTTATTTTTCTTTTTATAATTTTCATATGACTTTGGAGTTACTTTTGTCTCTGACCACAGTTTATCTGCGCATGGTTTCCAGTTTCTTGCATACTCTTCACACTTTGTGCATAAATGTTCTACAGTTTCCGGAGACTGCAAATCCGTTGATTTAGCGCCAGTCTCCTTTACAAGTCTCTGCAGGATTTCCGGATTCTCCAGCATTGGGCATGGTCTCAAATGATTTTCATTAAATGGCTGATTGTCACGATATGCCATAAACAATGGCTGTTTTAATATTTCAAGCAAGCTGTGAGTTCGGATATTTGCCCCCGAATAATGAATAAATACACATGGTTCTGCATCACCATTTGCATTAATGTGGAAATAATTTCTTCCTCCTGCAATACATCCTCCAACAAACTCACCATCATTCTGGAAATCCATCGTAAACAATCCTTCACCGTTCTCTAACTTACGAATCTCCCTGATTCGGTCCTTGATATACATTCTTTGTTCAGGCGTAGGAAGAAGCTCTAATGATGCATCATTTCCAACCGGCATATAGTGGAAATACATTGCATATCTGCATCCCTTATCTACCATAAGCTTTACGAATTCCTTGCTTGTTACTGACTCACAGTTCTTCGAAGTATAGCAGATGGATGTGCCAAAGATCAGTCCATTTTCCTTAAGCAGATCCATTGCATGCATAACCTTTCCATATACACCTTCTCCCCTTCGTAAATCGTTTACCTCCGGTGAACCTTCAAGACTGATAGCAAGCATCAAATTTCCGACTCTTTTCATTTCCTCACAAAATGCTTCATCCACTAATGTACCATTTGTAAACGCAAGGAATTGACATTCATGATGCTCCTTACACAACTTGATAATGTCATTCTTTCTTACTAATGGTTCCCCACCTGTAAACATATAGA
>JBJEIY010000029.1:0-2184 GCA_051877515.1 Lachnospiraceae bacterium | reverse complement strand
CTTGTTGTTACAGAGCAGTTTCTGTCTGATTCAAGCCAGTCAAGAAATTCAGTAATCAAAGCTTCATTTATCATGGAAAGTTTCAATCTTTCTGGCTGGATATCTTTTTTATCTTTGCAAAAAGTAAAGAAGAGCTTGAATGTTACCGCATATGATGCTATGGTATTTTTGCTTAAGTTTTTCTGCCCGGGAAGGTACATGGTAAAAAAGTTTGTTACATAATACGGGAGGTCAGTTTTCTGCATTCTCTTCAAAACCTCCTTCCGGTATAATGTCAAAGCATGCTTTTTCCATCATCTCTACCATTTCCGGGTAGATTTCTGCTGTAAGTCTCAGATAGTATTGAGTAGCCCTGAAATCTGCATGCCCCATGTAAGCAGACAGATACGGAAGCTTATTGCTCATATCAGCCCCTTCTTTTGCCCATCTGCGAAGATTTTCCACTGCCAGACCATGCCGAAAATCATGGATTCTGGGGCCTTTATTATCATGGGGAATATCTGCCATTAAAAGATAATCCCTGAAATGAAGGTATGCAGTGCTCTTATCCATCTTTCCACCAGCGATACTTGGAAATAGATATTCCTCATCAGATAATTCTGTGAGAAACCGTTTGACGTACTTATTCAGCCGGTTGTTTAAAGATACTGAAAGCGGAATGATACGGTCACGGTTGTTTTTGGCACCCCGAATAAAGACTGTCCCATTGTCTGCATCATAATCCTCTTTCTTGAGATTGAGTGCTTCTGATAAACGTGCACCGGTGCAGCAAAGGAAGCGAAATAATTCCGGATCAACATCATTCCGATAGGAAAGTCTGGTGGCAGGATAATGATCCACGGCATAGAAAAAACGCTGTTTTTCTTCCGCCGTATAGATATGAGGGATGTATTTACTTCTTGGTATCTGATATCGGTGCTCAATACGGTATGCTGAATATCCTCTCTTTATCAGAAAATCAGCAAACTGCAGCATTACTACTTCCTTTGCGTAGTGAGTTGATTTCTGTTCCCTCTTATCATATATGAATTCTTCCAAAACATATTTTTTTAACTCAGGACCTGCATATCCCTGCATTGAACAGAAGTGGTCAAAATGCTGCAGAATCCGTTCCTGCCGTTCAAATTTAAATCCGGCTAAGCGATACTGTTCCAGAAAAGCGTGGATGAGGGGTGAAAAATCACTTTTCCATTCATAATTCTGCATCTGCTTCGCCCTCCCATTCCAACTCAAGGGAACAATCCCTCAAATGTTCCGTGTCGATACGCAGATAATTCCCAACCGTAGTCCGTTCATCCCTATGCGCCAGCGTCTGTGAGATGACCGGAAGTTCAGTTCCACAGAATAGCATGTTTTTAGCAAGGGTGCTTCTCAGGGTATGTATTCCGTGAGCCTCTCCGGCTTTAATTTCAATCTCCGCTTTGATCAAATATTTGCGGAGTGCCCCTGTCAGGGAGGCTGTACTTCCTATTGGGCCATATGGGAAATGGTGGGCAAGAAAAACATTTGTATATCCTGACACAGGTCTTCCATTTTTCAGGTAATCAATGATTGCCCATCCTACTGAATCCAGTAAAGGCAGTTCCAGAGGTTCGCCGGTTTTGCCTGTAATGATCTTTAAAGTATGTGTTTTCCAGTTAATATCGTTGATTTTAAGATTCCGGATATCAGCTGCCCTGAGTCCGGTCTGAATACAAAGAGAAAACATAGCATAGTCTCTTTTTCCTCTGGGCGATTGGCGGTCAACTGCCTCGAGAAGTCTTTTAAGCTCATCAGGTGTCCAAGTATGGGGAACATGACCATTTCTAGGAATACGAAGAGACAGGATATCTTCTGTATAATCGACCTCACAAAAGCCATTATCGAAGAGAAAATGAAGAAATTTTTTCAGCCCATAAATCAGGGTACCTCTATATTTGAGCTGGTTGTCTTTGTATTTTGACAAAAACAGATCAATATAGGACATATCCAGTAAACCCCAATCTGCCAGTCCGTCCTCAGATACAGACAGAATGAACCGTTGGGTGGAGTTTATGATAGTTGATTTCGTATCTGCTGCCAGATGACTCTTTTGCGTTTCTGTTGCAAATGCTTCATAGGCAGATGCTAATGCAATAGGACAGGAAAAAGGAACTTTCTTGCCCCTTGTACTTAGATCCAGAGAACCTGTTTTCTGGTATCTCA
>JBJEIY010000028.1:0-2187 GCA_051877515.1 Lachnospiraceae bacterium | reverse complement strand
ACCCGGATTTGAACCGGGGATAGAGGTGTTGCAGACCTTTGCCTTACCACTTGGCCATGGCACCGCGTTAATACTGTAGTATTATAGCAAATGCCTGCATCCACGTCAAGCAATATTCTTCTATTTATTCCTCTTTCCGGCTGTTCTCCACAGCCTTTGCGATGGCTTCATTGTAGGTTGGATGTGCCCTCATGGCATACATCAACTGTTTTGAAGTTAGACCGTTTGCAATGGCTGTTGCCATTTCACCGATCATATCCGTTGCCCTTGGACATACCATCTGGGCTCCTACCAAAACATCACTGCGTTTTTCAAATACAACCTTAATATATCCGTAATCATCGGAATCCATCATTGACTTCAGGTTTTCCTCCATAGAATACTTTCCACACCTTACCTGCATTCCTCTGGATACTGCTTCTGCTTCGGAAAGACCTACACTGGCCACTTCCGGCTCTAAATAAATGCAATTTGGTATGATGGGAAGCTCCATGAACAAACAACTGGGCACAATGGATAACAGGACGGTTCTTTCTTTTTTCTTCAGAATATGCTCCACAACAACCGTTCCCTGAGCTGCCGCAACATGAGCAAGCTGAATGTCACTGACCAGATCCCCAATAGCATAAACATCCGGGATACTGGTACAGAAATGGCTGTCTACCTTAATTCTGTCACCTTCCATTTCAACAGGACAATTGCTTGCAAACAATTGATCCATATTGGGCTTTCGTCCAATGGCGGTAAGCACATGGGAAGATTCTACATAACATTCCTCATTCGAAGAATCTTTTGAAAAATAACAACGCAGTTTGTTTTCTCCCACTTTCTCAATACGGGTAACCTGCGCATTGGTTTCAATGTCAATGCCCCTGGCCACTGCGTGCTCTGTGATCACTTCCGATATTTCCGAGTCCATAGGCGAAAGGATTCTGTTTTTTTTCTCAATAATAGTAATCTTCTGATCAAATCGGCGCATGATATAGGCGCATTCAATACCTACCACTCCACCGCCTATGATTACAAGATCTGTTAAAAGGTCCTGCTTTTCAGACAACAGTTCCTTACTGTTCATTACACCCGGAAGATCAATTCCGGGAATAGACGGAACGATATTGTTTGCTCCGGTAGCCAGTATGATCTTATCCCCGTATAGCTCTTCCACTTCACCATCCGAATGGAGAACCTGAACCTTTTTGTCCGGAAACAAGGTCGCTGTTCCAAAAAAACAGGTCACCTGTTTCTCTGTCAGTTCTTTGTGGATTTCCTCTCTTGAAGCTCTCACAATTTCATCTTTATAGTTTAAAACTTCACTCTTATCAAAAAAAACGTCTCCCGAGTAAATTCCGAATCGTTCACTTTTCAACACTTGACGATATAGTTCAGAAACATACATCAGTGCTTTCGTTGGAATGCATCCGTAATTCACGCAGGATCCGCCGATATACTCTTTTTCAACCAATGCCACACTTACTCCACACTCAGCAGCTTTTAATGCTGCCGTATAACCTCCGGGTCCGGCACCGATCACGATCAGATCAAAATTATTCATAGTTATCTCCCGGTTTTTCCAATTAACTTTTCATCTGGTTCACAAAAGCTTTGTAGTTTAGTGTAGCACTTTCCAATATGTTTTTCAATACATGGGATACAGTATCTCTACCCGGCTGTATCAATATGTATTCCGATATTCTCCTCAACAAACCAATGAGAATTATCCTGTGCCTGTTTCCACATTTCCTTATTATCTTCCTGTTGCTTTTTCTCTTTTTCCATGTTTTCCTTTGCACCATACTGATTTTGTGCCAAAGTCTCAAAAAACGATCCTTCAACCGGTTTGTTGGTTTCTGTTTTACTGCTTCTCTTTTTTCCGTTAAGAGCCAGGTCCATAAAGACACTGTCCGCTATTCTGGTAATACTCATTCCTCATCCCTCCTTGGATACGCGGAAACTACCGATTTGAGTTATCTGTTTTCTTTTTATATATATCGGATTATTCAGAAAATAATTTAGAGAAAAAAAACCGGATCCCAGAAAATTTTGGGTTCCGGTTATAGAGGTACCACCCGGATTTGAACCGGGGATAGAGGTGTTGCAGACCTTTGCCTTACCACTTGGCCATGGTACCATTCTAGTGACTCCGACGGGAATCGAACCCGTGTTACCGCCGTGAAAGGGCGATGTCTT
>JBJEIY010000027.1:0-35157 GCA_051877515.1 Lachnospiraceae bacterium | reverse complement strand
GAAGTGCAGTAATGTATGGAGCTGACTGTTACTAATCGGTCGAGGGTATGACCTAAGCGGTTTGTTTCACAAACCGCGACAAGCGACAGTGACTTGCGAAGCAAGTCATGAGAGCGCAATGGATTGTGGAACAAAAGGTTTGAAACAGGATATACTGTATGTGATTTTCAAGGTACAAAATTTTTATTGCGCGATTCAGAAAAATAGCGTATTATAAATTTATATAGGGGTGTAGTTCATCGGTAGAATAAGAGTCTCCAAAACTCCAGAGAGGGGTTCGATTCCCTTCACCCCTGTTTCTAAAACTGGAAGCCCTAAGGGCTTCCAGTTCTTTTCAACTCTCTTTGCCGTATTCCGGCGAAATTACCAAATTAGTTGTTGTTTACTATTTTTTTCATTTACAAGATTATTTACATTACACAATTGTTGTGTATAATATAAGGAGGAAGGATATTTCAGTGAAATGTCGAGAATTGGTCAAAAAACTTGAAAAAGCCGGGTTTGTGTTTGAAAGACATGGAGGCAATCATGACATATACAGGCGAGGAAATGATATCGAACAGATTCCACGCCATAAGAATATTAATGAAATACTAGCAAGATCGATCATTAAAAAATGGGGATTATAAATAAAGGAGTGTGATGTTATGAAGCAGGTTTATCCAACTTTTATTATCGAAACCGAAAATGGTGAGGAACATCCATTTTTAGCCTGTGTACCGGATATGGCTATTATGACGGAAGGAGATAGCCTTGCTGACGTCATTGAGATGGTGCGTGATGCGATTGGGGTAACAGGGATTTCTATGGAGGATCACGGAGAAGGAATACCTGTGCCATCAGATCAGAAGGATGTAAGGATTAAAATAGAAAATAGTGAAGATTATTCAGAGTTTTCAAAGGGTATTTTGACATTTGTGGATGTAGATTTCTCAGAATATAGAAGAAAGATTGACACAAAAACGGTTCGAAGAAATGTGGCATTGCCAAGCTGGCTAAATTATGAGGCTGAAAAAGCGGGGGTTAATGTATCTAGAATTCTTCAGGAAGCCTTGCTGCGAGTTTTAAACTTGGAAAGGCGAAGTTAAAGGTTTTTTTTACCTTATTTTCATGAATACTTACGAAACAAGATGATATATTTTTTTACCGGAAGTCTAAAGCAGACTTCCGGTTTTTTCCTACACATAATTCTTGGCAGTTTCAGTACTTGAAGTCGATAGGACTGTCAATCAAAGTTGCTGCCTGAAATTCATGCTTGTGTCCATCTTCTTCTTCAGTAAAATCTTTAATGAAGTGTACATGTTTGCCATTACCTACATCTATGGCACCACCGGTTTTTCCGCAAAATTCATGAAAATGCTTATCGGAAAAATCAGTGTGGAATTTTACTTCATGAATATGATCGTATTTATCTTTGGTATAAATTGCTTCACCGGTTACTGTACAGAACCGATGGTTGTGGCAGTCATCACATTCATTAAAAATCCTAACACTACCTGTTAATTCATGAACATGCTTCTGGTCACTGCAATTACATTGGCTGTTATACATCACGAAACTCCTTTTTTCTTTTACTATATGAAGAAGAAAAGGAATTGTTAAAACAGACAGGTTGCGGATCTTAATTTGCAGCAAAGCAACCCAAAAACTGCTTTGCCCTTTCTGTTTTTGGGTCTCCGAATACTTCTTCCGGGGTACCGCGTTCCAGGATCTGTCCATCATCCATGAAAAGCACCTGATCGGAGACATCCCTTGCAAAAGCCATTTCATGAGTTACGATGAGCATGGTGGTCCGTTTTTGTGCCAGTTCTTTGATGACTTTCAGTACTTCTCCGGTAAGCTCCGGATCCAATGCAGAAGTAGGTTCATCGAAACATAGGATATCGGGCTGCATGGCCAAAGCACGGGCGATGGCAACACGTTGGCACTGTCCACCGGAAAGCTGGTGCGGATAATGATCCATACGATTAGACAGTCCCATCTGATCTAGCAGTTGTTCTGCCTGTATACGGTTTTGCTGGAAAATCTCTTTTTTTCTTGTCTTATAGTCAGGAAGTTCTTTTGCCATAAGATTTTTTGCCAGCATAACATTCTGCAGGGCAGTGTACTGGGGAAACAGATAAAAGGACTGAAAAACCAGACCGAAGTGCAGTCGTTTCTTGCGTATGGCTGTTTCCGAGCGTGTTGCAGGAACAGCGGCATCAAACAGGGTTTCATTGTTTACACAGATAGTTCCCTCATCCGGCTGTTCCAGAAAGTTTAAACACCGAAGCAGGGTAGTTTTACCACTACCGGAAGAACCGATAATGGAAATTACCTGTCCCTGTTCCAGGGAAAAACTGATATTTTTCAATACCTTGGTAGAACCAAAGTCTTTGGATAGATTGTTTACTTCTAAAATTGACATAGTTACCTCCGCATCAGTATGCTACCGATGTATCGCTGATGATTATAGTATTAACGGAAATAATCCAGTTTGCGCTCCAGCTTACCAAGCAAAACGGTAAGGACGCCATTGAAAATAAGGTAGTAGATCGCCGTAAAAAACAACGGCCAGATCGCTCCGGATATTCCGTGGGAGCCTTTCATGAAAGCCTGACCGGCCCAGATGATCTCCTGTAGCGCGATAATGCGGGCAAGTGCGGTATCCTTTACCAAAGTAATGACTTCGTTGGATATGGGAGGAAGGATCCGTTTGATCATCTGAAGCAGGGTGACATGGAAAAAGATCTGACTCTTGGTCATACCCAATACCAGTCCTGCTTCCTGCTGACCCACCGGAACACCCTGGATCCCACCGCGGTAGATTTCCGAAAAATAGCAGGCATAGTTGATGATGAATGCCACAACGGAGGCAAGAAAACGTCCCTGCTCCCCGCTTCCCCATATGGGATTGCCCAGCACCAGACCCGGGAAAAAATATATAATCAAAAGCTGGATCATAAGAGGAGTTCCCCTTATGATCCATACGATTGTTTTGGTCAGATAACTAAGTGGTTTAAAAGCTGACATGGAACCAAATGCAATGATAAGTCCCAGAGGCAGGGAGCCTGCCAGGGTAAAAACAAAGAGTTTTAAAGTCTGGGCAAAACCTACATTTAATGCATTCAGTACAATGGGCAGCTGTTCAAAAAATAGCTTCATGTAACATATCCTCTTTGGGTGTTTTCATTACTCCTGTGGGATGACAGCGGCCTGTACGCCGTAGGTTGCAGCACATTCCTGCATGGATCCATCTGCATAGCTTGCTTTAAAAAAGTCATTTAATGCCTGGGCAAGATCAGATCCTTTACGGAAACCAACACCGTATTTTTCGCTGTTAAGACCAACTGTATAAGTTAAATCTGCGTATCCGGTTCCTTCACCAACCATAGCTGCAGCCATTAAAGAATCGATCACGGCTGCATCAGAGGTTCCTGCAGCAACTTCCATCAGGGCATCCGCCTGGGAGAGTACCGGTGTGTAATTCAGTTCCAGAGCAGAAACTTCTGCTTCTCCGGCACTTCCTGCCTCTACTGCAAAAGAAAGATCAGAAAGACTATCAGTTGTCTGGTACTGCTCTGCCTTATCAGCCGGAACGATTACGATCTGTGCATTATCACAGTATGCGTTGGAGCATTCCATAGCAGAAGTTACTTCATCTGTCAGTGTCATACCATTCCATACACAGTCAATGGTTTTTCCATCCAGCTCCAGGATTTTGTTATCCCACTGGATTTCTACAAACTCAACTTCTACACCAAGGCTTTCTGCAAAAGCTCTTGCCATATCTGCATCAAAACCGATCCATTCATCGTTGTCATCTTTGTAGTCCATTGGAGCAAAATCGGTAATTCCCACTACCAGGGTACCTTTTTCTTTTATGTAGTCAAGATCAGATGCGGAAGCACTTTCAGACTGGGCAGCATCACTGCTGCTGTCGTCAGAGCCGGAAGCACCGCAGGCAGCCAGAGAACAAACCATGGTCATCGCCAATAACAGAGTTAATAATTTCTTCTTCATACAATTTTCTCCTTTTAATAATGTAGTTATTATAATTTCACATGACAATATGCTACCATAGTAGTATGTTAAAGTAAAGAGGGAAATAGGTTTTATGCTTGATTTTAAAGTAACGAAGTGCTATTATCAACGATGGAAGGATTTTTATTCGAAAGGAGAAAAAACGTAATGAGTATAATTCCAGAAAGACTGAAAGCATTAAGAGAGCTGATGGACAAGAAAGGTATTGACATGTACATCGTACCAACTGCTGACTTCCATCAGAGTGAATACGTTGGGGAACATTTTAAGGCAAGAAAGTACATAACAGGCTTCTCCGGTTCTGCAGGAACTGCATTGATCACCAAAGACGAAGCTCGTATGTGGACCGATGCACGTTATTTCCTTCAGGCAGGAAATCAGTTAAAGGATACCACTGTTCAGCTTATGAAGATGTATGAGCCGGGCTATCCGTTATTAGAAGAGTATTTGGAAGAGATCTTAAAGGAAGGTCAGACTGTTGGTTTCGACGGACGTGTTGTTTCTGTCAGCGAAGGTGACGAGTACGCTGCTATCGCTGCAAGATGCGGTGCGAAGGTTAATTATAAAGAAGACCTGATTGATGAAATCTGGACAGACCGTCCGGAACTTTCCAAAGAGCCGGCATGGGAGCTTGGTCTTGAGTATGCAGGTGAGACCGTAGCAAGCAAGTTAGAGAGAATCCGTGAGGAAATGAAGAAAGCAGGTGCAACCGTTCACGCACTGAACACCATTGATGATATCTGCTGGATTTTAAATATCCGTGGAAATGATATTGATTTCTTCCCGTTAGTATTAAGCTATGCTTTAATCTACATGGATAGATTTGAACTTTATATTGATGAGAGCAAGCTGAGCGCAGAGACTAAAGAGCATCTTGCAAAAGACGGTGTGAGATTACATCCTTACAATGATATCTATGAAGATATCAGCAAGATCGATGCAAACGAAGTTCTGATGATCGATTCCAGCAAATTAAACTATGCTCTGTATCAGAATATTCCGGCAGAAGTTAAGAGAGTGGATGAGCAGAATCCGGCAATCTTAATGAAAGCATGCAAGAACAAAGTAGAAGTTGAAAATATCCGCAAAGCACAGATCAAGGATAGTGTGGCTCATGTTCGTTTCATGAAATGGATGAAAGAGAACTATGATAAGATTGAGATCACTGAAGTTAGTGCTGCTGATAAATTAAATGAGTTAAGAGCAGAGATGGGCAACTTCATCCGCCCAAGTTTCGCTCCCCTTTCTTCCTGGGCTGAGCATGGTGCAATCGTGCACTATGAGACCTGTGAGGAAACAGACGTCCGCATCACCGGAGGTAACTTATATCTTTCCGATACCGGTGCAGGATTCTATGAAGGATCTACCGATATTACCAGAACCTTCGCCATCGGTGAAGTAACCGATCAGATGAAGAAAGACTTTACCTTGGTTGCAATCAGTAACTTATCTCTTGGATCAGCGAAATTCCTTCAGGGATGTACCGGTCTTGTACTTGACATCCTTGCAAGAAAACCATTCTGGGATAGAAATATGAACTTCAACCATGGTACCGGACATGGTGTAGGATATCTTCTGAACATCCATGAAGGACCGGCAGGATTCCGTTACAGATACAGAAAAGGTGAAACTGCTGAATTCCAGGAAGGCATGGTTATCACAGATGAACCGGGAGTATACATTGAAGGATCCCATGGTGTTCGTCTTGAGAACGAATTACTTTGCTGCAAAGGTGAGAAGAATGAGTTTGGTCAGTTCATGTACTTTGATGAGATCACATTAGTACCATTTGACCTGGATGCGATTGATCCTGATTTCATGAATGCAGAAGAGAAGAAACTTCTCAACAACTATCATGCAAAAGTATACGACAAGATCTCTCCATATTTAGAGGGAGAAGAGTTAGAGTTCTTAAAGAAATATACAAGAGCAATCTAATGAGTAAATCCGGTTTATCCGGTAAAAAAGCTGCCCGCGGGTTTTCCGCGGGCAGTATTTTTGTGCCATGCAGCACTCATTTTTAAAAGAAGAGGAACTTCTGTCCCTTGCAAAGGAAATCACATTGGTATTATTGAAAATCCACAGAGATATTTCCGGCTGCGCACTCTATGGAAACATCCCGGTCGGCTTGATTATTCTGAACATAGCTTTTTTCAAAACCGTTTTTACTTTTTCCATCGAATTCAATGCGTCCCAGGGAACAGGAAAGCTCGTAATTATAATCTTTGGCAGTTCCCGGAAGGGTGAGCTCGGTGTTTCCGGCATCATTTTCTATTTCCATCTCAGAAGCGATCATGTTTGCAATGGAAAGGTTTCCGGCATCCACACAAATATCTGCTTCGCCCACCTGCAGTTTAGCGGAAGAATGTACATTTCCGGCAGACAGTTCCAGATCCAGACTGTCGATCTCATAATCATCCGGGATCTGAATGGTGATCTTGACAGTGGGATTACCCACAATGTGATGCTTTTCTGAGGATAGTGAAATGCTGTCCTTACCATTGTCTGTCAGTAGGATTGTATCAGAAGTGGATTTATACTCTGCAATAAAACGGATCCTGTCGGGTTCCGTAGAAGGTTCAATGACCAGTTCCGCTGCTGTTATATCGATCTCAAGACAGGATAAACGATTGTAATCATAGTCATATGGAATACCGTCTTCCATGGAAGTAGAGCAAGATTCCGTCCAGTGATCGTGCTCATCCCAATCATCTTCATCCCGATCATCTTCGTCCCAATCCCCGTCATCCGCTGAGAAGGAATAGGTGAATTGTTCTGTCTCGGAATTGCCCCAAAGGTTTTTGCAATGCTTTTTTACTGCGGACATGGCACCAAAAGCAGCTGAAGTACCGTCAATAGCCAGACCGGATCCAAGAAAGATCGCACCGGTCAAAATCAGGATTCCCGTGGTAATAAGGCAGATTTTTGTAAATTTTCTCATGCAGCAGCACCTCCCGGGGATTGTTTTGATTGCAGGATCAGATCACGGATGCTCCGATAGCACCAGGGCAGGAAGCGCCCGCACAACTCTGCGGTTGCCAGGGTAAAAAGAGAACCGAAGGCAAGGCAAATTAGACCGATACCGATGAGGAACAGTCCGGGGGCAATGGCAGCGGCTAAGGAGCCGATTCCCACACAGATCAGTGAAATACCCACAATGATCCCGGCAATGGCCAGAGTAAAGCAGGCAGCAATGATGCCGAAAAGCGTACCCAGAATTCCAAATATCACGCTCAGAATTCCACCCAGGATACTGCCCCAGGCAGGAATTGTAACCACAAGGATCGCGATGAACATTACAATGCAGAAAGTGCGATGCTCACGATAGAACTGCCATTCGTTCAGCTTTCTTTTGATCCTGCCGGATAGGGAACTGTTGTCTGAAGGATTGCCCGGATCTTTCTGACAGGATTCATAATAAGAATCGTATCTGTTGTAATCCTGTTTTTGTCCATCAGTCTGTCCGGATCCTTCATCGCAAGTCTGAGCCAGGTTTTTCTTGATGGAAACTGCAACCCGTTCCGGAGAACCCAGATCGTGGATTACTTTTTCTTCGTTTTCCGGTCCGGCATCATCGAAATAATTTTCGTAAAAAGTCATGGCATCCGCACGTTCTTCTGCTGAAATGTCAGAAAGCAGATGCTCTAACCGAATTAAGAATTCTTGTTTATTCATGCTATCTCCTCCCCTGTAAATAGTTGGGTAATTTTGAATGAATAGTCATTCCATGCTAAAATGTATTCAGCCAGTTTGCTCAAACCCGTAGCTGAAATACGGTAATAGCGTCTGTTGCGGCCATTATACTCCTGATCATAGGTCTCAAGATACCCATCATTCTGCAACCGGCGTAACACCGGGTAGAGTGTGGATTCGGAAATATCCAATATGTTGCGGACATCCTGTGTGATCTTGTAGCCATAGGTTCCTTGGTCCTCCTTAGAAACCGTAGCCAGGACAATGGCATCCAACAAGGCAGCGCCTGTGTTAAAGACCATAGAATCACTCCTTTTCAATTATAATATTATATGTAATATAGTATTACGCTATGGATACTATATCGCATATAATATTGTTTGTCAACATAATATTATAAAAAGTTAGATGAACCGGGAAAACATGGGAGAGAAAAATCAAATACGTTGAGAAAACCATTCAAATGAAGTATAATAAGGAAAAACCGGCAATTCTGGATGAGGAGAAAGTGCGTAAAGCAGGGAAAACATGAAGAAGGATTATACTTGTGGAAAAAAGATATTATTAGTGGTTATTTTTGCAATACTGCTGGGAATCGGAGGCATAGCTCATGCTGATGAACCGGCATACCATCTTACCTATATTGATTGTAATACGATGGATGAAAATGCGGAGGATACGAATTATTTTGTCGTGGGATTTAACCGGGATATGACAAATGCCACAAACTGGGAAATGAACTACACGGATGGCCGGTCAGATTATATGACCCATAAGGTGGCCACAACAGAAACGAAAGATAAAATAGATGCGTGCTCTGTTTCCAATGGAAACAGTGTGGTCTTTTATGTGAAACAACAGACCGGGGAATATGAGATTACGTCCATTCGTTGTAAACTGGATGAAAGAGATCTTGTTTTTGACGTAGAGAAAGAGGCAGAACAACAGAAAAACATAGATGTGGTTTTTCGTGTGCAACCAACACAGGAGGAGCTGGAGGCATGGGAAACCAAGGCCGGTGAACTTTCGCAGTTTATGCTGCCAATGGCATCTTCCAATCAGAATGTATTCCGGGAAGAAGAGGGCAGACTGCTTTCCCTGGCTGTGAGGAAGGCTTCGGAGGATGGGAAGATCGTGGTCATGCTGGACCCGGGACATGGCGGAAATACCGGAGCAAACCGTACATATAATGGCGTTAAGTATTATGAGGATGCGTTGTGCCTGAAAATTGCCAATGCCTGTAAGGAGAGCCTGATGAAAAATGATAACATTCAGGTTTTTCTCACAAGAACTGCCAATGTAAATATGGCGCTGTCGGAGAGGGCGAAACTGGCAGACACCAAGGGGGCTGTCATGCTGGTCAGCCTTCATTTGAATGCTACAGATGCAGCCTTAGTGAAAGACACGGTATCTTCCACGGGAGCAGAGGTGATCTATCAGAACGGAAATTATAATTCCACCGTTGCTGCATGGTCTAAAAGCCTGGCAGGAAATATCGAAGATGAATTGGTTGCATTGGGATTAAAGAGACGCGGAACATATTATAAAAATGCTTCCTCTTTGAAATACCCGGATGGAACGGTGGCAGATTACTTTGCCATCAATCGGGAGGCAAAGCTTTTAGGACTTCCGGGAATCATTGTGGAACACTGTTTTATAAATAATCAGAATGATTTCAATCTCTACCTTGCATCAGACAAAAAACTTGCCAGATTGGGAGAAGCAGATGCCGAAGGGATTCTAAAATTCATAAATGCATCTGCAAATGGGGGGGAGAAGCTTGCAAGGCCTACCGGTGTGATCCCTTCTGCCATGTCAAAGATGCGGGTGAAGATCAGTTTCCGGAATGATGGGGAGGATCAGTCTACTGTATACGAACTGTACCGGGCAGACAGTGCGGATGGCACCTATGCGAAAATTGCCAACAGCGATGGGGAAAAATCCTATTTCATAGACTCCACAGGAAAAGCAGGAAAAACCTATTTCTATAAGATCCGCGCAGTGAAAGCGGGCAAAAGCGGCTATCTATACAGTGAGTTCAGTAAGGTGGTCAGCTATACCTTTTTAAAAACCCCGACTTATGTGTCCGGAACCATTGGAGAAGACGGCAGTTTTACGATTAAATGGAATCAGGTAACCGGTGCAACAGGCTACCAGGTGGCGCGTTCAGACAGCCCCACCGGAACATTCCAAGAGGTTGGTAAGGTCACGGACAAGAGCTTTACGGATCGGAGTACAGGAGGAAAAACCTATTATTATAAGGTGCGTGCATATCATGTCCTGGAAGACCGGACAGCATACTCTTATTATGCTGAAGTCCGTATGCCGGGAACCAGGATAAAAAGTGCTGACCGGGTTTCTTCTTCCTCCCTTCTTCTGCAGTGGGAAGGAAAGTCGGATATGACCGGTTACCGGATCTATCGGAAAAACCAGACAGGTTCTTCGTATAAGCTTCTGGCAGAAGTTCCGGCCGGTACAACGAAGTATCTGGATGAAACCGTGGACGAAGAGACGGCCTATAAGTATAATATCCGTGTATACCGAAAGCTGAGTACGGGAAAAATCATAGAAAGTCTTGGAACGATTGCTTCCATCCCAACATCCCTCACGACACCGACGGTAACGAAGGCGCAACCGGAAGCAGATGGAACGGTGACAATAGAATGGTCAGCCAGTAAAAATGCGGATGGATATTATATCTATCGTCTGGAACAGGCATCGGAGACTATGGGCGACAAGCAGAAGCTGGGGACTGTAAGCGGGAATACATTGCAGTATGTAGATAAGAAGGCGCAAAGCGGACATGCTTATCTGTATGCGGTGCAGGCGTACCGTGTGGAAGAGAAAGGGATTACAACTTCTTTCGCGGATCAGATGGCTCTTTCCGGTACGGTGATTGAAGCAGTCCTATCCTATTCCGGTACCTCCATTCGGGTCGGTTGGCAGAAACTGGATAATGTGGACGGATATAAGGTGTACCGGAGCACCACCAAAGCCTCCGGGTATAAGTTCGTGAAGAGTGTGGGAAAGGATACCACATCTCTTGTGGATACGGGATTGAAAGCAGGAACCACCTATTATTACCGGGTAAGGCCGTATCGCAAGGAGAAGGTAAAAAATAGTGTAGGAAAAGAGAAGGAACTTTCTTTCCTGGCTAAGAACTACCGGTCTTCCCAGGGGGCAATCGTGGCAGCGCCGCAGATTAGCCGGATTACCGCGAATTCGGAAAAAGCACTTCAGATAACATGGAGCAAAACCAATGGTGCCGCCGGTTACCAGGTGTATCGGTCGGATAAGAAAACAGGAACCTATACCCGTGTAGGAAAAGTGATCGGTGAACAAAAGCTCCAGTATGAAGATACCGGCATTATTCTGTCCAAGACCTATTATTATAAGGTGCGGGCATATTTTGAAAAGAATGGTGTTTATGGTTACACGCCTTTTAGTAAGGTGGTGCCCAGTGGGTTTAAGATTTCTTCCATACTTCCTGTTAGTTCGGAAAGCATAAAGTTGTCCTGGGAAGAGGCTGCGGGCTTCGATAAGATCAGAGTATATCGGAAGAAGTCCAGTGAAAGCAGCTATAAACTGATCACAACGGTAGCAGCAGACAAGGGAAGCTACACGGATACCGGGCTTTCGGAGGGGACAAAATATGATTATAAGCTGGTAGGATGCAAAGAGGAAAACGGAAACACCGTAACGGGATCCTCCGTGATCGTTTCCGCCACAACACTGTCAAAACCGAAGCTGATCAGTGCAAGGGTTGGTTCCACGGGTGCTGTTTATATAAAATGGGACAAGACTTCCAATGTTTCCGGATATGAGGTGTTTCGCTCTGAAACCGGCAAAACCGGAAGCTTTCAAAAAATCGCAACGGTAAGTGGGGAAACGAAAGTCAGTTACAAAGACGAGACAGCCAAAGAAAAAAAGATTTATTATTATAAACTGCGTGCTTATGTAACGGAAGACAATAAAACTTATCATTCCGGCTACAGCGCTGTCCAGATCAGCGGGGTGGAAAAATGCAAGGTCCAGGCATACAATTCCACGAAAAATGTAATCAGCTGGGAAGGCGTTACAGGGGCAGAATCCTATGAGCTGTGGGTAAAACGGCCCCAACAAACAGCATACAGTTCCCTGGGTATTTTTAAAGCGGGTGATACAACCTATACGGATGCGAATCTTACGGCGGGAGAGAGTTATTCCTACCGGGTAACTGTATCCGATGGAAAGTATACAAGTTATCCGGGCTACGCGACGAGTGTGAAACTCATCGGGAAAGTAACGGAACTGTCTGTGAAGGCAACATATAAGAATAACGGACTGACCCTGACCTGGGAGAAAGTATCTGATGCAGAGAAGTACATGATATACAGGAAAGGTGCCGGAGAGGATACTTATACCAGGATTGCCACCGTTACCGGTGCGGATACGCTGACTTATATCGATAACACGATCCAGGTCAATCAGGATTATACCTACAGAGTGCGTGCTACGAAGACGGTTTCGGGTGTAGTGCAATACGGCTCCTATTCTAACACCATAGAAGGCAGGCTGGTTCTGACAGAGGTCATGGGAGTGTCCAAAGCAACCAAGGCACAGATGATAGCTTATTATAATAAATCCGGAAAGAAGTTCCCGGTGATCTATGCGGATGCAGCATACGGCGGTGTGAAAACCATTGAAGAATTTGTGCAGATCATGATAGAAGAAGCTTCTGCTGAAGGTGTGCGCGCAGATCTTCTGGCAGCACAGGTGTTTAAGGAGACCGGTTACTTACAGTTTGGCGGAGATGTCAAAGCATCCCAGTGTAATTTCGGAGGAATCGGCGCTGTAGGCGGAGGAGCAAAAGGGGCTTCCTTTGCAGATGTGCGAACAGGCTTGCGGGCACAGGTACAGCATTTAAAGGCCTATGGAGATGCCAATGCGGTACTTGTCTATCAATGTGTGGATCCGAGATATCAGTATGTGACCAAGGGTTGTGCAAAATACATAGAATGGTTGGGAATTAAGGAGAATCCCAATGGTATGGGATGGGCAACTGCTGTAAATTACGGCGTTTCACTGGTAACAATGATGAATGCCATGAAAGGGATGTAAGATAAGAGAGATGAAACAGAGATTTTTAAGATTTGAGAAAACTTTTTGGCTATTTATAAAATTTGTTCTGTATGCACTGCTGTTATGGGTGTTCATGCTGATCATGGGAAGAGAAAACCGTGGTCTGGTGAATGTGTCCCGAACAATGGGTATCATCATTACAACTTTTATTATCCTGGAGATGCTGTTTGTAAGAACTTATGGCGGATATGATATAGGAAGAAGAAAGAGTAAGCCCATTATCTTTTCTTTGTGGTTTGCCACATTTTTTACGGATATCATCGTCTATCTGCAGTTAATGATCATGAGGACCAATGGACGAACGATTTCAGAGTTTCGTTTACGGGATCCGCAGTTGGTGCTTTTGGTACTGGTTATCCAGCTGCTGGTGATCGTGGTGTTGACCTATGGAGGAAACGGGTTATTTTTCAGACTTCATGAACCGGAAAAGTGTTATATCGTTACTTCCAGTCAGGAAGACTTAAACCGGGTTGTAAAATGCGTGACCAGTCTGAAAAAACAATACAGGATCACAGGTGCCTGTCACTATAAAATTCCGGGATTGGAAGAAGTGATCAAATCTGTAGATACCGTGTTTTTGTGTAATGTTCCTGCAGAGCACCGGGCAGAGATCATGAAGATCGCCTACCGCCATCAGAAGAATCTCTATCTGATGCCGGAGATTGAGGATATCATGGAAGTCAACGCACAGATGTATCTGATCGATGACACCGTTATGATCAATTATTTAAGCCGGACTCTGACCTATGAGCAGAGGGTGGCAAAACGTATTCTGGACATTGTATTGTCTGTGATCCTGGGGACCCTGACGATGCCATTGATCCTGGTGGCAGCCATTGCTATCAAAATCGAGGATCATGGTCCGGTCTTTTACCGTCAGAGCAGAGCTACCATTGGTGGCAAGATCTTTCAGGTACTGAAACTGCGTACCATGAAAGAGAATGATAACCGCAGCTCTGCCACAAAGGATGACAGCAGGATCACCAGGGTGGGCAAGGTCCTCCGAAGAACGAGAATTGATGAAATTCCCCAGATTTATAATGTGTTGAAGGGGGAAATGTCTTTTGTGGGACCGCGTCCGGAGATGATTAAAAATGTGGAGTTGTATACCCAGGAACTGCCGGAGTTTGAGTACCGCCTGCGGGTAAAGGCAGGACTTACCGGCTATGCGCAGATTCAGGGAAAATACAATACCACACCAAAAGATAAATTGATCATGGATATGATGTATATAGAGCAGTTTTCCATTTTGCTGGATATCCAGCTGATCTTTCAGACGGCATTGGCAGTCATCAGGCCGGATAGCTCGGAAGGATTTCAGGAGAAGAATGAGAACAACTGTCTCGGACTGAGTCTTAATTGTGAAGGAATCAATGAAGAGGTGTGATGTATGGCGAATATGCTGGACTACCTGGACTGGAGAGGGGATCTGACTTTTGAACAGTCACCTTTTAATGAGGTGGATAATCTTATTCTGTCACAGATGTGTTATGCTCCGTTTGAACGAATTTTAGACCGCAGCTGGTACAAAAATGCCACAAGTAAGAAACATTATGTTGCGAAAGGTGAACTGGTTCTGACCGTAAAGGAGGCAGCGGACAGATTTTTTTCCCTGTATTCTCCCAAAAGGCAGCAGCGGATGGAGTCCCAGCAGATACGGGCCACAAAAGTTCTTGAAAGAATGGGGGCAAGCAATCGGTTTCAAAACTGCAATGTGGGATACTATTTTTCCCAGACGGACCTGAAGGAAGAAAAGCAGTTTGCGGCACTTACGGTGGAGCTGGGACCGGATGTGGTTTTTGTGGCATATCGGGGAACGGATAACACGCTGGTGGGCTGGAAGGAAGATTTTAACATGAGCTATATGTCCCATGTTCAGGCCCAGAAGGATGCGCTGACCTTTTTTGAACTGATCGCAAAAGAGTATCCCAACCATAAATTTTTTCTGGGAGGACACTCCAAGGGAGGGAATCTGGCGGTTTATGCATCGGTGATGTGCAGTCAGGAATTAAAGAAAAGGATCATCCGGGTCTATAATAATGATGGCCCCGGATTTCGAAAAGATATCATTGAGTCGGAGCAGTATCAGCAGATTCTGCCCAAGGTACGTACCATTGTACCGGAAAGCTCGATTGTAGGGTTGTTATATGGGCATCAGGAGGAATATACCATTATCCGCAGCAGTCAGACCGGAGGAATGCAGCATGATGCTACCAGCTGGGAAGTTCTGGGAAACCATTTTATCTATCTGGAGCAGCTGAGTGAAGAGAGCAGAAAGCTGGATACCACCATAACAGCCTGGTTGTCGGATCTGACCACCGAGCAGATGAAGATCACGGTGGATGCAATTTTCCTGGTATTGATGGAAGCCGGCTTTTCCACAGTATCTGCGATTCAGAAGGAACCGCTTCGTAATGCAATTGCGTTGATCCGTAAGATGAAACATCTGGATCCGGAGACCAGAAAAAACATCACGGCCGTTGTGAAGGTTCTGGTGCGGGAAAGAAACCGGACCATGCGAAATAAGATGCGGGATCCGGAGCAGGAGGAAGAAAGGTAATGTCTGTTATCCGGGTATCCGTACGTAATTTTGTGGAATTTTTAATGCGCACCGGAGATATCGATAACCGGAGAGGAAATCTGAATCCGAATGATGCCATGCTGCAGGGAAGCAGGATCCATCGAAAGATCCAGCAGTCCGCCCAGGGGAGCTACCGGGCGGAGGTTGCTTTGAAATTGCGCATGGAAGAAAAGGATTTTGTCTTTGTGCTGGAAGGACGGGCGGACGGTATCATTGAAGATGATGATGGTGTCATGATCGATGAGATCAAAGGAGTTTATCAGGATCTGACCCAGATGAAAGAGCCTGTGCCGGTGCATGAAGGGCAGGCGAAATGCTATGCATATCTTTATGGAACAATGCAGCAACTTTCCCGGATCCGTGTGCAAATGACCTATTGCAGTCTGGATACGGAAGAGATCCTGCGTTTTGTGAAAGAGTATACTTATGAAGAACTGGAGAACTGGTTTTTCGGACTTTATGAAGAATATAAGAAATGGATCTATTTTCGCCTGGAAGCCAGAGCGCGAAGACAGGAGTCCATTAAGTCACTGGATTTTCCCTTTTCCTATCGGGAGGGTCAGGAGCAGCTGGTGAAGGATGTATATCGTTCCATTCTAAGGGAAAAGCAGTTGTTTATCCAGGCGCCTACCGGAGTGGGAAAAACCATGTGTACCGTATATCCGGCAGTCAAAGCAGTGGGCGAAGACCTGGCAGAACAGATCTTTTATCTGACGGCCAAAACCATAACCCGGACCGCAGCAAGGGATGCGTTTGCACTTTTGTATCAGCAGGGATACCGGGGAAGAGTGCTGATCATTACAGCCAAGGAAAAAATGTGTCCCTTGGAGGAGATGAACTGTAATCCCCAGGATTGTCCCTATGCAGTGGGATACTATGACCGTGTCAATGACGCGGTATATGAGTGGATAGAAAAGGACGGAATCTATGACCGTACGGCATTATCAGAGTTTGCCGGAGAAAAAAAGCTTTGTCCTTTTGAATTTTCTCTGGATGTTTCTTTGTGGTGCGATGCGGTCATCTGTGACTATAATTATGTATTTGATCCCAATGTGTATTTGAAACGGTTTTTTGCGGATGGAATACGGGGAGAATATATTTTTCTGGTAGATGAGGCCCATAATCTTGTGGAGCGTGCCAGAGCGATGTATTCCGCTGTTTTATACAAAGAAACTTTTCTGGAAATGAAGCGTCTCATGAATTCATATAGTAAGCGGGTGACCAGGGCACTGGAAGCCTGCAACAGGATTCTTCTGGAGTACAAGCGGCAATGTGAGACTTTTCAGGTGTTGGAAACCTTCTCACCATTTATTTTTGCGCTGATGAGGCTGTCCGGGGAACTGGACCGCTTTTTTACGGAGCATCCAGGATTTGACGCTGGGGACAGTTTCCGGGATTTTTATTTTGAACTGCGACATTTTCTCAACATGTGCGATATTATGGATGAGAAATATGTAACCTATACCCAGCATGATGAGGATGGAAGATTCCTGATCAAACTGTGCTGTGTTAATCCATCCGGTGTATTAGAGAGCAGAGAAAAAATGGCACGCAGTACGGTGTTCTTTTCCGCAACCCTTCTTCCTGTGCAGTATTACAGGGAAATGCTGACGAAGGAGGAAGAGCCCTATGCAGTGTACGCAAAGACGGCTTTTGCAAGGGAACAGAGTGCAGTGTTTGTGGCAACTGATGTAAGCAGTAAATATACCAGACGTAATGATGCGGAATATGAGAAGATTGCCGCTTATATCAGGGTCTTAAGTGAGGTGAAACGGGGAAATTATCTGGTTTTTTTTCCATCCTATGCTTTTTTGCAGCGGGTGTATGAGAAACTGTTGGATATGGATCCGGAGGCAGAGGTTCGTTATCTGATCCAGAATCCAAATATGACGGAACAGATGCGGGAAGAATTTCTGGAACATTTTCAGCAGACAGGGGAAGGGATAACCGGTCTGTGTGTCATGGGTGGAATTTTCTCGGAAGGGATAGATCTTGTTCATGACCGGCTGATCGGGGCAGTGATCGTAGGAACGGGATTACCCCAGGTCACCTATGAGAAAGAAATCCTGAAGCAGTATTTTGAACGGGAAGGCAAAAACGGATTTGACCATGCATTCCGCTATCCCGGTATGAACAAGGTACAGCAGGCAGCAGGACGGGTGATCCGGACCATGGAAGATAAAGGTGTGATCCTGTTGTTGGATGAACGATTCCTGCAGAGGGAAAACCGGGAGTTGTTTCCCAGGGAATGGGAAGGCTATGAAACCTGCAGCCTGGATTCCATAGAAGATAAGCTGCGGCGGTTCTGGGAAGGAGAGCTTTAGGAAAGGAAACGCCGCCTTGCGGTGCCGACCTGTGAGCCGGAAACCTCCGGCGCGCGAACTAGGATTCCTCCGGCAGAAGGGAAAGAAATGCGTCCACCACCGGAGAATTGGGGATCAGGGCGGATGTGACCGCTGCCAGATGCCGTTTAGGTAGCCGGGTTTTGATCTGTACCGTAAACAAATCCGGTGACTTGGTCGGGATGCAGTAGTCCGGCACAAAGGCAATGCCCAGATTGATCTTGGCCAGATCAATCAGCAGGTCATTGCTTCCTAATTCAATCTCAGGGGTCAGCTGAAGATGCTGCTTCAGAAAAATATTATGCAAAAATTCACTGGTTGTACTCTTGGAGTCCAGCATTAAAATAGGATATTGTTGCAACTCTGCCAGTGTCAGAGGACAATCCCGAAGATGGCTGTAGCCATTGCCTGCAACGAAAGTATCGGAAAAGGTTAAGATCTGCCGGACGGAAAAATCCGGGCCCAGACGGGAATTGGGCATATTGGTAAGAATACAGTCCACTTCCTGCAAAGCAAGCAGATCCACGCATTTTAAAGAGGTTTGGTTGGTAACCTTAATGGAAACGCCGGGATAGGAACGGTGAAACTGACTGAGATAGGGCAGGAGAAAATAGCGGCAGATGGTGTCAGAAGCCGCAATGTGAAGCTGTCCGTCCTCCAGTGTATTCTCCCGGGTAATACGTCGCTGTCCCTGATCGATGAGCCGGAGAGCCGGTTCAACATGGGAGAACAGCAATTCACCGGCAGGAGTAAGCCGTACCTGTTTGGTAGTCCGCACAAAAAGGGGCTGTCCAAGTTTTTCTTCCAGGGTTTTGACAGACTGACTCACGGCGGACTGAGAAACAAACAGTACTCTGGCCGCACCGGAAAAGCTGCCCTGTCTGGCAACTTCATAAAAGACTTTATAGAGTTCATAATTAATGTCCTGCATGATCTTATACCACCTTAAGAAGCTTCTTAGGAAATCAGTATAACAGGATGAATTTATAAGTGCAAGTGATAAATTCGATTAGATATATTAATTTTATTAATTGGTTTAGGAATGGTACAATCAGGGTGGATGTATTACGATAGAGATATCCCATAGGATATGTATCACAGGAAGGATAAGTATATAAATTCAGGAGGTACCTAATGAGTAACGTAAGAAGAGTGTATGTGGAGAAAAAACCGCAGTATGCTGTAGCGGCAAAGAAACTGGCTGCTGAGATCAGAGATTATCTGGGAATCAAATCCGTAACAGGAGTTCGGGTATTGATCCGCTATGATGTGGAGAATGTATCGGAGGAGACTTACCGAAAAGCACTTCAGACAGTGTTTTCTGAACCGCCGGTAGACGATATTCATGAGGAAACTTTTGATGCAAGAGGGGCAAAGGTGTTTACTTCACAGTTTCTGCCGGGTCAGTTCGATCAGCGTGCGGATTCTGCCGAGCAGTGTGTGAAGCTTCTGCACGCAGAGGAAAAGCCGGTGATCCAGACTGCTGTGACCTATGTCCTGGAAGGAGCTGTGACGGAGGAAGAACTGCAGAGAGTGATCCACCACTGCATCAATCCGGTGGATTCCAGACTGGCAGAGGAAGAGAAACCGGAAACTCTTATCACCAATTATGAAGAGCCGGCAGATGTGGCGATCCTGGATGGTTTTACCACCATGGATGAGGCAGCTTTCAGAAAATTGTATGATTCTCTGGGACTGGCTATGACCATGAAGGACTTTGAACATATCCGCAGGTATTTCCGGGAAGAGGAAAAGCGTGATCCTTCCATGACAGAGATCCGGGTATTGGATACTTATTGGTCCGATCATTGCCGTCATACCACGTTTTCTACAGAGCTTAAGAATATCACCTTTGAAGACGGATATTATAATAAACCGATTACAGACAGCTATCAGCATTATCTTGATACCATGAAAGATATGTACAAGGACAGACCGGAGAAATATGTCTGCCTGATGGATATCGCACTGATGGGTATGAAGAAATTGAAAGCGGAAGGAAAACTGCAGGATCAGGAAGAATCGGATGAGATCAATGCCTGCAGCATTGTGGTTCCGGTGGAAGTGGACGGAGTTACCGAAGAGTGGCTGGTGAGCTTCAAAAACGAGACCCACAATCACCCAACGGAGATTGAGCCTTTCGGAGGTGCGGCAACCTGTCTGGGAGGAGCGATCCGCGATCCGTTGTCAGGACGTTCCTACGTATATCAGGCAATGCGTGTTACCGGTGCGGCAGATCCAACCAGACCGCTGAGTGAGACCATGGAGGGAAAACTTCCCCAGAAGAAGATCGTGACGGAAGCAGCAGCAGGCTACAGTTCTTACGGAAACCAGATTGGTCTTGCTACCGGATATGTAAAAGAGATTTACCATCCTAATTATGTGGCAAAACGTATGGAAGTGGGTGCAGTAATGGGAGCTTCCCCACGCCGGTGTGTGAAACGTCTGACTTCCGATCCGGGGGATGTGATCATCCTTCTTGGTGGCCGGACAGGACGTGACGGCTGTGGAGGAGCAACCGGTTCATCCAAGGCCCATACCCAGGAATCCTTAACCAGCTGCGGTGCAGAGGTGCAGAAGGGAAATCCTCCTACGGAACGTAAAATCCAGAGATTATTCCGCAGGGAAGAAGTGGCAAGTCTCATTAAAAAATGTAATGATTTCGGTGCAGGCGGTGTGTCCGTTGCCATTGGAGAGCTGGCAGACGGATTACAGATCGATCTGGATAAGGTTCCGAAGAAATATGAAGGTTTGGACGGTACGGAACTTGCTATTTCCGAATCCCAGGAGCGAATGGCTGTAGTCATTGATCCTAAGGATGTGGATGCTTTCTTGGCCTATGCCGAAGAAGAAAACCTAGAGGCAGTGAAAGTGGCTGTGGTAACGGAAGAACCAAGATTAGTATTAAACTGGCGTGGAAAAGATATTGTAAATCTTTCCAGGGCTTTCTTAGATACCAACGGAGCACATCAGGAAACCGATGTGTATGTGGAAATGCCGGATGAGAAGGCAAACTTCTTTGCGGCAGAAGAAATTGAAGATGTAAAAGAGACCTGGTTAAATACCTTGTCCGATCTTAACGTATGTTCCCAAAAGGGACTGGTGGAGCGTTTTGATTCCTCCATCGGTGCAGGCAGTGTACTGATGCCATACGGAGGAAGGTATCAGTTGACCGAAACCCAGAGTATGGTGGCAAAATTGCCGGTATTAAAGGGTAAATGCGATACCGTAACCATGATGAGTTATGGTTTTGATCCGTATCTGTCTTCCTGGAGTCCGTATCACGGAGCGATTTATGCAGTCATGGAATCTATTTCCAGGATTGTGGCAGCCGGTGGTGATTATAAGAAGATCCGTTTCTCCTTCCAGGAGTTTTTCCGCAGAATGACATCGGATCCAAAACGCTACAGCCAGCCGGTGGCAGCATTATTGGGAGCCTATGAAGCGCAGGTGGGATTCGGACTTCCAAGTATCGGAGGAAAGGACTCCATGTCCGGAACCTTCCAGGATATTGATGTACCGCCAACCCTGATCTCCTTTGCAGTGGATGTTGCAAAACAGCAGGATATCATTACACCGGAGCTTAAGAGTGCCGGAAACGGGCTGGTTCTGTTCCGGGTGAAGAAGGATGAATATGATGTACCTGTATTTGAACAGGTGAAACAGGTTTATGATACTGTTCACAAGTTCATTGGCGCAGGCAATATCGTTTCTGCTTATGCACTGGATGAACATGGTTTGTGTGCGGCATTAAGTAAGATGGCCTTCGGAAATAAACTGGGTGTGACCATCTATGATGAAGTAGCAGGCGAGACCGTATTCGGACCGGGCTTCGGAAACATTGTGGCAGAAGTACCGGAAGACAAACTGGATGAAGTATTAGACAGCGGTATGGCTGTTCTTGTGGGAGAAGTGAACGATGAGCAGATGTTCTACTTCGAAGATGCAGAAATCACCATGGAGGAGGCGCTGGCAGCATGGAGTAAGACTCTGGAGCCGGTATTCCCGTCCAGAGCATCCCAGGAACGCACAGTGGTAGATACAGACGATTATCAGACAAAAGAGATCTATGTCTGCAAACAGAAGGTGGCAACTCCACACGTATTTATTCCGGTGTTCCCGGGTACCAACTGTGAGTTTGATTCTGCCAAAGCTTTTGAACGGGCCGGTGCTACCGCAACCAATATGGTATTTAAGAACCGCAACGAGCAGGATATCAAGGAATCGGTAGAAGCATTCCGCAAAGAGATTGCCAAAGCACAGATCGTGATGCTGCCGGGAGGGTTCTCCGCGGGAGATGAACCGGATGGATCTGCCAAGTTCTTTGCAACTGCTTTCCGTAATGAGGTGTTGAAGGACGAAATCCATAAGCTCCTGAATGAACGGGACGGACTGGTTCTGGGAATCTGTAACGGATTCCAGGCTCTGGTGAAATTAGGTCTGGTTCCTTACGGAGAGATCCGTACCCAGACAGAGGATGCTCCAACCCTGACCTATAATACCATCGGACGCCACATTTCCAAGATGGTTTATACCAGAGTGGTATCTAACAAATCTCCGTGGCTCCAGATGGCAGAGCTGGGTAAAACCTATGCAATCCCTGCATCCCATGGAGAAGGACGTTTCGTGGCACCGGAAAGCTGCCTGAAAGAGCTGTTTGCCAATGGCCAGGTTGCAACCCAGTATGTCAACGAACAGGGTCAGACAACCATGGATGAAGAGTGGAATGTGAATGGTTCCTTCATGGCTATTGAAGGTATCACCAGCCCGGACGGAAGAGTATTTGGTAAAATGGCTCACGCAGAACGTCGCGGCGACCATGTTGCATTAAACATCTACGGAGATCAGGATATGAAGATCTTTGAGTCCGGAGTGGCTTATTTTAAATAAAGAGCAGGCGGACAGGGGACGGTCCCCTGTCCGACAGCTTCACAAAATAAAACGAACAGGGAGGTAATCAGGAATGAATAATATGCCAAAAATGAAAGTCGGAATTGTAGCTGTCAGCCGGGATTGTTTTCCGGAAAGTTTATCCGTAAACCGCAGAAAAGCGTTAGTGGAAGCTTATACAAGCAAGTATGGCGCAGAGGATATTTATGAGTGCCCCATTTGTATTGTGGAAAGCGAGATCCATATGGTACAGGCATTAGAAGATATCAGGAAAGCAGGATGTAATGCGTTGTGCGTATATCTTGGAAATTTTGGACCGGAAATTTCGGAAACACTGCTGGCAAAGCATTTTGACGGACCAAAGATGTTCTGTGCGGCAGCAGAAGAATCCGGAAGTAATCTGATCCAGGGTCGTGGTGATGCTTATTGCGGAATGCTGAATGCAAGCTACAACTTAAAGCTTCGTAATATTCGTGCATACATTCCGGAATACCCGGTGGGAGATGCCAGGGAATGTGCCGAGATGATCCATGATTTCCTGCCCATCGCCCGGGCAATCGAAGGGTTACAGAATCTGAAGATCATTAGCTTCGGACCAAGACCGTTGAACTTCCTTGCCTGCAATGCACCAATTAAACAGTTATATAATCTGGGTGTCGAGATTGAAGAAAATTCAGAGTTGGATTTATTCGAGGCATTCCATAAGCATGACAACGATGAAAGGATCCCTGCTCTCGTAAAGGAAATGGAAGCAGAGCTGGGCGCAGGAAATAAGAAACCTGAGATTTTAAAGAAACTGGCCCAGTACGAATTAACTTTAAAAGACTGGGTAGAAGAGCACAGAGGATATCGCAAATATGTTACCATTGCAGGAAAATGCTGGCCAGCATTCCAGACACAGTTCGGATTTGTACCCTGCTATGTAAACAGCAGACTGGCAGCACAGGGAATTCCTGTTTCCTGTGAAGTGGATATTTACGGAACGCTCAGTGAGTTTATCGGAACCGTGGTGAGCCAGGATGTTGTTACCTTACTGGATATTAATAATACAGTACCAAAGGACTTATACGAAGAGGATATCAAAGGCAGGTTTGATTACAAGCCAAACGATACATTTATGGCATTCCATTGCGGCAATACTGCCAAATCCAAGTTGTCCAGCTGTGAAATGAAGTATCAGCTGATCATGGCAAGAAGTCTTCCGGAAGAAGTAACCCAGGGAACCCTGGAGGGAGACATTGTTCCGGGAAATATTACATTCTTCCGTCTTCAGAGTACGGCAGATAACATTTTGCGGGCTTATATTGCACAGGGTGAGGTATTACCGGTTGCAACAAGATCGTTTGGTTCTATCGGTATTTTTGCCATTCCGGAAATGGAACGCTTCTATCGTCATGTATTGATCGAAGGCGGATTCCCGCATCATGGAGCAGTGGCATTCGGACATCATGCCAAAGCATTATTTGAAGTCTTTAAGTATGTAGGTGTGCCGGTAGAAGAAATCGGATATAACCAGCCGGCAGGGGTAAGATATAAGACAGAGAATCCCTGGAGATAGAGAACAGACGGTCGTTCATAAGAAGGATTATGGACGGCCGTTTTTGAAAGGCAGTATATGATTAAAGTTTTTTTAGTGGAAGATGATGCACTCATCCGGGAAGGATTAAGAAACAGTATTGCGTGGAGCCAGCTTGGATATGAACTCGTAGGGGATGCTTCTGATGGAGAAATGGCTCTCTCCATGATACGAAAGCATCGTCCGGATGTGTTGATCACAGATATTGACATGCCCTTTATGGATGGCTTGTCTCTGGGTAAGATCGTATCGGAAGAATTCCCCAATATCAGGATCCTTATCATCAGTGAGTGTGATGATTTTGAATATGCCAGAAAGGCAATTGAAATAGGTGTAGAGCAATATATCCTAAAGCCGGTAACCAAAGCGAAACTGACAAAGGCTCTGACGGAGGTCAAAGGAAAAATTGAGAAAGGACAGGAACAGTCTGAGTATCAGTTGCGTTATAAAAATGAAATACACGAGTACGAACAGTTTTCCCGCAGGGTTTTCTTTGAATTGATCTTAAAAGGGAAACTGTCAGCTTCCGAGATTTACGAGGAAGCTTCCAGGTTGGAACTGGCCATTTCTGCGCCGGCTTATAATCTCCTCCTTCTGGAGTATCAGGAAAAAGACGGATTGATGAAAGAAGAGGAATTGCTTCACTTTTTTTTGAGAAATCCCCAGTATATCGTTTTTCGATTGACCATCAGCAGTTTTGGGATCCTGATCATGGCAGATTTAGATAAGCTGCCCCAGTATACAGAGCAGGCACTGGAACAGATCAAGCAGGTATGTGAAAGTGCCGGAGACAGAATTGACTGGTATGTTGCCGTCGGTACACCGGTGGAACGATTAAGTATGCTTTCTGCCTGTTATCAGAAAGCAAATAAGTGCTTTTCCTATCGCTTTGTGGCACCCGGACAGCATATCCTGCAGGAAAGCTGGGTTGCGGATTTTGTGAAGGAAAAGGAAGAAGTGAACTTCGGAAATGTGCAGCCGGCTCAGGTAGGCCCTGAGATAATCCGAAATTTCTTAATGCAGGGGGAGAAATCAAAGATCGGGGATTTTGTGGACAGCTATTTTCAAAACATCCAGGATGCATTAGAATCCAGAGCATTCAGAGATTATATTCTTCTGAACATCCGGTTTACACTGATCGCGTTTGCCGAGACAATGGGATGTACACAGGATCAGCTTCTTAAGCAAATACCCTTTGAACCATCTTCGGGAGTGGAAGATATTAAAAAATACTTCACCCTGAGTCTGAAGACGATACTGGAGATCAGGGATAAGCGAAGTGAGGATCAGACCGGCCGGATCATTCGCATTGCACTGGACTACATAGAAGAACATTATACAGATGTGAATCTGTCATTGAATTCCGTAGCTACCAGGGTGCATGTAAGCGCAAATTACTTCAGCGCGATCTTCAGCCAGACCATGAAAATGACCTTTGTGGAATATGTTACCGAAAAGCGGATGGAAAAGGCAAAGGCGTTGTTAAAGAATACGGATATTCTGGTGAGCGAGATAGCCGGGGTCGTAGGTTACAAAGATTCACATTATTTCAGTTCTGTGTTCAAAAAAACCCAGGGACTAAGTCCCCGGGAATACAGAGCAGGTAAGAAAAACTAGGATTCTTTTTTTCTTGAGCTTTCTTTCTGTTGGAGTTTCCATGGGACTTCCTGTGATCGGACAGGAAGTCCTTTTAGTTTATCGATCATTACTTTCGCAACCCGTTCGCCCATTTCATGGGGTTTATGGGCAAGTGTAGTCAGTCTTAGGTAGTTGGTGTTGCTTAGATAGGTGTTGTCAAAACTGGCGAGGGCTAAGCCGTCAAAAGAACCCGGATGATTCTGGTAGAGTTCTTTGATCAGCCAATAGGCGATCTCATCATTGTAAATGATAATGGCAGAACAAAAGTCCAGAAGTCTGTCCAGAAAGCTCTGGAAAAAACGGGTGTTATGCATGTATTGCAGTTGCTGATAGTCCAGAGTGCGAAACCAGGCTACCTGTTCTTCCCGGACCGGCAGATCCTGGTCGCGCATGGCTTCAATGAATCCATGGAACCGTTCTACACCCTGCAGATCATCTGCATAGAAGATGCCGCCGATCTTGCGGTGCCCCAGGTCATAAAAGTGTTTTACCAAAGCATAGGATCCGCCATAGTTATCATCTTTTACATACGGAACAGAACCCAATTCCGGATAGTTATTGTGCAAGAATACCAGCTGGGTACCCTCAAACTGTAATTGCTGGTACAGATCAATATTCATATTTGGAAGAGCACTTTTACAACCTTCCACAATCAGGCCGCGGGGAGGAGCTTCTAATAAAAATCGCAAAATGCGTCTTTCCGTAAAAGTGTCATTATCCGTTGGAAAGACTGTCAATTCGTATCCGGCGGAAAAAAGACTCTTTTTAATATCTTCAATCAAAGCAGGATAAATATATTCCCGGGTGGTACATACCAGTAATGCAACCCGGTTATCTTTTTCGGGAAGAAGACCGGTAATGTAACTGCCGCTTCCCTGTCTTTTTTCGATGAAACCGTTTTGCTGCAGAAGCGCAAGTGCTTTTCTCACCGTTTGGCGGCTGACTTTATATTTTTTCGCCAGCTCTTCTTCCGGTGGAAGTTTGTCGATGCCGTTTAGGATGTTCTGATGGATTCGTTCTTTTAGTTTTTCTGCCAGCCATTTGTACTTGATTGCCATAATACCACCTGTAAGTGTAAGAAATCGTACTTTATAATAAAAAAACAAACTAATTTTGGGCCTGTTATCATGTTGCACAAAATAAAAATACCTTTTTAGGTGCAAAACAGGAAGAAAATTGAATAAAAAATTGATGATTTTCAACTAAATTATTAAAAAAGTCCACATAAAAATAAAGTTGTACTTTTTTTGATTTTATCACATAAAATTTGTATTGTAAATATCTCATAAACCTACACAATATACTGTCTTTTGAGTTGACTATAAAATTTGAAAATGATAATTTATAACTACAGGGAACGGTTATCCCAAAATATTTTTTAGGAGGAGAGAAATATTATGAAGAAAAAACTGTTGGCAGCATTGTTAGTATCTGTTATGGTACTGGGTCTTATTGGATGTGGAAGCAAATCATCCGATAATAGCGGCGATGCACAGGCAAATGATGAAGCAGGGGCTTTAATCAAAGTTGGTATCATCAACAACGATCCAAACGAGTCCGGATATCGTACAGCAAACGACAAAGATTTACAGGCTATGTTTACGGAAGAGAATGGATATGATGCAACTTTTGCTTACAGCTTAAAGAATGATGAGCAGATCCAGGCAGCTCAGAAGATGATCACAGATGGTGTTGATTATTTACTTCTTTCCGCAGCTGATACAGCAGGTTGGGATTCTGTATTAAAGGATGCACAGGATGCAGGTACAAGAGTAATCTTATTTGACCGTACCATTGATGCAAGTGAAGATCTGTATGAAGCTTCTATCGTATCCGATATGGCTAAAGAAGGTGAAACAGCAGTTGAATGGTTAAAGGGACAGGGTCTCGAAGAGTATAATGTGATCCATATCCAGGGTGTTATGGGATCCGCTGCTCAGAAGGGACGTTCCGGAGCATTGGATGCAGCAGCAGCTGAATTAGGATGGACTATCGTAACACAGCAGACAGCAGAGTGGAATGCAGAGAAAGCTCAGCAGATCGTTCAGTCTGTAATCGACGCAGGAACACCGTTCAACGTAATCTATGCTGAAAACGATGATATGGCAAAAGGTGCTGTAGCAGCACTTGATAAAGCAAATATTTCTCACGGAGTTAACGGCGACGTTATCGTTATGGGATTTGACTGCAACAAGTGGGCTTTACAGGAACTCTTAGATCAGAACTGGAACTACGATGGACAGTGTAACCCATTCCAGGCTTCTTATATCGATGAGATCATTAAGAAACTTGAAAATGGCGAAACTCTGGAAGAGAAGACTGTCATCATGGAAGAAAAAGGATTCGACGCAACTACAATCACAGCTGAAGATGTAGAGAACTACGGAATCTAATTTCTGACTCAAAGAAATATCTGGCGCGGTGCAGCGTAAGGGCTTGCCCGCGCCTTTTTTAGAAAGATAAAGGAGTGATACACTGGTGAAAGAGAATGCAATTTTGGAAATGAAAAATATCCATAAAAGCTTTCCTGGAGTTAAGGCTCTTCGGGGTGTAGATTTTACTCTGTGCGAAGGTGAAATCCATGCGCTGATGGGGGAAAATGGCGCAGGAAAGTCAACACTGATCAAGGTTTTGACCGGAGTATATGAGAAAAACGAAGGTGAGATCTATCTGAGAGGGATTGAGAAACCGGCAGTGATCCGTTCACCACAGGATGCACAGAACCTTGGTATCAGTACTGTTTATCAGGAGATTACCCTCTGCCAGAACCTGTCTGTGGCTGAGAATATGTACATCGGAAGAACAAAGGGTATCGGACAGAAATGGAAAGAGATGAACGAAAAGGCCGACAGGATTCTGAAGAATCTTGGGATCCCGGCAAGGGCAACACAACAGTTGTCGACCTGTTCCATCGCGATCCAACAGATGGTTGCGATTGCCAGAGCAGTGGATATGGAATGTAAAGTATTGATTTTAGATGAGCCGACTTCTTCTTTGGATGAGCAGGAAGTTGCGAAGCTCTTTGGTCTGATGAGAGACCTTAAGAAACGCGGAGTAGGTATTATTTTCGTAACACACTTCCTGGATCAGGTCTATGAAGTTTGTGATAAGATCACGGTGTTACGGGACGGACAATTAGTAGGAGAATACGAAATCAAGGATTTGCCGCGGGTTCAGTTAGTATCTAAGATGCTGGGTAAAGAACTGGATGATGTTTCTGAGATCCGTGACAGTAGTTTAGCATATAAAGGAAATGATACGGATATTCCTGTGTATGAAGCAAAGGATCTTTGCAGTACTGCAGGAATCAAACCCTTTGACTTTGAAATAAGGAAGGGTGAGGTAAATGGTTTCACAGGTTTACTTGGATCCGGACGCAGTGAATGTGTGCGTGCCATCTTCGGTGCAGACCATGTAACAGGCGGAACCGTGAAGAAAAACGGGAAAGAGGTTAAGATTTCAAAACCCATCAATGCCATGAAGCAGGGTATTGCCTATCTTCCGGAAGACCGGAAGGGGGATGGAATTGTTGGAGAATTATCTGTACGGGATAATATCATCCTGGCATTACAGGTGAAAAAAGGCTTCTTTAAACCCATCAGCAAGACAGAAGCAAATAAGTTGGCGGATGAGTATATTAAATTACTGGAGATCAAAACCGCCTCTGCGGATACGCCGATCAAATCTCTGTCCGGAGGAAACCAGCAGAAATGTATCTTGGCACGCTGGTTATTAACGAATCCGGAGTATCTGATCTTAGATGAGCCTACCCGTGGAATTGACGTAGGTACCAAGATTGAGATTCAGAAATTAGTGTTAAAGCTTGCTTCACAGGGAATGAGTGTAACCTTCATTTCTTCCGAAACAGACGAAATGCTTCGAACCTGTTCCAGACTTGTGGTCATGAGAGACGGCAAGGTAGTGGGAGAATTAAAGGATGAAGATCTGACACAGAGCAAGATCATGAGTACGATAGCCGGAGGTGAAGCAGAATAATGAAGAAGTTTACATTTAATAAGCAGATTTTAATCCCACTGGTGGCTCTGATCGCCCTGGCGCTTTTTAATCTCATTGTGGATCCTTCCTTTTTCAAGATCACTCTGGGACATAACAGTGTGGGAGACCCGGTATTATCAGGATATCTCATCACGATATTGGATTACGGCTCAGAATTAGCGATTTTAGCCATTGGTATGACACTTGTTACGGCAGCTACCGGAGGACAGGATATTTCTGTTGGTGCAGCCATTGCCATTGCAGGTTCTGTGATCCTGCGTATTCTTTGCGGTACAGAAACCAGCCCGGCTGAAATGAAAGCCCCCATTATTGTGGCCTTTCTCATTGCCTGTGTGGTAGCCATGCTGTTCGGTGCCTTTAACGGAGCGCTGGTGGCATTCTTTAAGATACCGCCGATGGTAGCCACATTGATCCTGTTTACGGCAGGCCGTTCCATTGCAGCCTGGATCAACAATAACCAGCTTCCCATTGTAAATGACCCGTCCTTTAAGATCTTTGGAGGATTTATACCCGGGATACCGGTTCCCACACCATTTTTCATCGCACTGATCTGTATCATTATCATCAGTCTGGTGCTGAAATTCACGACATTGGGACTTTATACCCAGTCCGTGGGAATTAACGAAAAATCAGCCCGGTTAAACGGAATCAATCCCACCCTGATCAAGTTTTTAACCTTTGTGATCCTGGGACTATGTGTGGCAGTGGCAGCCCTTATAAAAGTAAGCCGTCTTTCCACCATTAACTATTCCGTTATTGCGAAAGATATTGAAATGGACGTTATTTTAGCGGTTGCACTGGGTGGTAACTCTCTGAGTGGTGGAAAGTTTAATCTGACTGCTTCCATCCTGGGAGCCTATGTGATCCAGTTCTTAACCACTACATTGTACAAATGCAAGGTTCAGTCCGATGCATTATCGGCGTATAAGGCTGTAGTGGTGATCATCCTGGTGGTATTAAGTGCTCCTGCTGTCAGAAAACGCCTCTCCGCATTATGGAGTAAAATAAGACCAACTGCAAAGGAGGTTGTATAAATGACAAAGTTGAAAACAAGAATCAAGAGCATGTCTGATACAAACCTCTTGTTGATCATTACTATTGTGGTGTTCTTTTTGATGTATATCGGAGCGATGCTGTTCCTGGGAGAAGGCTTCCTGAAACCGCAGACCTTCTTAAACATTCTGGATGCCCAGGCAGCATTGATCATTGCTTCTATCGGTATGAGTGTAGTCATGATCACCGGAGGAATCGATATTTCCGTAGGAGGAGTGACAGGACTTGTAACCATGTGCTGTGCCGTGTATTTGGATTATGGCGGCGGAAATATTTTTGTTTCCATCCTTATCGCATTGGGAATCGGATTGTTGTTTGGTGCAGTACAGGGATATCTGGTTGCTTATCTGGAGATCCAGCCCTTTATCGTAACCCTGGCAGGTATGTTTTTTGCCCGCGGAATGACCACCATTGTACATACCAATCCCTTTAATGTGGCCAATGAAAAATTCGTGGCATTAAAAGATACCCGTGTGATCATTCCGGGACTTGGAACTTATAACCGGTTGGGAAGATATATTGATGCACATATGGAGATTGGTGCAGTAATTGCTATCTTATTAGTGATTCTGTTCTTTGTGATCTTAAGATGGACCAAGCTGGGAAGAAATTTCTATGCAACCGGAGGAAATCCGCAAAGTGCATTAATGTTAGGTATCAATGTAAAACGGACCAGATTTCTGTCTCACCTGATCTGTGGGTTAATGGCAGGCGTGGCAGGATATGTATATTTCCTTCATGTCGGTTCCGGATCACCTTCTCATGCATCCGGAATGGAAATGAATGCCATTGCATCTTCCATCATTGGTGGAACCATGCTGACAGGCGGTGTGGGAAATATCATCGGAACATTCTTTGGAGTACTCTCCTTAGCAACCATTCAGAATATTGTAAACTCAGTTGGCCTTGATCAGGCTTGGTGGACAGGAATCACAATAGCCGGAATGCTTTGTCTGTTCCTTGTGATCCAAAGCTTAGTAATGGTCTGGAAAAGAAAGAAATAGCGAAGGGGCCCGGACATTCTGTCTGGGCGTTTTCTTCATAGGAAGGACAGGTAAAGGATAGAATGAAGAGTATAAAGAACTATAAATTCTGGTTTTGTACCGGATCGCAGGACTTGTATGGAGAAGAATGTCTGGCAAATGTAGCAGAGCATTCCCGAAAAATCGTGGAGGCATTGAATGCATCCGGAAAGCTTCCCTTTGAAGTGATCTGGAAACCCACGCTCATTACCAACGAATTGATTCGCCGTACTTTCAATGAGGCAAATATGGATGAGGAGTGTGCGGGTGTGATCACCTGGATGCATACGTTTTCTCCTGCGAAATCATGGATCGTTGGTTTACAGGAGTACCGCAAACCGCTTCTGCATCTGCACACGCAGTTTAATGAAGAAATCCCATATGAGACCATTGACATGGATTTCATGAACGAAAACCAGTCGGCTCACGGAGATCGCGAGTATGGTCATATCGTTACCAGAATGCGTATGGACCGTAAGGTTGTTGTAGGACACTGGTCTGATCCGGCGGTAGTCGGAAAAATCGCTTCCTGGATGCGTACTGCGGTGGGTATAGTGGAAAGCAGCCATATCCGTGTGATGCGTGTAGCTGATAACATGCGAAATGTTGCGGTTACAGAGGGAGATAAGGTTGAGGCTCAGATAAAGTTCGGATGGGAAGTAGATACCTATCCGGTGAACGAGATCGCAGAAGCGGTGGAGGCAGTTTCCCAATCGGATGTCAATGCATTGGTGGAGGAATACTATTCCACCTATCAGCTAATTCTGGATGGAAGGGATCCGGAAGAGTTCAGGCGACATGTGGCAGTACAGGCCCAGATTGAACTGGGATTTGAACGCTTTTTACAGGAAAAAGACTATCAGGCAATCGTAAACCATTTCGGTGATCTGGGAAGCTTGAAACAGTTGCCGGGATTGGCGATCCAAAGATTGATGCAGAAAGGCTATGGATTCGGCGCAGAAGGAGATTGGAAGGTTGCTGCCATGGTGCGTCTCATGAAGGTTATGACTGCAGACATGAAAGATGCAAAAGGAACCTCCATGATGGAAGATTATACCTATAACCTCGTAAAAGGAAAAGAGGGAATCCTGCAGTCCCATATGCTGGAGGTGTGCCCAAGTATTGCAGACGGCCCCATCAGCATCCGCTGTAATCCGTTGTCTATGGGTAACAGGGAAGATCCTGCAAGACTTGTTTTTACATCCAAAGAAGGAAGCGGTATTGCAACTTCGCTTATCGATATGGGTAATCGTTTCCGCCTGATCATCAACGATGTAGAGTGCAAAAAGGTGGAAAAACCAATGCCGAATCTGCCGGTGGCAACCAATTTCTGGGTACCGCAGCCTGACATGTATACAGGAGCAGAGGCATGGATCCTGGCGGGAGGAGCTCATCATACCGCCTTTACCTATGACTTAACGGCAGAGCAGATGGAAGATTTTGCAGAAGCTATGGGAATTGAAGCGGTTAGGATCCACAAGAATAC
This sequence comes from Lachnospiraceae bacterium, assembly GCA_051877515.1. Lineage (GTDB taxonomy): Bacteria > Bacillota > Clostridia > Lachnospirales > Lachnospiraceae > XBB1006. Next base: position 1,715 of record JBJEIY010000027.1, on the reverse strand, counting down.
AACCATTTCGGATCTGAAACGAGATTTAAAACTGGGAGAATTGTTCTACCGCTAAGAGTTAGGAGGAAAGAAAATGGAAGCAAGAAACCTTATTGAATCAGGAAATGCTTATCTTGGAATAGAGTTTGGTTCTACAAGGATTAAGGCGGTATTGATCGATGGGAATGCTGTTGTGCTGGCAATGGGAAGCCATGAGTGGGAAAACCGGCTGGAGAACGGGATCTGGACATACAGTCAGGAAGATATCTGGAATGGCTTACAGGATTGCTATCGTGATCTGGCGCAGGATGTACAGCAAAAATACGGTACCGTCATTACTTCTTTAAAGGGTATGGGTATCAGTGCCATGATGCACGGATATCTTGCTTTTGATGAGAAAGAAGAACTGTTGGTGCCTTTCCGCACCTGGAGAAATACCATTACCGGTCGGGCAGCCGGGGAGCTGACAGAACAGTTTCAGTTTAATATACCGGAGCGTTGGAGCATTGCACATCTGTATCAGGCTATGCTGAATAAAGAAGAACATGTACCAAGTGTAAAGTTTTTCACAACACTTGCCGGATATATCCATTGGAAACTCACCGGAAAAAAGGTTTTGGGAATTGGGGATGCTTCCGGAATGTTCCCCATTGACAGCGAAACCAAAACATACGAGAAAGAAATGCTGAAGAAGTTTGATGCACTAAGCAAGGCCCGGGGTTATGAGATTTCATTAGAAGAGATCTTACCGGAGGTTCTTGTGGCAGGCGAGGAAGCGGGATGCCTTACACAAGAGGGAGCAAAGCTTCTGGATCCAACCGGTCAATTACAAGCCGGAGTAAAACTGTGCCCGCCGGAGGGAGATGCAGGAACGGGAATGACAGCCACAAACAGTGTTGCGGTCCGGACCGGTAATGTATCTGCCGGAACATCGGTTTTTGCAATGATCGTCTTAGAGGAGGCCTTGAAAAAGGTTCATACACAGATTGATATGGTTACCACTCCAAGCGGCGATGCTGTGGCTATGGTACATTGCAATAACTGTACCTCTGACTTGAATGCATGGGTAAATCTTTTTGGCGAATTTGCTGAAAGTATGGGAATGCCTGTTGATAAGGGTCAGATCTTCTCTGTTTTGTATCATAAAGCGCTTGAAGCGGAACCCTGTGGAGGAGGGCTTCTTGCTTACAATTATTTCTCCGGTGAGAGCATTACCGGATTTGAAGAAGGAAGGCCACTTTTTGTAAGAACTCCGGACAGCAAGTTTACATTGGCTAACTTCATGAGAGTCCATCTGTTTACAGCTCTTGGAGCACTCAAGAACGGCCTGGATATCCTGTTGAAAGAAGAAAATGTTAAGATCGATAAGATCTATGGACACGGAGGCCTGTTTAAGACACCGGTTGTGGGCCAGAGGATTATGGCAGCAGCCATTAATACGCCGGTTGCAACCATGACAACTGCAGGAGAAGGCGGCCCATGGGGAATGGCGGTGCTCGCGGCATACATGATGGAGAAAAAAGAGAACGAATCATTATCGGAATATCTGAATGAGCGAATCTTTAAGGAGCAGCAGAGCACGATCGAAGAACCGGTGAAAGAGGATGTGGAAGGATTTGACATTTTCCTGAAGCGATATAATGCAGGTCTTGCCATTGAGCGCGCTGCAGTAGAAAACATGAAATAAGACTAACTATTAAAGAAAGTCAATAGTTAAGTTTTAAATCGGCTAAGTT
>JBJEIY010000026.1:0-9378 GCA_051877515.1 Lachnospiraceae bacterium | reverse complement strand
GTTGGTACATATACCGTAACTGCTAAATCTGCATCTCTTTCCAAAGAAGTTAAGGCTGAAGCAGTTGTTGAGACCCAGAGAGTTGACCAGATCGTGATCTTAAACGATAAGGCATTAACAATCAAGACTAAGGCTGCAAATGGTTTAGGCGACCCGGCTGATGCTATGGGTGTTGTAGTATACTATGATGTCCTTGACCAGTATGGTGAGAGCATCCGTACAACCACAAGCATTAAGTGGACAACAAGCTGTGGCGATCCGGCATCTAAAGATTCTAATGCTGGTAAATTGGTTCTGAAGAGAAGCGACAACAAAGCATTTACCTATGGTGAGCAGATTTATGTAACCGGTATCTATGAGAAGACCGGAAAATCCGTAAATGCAACCTTAACCGTAGGTATGGCTCAGGCACTTGACACCATCGAAATCGCTGGATTTGTAAAAGCAAACACTTCTACTATCGTAGATACTCTTCCGGTAGATTTCAAAGTTGGTGAATATGTATTAGTATACAAAGCACTGGATCAGAACAAGAACTCACTTGGTGAGTATAGTGGAGACAGTACAGGATATATCGGCGCAGGTGATATCACTTTCTTAAGCGATAACCCAATGTTAATCGATAGCTCTATCGTAGACGCATCTTCAAACGTTGTTATTAACGGAGAAGTATATTGCGCAGCTAAGATTAACCCAGGTCTTAAAGTAAGCGATGGCGGTGAAGTAAATATCACTGCAATCTCCGGAAAGACCGGAAATAAGACCACCAAGAACATCGTAATCGGAAGTGACGTTCAGCTGGTAAGCTTTACCATGAGCGAGCCGACCGAAATGATCGCTGACGGTGAAGAAGTTGAAATTCCATTCGTGGCATTGGATCAGAACGGAAATGAAATCAAGAACTTCAAGACTCTTGCTAAAAATGAAACCTTCAACAAGTTAACATTTAGTGTTGGCGTACAGGGTGCAAATGTAGAGTTAACTGAAGAGGATGACGGAACAGCAACTCTTACCTTCGTTGACAGATTTGTTGACTGGAATGAAACAGTTTCTACCGATGGACAGGACAGACCTGCAATCGTTACCGCTATCGTTGTAAACGGAACCGGATCCAATGTACAGTTCGGTATCCAGGATAAGGCGAGACCGGATGCAATCACCGGTATTGACGAGTGGTATCATATGTGGCAGTATAAATATAAGAAACACTGGACTGACACTATGTTAGAAGGTGATACTGTCACAATCGATATTGACGGATTAGCTTATGTTGACCAGTATGGTCGTTACATGGATGGAAAACATGGCACAGACAATGCAGTTGACTTCTTCAATGCAAGTGAACTTGGTCTCTTAAAGGGACAGGAGTTTGCAGGATACAAATTCCGCGTAAAAGCTGAATACAAGGGTGATGGATTCACTAAAGTTGATGGTGTTACCCCTGCTGATTCTGTAACTTACCTTGATGCAAATGTAGAAGGCGTAGATCCTTATGATTCTGACTGGCCAGGTTATCCGGCATTCAATGCAGCTTATAATGATGCATATGCAATGATCACACAGCGTGATGGATCCGGTAATACTATAGCTGACGGTAATCAGGCATACTATGATTATTATCAGTTACCTTCACAGTTTAAAGTAAAAGCAAGTACCAAAGTTATTAACACAGCAAAAACGAACGACCTGGTTAAATTCAGTATTGTTAAGACAAAGAACGAAACTGATTATGAAGGTGTAAGCCCGACTAAGACAGTATCCTTCACAACTGTTGATGTATCACAGTTAAATAACTGGGAAGTAACAGATCTTAAGACACTTCATGTTGAAACTGCTGCTTCTGAGTATTCTAACTATGCAAATGCTAAAAAAGTAGTTGACCTTCCGGAGTTAAAAGAAGGCGATGCTGGTGCATATGCTGATTTAACAAATAAGAATGCTGTACCATTTACTGTTACTGCAAAATACGGTAATACAACGGTAGAAGTTCCGAGTACTTACTATAGAATTTCTTCCAAAGATGACAAATTTGAGATTACAACTATTTACCGTTCATATGATATTAACGGTGCTTGGGTTCCAACTACAGGTATTGTTGCTGTAACCAGTGGTGCAATTAAGTGGACCGATTTATATGATGCAGGTACAGGTAATGGTGTACGTAAGGTTGCCAGCGAAAGAATTGCTATCGAAGCTAAACAGTTATATAGCAACGATAAAGCAGATCTTGGAACCGCATATGCTGAGGAAGAGTTAGCAACTGTTACATCTGTAAGCAAGACGCTGAAGATTTCCGATGAGCCAAGCAAGGCAGTATCTATCGGAACCTACGGCGAGGTAACACTGAATCCGGAAAATACTGCATTTAAGTATGATGCTGAGCGTGATCAGTGGAACTATCTCATGTACAATAGTTATAATGTAACTAACAAGGGTGTTAAAGAATACATTTGGCTCGGATGTGGATATGACCAGTATGGTGAGCCTATGATGTATGATGGCACCACAGATGGTTATAGATACGAAGTGAAGAACTACGTAGAGAATCCTGATGGAGAAGTAGATGGTAACCATTCTGTATACGGAAATGGTGGAGACTACATTGAAATCACAGGTGCTGAAAGAGGCGATACCTTCGACTTTGTAGTAAACATTGAAAATGAGGATGGAAGCGTAGCTTCTACAACAGTAAAAGTTACTGTAGGTGCAGATGTACTCTCTAAGATTGACAAGGACGGAAACGGATACCTTGACTTAAAGGATACATTGAATTCTCAGAGAATTACTCAGTAATTACTTGTTGATTCTGAATTCATAATTAGAAAAGGTCTTCCTTTTAGGAAGACCTTTTCTTAATGGAATAAGATGATTCATATCGTGCATTAAGTCAGAAGAATTTTTATTAGGGGAATAGAAACCGAGAAAAAATCCATAATAGTATTAACAGAATTTATGGGAACAGGGTTTTATCATTGAATGAGAAAAGAAACGAGGCTAACTATGTTTAAGAAATATGCAATACTTTTCTGTATCCTGAGTGTCATGCTTTTAGGCGCAGGCTGTGGCAAAAATGCGGATACACAGGAGCAGGATTCCATCGTGAATGAAGATCAGGGTGAAAATATCGAATCCGAAACAGATTATGAAAAGCCGGAGACTGAAACTTATGATCTGAAGCCGGGAGAAGAAGCACAAGGAAACGGCTTTAACTTTTTTCTCACGGGTATACAAGAATATAAGCAGATAAAAACGGACAAGTATACGGATAAACCGGAAAAAGGCAATGTGTATCTTGTACTTTTCCTTGCTTTTTATAACAAAACAGAGGAACCTGTCTATATTCCGGCAGATGGTCTTTCGGCAGAGGTCGACGGAAAGAAAATTGAAAATACCTTCCTTGTCAACGATCCTGAAGATTATTCCCCCATTTTCCAGGAAGTGGGTGCCGGTGATAATATAGCAGGCTATCTTGTATGGGAAGTGCCCTCAGATTGGAAGAAATTTACTATTACCTATAGGGGCTTAGAAGAGGCCTGTCAGGATATTATTACTGCAACCATCACACCGGATATGGTATTTGAACCGGAAGATATGCGGTTTGAGAAGCAATAAGTTATTTCATAAATAAGGACCGGAAGCTCACTATGGAGTTTCCGGTCCTTGTTTATGACAAGTGAGGCTGCTTGCTGACTCATCTTGTTTGTCCGTTTTTCCAATACAAAATCACCATTATTTGTCCGTTTTTCCAACATTAGTCCCAGCTTTTTAGATATGCTTTCATCATAAAAGAACAGAAATACGGAAATGTATAGATATGATTGGCATATCCCACATTAAAATCTCCAAGTTTAATACCATGGTGAATATCTGCATAGTTTTTGTTCTTAATTAAAGCTGCCAAAGACTTCGACCTATCATTATTTGATTTCACTTCCACCGGAATCAGTTCGTTTTTTGATCTGACAAAGAAGTCTTCCTCCAGCGTGGAATTTTCCTTCTTATAGTAGAAAAGACCCAGTCCTTGTTTTGTAAAAGACTCTGCAATAAAGTTTTCATAGAGAGCACCTTTATAAACTCCCAGATTTTTATTTACCCGCAAATCCTCTTGCGCCTCTTCATCCAAAGCAGAGACCAACAACCCGGTGTCAGGATAATATAATTTATACTTGCTGTCATCTGCATTTCCTTTTAAGGGTAATTCCGGGAAAAGCAGGCAGTTACATTCTGAAATGACTCCGGCATCAATGAGCCATTCAATGCATCCTGCATATTCCCTGGATCTGGCATTCTTTTCTATCCTGCTGAACTGAAACTTCTTATTCTCCTTCGCTAATTGCGCCGGAATACTGCGATACACACGAATAATCTTTGCCTGATCCAAACCTTCTGCATACTTTCTTACATCCTCCTCGTAATCCAGGCGGATTTGCTCCTGAATATCCAAAGAGTTTGAAAATGTTCCTGTTTCAATGTATCCACGCACAACATCCGGCATTCCACCCAGTACACAATAATCCAAAAACAAAGATTTATATACACTCAACTCCGTTTCACTAAATGGCGTCAGCTCCGTCATATGATTTAAAATGTCCTGGATTTGTTCCTCGCGATACCCCTTTGCCCACAGAAATTCTTCGAAATCCATGGAAAACATCTCATAATCCGTTTTATATCCAACGCTATTGCTATGAATTTTTTTATAGTTTATTCCCAGCATGGAACCACTGCATATCACATCAAATCGTCCATCCATATGAAAGGATTTCAAGGTGGTGGCAACATCCGGATACTCCTGAATTTCATCAAAAATAATGATTGTTTCTCCGGGAAGAAATGAAAGCTTTGGGTTTGCCAACGTAATATTCTTTATTACAGTTTCCGCATCATAACCATCAGTTACAATAGTAGAATACTTCTTATCCAATGCGAAGTTGATATATACCACATTACTGTAATTCTCGTTTGCAAAATGTAAGATTGATTCTGTCTTGCCAATCTGCCTTGCACCCTTTACGATCAAAGGTTTATGTGCCGGATCCTTCTTCCAATGCAAGAGAAATTCATCGATCTTTCTTCTAAAATACATAGACTCCACCTCCTACCACAAAGAATACCACATTTTATGAGCCTATTCAATCATATTATTCACATTTTATGAGCGAATATTCGTGATTCTATCACATTTTATGAAAAATATGATTTCTAATATTTAACCATAGGGGATATCACAGATATTCTGCTGAGAGAAAAGTTCCTCTTATGTGGTAGTTTACAAATGTGTTATAATGAAAAGACTTGGGTAAACTAATGGAAAACAACAGGAGAGGTTACTATGGAAACGAAAGAAGAGCTGCAGCAGGATCAATATAAGAAAATGACCACAGAGCCCATTGGAAAGCTGGTGGGAAGTCTGGCTGTTCCCACTATCTTAAGTATGATGGTAAATAATTTTTATAACATGGTGGACACCGCTTTTGTGGGAACACTGGGCACATCGGCCAGCGCTGCCATTGGCGTGGTGTTTGGATATATGGCAATCCTGCAGGCAGTGGGCTTCATGTGCGGACAGGGTTCCGGCAGTATTATGTCCAGAAGTCTTGGGTCCAAAGATGTGAAAAAAGCCACAACCTATAGTTCTACGGGATTCTTTTTTTCCTTTGCGTTGGGAATCGTAATTGGTTTTATAAGCTTCCTGTGCCTGACGCCACTGGTGTATTTGTTGGGCAGCACAGATACCATTGCAGTTTACGCAAAACAATATATTTCTTATATTATTATCGCAGCGCCTTTTATGACCTCCAGTCTTACCATGAACAATCTGCTCCGCTACGAAGGAAAAGCGAAACTTGGAATGGTAGGTCTTCTTACCGGTGCAGTTTTAAATATCAGCGGCGATGCGCTGTTTATTTTCAAATTTCACATGGGCGTGCATGGCGCCGGATTGTCGACCTGCATTTCACAAGTGATCAGTTTCGGTATTCTGCTGTCCATGTTCCTGTTTGGCAAAACCCAGACCAGGATTTCGATACGATGTGTATCCTTCCACTGGGAGAATTTGTTCAATATCATAACCACCGGCTTCCCCAGTCTGCTGCGCCAGGCCCTAAACAGTATCTCAACCATGCTCCTGAACAGTCATGCGGCTGTTTACGGAGATGCTGCAGTTGCTGCCATGAGCATCACATCCCGGGTGATCTTTTTTGTGATGTCTATGGCCATCGGAATCGGACAGGGATTCCAGCCGGTAAGCAGTTTCAACTATGGTGCAGGAAAAAAAGACCGGGTAAAAAAAGCCTTCTGGTTTACCTTTTTCCTATCAGAGATATTGCTGGTGTTGACAGTGATTCCGGTTTCCGTCTATGCGGAACCGATTATCCGGATTTTCCGGGATGACCCGGCAGTCACGGCTTATGCGGTGCGGGCTCTACGCCTGCAATGTCTTGCCATGCTGCTGGTTCCCATATCCATGGTAACAGAGATGGGATTTCAAAGTACCGGCCAGCGTTTCTATGCAACCATTACTTCTTCCCTGCGAAGCGGAATACTGTTTATTCCCGTTTTGTTGATCCTTGCTAATCTGCGGGGAATGTCCGGCATCCAGGAAGCACAGCCGCTGTCTAATGCCATGACCTTTGTGGTCTGCATTTTCTTTAGCAGGGTCTTTCTGAAAAAGTTGCGGTAAGGTTAAGAATAGCTGTACACTAGTCAAGTAGTGTACAGCTATTTATATCAAAAACTGTGTTAAATAAACAGGCAGAAAAACAATCCCATCTTTTCGTTCATAATCTTTCTGCGATACGATGTAGCATTCTTTGAGGTTCGCAGAATAGCGTTTTCGGAATTCATAAATAGACTCATGCTTTCCTGTTCCGGATGATTTAACCTCGATTGCGGATATCTTGGAACCGTGGGAAATGAGAAAGTCGATCTCATAATAATGTGTACTGTTTTCTTTCTCCCAGGTATGATAGTATAATTCCCTGCCGGATGCTGTTAGCATCTGTGCAACCAGGTTTTCATACAAATAGCCGAGATTTGCCGGCAGTTTATCGGATAATAGTTTTGCATAGAGCTCGTTTTCCACTACCGGACGATCAATGAACATAAGTGTAATAAACAAACCGGTATCTGCAAGATAAAGTTTATAGCTATCGGTATCTTTGGTGGCCGCAAGGCTGACGCGCGGATCCGTTGAATTATAGCATGGAAGAACTGTCTTGGAATCCATTAGATCAAATATCAATTCCTCATCTTTTGAAGTCTTTCTTTTGCCCAATGTGGAAGAGAGTCGATATTTTCGAACACCTTTCGCAAGCTGCGCCGGAATAGAATGATAGATGGAAGAAAGTTTTCCGGATGGATCCAGCTTTTTAAAGTCCTCTTCATACAAGTTGATGATCTGGCGCTTTACCTGATCTATCATAGAAAAGTTTTCTCCATTGACATAGGCTTCCACTGCCTGCGGCATTCCGCCCACTGCCATATAGATTCTAAGATCCCTCATAAGTTTTCTGTTCGTTTGCTGACCGATTTCTTTGTTCATTTTGAATAACTGCTTCAAAGTAGCATAGCTTTTGGCAGTTGCATCACAGAATTCCTCATAGTCCATTGGATAAACCTGAATTTTCATTTCTTCGGAAGGAATCAGGATATCTTTCACATTTTTTCGAATGGAAATTAAGGAACCGGTTTCAATATAGTGGAAGCGGCCATCTTTCACTAAATGTTTAATCGCCTGTCTTGCTCGTGGAAACAACTGAACCTCATCAAAAATAATGACAGATTCATGCGGGTACAGATCAATTCCGGTAAGTGCTTGCAAGCGAAGAAAAAAAAGATCCAGATCATTGATGTCATCAAAGCATGCAAGAAATTCACCGGAGACTTTGGAAAAATCAATCAGTATATATGACTTATACTCATTTCGGGCAAAATGTTCGGCGATAGTGGATTTTCCAACTCGTCTTGCTCCCTCCAGTAGTACAGCATACCGATCTGCGTAATGTTCTTTCCATTCCTGCAATTTTCCATATGCTTTTCTATTGAAATACATATTTCCTCCTGATTATGCTGTTAAAAGCATTTCTTCAAGATTATTATATCCAAAAAGTGACATTTCTTCAAGATTATTTTACCGAAAAACTACCGTTTCTTCAAAAAATGGGTACTGCCATACTAGCGGCTACCACACAGGCAGCTTATGTTTAAAAGAGTCACACGCTAATATGGTCTTACATACCCATTCAATCTCGCAAGTGGATGATACTTTTCTGTACAATGAATAACTATTACATGCTCTTCGGCTTTTGGCAAACTCTATTCTTCAACCGTAAGAAGGTTTCTAGCTTCCTGTAGCTGTTCTTCCGTAACCCCAAGGGAAAGAATTTGCTCTTCGGAATAACCCTGTTCAATCATTCTTGCAGCAAATTGAATTTTCTCTTCAATACGCCCTTCCTTGCGTCCTTCTTCACGCGCTTCTTTGCGTTCTTCGTGCAGTTTCATCGCCAGAGTCATATATTCCACCTCCCACTCTTCTTTAAGGATTGCCTTTTTAACAGCACGATCCAAAGTCCTTGTTAATTCAGAATTCGTATCTCCATTTTTTAGAAAGTCTAAGAATGCAACAAATTCAATTGGTTGGTCTACGCGGCTGCCTTCTGCATTGATAAAAACCTTCCGTGTGCCATCGCCAAGGGAAATCTCCTTGTTTTGCAAACACAGATTTTCAAATGAGTACACCGGAAGATTTGCTTCAAACGGATCCTCAAGACATATAAAAATAATGTAAAACGGTTTCATTATCGTCCGCCACATAAACATCAAATCGGACACCCTTTCCATCGTAGGTTTCATCAACAGCTTTTTGGCTTTCCGAAAGCACAACCCTTCTGATTTCAATGCCCAGGATCAATTCCAAAACCTTTCTGCACAGTTCCAAATCATCTGTGAGAATCTTACAGAACATAAAGTCGTCTGTGAACTTTAAATTTTTATACTCTTTTCTTTTGTACATTTAGTTACCCCGTTTATTCTTTCTCCTTATAATATTATATCCTAAAATCAAATGAATGACAACGCCAAAGCAATTAGCAGTAATGTATAATTTTTCTTTTTATCCGAATACTAAGGTTACAATGATGTGGGCAGGTGATCAGGCTTGGTACAGGGAAAACAAAATGCGGCAGGAGGTTTTGTGACCTTACTGTAACACCTGCTCTCCGGGCTGTCAAATTCCAACAGGGCAAAAATACCCGATTTTAGGCCCTTTTTACCCCGATTCTGTAAACATTTGGTGTCCATTTGGTCAAAAAAGTGCGTCTTCTCCTAATAAAGGAGGAATGCTTACATGCATACAAGCATAAGCAAGAAATTACTGGC
>JBJEIY010000025.1:0-10288 GCA_051877515.1 Lachnospiraceae bacterium | reverse complement strand
TCGAACCTATAGAAAAGGTAAAGAATGACTATGACTAAATATAATAGTAGGAGATCAACATGAGAATATTACTGGCCGGCGGTGCCGGATACATTGGTGCACATTGTGCAGTAGAATTGCTAAATGCAGGTCACGAAGTAGTGATTGTGGATGACTACCGAAACAGTAGTCCTTTGGCGGTAAAACGGGTAGAGACCATTACCGGTAAGAAGATTGCTGCTTATGAATGTGATATCTGTGACAAGGTAAAAATGAGGGAGATTTTTTCTAAGCAGCAGCTTGACTGCATCATTCACCTTGCTGGATTAAAAGCGGTGGGTGAATCCGTCAGCAAACCGGTGGAGTATTACAGAAACAACATTGATACCACCCTGACCTTGTTGGAGTGCATGCAAGAAGCAGGGGTAAAGCGGATTGTTTTTTCCTCTTCTGCAACAGTTTATGGTCAGGAGAATGCAGTTCCTTACGATGAGAGTATGCAGCGTGGAAGTTGCACTAATCCTTACGGCTGGACCAAATCCATGATGGAACAGATTCTGGAGGATGCGGCAAAAGCGGATCCGGAGTTGTCTGTGCTGTTACTGCGCTATTTTAATCCGGTGGGAGCTCATGAGTCCGGTCTCATCGGTGAAGATCCTAAAGGTATTCCAAACAATCTGATGCCCTATATTGCTCAGGTTGCTGTTGGAAAGCTGGAACACCTTACCGTTTATGGAAATGACTATCCAAGCCCGGATGGAACCGGTCTAAGGGATTATATTCATGTGGCGGATCTGGCTATGGGACATCTGAAAGCGGTGGAGTATGTCCGTGACCACAAAGGTGTGGAGATTATCAATCTGGGAACCGGCAAGCCCTACAGTGTTCTGCAGATGGTTGAGGCATTCGAGAAGGCTTCCGACAGAACTGTAAAATATGAGATCGGTCCCAGACGTCCCGGTGACCTGGCTGCATGCTGGGCCGATGTCTGCAAAAGCAAACAGCTTCTGGGATGGGAGGCCACCCGGGGCTTAGAAGACATGTGCCGTGATACCTGGCGTTGGCAGAAGAATAATCCGGAAGGATACCAATAGAAGCCTTCCCGGAGGTTATAACAGATGCCCCTGCCGCATAGTTTTGTGGCAGGGAGTTTTTTCTCTTCTTTTTGATTGTTTTTCTCTTAACAAAATAAATTTAATGTGTTATATTGTTGTCGAATAGAGGAGAATTTTGTATATGACAAAAAACACGAGGAGCAAGATATCGTTTGCGATCATAACCATGCTTCTGGTTCTGAGCCTGGTTGGTCTGGAATATGGTATCCAGCTTAGGGGAAATGAAAATAAAGCCAACAAGACTTCTGCTATTCTGATCAATCAGGTGGAAGAGGTCATGTTGGAGAATGAAAAAGAGGAAACTGCCCTGGTGGCTTCCTTAAAAGAGGATTATATTACCCGTGCAAAAGCGGTGGCCTATACACTGGATCATGACTCTGATTTGGAGAATAATCTTCAGGAACTGCGGCGGATAGCAGCACTGATGTCTGTGGATGAGATCTATCTGTTTGATGAATCCGGTACGATTTATGCGGGAACAAATCCGAAATACAAGGGTCTGAATTTTGATTCGGGCAGTCAGATCTCGTATTTTAAACCCATGTTAAAAAATAAATCCCTGACCATGTGTCAGGATGTTACGCCGAATACAGCAGAAGAAAAATCCATGATGTATGCCATCTGCTGGAACGATGATGGCACCCGAATGGTACAGGTGGGTATAACGCCTCTGCGTCTGATGAAGGAGCTGCAGGATAATGAAATCTCCGAGGTGGTAGAGGGTATGCCTTCCTATAGTGGTGTGGATATTATTGTGGCAGATGCGGAAACCCAGGTGATTAAGGGGTCTACGGAAGAAGAACTGTTAGGTCTGTCGCTAAAAGAAACCGGCTTGACCGGATATGAATATGAGCACATGCCAGACAGTATTCTTTATGACAAAGGTAAGATACTTGATAAGCCCGCCTATTGTGCAGTAGATAATTTTAAGAATTATATCATTATCGTTGCACAGGAAAAAGCAGTGGTAAACCAGTCTGTGCCCCTTACACTTTTGGTGGTGCTTTTATACCTGAGCGCGGCTGCGGTGGTTTTATTCGTGATCATCATGAGAATGACAAATGATATTCTGGAGGAGCAGAAAAATGCCGTTACCGACCCCATGACGAATATGTTGAACCGACGGGGCTATGAGGAAATGATCCTTAGAAATCCGGAAATCCCTCCGGAGCAGGATTTTGTTTATGTGTCCATGGATCTGAACGGATTAAAGAGGGTGAACGATCATTTCGGCCATGCGGCAGGAGATGAGCTGATCCGGGGGGCAGCAGAGTGTATGAAACAGTGCCTTGGTAATTACGGAATGCTTTTCCGGATAGGTGGAGATGAGTTTGCGGCCATTATTTTTGCCACAGAAGAACAGATCGAATGGATCCGGGGAGATTTTCAGGCTACCACGAAAAAATGGTCCGCCACACGGGAGTATGATCTGTCTGTTGCCATTGGGTTTGCCACGAAACGGGAATTTCCGGAAAAAACCGTCCTCCAGATGGCGGAGATTGCTGATGCCAGGATGTATCAGAATAAAGAAAACTATTATAAGGAAACCGGTGTGGATAAACGCTTCTGCTAAGAGGCGTTTATCACCGCCGGGGTTTATGCCCGTTTAAAATGCGCATAATATTTAGCAGATAAAGCCATAAATTTAGAAAATTAAAAAATAATAAAAATTTTTTCAAAAAAAGACTTGCATTTTTAAAAAGATGTGTTATAATACAATTACAAACAAGAAAGAAACAAACAAAACCAGTTGAGAAGAGAAAGGGGTGCATTCCACCAAAATAAGAAATTGCATTTGTTTTTAGATTTTTAACCGATAGACAACATGACAGAAGATGAGAGCGAAGTTAGTGCCAGCAGACAAAATCCTTCATATATGGTACAGCTTCAAGGTCATAGGAAGAACGGATCGGAAGGAAAGAAGAAAACAAAGAAGTCCGACTGATGATAACAGTAAATATCAAAATGAAAAGAAGAGGTACAGGCCCATGGAGAGTATAGTTTAAAGGGCGACATCGGTGAAGAGTATCGGTGTCGCCTTTTTCGTGTGTTCTTCAAAGAGATGGGACTGTCCCTGACGGCATGCCACGCCGAATGCTCCGCCAAGCAAAACGGTCAGCCGCAACCAAGTAAAACGGTGGGATTTCTTGCATTGCTGACCATTAGATGGTATACTTTAGGTATATTTTGTAGAACGGACCGAAATAACAGGAGGAGTTTACAAGTGGACGCGGAAGAAAGAAAACGGGCATTGAATACCATCACTGTCCGATGTGGATACTTTGATGCCATGGAGGGACTTTTTATCATGGATCAGTGGGGCAGTCTGCCGGAGGAGGGAAGCGACTACCGGACTCAGATACAGACATACCTGGACGCGCAGCGGAGAATGCTGTATGTCACCCCGGAAGCGGATGAACTTGCCGCGTATTATGAAGAGCATCCCCGCGGAGAGGATCCTATGGAAAATGCCCAGGTGCGGAACTTTTTGAAGAGTCGTCACTATTACCTTAGGGTGCCGGCAGATCTGTCAAGGGAGTTTGAGGAGAAGAAAGCAAAGGCGATCAGCGCATGGAGAAGGGCGCGAGAGGAACAGGATTTTTCCATTTTCTGTCCTTATATGGAGCAGATGTTTGAATTGAGAAAGAGGATTGCCCTTGCCACAGAGCCGGATGAGGATCCCTTTGTTACCCTGATGGATCTGGATGAATCGGGACTGGATCTGGAACAGGTGAATCATGAATTTGAGGTGTTAAGAAACGGAACTTTGGATATTTTACAGAAGATCCAAAGCAGCGGTGTACAAATTGATGACTCGTTCCTGGAGAAAGAACAGGATCCGGACGTAATGTTTGAAGTTGGGAAACAGTTGGCCCAGGAAATGGGATATGAGGAGACGAAAGGCGGCTATTACGACAAGGTGCCCCATGCGTTTTCTACCACTTTGGGACCGCGGGACTCCAGAATCTGTGTAAACAGACATGGCAGGTTTTCGCTTTTGTACACGATCCTGCATGAATGCGGACATTCCATGTATAGCTATTCCTCCGATGAGGAAGTGGCAGAAGCAGGATTGTTTGGGGGAATCGTCGGAGCTTTCCATGAGAGCCAGTCGCGGTTTTTTGAAAATCTTATTGGACGTAGCAGAGAATATATTCATCATATCTATCCTGTTTTGGTAAAGAATTTTCCGGACTTTAAGGCCGTATCGGAAGAGGACTTTTACAAAGCAGTGAATAAAGTGAAGCCGGGACCGGTAAGGACTTCGGCGGATGAGATCACATATAATCTTCATATCATCATTCGTTATGAGCTGGAACGTGACTGGTTTGCAGGAAAAATCACAGTTGCCCAGATGAGGGATGCATGGAATGACAAATATGAGAAGTACTTAGGGGTACGTCCGGAAAATGATTGTCAGGGTATTTTGCAGGATATGCACTGGACCGGTGACTGGATCGCATACTTCCAGAGCTATTCCATCGGAAATATCTACGACGGTCAGATTTTGGAGACGATCTTAAAAGAGATTCCGGATATGTACGATCAGATCAGCAGGGGTGAGTTTGGTCAGATCATGGAGTGGCTGAAGGAGCATTTCTGGAGATTTGGAAGAAGTAAGCGGGAAGCGGAGTTAATGGAAAAAGTCACCGGCAAGGCACTGGATGCAAAGCCTTTTATCAATTACCTGAATGAAAAATACAGCAAGATTTATGGATGGGATACGGAATGGAGGAAGTAGTATGATATTTGGAAAGAAAAATGACGATCTTATCAATGCGGTTGCAAGCATGCAGGATGTGGATTACTCCCGGGATCCCCGGCTGGAGGATGCTTATAAGCGATTGGAGAAGGGACGTTCGCATTTTGAAGAGATCATAGCAGATGATCTGGGAGCAGTTATGCGGATCAGTTCTCTTGATCTGGCAATGAATCATCATACGGATCATATGAATGAGATCTCCCATAATGTGGCAGAGGCAACGGAAGTGATCTTTGGGGCGGCCGCTGAGACATCTCAGGTAGCCGAACAGGTCAACATGCAGCATGAGGAACTGACCAATACCATTATCAAAGCCTCTGAGCAGACAGAGGAAGTATACAAGAAGATCGAAGAAGGTCAGAACGAGCTGACTCATATCAAGGATCTCTCCAACCAGACCATTGATGTATCCAAGGAAATGCAGAAGGATATGGATAAACTGGTAGAGATCATCCAGCATATGAATGAAGTGATCGAGGGTATCAATGCGATTTCCTCCCAGACCAACCTGCTGGCATTAAATGCTTCCATTGAGGCTGCCAGAGCAGGAGAGGCAGGCCGGGGGTTTGCCGTTGTTGCGGATGAGATCCGGGAACTGGCAGAACAGACCCAGAAGCTGACCGGAAATATGGGCGATTTTGTGGAGGCTATTCGGGAAGCATCGAAAAAGAGTACCGAGAGTGCATCCGATACCATAGCAGCATTAGGTAATGTGACAGAGAAGATTGCCAATGTATGGGAATTAAATGATGCCAACCAGGAGCATGTGTCTATCATCAACGAAGAGATCGCATCCCTGGCAGCAGTCAGCGAAGAGATTAGCAGTTCCATGTCGATTCTGGAGGAGCAGTCTGCTTCCATTGAAGAACAGTGTGATAGTCTAAAAGATGACACCAATTACATGCGTGATGTATGCAGGGAAATGAAGGAAGTCACAGGCCCTATTACAGAGGTTGAGGCGACGCTGGACAGTGCTGTAAAGACCATGGGCAAAATGGCAGATGACCCGTTCTATCGCATGAGCAACGGAAAATTTGCAGGCTATATTGACAGTGCCATAAGTGCACATAAAGCATGGCTGGAGAATCTGAAGCGCATGGTGGATGAGCAGACGATCCTGCCCATCCAGTTAGATTCCGGAAAATGTGGATTCGGACATTTCTATTATGCCATGAGTCCCCGCAATGACCGGATGAAACCGCTGTGGGACGGATTGGAAGCAAAGCACAGGAAGTTCCATGGTTTTGGTAAAGAAGTGAGGGATGCGCTTTTCGCAGAGGATTACACCAAAGCGGAGCAGATCTACAGTGAGGCGGAAGAGTATTCCAAAGTGCTTCTTGCGGATCTGGAACAGATTAAGCAGGACCTGGAAAGCGCATAATATATCATATTTGATGGGAGAAATAGCGGGGGAGCGCAGGCTTTCCCGTTTTTCTGCAAAAGTTAAAACTGATGGGTTAGAAAGAAAGGAAGCTTATATGGATTTAAAAGGAATCGTTTATACATCAAATACCGGCTATACCGAACAATATGCTAAGATGTTGGGGGAGAAAACCGGGCTGGCCGTATATGATCTGTCCGGGGTAGCAGGGAATTTAGAACCGGGCAGCAAGATCCTGTATCTGGGCTGGCTCATGGCGGGAAAAGTGCAGGGCTATACAAAAGCTGCCAAAAAATTCCGGATCAGGGCAGTCTGCGGTGTGGGAATGGGAAGCACCGGTTCCCAGATGGAGGATGTCAGAAAAACGAATCACATTCCTTCTGAGGTTCCTGTTTTTACCTTGCAGGGAGGATTTGACATAAGCCGTCTGCACGGGATTTACAAATTTATGATGAAGACCATGTCTAAGACTTTGGGAAAAAGTCTGGCAGAGAAGCAGGACCGCACGCCGGATGAGGATGAGATGCTGGATCTGCTTATGAACGGCGGAAACCGGGTCAGGGAAGAGAATCTTGACGGGGTGCTGGCTTTTCTGGAAGATCAGACTACAGGTAGTAGTAACACAAACTAAACGGAGTGAGAATCATGGAGTCTACATTACGACGTACCTGGGCAGAAATCGATCTGGATGCTCTGGCCCATAACTATAAAACATTAAAAAATCATATCGGACAAAATGTGCGGTTCTTAGGTGTTGTGAAGGCGGATGCTTACGGACACGGTTCCGTACAGGTTAGCAGACTGCTTCAGGAGCTGGGCGCCGACTATCTGGCGGTCAGCAGTGCGGATGAAGCGGTGGAATTACGGAATAACGGTATCACCATGCCGATCCTGATTCTGGGACATACCCCCAGGGAACAGGTGCCGAAGCTGATCGAATATGATATTACCCAGGCAGTAAGCTGCAAAGCCAAGGCTGTGGAATACAGTGAAGAGGCTGTGAAGGCGGGGGGAACCCTGAAGATCCACATCAAGGTGGACACCGGTATGTCCCGGCTTGGGTATTTGTGTGATGGAGAGTTTTTTTCCACAGGCATTGAGGGAATCTGCCATGGATGTTCTCTTCCGGGGCTGGATGCAGAAGGGATCTTTACCCATTTTGCCGTGTCGGATGAGCCGGGGGAAGAAAGTGAGGCTTATACGAAGCATCAGTTTCAGTTGTTCTGCCATGTGATCCGGGAGGTGGAAAAGAAGCTGGGCCATTCTTTCCGCATCCGTCATTGCGCCAACAGCGGTGCGGTGGCAAGATATCCGGAAACCTGGCTGGATATGGTGCGCCCGGGTCTGCTGCTCTATGGATATGGTAAGTTTGCAGAGCAACTGGGATTGCAGCCGGTGATGACGTTGAAAACCACTGTCAGCACCATAAAAATCTATCCGGCAGGAACCGCTGTCAGCTATGGAGGCATTTTTAAAACCACGGACACCACCAGACTGGGCGTGGTGCCATATGGATATGCAGACGGATTCTTCCGCAGCCTTTCCAATCACTATAGCTTAATGACGAAGGAAGGCCCGGCACCGGTGCGGGGAAAAATCTGTATGGATATGTGTATGATCGATCTTACTGACAAACCGTCTGTGGATGTGGGTTCCGAAGTGGAAGTGTTTGGTAAAAATAACTCCATCAATGTGATGGCTGGGCTTGCGGGTACTATCCCCTACGAACTGACCTGTGCGGTAAGTAAGCGAGTGCCACGGTATTATATGGAGCATGGAGCCATCGTTGAGAAGGAGCTTCTGCTGCGGGGATAGCTGTCACGGCCGCCGAAAGTAAAACCGTACGGCAGCAAAATCCCAAATTTCGGGGTTGTTTTTGCGGGAAAAATCTGTATAATAGAACTGTAGCGCAAAACTGGACGCTCACTAGGGTTCTGCTTTTTCGGCAGTGAAGGAGGATGTATGAGTCTTGTTAAGGGAATTCATCATGTATCCATGCGATGTCGCGAGGAAGAGGAATATGGGAGAGCATTAAGCTTTTACCGGGATGTATTGCAGATTCCGATCATCCGGACATGGGATGCAGGTACCATGTTTGATACCGGGTCCGGTACGATTGAGATTTTCTCCTACGGCGGAGAAACGACGCAGAAAGGCGTGATCGGGCATTTCGCATTGGCAACTGACGATGTGGATGCCTGTGTGAAGGCGATAAAAGAAGCGGGGTTCGAAGTGTTCGTGGAACCCAAGGGCATTGAGATTGCTTCAACACCAGCGTTTCCTGCAAGGATCGCTTTTTGCAAAGGACCCTTGGGAGAAGAGATTGAATTGTTCCAGGAAAGATAAAGCATACGGATCAGAAAAAGCAGACAGCGGCCATTAGGATGGCCAATAATTGAAAATACGGGATGTGGCTCAGTTTGGCTAGAGCGCACGGCTGGGGGCCGTGAGGTCGCAGGTTCAAATCCTGTCATCCCGACTAAATGCGAGAGAAAGCCAGAAAAGTAGATCCGGCGGTCTCTCGCTTTTTGTACATAATCCGGGGTACATGACCCGGGTTTGATGAACACTGAATAACCGGTTTTGACTACAGATGAGGTTGACTATGAAAAGAGTAAAAATACTTCTGGGAACAGTATTGACGATTATTTGCATGGTGATGTTTGGATCCATGGATGCTAAAGCAGAAGGGCTTACCGAAGATGCGGTCAGCATTTTTCAGGAAATGCACCCATATGGTCTGCGAATGGAATCCATTAAAAACGGTAAGATCGTGGTAGAATGGAACTATCAGAATTACAGCCGCCTGGAGGATGAAAATGGCATTCAGATCATAAGCATACAGGGATTTGAACTGGATCTGTCCACGGATCCTGAGTTTTCGGAAGAAAAGCGGACTACATACGTTTTGGATAGTTATCAGGAGGATAAATCCGAATATACATACAAGATCCCGGTTTCCGTGCTGGGAAGTAACGGCAAGAAACTCCATGTCAGGATCCGTACGGTAGGAATCATTGAAAGTGTGGATGGCAGTACCTCAGAGAGTGCTATGACTTCCACGGGCCTGAAAGTAGGCGACAAGGTATATGGTGAGTATGTAGATGGTGTGTGCTGGAACGGTATCAACCGGTATGTGAATGGTGAACCATATAGTATGGAGCGAAGGGAATTTGATTTTGTGAAGATCAACAAAACCAATTTTCCGGGATTATACCAGTTGCTAAAAACAGGTTATTATACTTGTGATAAGAATGGAAAAAAGAGCTATTATGATGTCAACAAGGATGGCTGGTTGGATCCTTCGGAAATAGTACAGATCGGCTACCTCTGCAACTATAAATATGCTAAGTATAATGGTGTGTATGAGAAGCAGTTTAAGCAATTATCTTATCAGGTCAGGATTTCCGGCCTGAAGGGATTAAGCCATTTGCCCTGGGTTACCGCACTGGATCTAAGAGATTACACCGGAACGGTAATGGATCTGAGTGCATATAAGGGAATCAGCTGGGTGGATCTGCATGAGCTTCCGACGAAAAGGTTTAAACTGGTAGCACCCTATGCAAAGAAGATTACGGTGGAATCGGAAGAGGGAGGCTCCTGGAAGAATGCGTCGTTGAAAACCATTGATGTCAGCAAGTGCAGTGCAGTGGTGGACTTAAAAGTATCCGGCTCCTATTTTCAGAAAGCTACGGTAAAGCTTCCCACGAAGGCACCGAATCTGATGCATTTAAGCATTGGATATGCCAAGGGCAGTACCTTGAATGTAAATCGTTTTACGAACTTAAAGGTACTGGAGATGTACAATATCGCAGCCTCAAGCCTGAAGACGGGAAGCTGCAAAAATCTTCGGTATGTATATTTTTGGTGTGATTATAATCTTAGAAGAGTAGATCTGACTAATGCAACCAAGCTGGTGGGTGTGGATCTTTATGATTGTCCATCCCTGCCAAAGTCAGCGGTAAAAACAGTGAAAACCGCCAAGGTAACTAAAGGAAAAGGAAAGTGGTGGTATGAAACGAAGAAGTACCAGACACTGCTTTCTGAAAT
>JBJEIY010000024.1:27424-40673 GCA_051877515.1 Lachnospiraceae bacterium | reverse complement strand
CCAGCCAGTAATTTCTTGCTTATGCTTGTATGCATGTAAGCATTCCTCCTTCATTGTATTAATTGTATGAAAAACTCGGAATGCTTCTTCCTATTTATAAAGCGGTTTGGGAAAAAAGCGAGGAAATGCCCATAGAATCGGGATTTTTTGTTTTTTGCACATTTTCGGGCACAAAATGACCGGAAAAGAAAAATGGTCCAAAATGGTCGTTTACAAATTGTTCATAATTGGAGTGAGAGGAAGATTTTTAGAGAAATTTTATGATCTGTTCGGTTCAAATTGAGTGAAAATGTGCTATGCTAAGAGTACAGTTTTTATCAGTCAAATGTCGCAGACAGTCATTGTTTTTCATTTTTTCTACACACCGATCTGGTGATCAAGAGGTTCTTTCGCAATGTTCTTGCGGTTGCAAATCCCCGAAATCATGCGTATAATTAAGATTAATAGAATGTATGGAACGTGGCTTTGGCTGGATTTTAACCATTACAAAAGAAAGCGAGGGCCACGAATGGGCGAAAAAGATGCAACAGAAAAACTGCTGGAAGATTATGAAGACGTGTTTGCAGACATCGTAAATGGAGTGATTTTTCAGGGAGAGCAGCGGGTGAGACCGGATTCTCTGAGAGAATCATCAGTACGCTCCCAGTATAAGGCGGGCGGTAAGGTGCGTGAGCAGGAGAGAGATGTTGCGAAGTACTGGACTGACTCCAAGGTGGACATTGCGCTGTATGGTCTGGAAAACCAGACGACAGTGGACCAGACTATGCCTTTAAGGATCATGGGGTATGACGGGGCAGGATACCGGAAGCAGATACTTAAGAGTGAGGATGAAAAGACGGAGCAGAAAACAGCCGGCGATGTGGCGGAGCCGGGCATAGTGGAAGCCGGGAAAAAGGAATTTCCGGTGAAGAGAACCGAGCAGAAGTTTGTACCTGTGATCACATTGGTTTTGTATTTCGGGACAGAGCATAAATGGAGAAAGCCACAGTGCCTGAAAGATGTGATTGAGATACCAGAGGGTCTTGACCATTATGTGAATGACTACACTATCCATGTGGTAAATGTCGCCTGGCTGACGGATGAGGAAATTGATTGTTTTCAAAGTGATTTCAAGTTGGTCGCACGATTTTTTGTGGAAAAGAGGAAGAAAAACCACGAATGGATGCGCAACAACCGACAGGAAATAAAACATGTAGATGAAATTATAAAACTGTTTTCCGCTATGACGGGAGATAGTCTTTATGAGGAAATCATTAGAAATTATGACACAAAGGAGGTTCATACAATGTGTGAAGTTTTGGAGTATTATATCAATGAAGGCAGAGCAGAAGGCAGAGCAGAAGGTAGAACAGAAGGCAGAACAGAAGAAAGAATGGAGATGATCGCAAGAATGATCGAAAAAGGTTTTCCGGTAGAAACCATTCTTTCACTGGGAGTCACGAAGGAGCAGCTCCAGGAGGCAAAAAATCGCCTTTCCGGTTTATCATATCCCGTATAAAATAAAATTTCTTCTTGTTTTTTTTCCAATTTAAAGCTAAAATACTTGATACAAGATATTGCGTATTAGTGTATTCCTCCTACCACGTTGATGGTTGAATGAAGGTTCTGAACGCAATATCTTTTTTTGTGTGCATAATTTTCTGCGTTATGAAAAAAGCTACAGTCAGAAAAAACACAGTAAGTAAAGCAACATCGAGAGAAAAGAAAGCGAGGAAGAAAAATGATTTATGTAGGAATTGATATAGCGAAAGATAAGCATGACTGCTATATCACCAATGATGACGGAGAGGTATTGTATAGTGCATTTACCATTGCCAATAATCGGCGGGGGTTTGATGATCTGTACGAAAAAATCATGTCGGTGGCGGTAGATCCGTCGGATGTCAAGGTGGGGCTGGAGGCCACCGGTCATTACAGTTATAACCTGTTGGGATATCTGGTAGCAAAGCGTTTGAAGACGTTTGTGATTAATCCGCTGCACACCAGTTTTTACCGCAAGAGCCTGAGCCTTCGGCGGACCAAAACCGACCGGATTGATGCCCATACCATTGCCAGTATGCTGATGTCGGATGTGGATCTGAAGTCTTATTCCGATACCCTGATCCGGACGGATGAATTGAAATCTCTTACCAGATACCGGTTTGATCTGGTGCGGGAGAGGGCGAAGCTGAAAACCTCCGTGTCCAGATTGGTCACGATTCTGTTTCCCGAGCTGGAAAAACTGGTGCCCAACATTCATATGGCCTCCATGTATGCACTTTTGATAAAATATCCCACAGCGCAGGATATTGCAGGAACCCATCTGACGAAGCTTACCCGGCTTCTGAATGAGGCTTCCAGAGGACATTATGGACGGGATATGGCTGTGACCATACGGGAGGCGGCTCGCAATTCCATTGGAACCTGTATGCCTGCAAAAGCATTGGAGTTAAAGCATACACTCCAGTTAATACAGGAAATGAATGCAGGAATCGGCGAGATTGAGAAGGTGATCCGCCAGATCATGGATGAGATTGATTCGCCTATCCTGACCATTCCGGGTATTAATTACGGCATGGGAGCCATGATCATCGCAGAGATCGGTGATTTCCAAAGATTTCCTTCTGCAGATAAGATTCTTGCCTATGCAGGCTTGTCCCCATCTACCTATCAGTCCGGTAAAATTGATTCCCCCTATTCCCATATGGAGAAGCGCGGTTCCAGATATCTTCGCTATGCCCTGTTTAATGCCACCAAATATGTCTGTAACTGGGATGCAACTTTTGCTGCCTACCTTGGCAAAAAGCTGTCCCAGGGAAAGCACTATAACGTAGCCATCTCTCATGCTGCCAAAAAACTGGTGCGTGTGATGTATCATCTTGTGATGAGTGGTGAGAAATACGAGAGTATTCCTGTGAAAAATGCTTCAAAGCAAACCGTCGTGATGGAAGAAGAGTTTCTTATGGAGGAAGACAGTTCCCAAATTTCTGCATGAGAATACTGTATAATAGTACAGTTTTTGCGGAGGGAGTATGGAATGTGTTTTACGTTGTTTTGAGTGGCTGGAACACTATGGACTGCCTGTTTTATCGGTCTGTCTGGTGATCCTGCTTGTTTACAGATTGACGAAGCGTTACAGGAATATCATGGCGGTACGCGCAATGACTTCCATGGAAAAAACCTCGAAGATAAATTCCCTGGCAGAACCTTTTGGGTATGGATACAACGAAGAAAGAGATCTTTTTTACACCAGGGTTGATGCCTGGCAAAGAAAATTCGGATATCGGAGAGCCTATGACGAAGCAGCGCTTAGTACCGGTATGATTATTCACTGTCTGCCGGTATATTTTGACTATGACGGAAAAACCTGGCTGATGGAATTCTGGAAGGGAGAGTATGGAATTACCACCGGTTGCGAAGTGGGTCTGTATCATGCGGACACGATTTTGTTGCCCGGGCAGTATGCAAAAGCGCAGTTTGGCGCTGCCACGGACGAAGAAATGATGGATATGAGGATGCTGCTTTTGAAATCTAACGAAGCGCTGCTTTCTTTCCGGATGCAGCATTGGTGGCTGGCCTGTTTTGCGGTAGGCAGGCATGAGCCTCCGGAAAGCCTGCACGCGATTTACCGGTTGCGTTTTCCGGAGGCAGAGATGAAGCATGCTTTTTTACAGGGGCTGCATAACACGGGATTTCCCGCAAAAAGTGTGCGTTCCACCTCATCTAATACCCTGCTGCTTTACCATAATCAGGAAAATACCCTTCCATTTGACGGGATACGCGGATGGCAGAAGAAGGTTGCTCACGCCTATAACGGCCTGCTGAATTTTTTATATCTCTGGTATACCCGTCCTTTTTCGGCGCAGGGAGACCGGATCCTGTTTCTGTATAAGCAGCTTCCTTTTATGGCGAAACATGTCATAAAGCGCAGTGGCAGGCGTCGCTATCGGAAGGCAGAAAAGAGAAATAATTTCCCGAAAGGGCATTGGGGAGCTCCGGGAGGAATGCATTATGGGTTATAGGAGGCGCTTAAACCGTGCGTTTGCGGATGCGCCGGTTTTACCTGTTAATGAATCGACCCGCTACATTCTTATGAGTGACTGCCATCGCGGAACCGGAACGACGTATGATACTTTTATGAAGAACCGGCATTTGTTTCTGGCTGCCATGCGTTATTATTACAACAGAGGATATCACTATATTGAATTGGGGGATGGGGATGAATTATGGGAAAACCGTCATCTTTCCCAGATACGGCAATGTCATGAAGACTGTGCCATGTGGTGGAAGTGTTTTTTACGACAGGATCGGGCACACAGTATCTACGGGAATCATGATATTGCATTCCGCGCTGTTGTGCCGGAAGCGATCCTTTTGAAGTCTCCGGATCATGAGACTGTAATCGGACTGGTACATGGGCATCAGGGAGATTTTTTTAATAGTACACTCTGGCCGGTTAGTGCTTTTCTGGTCCGCTACATATGGAAGCCTTTGGAACGGCTTGGAATGAACGATCCCACCCAGGCTTCCAAGAATTATCGTAAAAGCGGCCGGGTGGAACGACGATTGGAAAACTGGGCAAAGGAGAATCAGATCACTCTGATCTCCGGTCATACCCACCGGGCAAAGCTTCCCGGTGGAACGGAGCAGAAACCGGAAACGGAAGGAACTTTGCTAAAGGACTTAAAAGGACAGTATTTAAATACCGGAAGCTGCGTGCATCCTTATGGCATCATGGGGATTGAGCTAAATGGTTACCGTGCTGTCCTGGTAAAATGGCGGGTGGCAGTTCGGGAAGACGGCGGGATGTATGTGGAACGGGTGGTGGTGTGATCAACCAAGTACCTGTTTGGTCAGCTCAATGAAATCCTTGGCTGCTGCAGTCAGGTAACGGTCTTTGTTATACGCAATGGCCAGGGTTTCCGTGGTGGAAGGGCTTTGCAGGGGGTACAGGTCGATTTTGTCAGGATCTGTCATATTGGCTGACAGGGTGGTGGCAGCTTTCAGAAACATTTCCGGATATACGGCAATTCCCATGCCCTGCTGGGCCAATGCAAATGCGGTTTGAATGTTGGTAGTTTCCAGCAGGATGTTGGGATTCATCCGTTGTTTTTTAAAGAAGGCATCCAGAATGGTACGGATGCGGTCTCCTTTTTTCAACAGGATAAAGGGTTGATCCTGAAAGGCAGCGATATCTACATACTGACGGAAAAGCTGTCGCATTTTGTCGCAGTCTTCTCCATACATTTTTTCCATGATTTCTACCGGAACCACCAGAAAAAGTCGGTCCGGGGAGATTGTTGTCACATTGGCATTTACGGTGAAAAACGGGGTAAAGCCTAAAACCAGGTCCACAAAACCATGCTGCAGGCTTTCTTCCAGTTCTTTGGCGTTGGCCTCTTCAATTCTCACATGTATAAAGGGATGGGTCCGGTGAAACTGGGGAAGCAGCATGGGCAGCAGCGCCTGGCCTCTGGTGTAAGTGATTCCGATGGTAAGCTCTCCCTTGATGTTGCCGTTGATATCATTGACTTCCGCTAGATACTGGTTGTTCAGGTCTAGGATCTGTTTGCCGGTTTCCATCAGCCGTTTGCCGGCATAAGTCAGGGTCAGGTTGGGGATTCGCTCAAAAAGGGGCGTGCCCAGCTCCTGCTCCAGCTTGCTGATGTGATTGCTCAGTGCCTGCTGGGAAATATGAAGCCGGTGGGCAGCCCGGGTGATGTTCATTTCCTGGGTAACCACCAAAAAGTAATGCAGATTGGAAAAATTCATAGGGAAACCTCATCTTTCGTGGGGATTGAGAACTTTTGTCGGCAGATCCGGTAAAGGTTCTTTTTTCATGACAAGTGAGTCTGCTTGCAGAATCATCTAATATAAGCATACCCCTGTGTTTACTAAAAGTCAATCTTCCACAACTGTTTGGTTGTGGCAAAACCTACGAAAAAAGTGTTTTTATAAAGTTTTCTGTGGTGCTATGATGAAACAAGATTCATAGGGTCGTTATAAAATACAAAATTCCGGTTACGGAATCGGAGGAAGGGTAAAACTATGGCACAAAAGAAACTGGTACTCAATTCTGCCTGGTGCAAGGGCTGTGGAATCTGTGAGGCTTTTTGTCCGAAACAGGTTCTTAAGCTGGTAAATGGAAAGATTACCATTGAGCAGGTACAGGACTGTGTGTACTGTGGCCAGTGTGAACAGCGCTGTCCGGATTATGCGATTTACATTGAAGAGAAGTTCGAGGAGGTAAACCAATGGGTAAAACCGTATTAATGCAAGGAAATGAAGCTTGCGTAGAAGGTGCAATCGCTGCAGGAATGAGATTTTATGCAGGATACCCCATTACCCCTTCTACTGAGATTGCGGAGAATTCCGCAGTACGACTTCCGCAGGTTGGTGGAAAATTTATTCAGATGGAGGATGAGATTTCCGGTATGGCAGCCGTGATCGGTGCATCGGTAGCTGGTGTGAAAGCCATGACGGCCAGCAGCGGACCGGGATTTTCCCTGAAGCAGGAGAATATCGGATATGCCTGTATCGCCGAGATTCCATGCGTGATCGTGGATGTACAGCGTTCCGGACCATCCACGGGACTGCCCACCAGCCCCTCACAGGGGGATGTCATGCAGGCACGGTGGGGAACGCACGGAGATCATCCCATGATCGTGATCTCTCCATCCAGTGTAAGGGAGACCTATGATCTGGTTATCCGGTGCTTTAATCTGTCTGAAAAATACCGTACCCCGGTTATTTTTCTCATGGATGAAATTGTGGGTCATCTGCGGGAAGGAATTGAGATTCCGGATAAAAAGGATCTGGAGATCATCAATCGGCCGGTGCGTAGATTTGCGAAACAGAACGGACTTCCGTATCATGTTGAAGAGGGCAAATTTGTCCCGGAAATGCTGCCTTTCGGAAAAGGACAGAGATACCATATTACGGGACTTGCCCATAACGAGTCGGGATTTCCGACCAATTCCAACAAAGAGGCAGGAAAGCTGTTCCGCCGTCTTCTGGATAAAATTACCATGAACAGAGACGATATCGTTCAGGTGGAACAGACCTTTTGTGAGGATGCGGATACGGTAGTAGTTTGTTTTGGAGGTACGGCAAGAGCTGCTATCACAGCCGTAAAACAGGCCCGGGAAAAAGGAATGAAAGCGGGTATGTTCCGTCCGATTACAGTATGGCCCTTCCCGGATAAGGAGTTAGAAGCCCTTTCCAAAAAGGTGAAGCGTATTATTGTTGCAGAACACAATGACGGCCAGCTCCTGTTGGAGGTTCAGCGCATTGTGAAAGATAACTGTACGGTGGATTTTATTGGCAGGATCGATGGTTCTGTCATGACTCCCCGGGAGATTCTTACTAAGATTGAGGGGGCGAAATAATGGCAAGCGAATTAATTGATAAATACATGCGGCCGGAGCATTTACCTCATATCTGGTGCCCGGGCTGTGGAAATGGAATTATTATGAGGGATGTAGCCCAGGCGATTGATAATCTGGGCCTTGATCATGATAAAGTTGTAATCGTATCCGGTATCGGATGTTCTTCCCGGGCTGCGGGTTATATGGATTTTAATACCATTCACACCACCCATGGGCGTGCCATTGCTTTTGCAACCGGTATCAAACTGGCAAATCCGGAACTGGAAGTGATCGTTCTGGCAGGTGATGGTGATATTTCTGCCATCGGCGGTAATCATCTGATCCATGCGGCAAGACGGAATATCGGCATTACGGTTGTGGTGTTTAACAACAATATTTATGGAATGACCGGAGGACAGTATTCTCCTACAACTCCCCATGGAGAAAAAGGAACGACAGCTCCTTACGGTAACATAGACCGTGCTTTTGACATTGCAGGCCTTGCTTATGGCGCGGGAGCTTCTTTTGCTGCAAGAGGAACGGCATATCATGTTTTGCAGACCACTGCTTATATTCAGCAGGGCATTTTACATAAGGGATTTTCCATCATTGACTGTGCCAGCATCTGTCCCACTTACTATGGAAGAAAGAACAAAAAGGGCAGCGCTGTGGATATGATGAAGTATCAGCGTGATAATACCATCCCGCAGGAGCAGGCTTCCAAGATGTCCGGCGAACAATTAAAAGGAAAACTGATCCTGGGAGTTTTGGCGCATACCAATTACCCTGAATTTACAGCGGAATATCAGAAACTGATAGATCGTTTGGGAAGGGAGGCAGAAGAGCGTGAGCGCGAAAACAGCAAATAGCGGAACACGGGCGGCCAAAGCCGGCGCGAAAACAGCAAATACCTCTACCAGAGCCGTCAAACGAAACGGCAAAATGGAAATCCGTCTTGCAGGAAGCGGCGGACAAGGAATTATCCTGGCTACCATCATTTTAGCACAGGCGGCTCTGGAGGCAGGAAAATACACGGCGCAGTCCCAGTCCTATGGACCGGAAGCCCGTGGTGGAATGTGCAAAGCGGAAGTTTTGATAGATGAAGAACCCATTGGCTATACCAAGGTGGAGAACCCTACCTTCCTGATGGCATTGACCCAGACAGCGCTGGATAAGTATGCCAAATCCGTGGACAAAAATTGCCGGATCCTGGTGGATTCCAGCTTGAAAGTTCCGGAATACTTAGATCCGGATATGGTAACCAAAGTACCTATTCTGGAAACTGCTACGAAAGGTGTGGGAAAAGCTTTTACCGCTAACATCGTTGCAGTGGCAGCTATCAATGCCCTGTTGGGACTGGTGGATTATGATGTACTTTATACTGCCGTTTTGGCACATGTGCCAAAGGGTACAGAAGAGATCAATGAGAAAGCCCTGAAAATGGGGGCGGAACTCATCAAAAAATAGTGGAGAAAGAAATGTACGAGGACAGAATTCTTGAAAAAAGCTTATTAAGCAAAGTGATGAGTGCACAGGAGGCAGCTTCTTTGGTTAAATCGGATATGAAGCTGGGCTTTTCCGGATTTACTTCTGCCGGATATGCCAAAAAAGTGCCTACTGCTATTGCAGAATTAAAAACGGCGCATAATCTTACTGTGATCACCGGTGCTTCCACCGGTACGGAGCTGGATGGGGCGCTTGCCAGAGCAGGCTTAATGGGAAGAAGGCATCCGTTTCAGTCGGATACAGACAGCCGGAACAGTATCAATGCAGGAAATACCCGGTTTGCAGACATTCATTTGGGGGTGCTGCCAAGACTGATCCGTCAGGGTATTTTTGGCGAAATGGATTACACCATTGTAGAATGCTGTATGATCACGGAGGAGGGAAATCTTGTTCCAACCCTGACAGTGGGTGCTACGAATGCATTAGTGGAGCACTCCAAGAAGGTGATCGTAGAGTTGAATACCAGTGTTCCGAAGGAAGTGTACGGAATGCATGATGTGATTTCTCCCGAGGAAGGAATTCCGGTTCCTATTACCAAGGTAACGGACCGGGTTGGCCTGCCGTACATACCTTGTTCTCCGGATAAAATTGCAGCCATTGTGATCAATGAAGAAGTGGGAGCAACCCCGGTCTTTAAGGAGCCGGATGAGGTTTCCATGAAAATTGCCGGTCACATTGTGGATTTTCTGAAATCGGAAGTGGCCAAAGGCCGGATGCCGGAAAATCTGTATCCGCTTCAGTCCGGAGTGGGTGCTGTGGCAAATGCGGTTTTGGCAGGATTGTCCGGTGCCGGGTTCCGACATCTTTCCATGTACACGGAAGTGGGACAGGATTCGGCATTGGATCTGGTGTATGCGGGGATTATGGACAGCCTGTCCACTACAGCCATTTCTTTGTCGAAGGAAGGGCTTGAGAAATTCTATGATCACTTTGATGAAATAAGAGATAAAATCGTTCTGCGTCCCCAGGATATCAGCAATCATCCTGAGATGATCCGCAGATTGAACCTGATTGCCATGAATACGGCTATCGAAGCGGATATTTACGGAAATGTAAACTCCACCCATATTTTGGGTACGAAGATGATGAATGGCGTGGGTGGTTCCGGTGATT
This sequence comes from Lachnospiraceae bacterium, assembly GCA_051877515.1. GTDB lineage: Bacteria > Bacillota > Clostridia > Lachnospirales > Lachnospiraceae > XBB1006. Next base: position 30,708 of record JBJEIY010000024.1, on the reverse strand, counting down.
TTGCCAGAAACAGTTTTGTGTCTATTTTTATGACCCCATCACTTGCTAAGGGCGGCGCCATTTCCAGTATTGTTCCCATGGTTTCCCATGTGGATAATTGCGAGCATGATGTGAGTATACTGGTTACCGAACAGGGACTGGCGGATCTTCGGGGCTTAAGTCCCAGAGAACGGGCTGAGCTTATCATTGAGAAATGCGCACATCCGGATTATAGGCAGCAGCTCCGGGACTACTTTGAACATGCCAAAGAAGTATCATCCAGTCAGCATACCCCGCATGACCTGGCTCGCTGCTTTGATATGCATCAAAGATTTATTGAAACAGGCAGCATGAAAGCAGAATAGGAAAACCTATTTAATGAGCTTTCCAGACTGCGATAGCAGGAGTAATTACCGGTATTTTTAAGCGAATAGCGAAAAATCGGGCTTACGATCCAAAAATCGCGCAAAGTGATGTTTTTATGCTTCACAGAAGATTAAAATAGCGAAAATTCCAGTACCCGCAGGAATTTTCGCTCATTTTTTAGAAATTTGCGCGAAAAACCATAGTGAGAGAGGAAAAAATCGCTATTTTACAGTTTTGAGGAGCTGATTTGAATTGATTTTAGCGATTTTTCGGGAGAGCAATGAGTTTTTCGCTCCTGCAAACATAGGAATCATAGAAAAATAGAAAGTTTATACATATTTTATAGCTAGAGTCTCAAAAAGGTGCTATAATGTAACAGGAGTCGGGTGTACCGAAAGGAGACGAAGAATGAACATTTTATTTTTTCTTACGCCAAAGGCTGAAGTTGCATGTGTAGACGAGGATTCCACTCTACGCCAGGCGCTGGAGAAGCTGGAAAACAGTGGATATGCTGCATTGCCGATTATTTCAAAACAGGGAAAATACATAGGTACCATCACCGAAGGTGATATGTTGTGGTACATTAAGAATAATGCATTTTTGAATTTGCTTGATGCGGAGGATATTCCTCTCCAGAAAGTAAAACGAAAGAGAGATAACAAGGCGGTTTCTATATCCGAGGATATAGAAAGCTTATGGGAAAAAGTCATGAATCAGAACTTCGTTCCGGTGGTGGACGACGACAGGGTTTTTATCGGTATTGTTACCCGAAGAGATCTCATGGCTCATATCGTGAAGGAATATCGAACCAAATCCAAACAGGTTACAGCATAGAGAAATTATTTCATAAGCCGTTGCATGAAGCAGCGGCTTATTTTTGCCTGTGTCCGGCGGACCGCGGAAGTGCCCCGTATCCGTCCGGCCTGCGGAAGTACCCCGTATCCGTCCGGCCTGCGGAAGTACCGCCGTATCCGTCCGACTTTTTTACACACCAAAGTAGTACTGAATAATTTCTTCTACCTGTATTGGATCTAAAGGGAATTTCTTGGTCTCGAAGGTCATAATGAGGTCTATGGAAGGAAATATCTGGATGCTACAATACTTTTCTATCCGATCTCCCATGCTGGATGCGTATTCGGGATTGTCGATCATACCAAAATGCTCCCAGTAGTATTCCTTATATGTGCGTGGATGCAAAATAGTAAAATCGGGATAGAGCAGTATTTGGTTGCGATCAAGGGGACATTCGTAGCGATACGGTAGTTGATGATGGAAAAGAGCTGCTTCGATAATTGTTTCAGATTTTGAACGGCGCATTTTACCGGTGATAGATGGGTAGCTTAAGTGTTCCGGATGGAACGGATTGGGTGTGTAAGGTTCATTTAACCAGTTCTGGATGATTTGATCATGTGAGATACAGTGGGAAGAAAGAAGGGATTGATACTCCTCCGATGCAATCAGCTTTTTGGTTATAGGTGAAGTTTTCTGCGGGAATTGTTTAAGATATAAAAGCAGAGCATCTCGTTCGTGAATTAGTTGTGATAGCTCCAATGTCAGATGCTGTTTATAAGCAAGTGTTTCAGCAAGACTCCGGTTTTTCTTAAGAATGGGATCGGTTTTATTCTCGCAGGAATGATACCATCGGTAGCCGTTGTGGTTTTTGTTAATGCGGAGTTCGCCATTCGGGAGTTGCCGGAGTTCTTCCTGCAGGTCATTAATCTGCAGTTCAAGTTTGGATACCATCTTTGTGGCTTGATGAAATAAAGAATAGATAAGAATACCTCCTTATACCGGACATAGAAAGCCGGTGAAAAATATGGTTGAATTATAACATGGTTAGACAAAAAAGAAAATAAAAAGTTTGAGATACCTGCCGACAGTCGGCCCTGTCGTGAGAAAACGGTGGTGGCCCCGAAAAACACTCGTGGCCGGCCAGCCCGTTCGTAAGAAGAATCGCACCGGCGGAAAATGCCGCCGGCGTGTATTCGTATTTGAAGTTATTTTTCCCATCGTCCGCTGGCACCACAGGGAAGCACCAGTCCATTGGAGGAAACGGGAAGACCGATTTCGGAACTTTCCACGTGACCACCGAATGATTTTAATGCTGTATTCAGCATATAGGTTAATACCGCCGGCTGTAGCCCGGTAGTATAAGAATTGATCAAAAAGAATAATGGGTCATCACTTAACAACTGACTACATAATTGGATAAACGGGAAAACACTTTCCTCGATTTTCCAGGTTTCGCCCTTTGGACCTCTTCCATAAGAAGGAGGATCCATGATAATGCCGTCATAATGATTACCCCGTCGGATTTCACGTTCCACGAACTTCACGCAGTCATCCACCAGCCATCGGATGGGAGCATCCGACAAGCCGGAAGACTGGGCATTTTCTTTAGCCCAGGTCACCATTCCTTTGGAGGCGTCCACATGAGTGACACTGGCCCCTGCAGCCGCAGCAGAAAGGGTCGCGCCTCCGGTATAGGCAAAAAGGTTCAGAACCTTTACGGGACGATGCGCATTCCGAATTTTTTCGGCACACCAATCCCAGTTTACTGCCTGCTCCGGAAAAAGTCCGGTATGTTTAAAACTAAAAGGCTTCAGCTGAAAGGTTAAAGAACGATAGGAAATCGACCACTGATCCGGCAGATCAAAGAATTCCCAGTTGCCGCCGCCTTGCTTACTTCTATAATAATGTCCGTTGGGATGTTTCCATCCGGGAAGCTGCTTTTGTGTATCCCAGATCACCTGAGGATCCGGGCGCACCAAAAGGTAATCTCCCCATCGTTCCAGTTTTTCTCCATGGGAGGTGTCCAGCACCTCATAATCAATCCAGTTATTTGCTATCCACATCTTGTAAAAATTCTTTCTTCCTATTATATTATTGATTGTTGATTGGTTACATCGGCGCTTCTGCGCCGCGAATTCTCCGCCGAG
>JBJEIY010000024.1:0-27324 GCA_051877515.1 Lachnospiraceae bacterium | reverse complement strand
CCAACAGAACAGCGCGAATTCTCCGCCGAGCCAACAGAACAGCGCGAATTCTCCGCCGAGCCAACAGAACAGCGCGAATTCTCCGTTGCGTCTAAAGGCCCGCCCGCAGTCATCCGGCTCAGAGATATTTGCATAGCGAAAAAATGATCATAGAGCATGATTTTCGCTATTTTATAGTTTGAACAAGGCCTAGAACGAACAAAATAGCGAAAAAACACGGAGAATCTTAGTTTTTCGCGCAGATTTTGAAAAAATGAGCGAAAAAAGGGTGTCGGCTGCGAAAAAATCGCTATTTCCTCAAGAATTGACTCCCGAAAAAGGTGAAAATAGCGAAAAATCATTTCTTTAGACGAAAATTCGCTCCGGCCCGCCGGCAGAACATGCATCCCGCCGGCAGAACATCTATCGTACCGCCGGAATAATGAAAATTTGTCTCCGTCGCGCCTAAAGGCCCGTCGACAGTTACCCTGTTCAGAACTTTTTGCATTCAGCTTCCTCATTATAACATAGGGAAACATCAAACAAAAGCGCCGAAAAACGCAAAATAAAATTGTATCTAAAAAAGTACAATTTTTCTTAAAAAAGTCTTGCAACCCTATTGTTTATCGTGTATACTGAACCTTGCTGTGACATAAGAGCGTTGAAGCGTGAGGTTGCCGCTGACACGAAATAAGGTGTCGGGCGGGTTTTTCCGTGGAGCAAATGTCATGTTAGAAAACTGGCGACAAGTCACTGTACTTCATAAGGAACCGTCTGCGAAAGGCAGAAACGACGTGTGTTTACACAGCGATACACACGGGAGAGTGTACAGTCACCGCCATTCATTTATGGGAGAGATCCCTAATTAGAATAAGGAGGCGACTTTTTTTATGGCAAGTCAAGTAATGAGAATAACTCTCAAAGCGTATGAGCATCAGTTAGTAGATGCAAGTGCAAAGAAAATCATCGAAACTGTAAAGAAAACTGGATCACAGGTGAGTGGACCGGTACCACTTCCAACTAAGAAGGAAGTAGTTACCATTCTTCGTGCCGTTCATAAGTATAAGGATTCCAGAGAACAGTTCGAGCAGAGAACTCATAAGAGACTCATCGATATCATCGCGCCAACACAGAAAACAGTAGATGCATTATCCAGATTGGAAATGCCTGCCGGTGTTCACATTGATATCAAAATGAAAAACAAATAGGTAACAATCCTGAATTGGTTTAGTATAGAAGCAACTTTATGTTCCACTTATACGACTGTTCTAGGATGAACGCGCAAGCGTTCCGCTGTAGATTAACAGGAGGAAAGAAAATGAAGAAAGCAATTTTAGGAACCAAAGTCGGAATGACTCAGATCTTCAATGCAGATGGTGTTTTAGTACCGGTTACTGTATTGCAGGCAGGTCCATGCGTTGTAACACAGATCAAGACCGTTGAAAATGACGGATACAGCGCAGTTCAGGTAGCATTTGCTGACAAGAAAGAAAAAGTAGTCAACAAAGATGCTGCAGGAAAGAAAGAAATCAGAAACAGACATGGCGTAAACAAAGCCGAGGCAGGACACTTCGCAAAAGCGGGAGTTTCTTCCAAGAGATTCGTTCGCGAGTTCAGGCTGGAAAACGCTGACGAGTACAAACTTGCTGACGAGATCAAAGCAGACATCTTCGCTGAAGGCGATAAGATCGATGCAACAGCAATCTCCAAAGGTAAGGGATTCCAGGGTGCTATCAAGAGATACGGACAGCACAGAGGACCTATGGCACATGGTTCTAAGTTCCATCGTCATCAGGGTTCCAATGGTGCATGTTCCAGCCCATCCAGAGTGTTCAAGGGCAAAGGTATGCCGGGACACATGGGAAGCGTAAAGGTTACCGTACAGAACCTTGAAGTGGTAAGAGTTGATGCAGAGAAGAATCTGCTTCTTATCAAAGGTGCAGTTCCGGGACCGAAGAAATCTTTAGTAACCATCAAAGAGTCTGTAAAGGCTTAGGTAGCACTATTTGGAAAGGAGGAACACATAAATGGCAAACGTAACAGTTTATAATATGAAAGGCGCCGAAGTAGGAAGCCTTGAACTTAACGATGCCGTATTCGGCGTTGAAGTAAACGAGCATCTGGTTCATATGGCAGTTGTTCAGCAGCTGGCAAACAACCGTCAGGGAACACAGAAAGCAAAAACACGTTCCGAAGTAAGCGGTGGCGGAAGAAAGCCATGGAAGCAGAAAGGAACAGGACACGCAAGACAGGGTTCTATCAGAGCTCCGCAGTGGACCGGTGGTGGAGTTGTTTTTGCACCAACACCAAGAGATTACTCTTTCAAATTAAACAAGAAAGAGAAGAGAGCAGCATTAAAGTCTGCTTTAACTGAAAAAGTTAACCAGAACAAATTCATCGTACTGGATGAGTTGAAATTAGATGAAATCAAGACCAAAGCATTCCGTGAAGTTTTAGATAACTTAAAAGCAGAGGGTGCGCTGGTAGTTCTTGGCGACATGGATCAGAATGTGATCATGTCTGCAAGAAACATTCCTCAGGTAAAAACAACCCAGGTTGGAACCTTGAGCGTATATGATGTTATGAGACATAAGACAGTTGTCGCATCCAAAGACACTGTAGCAAAGATCGAGGAGGTGTATGCATAATGGCAGCAATTAAATATTATGACGTTATCCTCAAACCGGTAGTAACCGAGAAGAGTATGAATGCTATGAGCGAGAAGAAATACACTTTCCTTGTTCATCCGGAAGCAAACAAAACCATGATCAAAGAAGCAGTAGAGAAAATGTTCGCAGGAACAAAGGTACAGTCTGTAAACACCATGAATCTTGATGGAAAGAAAAAGAGACGTGGCATGACAGTCGGAAGAACTGCTAAAACAAAGAAAGCTATCGTTCAGTTAACAGCAGATAGCAAAGAGATCGAGATCTTCTCCGGACTGTAAGAAGTTCGCCCGTAAGGGAACATTAGACTCGACAGACTAAGCGTGAGGACAACACGCGATAACGAAAACACTACATCGAAAGGAGAACAACAATGGGAATTAAGACATATAACCCATATACACCTTCCAGAAGAAATATGACCGGTTCCGATTTTGCTGAGATTACCAAGGTAACTCCTGAGAAATCACTTACCGTTTCTTTGAAAAAGAACGCCGGCCGTAACAATCAGGGTAAAATCACTGTAAGACATCAGGGTGGTGGAAACAGAAGAAAATACAGAATCATCGACTTCAAGAGAAGAAAAGATTCTATTCCGGCAACCGTGCTGGGAATTGAGTACGATCCAAACAGAACAGCAAACATCGCATTGATCGCATATGCAGACGGAGAAAAGGCATATATCCTTGCTCCTCAGGGCTTAAGCGTAGGCGATAAGCTGATGAATGGACCGGAAGCAGAAGTAAGAGTTGGAAACTGCTTACCGTTAGAAAATATTCCGGTTGGTACTCAGGTACACAACATCGAATTATATGCAGGAAAAGGCGGACAGTTAGTTCGTTCAGCCGGAAATGCAGCTCAGTTAATGGCAAAAGAAGGCAAATACGCAACCTTAAGACTTCCTTCAGGTGAAATGAGAATGGTTCCGTTAAACTGCCGTGCAACCGTAGGTGTTATCGGTAACGGAGACCATAACCTTGTGAAGATCGGTAAAGCAGGACGTAAACGTCATATGGGTATCCGCCCAACCGTACGTGGTTCTGTAATGAACCCGAATGACCATCCACACGGTGGTGGTGAAGGACGTGCACCGATCGGACGTCCGGGTCCATGTACTCCTTGGGGTAAACCGGCATTGGGACTCAAGACCAGAAAGAAACACAAACAGTCTAATAAGCTTATCGTTCGTCGCAGAGACGGTAAAGCGGCTAAATAATAAGGAGGAAGATTATGGCACGTTCATTAAAAAAAGGACCATTTGCAGATCAGAGCTTACTGAAAAAAGTAGATGCTATGAATGCATCCGGCGACAAGTCCGTTATCAAGACATGGTCTCGCCGTTCTACTATTTTTCCTCAGATGGTTGGACATACAATCGCAGTGCATGACGGAAGAAAGCATGTACCTGTATATGTAACAGAAGATATGGTTGGACACAAACTCGGTGAGTTCGTGGCAACAAGAACATACAGAGGACACGGAAAAGATGAGAAGAAATCCGGCGTTCGTCGTTAATGATCAGTTGAAAGGAGGTTTTTAGCCATGGCAAGAGGACATAGAGCCCAAATTAAGAGAGAGAGAAATGCGCAGAAAGATACCAGACCAAGCGCAAAGTTATCTTATGCAAGAATCCCGACTCAGAAGGCATGCTTCGTTTTAGATGCTATCCGTGGTAAAGACGTAGAAACAGCACTTGGTATTTTAGCTTACAATCCAAGATATGCTTCAAGTGTAATAGAGAAATTATTAAAATCAGCAATTGCAAATGCTGAGAACAACAATGGTATGAAAGCTGAGAACCTTTACGTAGAAGAATGCTACGCAAACAAAGGACCTACCATGAAGAGAGTGAAACCAAGAGCACAGGGAAGAGCTTATCGCATCGAAAAGAGAATGAGCCACATCACTGTAGTGCTGAATGAAAGATAAGGAGGACAAACATGGGACAGAAAGTTAATCCTCATGGCTTAAGAGTCGGAGTAATTAAAAACTGGGATTCCAAATGGTATGCTGATGCTGAGTTTGCTGACTATTTAGTAGAAGATTACAACATCAGAACCTATCTGAAAAAGAAATTGTATAACGCCGGTGTTTCCAAGATCGAAATCGAGCGTACAACAGACAGAGTAAAGGTTATCCTTTACACTGCTAAGCCTGGTGTGGTAATTGGAAAAGGCGGAGCAGAAATCGAGAAGATCAAAGCTGAGATCCAGAAATTCACAAGCAAGAAGCTTCTCGTAGATATCAAAGAAGTTAAGAGACCGGATAAAGATGCTCAGTTAGTAGCTGAAAACATTGCACTGCAGTTAGAGAACCGTGTTTCTTTCCGTAGAGCAATGAAGTCCTGTATGGGAAGAAGTAGAAAAGCAGGTGCTTTGGGTATCAAGGCTGCATGTTCAGGACGTCTTGGCGGAGCTGATATGGCTCGTACAGAGTTCTATACAGACGGAACTATTCCACTTCAGACATTAAGAGCTGACATCGATTATGGATTCGCAGAAGCAGATACAACCTATGGCAAAGTTGGTGTTAAGGTATGGATCTACAAAGGCGAAATCCTTCCAACAAAAGGTGCAAAGGAAGGGAGCGATAAATAATGTTAATGCCTAAGAGAGTAAAACGTCGTAAACAGTTCCGCGGAAGCATGACTGGTAAGGCGTTAAGAGGAAATAAAATCACTTACGGTGAGTACGGTATTGTAGCAATGGAGCCCTGCTGGATTCGTTCTAACCAGATCGAGGCAGCCCGTGTTGCTATGACTCGTCACGTAAAACGTGGTGGTAAAGTTTGGATCAAAATTTTCCCAGATAAACCAGTAACTGCAAAACCAGCTGAAACTCGTATGGGTTCCGGAAAAGGAACATTAGAATACTGGGTAGCAGTAGTTAAGCCAGGCCGTGTATTATTTGAACTTGCCGGCGTTCCGGAGGAAGTTGCCCGTGAGGCTCTTCGTCTTGCTACACACAAATTACCATGCAAATGTAAAGTAGTTTCACGTGCAGACTTAGAAGGCGGTGAATCAAATGAAGAGTAGTAGATATTTAGAAGAATTAAACACAAAGAATGTTGCTGAGTTAGAAGAAGCATTAGTTGCGGCAAAGAAGGAACTTTTCAATTTAAGATTCCAGAATGCTACTAACCAGCTTGACAATACAAGCAGAATCAAAGAAGTCAGAAAGAATATCGCAAGAATTCAGACTGTGATCACTGCTAAGGCAAATGCTGAAAATTAAGCTTATCCTACAGAAAGGAGCTATAGATCGTGGAAGAAAGAAATTTAAGAAAAACACGTGTTGGTAAAGTTGTCAGCAACAAAATGGACAAAACCATCGTTGTAGCTGTAGAAGACAATATCAAGCACGCTTTGTACGGCAAGATCGTAAAGAAAACCTATAAATTAAAAGCACATGACGAAGAGAACACCTGCAACATCGGTGATACCGTAAAGGTTATGGAAACAAGACCATTATCTAAAGATAAGAGATGGAGACTTGTGGAAGTCATGGAAAGAGTGAAATAATTAAAGGAGGCTACCCGCATGATTCAACAGGAAAGTAGATTGAAAGTAGCCGATAATACAGGAGCAAAAGAAATCCTTTGCATCCGTGTTATGGGTGGTTCAACCAGAAGATATGCGAATATCGGTGATATCATTACTGCTACGGTCAAAGATGCAACACCAGGCGGTGTTGTTAAAAAAGGTGATGTTGTAAAGGCAGTAGTTGTTCGTACAGTTAAAGGTACTCGTCGTAAAGACGGTTCTTATATCAAGTTTGATGAAAATGCTGCAGTTATCATTAAAGATGACAAAACCCCAAAAGGAACCCGTATTTTTGGACCTGTAGCCAGAGAGCTTCGTGACAAACAGTTTATGAAGATTGTTTCCTTAGCTCCGGAAGTATTATAGGAGGTTTTAGGGCATGTTAAAGATTAAAAAAGGCGATACCGTTCGTGTGATCGCAGGAAAAGACAGAGATAAGCAGGGAAAGGTAATCTCTGTTAATCAGAAGAAACATACAGTACTGGTTGAAGGCGTGAACATGGTGAAGAAACATACCAAACCAAGCATGGCAAACCAGGAAGGCGGAATCGTTTCCCAGGAAGCAGCCATCGATATCTCTAACGTAATGTTAGTACATGATGGAAAGCCAACCAGAGTAGGATTCAAAATGGATGGTGACAAGAAGGTACGTTTCGCTAAAACTACAGGCGATATTATCGACTAATTATTGAGAGGAGGAAACATAAGTTGAGTAGACTGAAAGAAGCATACCTGAACGAGATTGTTCCGGCTATGGTTAAGAAATTCGGATATAAAAATATTATGCAGGTACCGAAACTCGATAAAATTGTCATTAATATGGGTGTAGGTGAAGCAAAAGAAAATGCAAAATTATTAGAGGCAGCTATGGGAGATATGGAGATCATCTCCGGTCAGAAGCCTGTTATTACCAGAGCAAAGAATTCCATTGCAAACTTCAAATTAAGAGAAGGAATGGCAATCGGTTGTAAAGTTACCTTAAGAGGAGAGAAAATGTATGAGTTCGCAGATCGTCTTATCAATCTGGCTCTTCCTCGTGTACGTGACTTTAGAGGAGTTAATCCAAACGCATTTGACGGAAGAGGAAACTATTCTCTCGGAATCAAAGAGCAGTTGATCTTCCCGGAAATCGAGTATGATAAAGTAGACAAAGTTAGAGGTATGGACGTTGTTTTCGTTACTACCGCTAATACAGATGAAGAGGCACGCGAGCTTTTAACACAGTTCAACATGCCGTTCGCCAAATAAGCAGGAGGAATTTTATTATGGCAAAAACATCTATGAAAGTAAAACAGCAGCGTAAACAGAAATTCTCCACCAGAGAGTATAACCGTTGCAAAATCTGTGGACGTCCGCACGCTTATTTAAGAAAATACGGAATTTGCAGAATCTGCTTCCGTGAATTAGCATATAAAGGTCAGATCCCTGGAGTTAAGAAGGCGAGTTGGTAAACTCGAACCAGTAACATTTTATTAGGAGGAAAAATAAATGACTACAACAAGTGATCCAATTGCAGATATGCTTACAAGAATCCGTAATGCAAACACTGCAAAACATGATACAGTTGATGTACCGGCTTCCAAAATGAAGATCGCTATTGCAGATATCCTCGTAAACGAAGGATACATTGTGAAATATGATCTTGTTGAAGATGGTAATTTCAAAGTAATCCGCATCACCTTAAAGTACGGAAGCGATAAAAACGAAAAAATCATTACAGGAATCAAGAGAATTTCTAAACCCGGTTTACGTGTATATGCCGGAAAAGATGAACTTCCCAGAGTTCTTGGCGGTTTAGGAATTGCTATCCTTTCTACTAACCATGGTGTGATCACTGACAAAGAAGCTCGCAAGCTTCAGATCGGTGGAGAAGTATTAGCATTTGTATGGTAATTTGTAACCCGGTTGCAAATTACCCTCTATAAATAGAAACTAGGAACCGGCGTAAGCCAGAACAAAAATAGGAGGTACGGGCATGTCACGTATAGGAAGAATGCCAATCGCAGTTCCTGCTGGAGTAACAGTAGAGATTGCAGAAAATAATCATGTGACTGTAAAAGGTCCTAAGGGAACTCTTGAGAGAACCCTTCCATCTGAAATGGAAATTAAATTAGATGGAGCAGAACTTACTGTAACAAGACCAAACGATTTAAAGAGAATGAAATCTTTACATGGTTTAACAAGAACTCTTTTAAACAACATGGTTGTTGGTGTAACAGAAGGTTACACAAAAGAGCTTGAGGTTAACGGTGTTGGATACAGAGCAGCAAAATCCGGTAACAAATTAACTTTGAACCTCGGATTTTCTCATCCGGTTGAAATGACCGATCCGGAAGGTGTTGAATCCACCGTTGACGGAAACAAGATCATTGTAAAAGGTATTGATAAAGAGAAGGTTGGCCAATACGCAGCTGAAATCAGAGATAAGAAGAGACCTGAACCATACAAGGGCAAAGGTATCAAGTATGCTGATGAAGTTATTAGACGTAAAGTTGGTAAGACTGGTAAGAAATAATTAAAGGAGTGAACAGAAATGGTTAATAAGAAATCTAGAACTTTGGTTCGCGAAGATAAACATAGAAGAGTACGTAATCGTTTCGCAGGCACAACTGAGAGACCGCGTTTAGCTGTGTTTAGAAGTAATAATCATATGTATGCTCAGATTATTGACGACACAGTTGGAAATACCCTTTGCTCAGCTTCCACTTTGGAAAAAGATCTGAAGCTTGAGAAAACTAATAACGTAGAAGCAGCTGCTGCAGTTGGAACAGCTGTTGCAAAGAAAGCATTAGAAAAAGGTATTACTACTGTTGTTTTTGATAGAGGCGGCTTCAAATATGATGGAAAAGTAAAGGCCCTTGCTGATGCAGCAAGAGAAGCCGGATTAACATTCTAACAAGGAGGAAACGAGTACATGAAACGTACAATCATTGATACAAATCAGCTTGAATTAGAAGATAAGGTTGTATCTATTAAACGTGTTACTAAAGTTGTAAAAGGCGGAAATAACATGAGATTTACAGCTTTAGTCGTTGTCGGCGACGGCAATGGACATGTAGGCGTTGGCTTGGGAAAAGCAAAAGAAATTCCTGAAGCAATCCGTAAAGGTAAAGAAGACGCTATGAAGAACATCATCTTCGTGAAGCTGGATGACAATAACAGTATTACACATGACATTATCGGAAAACATACCGGAGCTAGTGTGTTATTAAAGAGAGCACCTCAAGGTACCGGAGTGATCGCCGGTGGTCCGGCTCGTGCCGTATGTGAGTTGGCCGGCATCAAGAACATCCGTACCAAATCTTTAGGATCTAACAACAAACGCAACGTTGTACTTGCTACTATCGATGCGTTAGGTCAGTTGAAATCTCCTGAAGAAGTTGCAAAACTCCGCGGTAAATCTGTAGAAGAGATACTGGGTTAAGGAGGGAAAGAACATGGCAAAGACTTTAAAGATTACACTTGTGAAATCTCCCATTGGAGCAGTACCGAAGAACAAGAAAACAGTGGAAGCATTAGGCCTTCGCAAACTTCATCAGACTGTTGAAAAACCGGATAATGAAGCAGTTCGCGGTATGATTCATCAGGTAAAGCATTTAGTAAAGGTTGAAGAGAACTAATTAATACAGATAGGAGGTGTCAACATGGAATTATCAAATTTAAGACCTGCAGAAGGTTCTAAACACAGTGATAACTTCAGAAGAGGACGTGGACACGGATCAGGAAACGGCAAGACCGCTGGTAAAGGACACAAGGGACAGAAAGCCCGTTCCGGAGCACCAAGACTTGGTTTTGAAGGTGGCCAGATGCCATTATTCAGACGTATTCCGAAAAGAGGATTTAAGAATAGAAACAGCTTAACCATCGTAGGAATCAATGTTTCAGCTTTAGAAAGATTTGAAAATGGTTCTGAGGTAACTGTAGAGACTTTAGTGGAAAGCGGAATCGTTAAGAATCCAAGAGATGGCGTTAAAATTCTTGGAAACGGAGAATTAACCAAGAAGCTTACCGTAAAGGCAAATGCATTCAGTGAGAGTGCAAAAGCCAAGATCGAGGCTGCTGGTGGAAATGCAGAGGTGATCTAATGTTAGAAACACTTCGTGGAGCGTTTAAAATAAAAGATTTAAGAAAGAAACTTTTCTTCACATTTTGTATGTTGGTAGTGATCCGTATCGGATCCCAGATTCCTCTTCCGGGTGTGGACAGTACCTTATTCCAGGAGTGGTTTGCGGCAAATACCGGTGATTCCTTTGGATTTATGAATGCGATTACCGGCGGATCTTTTGAGAAGATGTCCGTATTTGCATTAAGTATTACCCCATACATCACATCATCCATTATCATGCAGTTGCTGACCATAGCAATTCCTGCTTTGGGTGAGATGCAGGCTGATGGTGAAGAAGGAAGAAAGAAAATTGTTGCAATTACACGTTATGTAACCGTTGGACTGGCACTGATCGAGTCTCTTGCAATGTCTATCGGATTTTCAAGAGGCGGTTATGTGACAGATCCTGGTGTATTAACCTATATCAGCATGATCGTAGGTCTGACTGCAGGTTCTGCAGTTCTTATGTGGATCGGTGAACGGATTACGGAAAGAGGTGTAGGAAACGGTATTTCCATCGTGTTGATCATCAACATTATTTCCCGTATTCCGTCTGATATGGTTTCTCTCTGGGAGAAATTCGTATCCGGTAAAAATGTAGGTAATGCAGCTGTTGCAATTGTAGTGGTTCTTGCAGTCATCCTTGCAACCGTTGTTTTGGTTGTAGTATTGCAGGAAGCAAAACGTACCATTCCGGTACAGTATTCCAAGAAGATCGTTGGAAACAAACAGGTTGGAGGACAGAGCTCCAGTATTCCGTTAAAGGTGAACACCGCAGGTGTGATCCCGGTAATCTTTGCGCAGTCTCTGATGTCCACACCGGTAGTAATTGCATCTTTAATCGGAAAATCAGAAGGAACCGGAGTTGGTCATCAGATTTTAAGAGGATTAACAGAGAGTAACTGGTGTAATCCAAACCAGCCGATCTACTCTATCGGTCTTCTGGTATATGTATTGCTGATCATCGCATTTGCATATTTTTATACACAGATTAGCTTCAATCCTTTGGAGATCGCTAATAACATGAAGAGACAGGGTGGATTTATTCCGGGAATCAGACCGGGTAAACCAACCAGCGATTATCTTTCCAACATTTTAAAATACATCGTATTTATCGGTGCAGTTGGACTTGTGATCGTATCTGTTATTCCAATCTTCTTTAACGGTGTGTTCAATGCGGACGTTTCCTTTGGAGGAACTTCCCTGATCATTATCGTAGGAGTTGTAATTGAAACATTATCCCAGATTGAATCACAGATGAGAGTACGTAGCTACAAAGGATTCTTAAAAGATTAATGATGAAGGATACGGCGGGCTGATCTGCCCGCCGGAATCCTTAACTTGACGAGTAGGTTGCCTACTCGATTTGTGCTATTGTGGATATTTTGGAGGGTATATGAAATTAATTATGTTAGGAGCGCCAGGAGCCGGAAAGGGTTCCCAGGCAAAAGTATTATCCGATAAGTACGGTATTCCTCACATTTCAACCGGAGACATTTTCCGGGCAAACATTAAAGAAGGAACACAACTTGGCAAGAAAGCCAAAGAATATATGGATCAGGGCTTACTGGTACCTGATGAGCTGGTATGTGATTTAGTAGTAGACAGAATAAAACAGGATGACTGCAAGAAAGGTTTTATCCTGGATGGTTTTCCAAGGACCATTCCACAGGCAGAAAGCCTTGATGCAGCACTTGAGCAGATAAATGAAGCAATGGATTATGCTGTTGACCTTGAGGTGGACGATGAAGTGATCGTTGAGCGCATGGGTGGCAGAAGAGCTTGTGTAGATTGTGGAGCAACCTACCATGTTGTAAATATGCCGCCTGCAAAAGACGGTGTTTGTGACCGTTGCGGTGCCAAACTGGTACTTCGTGATGATGATCAGCCCGAAACAGTGAAAAAGCGTTTAGACGTTTATCATGAGCAGACAGCACCATTGATTGAGTATTACAGAAAAAAAGGAATTTTGGTTCAGTTCGATGGGACGCAGAAACCGGATGAGGTATTCCGGCAGATCGTTTCTAAGATTGGAGAGTAATAAACATGGCAATTACAATTAAGTCAGAACGGGAGATAGAGCTGATGCGGGAAGCCGGCATCATTCTGGCAAAAGTCCATCAGCAGCTGGGAAAAGAATTAAAGGCAGGAATGTCTACTCTGGATGTTGATCGTCTGGGGGAAGAAATGATTCGCTCCTATGACTGCATTCCTTCCTTTAAGGGATATAACGGGTATCCGGCAAGCGTGTGCGTATCCATCAATGATGAGGTTGTACACGGTATCCCCACCAAAAAGAGGATCATTCAGGAAGGAGATATTGTAAGCCTGGATATCGGAGTGATCCACAACGGATATCAGTCCGATGCCGCAAGAACCCATGCTATCGGGCAGGTTAGCAAGGAAGCACAGCTTCTGATAGATAGAACCCGACAAAGTTTCTTTGAAGGGATGAAGATGGCCATCGCAGGAAATCACTTAAATGATCTGTCGTCAGCCATCGGTACTTACGCAGAGAGTTTCGGATATGGTGTGGTCAGAGATTTGTGTGGACACGGAATCGGAACTCATATGCATGAAGATCCGCAGATCCCCAATTACCGGGCCCTTCGCCGGGGACCAAAATTAAGAGCCGGTATGACTTTGGCTGTGGAGCCCATGATCAACATCGGAACCTGGGAAGTAGAGTGGTTAGATGATGACTGGACCGTAGTAACTGCAGACGGAAGCCTGTCTGCCCACTATGAGAATACGATTCTCATTACCGAGGACGGAATGCCGGAGATTCTTACTCTTACCGAGGAAGAAATCGCAGAGGGCATTTATAAAGTATAGAAAGTAAAGAATAGCAGGAGGTTTTAGATGTCTAAAGCAGATGTAATTGAAGTAGAAGGTGTAGTGGTAGAGAAGCTGCCGAATGCATTCTTCAAAGTGGAACTGGAAAACGGACACCAGATTCTGGCAACCATCAGTGGGAAGCTGAGAATGAATTTTATTCGTATCCTGCCCGGTGATCGTGTAACTATCGAAATGTCCCCCTATGATCTTACAAAAGGAAGGATCATTTGGAGAGATAAATAAATTAACAAAAATACTTGCTTTTTCCAGAAGCAGATGATATAATGCTATACGGACGCTTTTGGGAACAAGACTGATAAAGACGTCTTATTTGTATTTATCAGGAAGTTTGTGGAAAGGAGGATTTGCTGTGAAAGTCAGATCATCAGTTAAACCAATTTGCGAAAAATGCAAGGTAATCAAGAGAAAAGGAAGCATCAGAGTAATCTGTGAAAATCCGAAACACAAACAGAGACAGGGCTAATGAATGATTAGGCTTGTTTTTGTTATGTAAAAAACTATTTCATTATGTGCGGCTGCCAATGGTCGTATCTAGCCATTGGTTCATAATAAACAGTGACAAAACGCTGGCTGCATCTGTTTAATACCGAAGGCAGGTGTGGCAATCAATGATATCAGATGACATAGTTTCTGCCTGACACACATTTCAGGCCGGGAAACCGGAGCTGTCAGCGGTGGATCGTATGTCGTGCAAAACAGAATGTAAGGAAAATAATTATGGAGGTGTAAACACACATGGCTCGTATCGCAGGTGTAGATTTACCAAGAGAAAAACGCGTAGAAATCGGCTTAACTTATATTTACGGAATTGGTAGAGTAAGTGCTAATAAGATCCTTAGTGCAGCAGGTGTTGATCCTGATGTTCGTTGTAAGGATCTGACAGACGATGATGTTAAGAAAATTAGTGCAGTTATCGATGATGCTTATACCGTAGAAGGTGATTTAAGACGTGAAATTGCGCTTAATATCAAGAGATTACAGGAGATCGGATGCTATCGTGGAATCCGTCACAGAAAAGGACTGCCGGTTCGTGGACAGAATACCAAGAATAATGCCAGAACCAGAAAAGGTCCGAAGAGAACAGTTGCTAACAAGAAGAAATAAGCGTTGGCACGGATAGTACATTTAATTTTAAAAGAAAGTAGGTTAGTTTAGATATGGCAAAACAGGTTGCAAAGAAAACTGCAAAACGTCGTGTAAAGAAAAACGTTGAACACGGACAGGCACATATCCAGGCATCTTTCAACAATACGATCGTAACGATCACAGATGCTCAGGGTAACGCTCTTTCATGGGCAAGTGCCGGTGGTCTTGGATTTAGAGGTTCAAGAAAATCTACTCCATATGCTGCACAGATGGCAGCAGAGACAGCTACAAAGGCTGCTTTGGTTCATGGTTTAAAGACTGTTGATGTAATGGTTAAAGGACCGGGTTCCGGAAGAGAAGCAGCAATCCGTGCGCTTTCTGCATGCGGATTAGACGTAGTTACTATTAAGGATGTTACTCCGGTTCCACATAACGGATGTCGTCCGCCAAAACGTAGAAGAGTCTAATAAGGAGGAAATTGAACGATGGCAGTAAATAGAACTCCAGTATTAAAAAGATGCAGATCCCTTGACCTGGATCCGATCTTTTTAGGATATAATAAAAAATCAAAAAGACAGTCTACCAGAGCAAACAGAAAGATCTCTGAGTATGGTCTGCAGTTGAGAGAGAAACAGAAGGCGAAATTTATCTATGGTGTTTTGGAAAAACCATTCCATAACTACTATGAGAAAGCCGACAGACAGCCGGGAATGACAGGTCCGAACCTGATGATCTTATTAGAGAGAAGACTGGACAATGTTATCTTCCGTCTTGGTTTTGCAAGAACAAGAAAAGAAGCAAGACAGATCGTTGATCATAAGCATGTTCTTGTAAACGGAAAGAAGGTAAACATTCCATCTTATCTGATCAAAGCCGGTGATGTGATCGAAATTACTGAGAAGGCAAAATCTTCTGTAAGATATAAAGATATTCTTGCTGTAACAGCAGGAAGATTAGTTCCGGAATGGCTTGAGGCTGATCAGGAAAACCTGAAAGGAACTGTAAAAGAATTGCCAAACAGAGACGCTATTGACGTTCCTGTAGATGAGATGCTTATTGTCGAGTTATATTCTAAATAATAATCTGTAAGCAATAACCTTAAAAGGAGGGACTTCGTAGTGTTCGATTTTGAAAAACCAAATATTGAAATCGCTGAGATTTCTGAAGACAAAAGGTATGGTAGATTCGTTGTAGAACCCCTTGAAAGAGGATATGGTACTACACTTGGAAATTCGTTAAGAAGAATTATGCTTTCTTCCTTGCCGGGTGCAGCAGTAACACAGGTTAAGATTGAAGGTGTATTACATGAATTCAGCTCCATTCCTGGTGTGAAAGAAGATGTGACTGAGATTATCATGAACATCAAGAATTTGGCTATTAAAAACACCAGTTCATCCAACGAACCGAAAGTTGCTTACATTGAGTTTGAAGGCGAAGGCGTAGTGCGTGCCGGGGATATTCAGGCCGATTCTGATATTCAGATCATGAATCCCGATCTTGTGATCGCTACCTTAAATGGTGGTGCAGACAGCAGATTGTTTATGGAATTAACCATCTGCAAGGGACGTGGATACATTAGTGCCGAAAAGAATAAAACAGAGGACACACCAATTGGCGTTATTGCTGTAGATTCCATCTATACACCGGTGGACCGTGTAAATTTACAGGTTCAGAATACTCGTGTAGGACAGATGACTGATTACGACAAACTGATTCTGGATGTTTATTCCAATGGAACATTAGAGCCGGACGAAGCAGTCAGCTTAGCAGCTAAAGTATTATGTGAGCACTTGAACTTGTTTGTTGATCTTTCCGAGAATGCTAAGACAGCAGAAGTCATGATCGAAGCAAAAGAAGATGGCAAAGAGAAAGTACTCGAGATGAACATCGACGAACTGGAATTATCTGTTCGTTCTTACAACTGCTTGAAGAGAGCAGGAATCAATACAGTTCAGGAACTTACCCAGAAGACACCGGACGATATGATGAAGGTGCGTAACCTTGGTCGTAAGTCCTTAGAGGAAGTTCTTGCAAAACTGAAAGAGTTAGGATTACAGTTATCCCACGGTGATGAATAATCCCGGAGCATAACAATCATATATCCTTATGGAGGCTTTTCCGGTAAGTCCAAAAGGCACGGGAAGGTTAGAACATAAGTAGATAACCATGTCCGGTATATAAGACCACAGGCACTGCCGGATAATTAAAATGGAGGAAAGAAAAATGGCAAAATATCGTAAGCTGGGAAGAACCGCTTCTCAGAGAAAAGCATTGATCAGAAATCAGGTAACCGCACTTCTTTACAATGGAAAGATCGTTACCACAGAAGCAAAAGCGAAGGAAATCCGCAAAGTTGCAGAAGGTCTTATTGCTCTGGCCGTTAAAGAAAGAGACAACTACGAAGAAGTAACCGTAAAGGCTAAAGTTGCCCGTAAAGACAAAGATGGTAAGAGAGTAAAAGAAGTTGTAGACGGAAAGAAAGTAACCGTTTATGATGAAGTAGAAAAGACCATTAAGAAAGATAAGCCATCCCGTCTTCATGCAAGAAGAGAGATGTTAAAGGTTCTTTATCCTGTAACTTCTGTTCCAAAGCAGGCAGCAGGAAGAAAGAAGAATACGGTTGAAGTTGATATGTGCGAAAAACTCTTTTCAGAGATCGCACCAAAGTATGCAGAGCGCAATGGTGGTTACACCAGAATCGTAAAGATCGGTCAGCGTAAAGGTGACGGCGCGTTAGAAGTATTACTTGAGTTAGTATAAAATGAAGAGCCGGATAAGTTGTCTTGTTGCTACTTGTTAGCACAAAATCGCAACCGCGACAACTTATCCGGCTATTTTTCGCAAAAAGCGAAGTGTAAGCTGAAATAAAATGTTTAGAGCAAGAAAGAGGGAGCCGTTGCGATTTTGTGCTAACAACCAGCAACGGCCCCTCTGTTCTTGCTCTTTTATCTTATTCCAACTCCCGTTCTGCTAACGGAAGCGAAAATACAAACTCGGATCCAACCCCTTCGGTGGAATGTACCTCTATGGTTTCATTATGGGCCTGAATGATTTCTTTGACGATAGAAAGCCCAAGTCCGGTGCCTTTTTTATCTTTTCCACGGGACAGGTCTGACTTATAGAACCTGGTCCAGATGTTGTCCAGAGAATCTTTCGGAATACCAATACCCTGATCCTGAATGGAGACGTATGCCTTATCATTTTTACAGGAAGTTTCCAAAGTGATGGTAGTATTGGGATGAGAAAACTTCACTGCATTATCCATGAGGTTGTAGATCACCTGCTGGATTTTCAGGAAATCTGCCCTGACAAATAAGGTATCTCCGCATAAGAGCAGGGAAATGCCGACGCCCTTTTCGTTGCACTGGCCTTCCATGGACTGGGCACAATCCATGACTACACGATTGATATCTACATCAGCCAACTCTAATTTGGCATCCCGGGACCCAATGCGGTTTAAATCCAGCATATTATTGGCAAGCATGGTTAACCGGTCTGCTTCATTGGAAATGATGGAAAGATACTTTTCATATAATTCAGAGGGGATCGTTCCATCGATCATTGCCTGAATATATCCGCGAATGGAAGTCAGAGGAGAACGGAAATCATGGGAAATATTAGAGATAAATTTCCGCTGCTCTTCCTCATGCAGATCCAGTTTCGTGGACATATAATTCATGGTATCCGCCAAATAGGTTAATTCCTTGCCGGCATTGATGTGGATCTGAGGTTTGAAATTATCGTTGTTGTATTCTTTGGCCACAGAACAGATCTGATTTACCGGTTTCAGAACAAAGAAACCGCTAACCAGAAGGATCACTGCGGATAGCAGGATATTCAGAAACACGATCTGATAGAAGATTTTTGCAGTATTTACAAAATCCTCCTGAAGGTTACTCAGAGGTTCGTGGATCATGATATAGCCGAATACCTTGTAATTCACGGTTATGGGTGCATAAACACTGAGATAGGGCTCCGAAAAATAAGAATGGAAGGTTCCGGTTTCATAATAACCGGTTTCAAACATACTGGAGATATCAAAGCCCTCGATGGAGTCAGGAGTGGGGGAGTCGGAAGTGTTTGACGCCGCGTCTACCTGTCCCGCAGTGGAAACCACCCAGATATCTGTATTCAGGGAGGAAGAATACACTTCCAGGAAATCCGAAAGCTCTTCCTGTGAGATGGAATTGCTGTAAAAGCGATATCCATAGTTTGCAGCCAGGGATACCGCTTCAGAATACAGATCTTCAGCCTCGTTTTGTTGTGTGCGCTGTCTCAGCCGGTTGTCGCAATAAAAGTATGCCACTCCGATGGAGAGGGAGGCAAACAGAAGGTAACCGGTGATCAAATAAAATAATAGTTTATGTTTCAATGTAAGAACTTCCAATCTGTCAGTTTAATTTCGGGTTTCGAATTTGTAACCAACGCCCCAGACTGTGGCAATCTTCCAGTCCGGTGTATCTTTGATCTTTTCCCGAAGTCGTTTTACATGCACATCCACGGTACGGGTATCTCCCAGATAATCATATCCCCAGATGTTTTCCAAAAGCTGCTCTCTGGTAAAAACCTGATCGGCAGAAGAGACAAGAAAATAAAGAAGCTCCAACTCTTTAGGAGGCATGTCGATTTTCTGTCCTTTGTAGGTTACACTGTAGTTTCCCAGATTAACCGTAAGGCCGGGAAACTCTACAATCTTGGGAGAATCACCTGCGGGAGATTCTGCCAGGGAATGAAAACGACGTAAAACGGCTTTAACCCGGGCAACCAATTCTTTGGTGTCAAACGGTTTCTCGATATAGTCGTCCGCACCCAGTTCCAAACCTAAAACTTTATCAAACACTTCGCATTTCGCAGAGAGCATGATAATCGGAACATTGGATTTCGTACGGATCTCACGACATACCTGATAGCCGTCCAGACCCGGCAGCATAAGATCCAGTAAAATGAGATCCGGCTGATATTCCTCAGCAACACTCACGGCTTCCAGACCATCATGCACCATCCTGGTGTCAAAACACTCCTTTGTTAAATATAATGATACAAGTTCTGCAATGTTCTCATCGTCATCTACAATGAGGATTTTCTGTTTGGTAGACATAGTTCGCTCCTTCTTATTTGTTAAAATAGATCACTTGATGTAAATGATTACTTGAATTCTGCTATGGTAACTCCTGCATCGCCTTCTCCAAAGGCGCCTGCACGATAGGATTTAATATATTTCTGTCTCTTTAAATGCTGGATCACGGCATTGCGCAGGGCACCGGTTCCTTTGCCGTGTACGATACGCACGGATTCCAAATGAGACAGATACGCATCGTCCAGATATTTATCCAGGGTTGCGATTGCTTCATCCACGGTCATGCCGATCAGATTGATCTCAGCATGGATGGTGCCGGATTTGCTCAGGGCACCGGTACTTACATAGCCTTTGGATTTTCCCTTGGTTTGTTTCGAGCCAGATTCGTCCACGAGGCTTAAATCCGAAATGTGAACCTGGGATCGCAGGATGCCCATCTGAACAAAAAGATTTCCTTTGGAATCCGGCAGGCTGTGAACCGTTCCTGTCAGATTCAGACTGTGTACCCGGACCAGATCGCCGATCTGAAGCTTAAGCGGTTTCCGGGCTGCGGGCGGCTGACTGCCGGACAAGGTCAGGTTTTCCCGGGTCTTTTTCATTTCCTCTCCGATGGCGGAACGCTTTTTCTCCATTTCCTGCAGGGAAGGAGACTCCTGGGCATATTTGGTAAAATCCCGGATGGTCTGATCAGCCACATCTTTCGCCCGTGCCAGGATCTGATTGGCTTCCCGGCTGGCATCTTCCAGAAGCTTCTTTCGTTTTTCGGAGATATCTTCCTGCTTTTTGGAAAGCTGTTCCTTTAACTCACGGACTTCGTTTTCATATTTCGCGGCAGCAAGCCGGGATTCCTCCAGAGCAACCCGCCGCTTTTCCAGATCGCTTAGCACATCTTCAAAGGTTTCATCCTGGACATTCAGACGTTTTTTCGCATCTTCAATAATATAGTCGGGCAGTCCCAGTTTACCGGAGATGGCAAAGGCATTGCTCTTACCGGGAACACCGATCAAAAGACGGTAGGTGGGACTGAGTGTTTCCACATGAAACTCACAACAGGCATTTTCTACCCGGGGAGTGGTCAGGGCAAATACTTTCAGCTCGGCATAATGGGTGGTTGCCATTGTCTTGGCACCCCGGTGCATCAGATCCCAGAGGATGGAAATCGCAAGGGCAGCGCCCTCTGTGGGATCGGTACCGGCGCATAGCTCGTCCAACAGAACCAAGGAATGTTCATCTGCTTTTTCTCCGATGGATACGATATTGGTCATATGGGAAGAAAAAGTGCTGAGACTTTGTTCAATGCTCTGTTCATCTCCGATATCGGCATACACCTCGTCAAATAAGGCAAGCCTGCTGCGGTCACCGGCGGGAATGTGAAGTCCTGCCTGCCCCATTAATGTAAGCAGTCCCACTGTTTTCAGGGAAACGGTTTTACCACCGGTATTAGGACCGGTAACAACCAGAAGATCAAAGGTATCTCCCAGATGGATATCAATGGGCACGACCTTCTCTTTGGGGAGAAGGGGGTGCCGGCCTTTGCGGATAGAAATTACCCCATCGGTGGAGAATTCCGGCTTCATGCCATTGTGTTCCCGGGCCAGCATTCCTCTTGCAAAAATAAAATCCAGCCGGGTCAGTGTGCGGAGATTGCATTTGATCTCTTCCAAATGTTCTGCCACCAGATTGCTTAAACCGGCAAGAATGACCTGAATCTCTTCCTGCTCTTTTAACTCCAGCTCGGTGAGCTCATTGTTTAATTTTACAACAGCCATGGGTTCGATAAAATAGGTGGAACCGCTGGAGGACTGATCATGGACCATGCCGGGCACCTGCCCCTTGGCATCTGCGCGGATCGGCAGACAGTAGCGGCCGTTACGCATGGTGATCACATTGTCCTGCAAAATGTTCTGGGCAGATGCCTGATTGATCAGGGAATTCATCTGCTGTCGGATCTTCTCTGCAGTGTTCTTCATGGAACGGCGAATGGATTTCAGGGTTGCGGAAGCATCATCGGCGATTTCTTCTTCGGATAAGATGCAACGACTGATCTCTTCTTTAACCGGAGTAAGCTCAGATAAGGCATGAAAATACTCCGTAAGGCTGTCAATACCATCTTCTTCCCTCTGGTTTCGCTGGTAGGAAACACAGCGCTTGCAAACCTCCAGAAGAGAGCAGATGCGGAGCAGTTCCGTGGTATTTACAACACCGCCGATCTCCAACCGCTTCATGGCCTGGCGGAGATCATACACACCGGAGAAAGACAGTGGACCATGGCGCAGGATGCGGTTTAGTGCATCTTCCGTTTCCTGCTGCATGATCTGGATCTTAGGAAGATCCGTCATGGGCACCAGTTTCCGGCAATGGTTTTTACCTGCTTCGGTGGAAGCATATTGCGTTAATTGCTCTATGATTTTGTCATATTCTAAAGTTTTTAATACTTTGCTGTTCATGCTATCATTGTACCGCAAAATCTACGAATAGAAAAGACATATCTTTCCTTTCACTTGCAGTTTCTTGCGCCTTTGTGTTGCAGAGGATGTGGGTTTCGGATTATAATAGGGAGCATAGGAGCTGTTATTATATGGAGATAAAACGTAAAAACAAACCATTGAACAAAAGAAAGCTTTTCTCCAGGGTTGTGACCGGAGTGTGTGTTGGTCTGGCCTTTGGACTGGCAGCCTCGGCATCAGTACTGCTGTGTGCACCGAAGCTAAAGGAAGTGCTGGGACTTACCAAAGAGAATAACGTGGTGATCAAAGTCGGAGGAAGCCGGGAAGGGGAGTCGCAAAAAACGATTTTGGACAACGCGACAGCGGCCAGGGAATACGATACCCTCGCCGAGCATCAGCAGATGAATTACAGCCTGTATGGAGTAGGAAGTCAGGTGGGGAAGATCCTGGTGGGGATCAATCTGGCTAATTCCGGTGCAGGAAAACAATACTATTCCGATGTGGGCTGCGGCATTATCCTAACGCAGACTTCCGATGAGGTACTGATCCTGGCAACTCCCGGAGTAGTAAAAGAAGAGGAAGTTGCACCGATTACCTTTTATGGTGGACAGACGGTTTCCGGTCAGGTCTATGCCCGGGATAAAGAAACGGGAATTACCATCATCCGGGTAGGATTGGAAATGCTGAACCAATATACCCGTAATACCATCGATATAGCCAAAATAGGAGATTCCACATCCACTAACCGGGGAGAGTATGTGATTGCTGTGGGTTGCCCGTTGGGGGAACTTCGTTCCATTTTGGTGGGAGAACTGACCTCCGTACGGAGAAAGGTGCAGTACTATGACAGGGAATATTCCATCCTGGAAACCGATATTCTGGGAAAAAGCTATTCGGAAGGATTCTTGATCGACCAAAGTGGCGGGATCATCGGGGTACTGACACATGACGGGGACGAGGCCGGAGAAAGCACGGTATTGAAAGCGGTTGCCATTAGTGAACTGTCGGAAGTCATGGAAAAGTTGTGTAATAAAGAGGAAATCCCCAGCATAGGAATGAAGATCAGCACGGTTTCGTCAAATATGGCTGAGATATACGGTGTTCCGAAAGGTGTCTATGTAGATGGTGTAAGCCTGAACTCACCGGCATGGAATGCAGGTATCCAGAAAGGTGATGTAGTGGTCGGTTTTGAAAAGGATACTATCTCTACGGCAAAACAATATACCACGCACCTGATGAATACGGAACCCGGAAGCAATGTGAAACTAAAAGTCCTTCGATACAGCGGAGGAGAATACCGGGAGATTACGGTGATCGTAGTCGTAACACAGCAATAAGAAAGACGAGGAATAGAACATGAAATATATCGAAAGCATGCATGAAGGAGAACGTGTGAATGATATTTATCTGTGTAAACAGAGAACTTCTGCAGTGACAAAAAACGGAAAACCCTATGATTCTCTGATTCTGCAGGATAAAACGGGAACCATTGATGCCAAGATCTGGGATCCGAATTCCATGGGGATCGAAGAATGTGATGCACTGGACTACATAGAAGTAGGTGCGGAGGTAACCAACTTCGCAGGAACACTGCAATTGAATGTGAAGCGCGTCCGGAAAGTATCGGAGGGAGAGTATGATCCGTCGGATTATCTGCCGGTAAGCAGTTATGATATCAATGAGATGTATGCGGAATTAAAAGGTTTTATAGAATCCATCAAGAATCCTTATTTAAGTACGTTACTCAAGAAGATGCTGGTGGAAGATGAAGAACTGTCCAAAGCCTATTGCGGTCAGTCTGCAGCCAAAAGTGTGCATCATGGATTTATCGGAGGACTTTTGGAGCATTCCTTAAGTGTGACCAGAGTCTGTGATTTCTTTTCCAGAAATTATCCTTTGTTGAACCGTGATCTTCTGCTGACAGCATCGATGCTCCATGATGTGGGAAAAGTACGTGAATTATCTTCCTTCCCGCAGAATGATTATACGGATGAGGGAAATCTTTTGGGACATATTATTATGGGAACAGAGATGATTGCGGACAGGATCCGGGAGATAGAAGGATTCCCGCCGGTGCTGGCAGCAGAGTTAAAGCATTGCATTTTATCTCATCACGGGGAGCTGGAATTCGGTTCACCCAAGAAGCCGGCCTTAATGGAGGCTGTTGCTTTAAGCTTTGCGGATAATGTAGATGCCAAAATGGAAACCTTCAAGGAATTGCTGAATGCACCTAAGGAGGAGGGCAGCCAGTGGATGGGGTATAACAGGTTGTTTGAAAGTAACATCCGAAGGACTACAGAGAGTTAGAATGTTCGGAGCACCGCCGAAAAACGGTGCTCCTTTTTAAAGTATCAGAGAGTGGGATCAATGAAGAAAAACGAGATTTACACAGTGACAATTGAAGATATGAGCCATTCCGGTGAGGGCATCGGCAAAGCAGAGGGGTTTACCCTGTTTGTAAAAGATGCCATTATCGGGGATGTGGTTCGGGTTAAGATCACGAAGGTGAAAAAAACTTACGGCTATGCCCGTCTGATGGAGATCCTTACGCCAAGTCCGGACCGGATGGAAGCGCCCTGTCCCCTGCATCGGGCTTGCGGAGGGTGCCAGATCCAGGCCATGGACTATGGCGCCCAGCTAAGGTTCAAACAGAATCTGGTGAAAAATAACCTGCAGCGTATCGGCGGTTTCGGAACGGAAGTTTTAGAACGGATGGAACCTATTGTGGGAATGGATCAGCCATACCGCTATCGCAACAAGGCACAATATCCTATCGGAGAGAAAGATGGCCGCCCGGTAGCCGGTTTTTACGCGGGCAGGACCCATAGTATTATGGAATGTGAGGACTGCCTTCTGGGAGATGAGCAAAACCACAGGATCCTTCAGGTGGTTCTGGAATATATGCAAACGTATCATATCCCTGCTTATGACGAGCAGACCGGTCAGGGACTGGTGCGGCATGTGCTCATCCGTAAGGGTTTTGCCACAGGGCAGTGGATGGTATGCCTGGTGATCAATGGGGATAATCTGCCGGAAGAGGCAAAACTGTGCGCCCGTCTTCGTGAGCGTGTGGAAGGTCTGGTATCCGTGTCTGTCAGCCCCAATATCAGACGGGATAACGTGATCATGGGCAGCAGCTACCGGGTGCTGTGGGGAGACGGATATCTGGAGGAGATGCTGGATGGAATCCGCTATCGGATCAGTCCCCTGTCTTTTTTCCAGGTCAATCCGGTGCAGACCGCGAAGCTTTATACCAAAGCGGTGGAGTATGCGGGCCTTACCGGAAAAGAAAATGTGTGGGATCTGTATTGCGGAACCGGAAGTATTTCCCTTTTTCTGGCGAAGAAAGCGGCAAAAGTCCACGGTGTAGAGATCATTGAACAGGCGATTCTGGATGCCCGGGAGAATGCCCGGATCAATGGGATTGAGAATACGGAATTCTTTGTGGGAAAGGCAGAAGAGGTTTTTGCCAGAGAAGTGTTGGATAAGGATGCGGATCCCATTGATGTTGTGGTGGTGGATCCACCCCGCAAAGGCTGCGATGAGAAACTGTTAGAAACCATGCTGGCCATGAAACCGCAGCGGATCGTATATGTCAGCTGCGACAGTGCTACCCTGGCCAGAGACCTGAAGATCCTGTGTGAAAAGGATTACGAGATCAGCCGGTGGCAGTGCTATGACCAGTTCCCGCACACCGTGCATGTAGAGACCATCTGCCGTTTGGACAAGCGCTAACCGGATGCTAGGGTAAAGGTCCAAGGAATTCGAGTAAAGAGCTATTGATGTGTAAAAGCGTGTCAGTAGCTTTTTTCTTATGCGGGAAAGTGGTTGGAAGAATTTTAAGTTGAAGTTTAAGTCCATGTATGATGCGAAGACGGGTGAGGAGTCTAAAAAATTCGCATGGCAGACTGTAAAATGATAATTCCATTGTTTTTGCTAAGGTGTGGTGCAATTGGGGATATCCATTCGGGATCTGGAATTGCTGATGGTGGGAATGGTAAATGATATGTATGTGGAATGCAGAAATGATGACGTGGATAATGCAGTATTGGCGGAGCAGGAGGATTTTAATGAAAAAAGATTTGAAACTTGCGGGTGCTTTGAAAAGAATAGAAGAACTGGAAAAAGAAAATGCGAGGCTAAAGGATGAACTTGAATATTATAAAAACAGAAAGATGAGTGGACGGCAGAAACATAATGCCAAGTGGATGTCGCTTTATAATGATTTTGTTGCCTGCTATGAAAATGGAATGACGATGGTGGAGATTGCTAATAAGAATCATGTCAGTGAGAGGACTATTTACAGGTATAAGGCTTATTATGACAAAGTGAAGGATGATAACGAAGAGAAATAGACTAGAAGATTATTAAGAGGAGGAATACTTACGAGAGACCAAGCAAAAGAAGAAATTGATGTTATAGAAGTTACAGAAGATCTAATAAAGGCCAGGACTTACGAAATTAGAGGGGTTAAAGTTATGCTTGATTTTGAATTGGCTGAAATATATGGATACACGACAAAGAGATTTAATGAACAAGTAAACAATAATAAGGAACGTTTTAAGGAAGATTTTATGTTTAAACTGACTCGGGATGAGATAAATAACTTGAGGTCGAAAAAATCGACCTCAAGTTGGGGTGGCTCCAGATATCTTCCATATGCCTTCTCTGAACAAGGTGTGTACATGCTTATGACTGTGTTGAAAGGTGATCTGGCAGTAAAACAAAGTATAGCATTAATACGTACTTTTAAGAAAATGAAAGATTATATTCATGAAAATCGGGGGGTGATTGGTCAGCGTGAGATACTACAGTGGTGTATGTAAACAGCTGATAACAAAATTGAATTAAGTAAGCTGCATATGGATATAGGTTCACTTGAAAAAAAGATTTCAGATGTTGCCGAAGGGCTTAATGATGTAGTTACAAAATCAGAGCTTGCAGATATGATGAATGGTTTTGTGATGGGGGAGGATAATGGTTGGTTAATGTTTAATACAAAATATTGCAGTGCGGATTTAGCATACTCATCCATATACAGCCAGGCAAAGCAATCTATTTTTCTGGTAGACAACTATATTGGTTTACGAACTTTGGTACTGCTTAAGAATGCCCCGGAAGGTACTGTTATTAATCTTTTCAGCGATAATGTCGGATCGAAAAAATTACATAATGTTGAGTTTGTTGATTTTTGTAAAGAATATCCGGAGATCAGCATTTCAATGCAGCAAATCGGCGGAATAGTGCATGATCGGTTTATTGTTTTAGATTACGGGACCGCCGATGAAAGAGTGTTTTTGTGCGGAACTTCGTCAAAGGATGCCGGTGCGAGAATTACCAGTATTGTAGAGGATTTCGGAACAAAGAAATACAGACCGATGATCAATTTATTAATACACAATGCGCCCTTGTTGCTGCCATAAGCGGGCAGCTGTTCTTCGTGGAGAGCTTGCTGAACAACAAAGCATATTCATTATGCGGGCATTTCGCGAAATGCGCCATTTAATTAAATAGAGTAAAGATTTAGTTGGTTAATAATTCAAAATAAAAGTGAGAGTCCCCAC
>JBJEIY010000023.1:0-2582 GCA_051877515.1 Lachnospiraceae bacterium | reverse complement strand
TGGAGAAATTCTGGAACTGGATAAAGAATGAGGACACAGGAGAAACGGAACTTTATTTTGAAGGACCTATCTCTGACAGTACCTGGTACGGAGACGTGCGCTCGGATAGGGTGTAAGTAAATGTGAAATTGGTAACACACAGAATAGGTAATTCTGTAAGCGACCCAACTAACCGAAAGGCGAAAGCTGATACGGGAACATAGCACGTTGGGGAAGCGGTAAGTTTCTTAAAGGCAATCAAGAACGACTGAACCGCAACGCTAAGCAGATAAGAGGATAAAACTGTATTTGTTGAATGTGAGTTTCAAGTCCCAGTTAACCAATGGTTAAGGAAATTTGCCTGATACCTTAAATATGAATGCGATTTATTATCGTCGCCAATAAATTATTGCCTCAATATTCATATGACGTGCAAGAGAACTTGTGCAAACGAAACGAAAGCATATCCGACAATCTGCAACCAGTTATTTACACTAACCGAGGATACCCTAAAGGTCAATGCTGAAAAGCTATGATTTAAGAATCTGAATATGACCCAAGGGTACGGAGTTTCCATAGTAGTCCGAGGACGGTAACACCGTCTGCATGGCGAAGGGAAACAGTTGTTATGGTCAAAAAATTAAGAAAGTTAGGGAGGAAAACCTCAATGGCTGAAATGCAACCAACAACCGAAATTTTGACGAGAATAAGCAAAAACTCATTGAACAATAAAGATGAAGTGTTTACACGTCTGTTCAGATATTTATTGCGGGAGGATATATGGTTTGAAGCATACAGAAATCTGTATGCAAATAATGGTGCATCAACAAAAGGTGTAAATGATGACACTGCCGACGGCTTTAGTGAAAGAAAAATACAGAAAATCACAGAACAGCTGAAAAACGGCAAATTTAATCCAACGCCGGTAAGACGCACATATATACAAAAAAAGAATTCTGATAAAATGCGTCCACTTGGTATTCCGACATTCACAGACAAACTTGTACAGGAAGCTGTACGCATGATTTTAGAAGCAGTATATGAGCCTATATTTCATGAATGTTCTCATGGTTTCAGACCAAACAGGAGCTGTCATACTGCTTTAAAAAGTCTGCGTATGAAATTCACAGGTGCAAAATGGTTCATAGAGGGTGACATCAAGGGCTGTTTTGACAATATCAACCATGATGTACTGATAGGAATACTGAACAAAAAAATCAAAGACGCAAGATTGATACAGCTTATTCAACAATTTCTGAAAGCAGGCTATCTTGAAGACTGGATATATCACAGGACATACAGCGGTGCACCGCAGGGAGGAATCATTTCTCCCATACTGGCAAATATCTATCTGCATGAACTGGATAAGTTTGTAGAAAATCTAAAAAAGAAATTTGATAAACCAAGCAAAGAAAAGTATACTCCCGAATACCAAAAAGCAAAATATCAGACACAAAAAGCACGAAAAGCAATCAGAGAGTGCGACCCACAGGATTATGAGCGAAAAAAACAGCTAATTAAAAATCTGAAAGCAGTCCGCAGTGTTCAGCTTAAAACTCCATGCAAATCACAGACAGACAAAAAAATTCAATATATTCGTTATGCTGATGATTTTATTCTATCAGTAAATGGAAGCCGTGAAGAATGCATGGAAATAAAAAAGAAGCTGTCACGATTCATCAGTGAGGTGCTTAAAATGCAGCTCAGTGATGAAAAAACGCTGATTACTCACAGCAGTAATCATGCAAGATTTTTAGGTTACGACATCAGTGTAAGAAGAAATGCCCAAATTAAAAGCAAAAATGGCGGAGTTTCAATGAGAACATTGAATAATAAGGTTGAACTTTTAATTCCATTAAAGGAAAAAATCAACCGTTTCATGTTCGATAAAGGTGTCATCTTTCAAAAAAAGGATGGCACTCTGTTTCCTACTCACCGCAGCTATATGATACATATGTCAGACCTTGAAATCATATCAACATACAATTCAGAGCTGAGAGGAATCTGCAATTATTACAATTTAGCAAGTAATTACTGCCAATTGCGCTACTATGCTTATCTAATGGAATATAGCTGTCTGAAAACACTGGCGGCAAAGCATAATACCAAAATTTCAAAGATAATAGCAAAATTTAAAGACGGAAAAGGCGAATGGGGAATCCCATACGAAACTAAAAGCGGTAAAAAACGCTGCTATTTTGCTAAATACTCTGATTGCAAAGACTCAAAAGACAGTACGGACAATATTTCAAACGCAGCCGTAATATATGGCTATTCAAGAAATACACTTGAAGAACGCTTAAAAGCAAAGGTTTGCGAACTGTGTGGGGACACAAATGCAGAATACTATGAAATTCACCACGTTCATAAAGTGAAAGACCTGAAAGGTAAAAACGATTGGGAACGTGCAATGATAGCCAAAAGGCGAAAAACATTGGTGTTATGCAGAAATTGCCACCATAAAGTTCATAATCAATGAGTTGATTTTATTTTATATAACAATGGAGAGCCGTGTACTCCGAGAGGGGTAAGCACGGTTCGGTGAGGGGTCTGTATAAACCTACTATGGAAACATAGCAAGGCGATACTTTCCTACTCTACGA
>JBJEIY010000022.1:0-10798 GCA_051877515.1 Lachnospiraceae bacterium | reverse complement strand
ATTCTGGCAAACCATTGCATGGATGCGAGATATTTAGGAAGGACGCCCGATTATTAGGCGCTTACGTAAGATAGGCAATATCAGAAGACTCGTCCAGATGAACGGAAGCATTGCATTTTTGACAGTTAAAAGAGACATGGATTTCATCGCTGATACTAACCTCAACGCAGTCAGATTCAGGGTTATACATTGCAAAGATTATTTTAGCCATAAGTAGCTCCTTTCAATTAATTCTATACGCCAATTTGTAAGTACACAGAAGCCCTGGGACGCCCTGAGTAGTCTACCGTGTAAAACACGTATGCAACATTTGCTGTAAAGAATCCCTTGTTTCCGGGCTTTTCTCGTTCTCAAACGTTAACAAAGAGATAATAAGCAGAACATTCAAAACCCTTGTAAACACTGGTTTGCAGGGGTTTTTCTTTGCCCTACACCCTGTAGCTGGTGTTTGTTTGATGTATGCTCTATCAATATGCATGTAGCGGATGAAGATTATTTAATTTTCATTCTGGAAAATGAAAAAAGGATTGAAAAAGAAAAAATATGTGATACAATATAATAGAACATATGTTCTAAAGCATGCCCGTTTAAGTCTTTCTAAATACATAGAAGTGTGGAAAAATATCTTGTTTTGTGATATTGTTATGAGTGGAAGAGAGAAAAATGAATGAACATTTTAATAATTTCTAAAGTGATTTCTTATCTGTAAGTGTGTAAAAACAGTCAGAAGATTAACAGAAAAGATAGAATTATCCGCATCAAAGGAAGATGTTGGACGGAAAAAGGAAGATAAAGATTATTACCTGGAAAAGAAAAATTTTGGAGGTAATGTATGGGAAAAGTATTATATACATTAGAAGCGGATGTGGATGATGCTGTAAAGAAAAAGTTTGACTCTTTAAAATTAAATAAAGGTGTTGACTATAATGAAAAGTCGGCTATGTCGAGCTATATGAAAGAAGCGCTGAAAGGTGCGGCAAAAACGAAAAGTAAGAAGAATTTCGGACAGCCGGATTTTCATGTTGAAAAGTATAAAATTCCTGTTGTGATTGAAAATAAGCTTTATCATAAATTTCATGTTGCGGCTACAAAGACTGGAATCAAGATGGATGAAAAATCGGTTAGCAATTATGCAGTTAACGGTGCTGTTTATTATGCTAGAAATATGATTGAAAGCAAGAAGTATGATGAAGTAATAGCCATTGGTATTTCTGGAGAAAGCGATGAAAGTATTAAAATATCTACATATTATGTTTTTTCTACGAACATTGAACCAAAGTTCATGAAAGACTACAGTTCACTTGACTTTTTGGAAAGTGAAGAAAGTTTTAGTGCATTTTATAATAATGCAGTAGTTACTGAGGATGAAAAACATAGAATCTTAATTAAAACTCGTGAAGAACTTATAAAGCATGCAAAAGTTTTAAATAAAATGATGAACAACCAAAATATAGGTGTTGATCAAAGAGTAGTTTATGTATCTGGAATGCTATTATCGATGCAGGATGTATTGGATGATGATTTTTCACTGCTTGACAGTGGACTTGTGCCAGATGATTTAAAGGGGATAAAAACCGAACAAAAGAGAGATGGTGTAATAATAATTAATCATCTGAAGGAGTTTCTTGATAGAAAGAACCTTCCTGATGATAAAAAAATATTATGCTCGATTCCTTCAAGATGTCTATATCTTTAGATGCAGCGAGAGATTTGCCAACAGATTTGGATAAAGCAGTAGAAGGAATGATAAATGGTCAGGCATCAATCAATAAACAGATATTTACATATTTATATTATAATGTGTATACTGCAATTAATCTGACCGGTGGTGCATTGGATATTATGGCTGAAATGTATTCGACCTTTTTGAAGTATGCATTAAGCGATGGAGCATCATTAGGAAAAGTATTAACGCCGCCGTATATTACAACAATGATGGCTAAATTGTTGGACGTGAATAGAGAGTCTCGTGTTATGGATATAGCAACTGGTTCAGCTGCGTTTCTTGTTGCAGCTATGGATCAGATGGTATACGATGCTAACAGATCATTTGGTAAGAATACTAAAGCAGCTCATGAAGCAATAGTTTCGATTAAAGAAGAACAATTACTAGGAATAGAGATCGATGCTAAAATGTATACACTCGCTGCATCGAACATGATTTTACGCGGAGATGGAAGTACACAAATAAAAAAGACAGATACTTTTACAACACCGGAATCTGTTTTTGATGATTTTGGAGCAGATGTGTTACTGTTAAATCCGCCTTTTTCATATATAGGAAATGGATTACCTTTTTTTGAATTCGGACTTGACCATATGAAGAAAGACGGATATGGTGCCGTGATTATTCAAGATTCTGTCGGTGCTGGAAAGGCTGTTGAGATTACCAAGTCGATTTTAGCGAAGCATACAATGATTGCAAGCATAAAGATGCCGATGGATTTGTTTGAACCAAATGCTACAGTACAAACGAGTATATATGTATTTAAAGCAGGTACACCACATAAATTTAAGTATGATATTGTCAAATTTATTGATTTCAGAAATGATGGATATAAACGAACGGAGAGATGTATAAAAGAAGTTGATCATCCTACAGAAAGATATCAAGACATTTATCGCATTTATAAGTTGGGATTTAATGCAACGAAAAATCCTGAGTTTCATTCAGCTCTTTGGGATTTAAAGAAAGTATATTGTGAAGATACGATAAGTGAAGAGGGTAATGATTGGAATTTTGAAAAGCATATTGAGATCAGCTACAAACCAGAAGAAATATCTTACTTAAATTCCATTGATAGTCATTTGTCCTGGGATATTGACAATTGGATTGTTGAGCAAATAAATGCGCCATATACAGAAAAGTCTTTGAAAGACTTAGAAAAGAAAAAAATGAAAGATTTTCCTGTTTCTGAAGTGTTTAACATTGATAAGGTGGCAGCCAGTTATAATAAAGAAGATTTAAAGAATCCCACCAGTAGCTCAGGCATATACGATTATATAACCAGGACTGTAACAAATCGGGGAATTTGTGAGAAGACAGGATTTATTGATTATACAGGGTTAAATAAAGAAGGTACCTATAGCTTGGGATTGCTTCAGATGGTGTTTTTTTATCGTGAACGTGCGTGGTATGGTGGCCAGTTTATGAGAGTGGTATCCTGTAAGTATGAAATTGATAAGTATGCTGGTTTGTATTTAGAAACCATACTGAATGGTTTGTCAGAGAAACTGTTATCAGGACTGGTGCGAGATGTTGATACAACATTCTTAAAAATGAAGATTTCTCTTCCGGTAACAAATGATGGAAAAATAGATTTTGACTGGATGTCATATTTTGTTAAGAATAGAGAAAACGCTATAATAGAAAAATTCTTTAACAAATATCAGAAGAAATAGGAATCGCTAGACGGGTGCCGCGGATTATGCATTTTGTTTCATAAAAACAAATCTCTTCCCATAAACTATGTGTATACAGGGATTTGTGAGAACATAATCGAAGGTCAGACATGCGGATTTGTAATGAAACTAATCACAAAAACGATTATCATACTGTGAAAAAGTCAGGCAAAACAATTGAAAAATTAGATAAAATTAACTATAATTATTAGAGCTGTATTACTTTAATAGGATGAAGTTCTGTTTCGATATACTGAAATGGGAATATCCGGGATAGTGTTACGGTTTTATAAACTATTTTTAAGGAGGATGAGTATATGGATACTCAAACAAAGAAGAAGCTGCCAGCTGGTTTCTGGGCTTGTTCCTGTACAGAAATCTTCGAGCGCTTCGCTTATTACCTTGGACGTTCTATCCTGCTTGTGTTCGTTGCAACAGGAGTTGCACAGGGTGGTTTAGGATTATCTGATGGTGTGGCAGCTAACATGCAGTCCAATCTGACCGCTTTCTCATACGGTCTTCCAATTCTGTGTTCTATCGTCTGTGACCGTTTGATCGGTGCACGTTATACAACACCGGTTGGTATGGCAATTTGTGGTGTAGGATACTGGTTAGGATCCCTTGCTACAAACAGCACAATGATGTACGCAATGATCTGGTGCATCAGTATTGGTCTTGCATTCTACAAAACCGGTCCATTACTTGGACGTATTGTTGATAAAGATCAGCTGAATCAGGCATATTCAATCCGTTACAGTTTAGTAAACATCGGTGCTTTTGCTGGTCCGTTCCTGGTAGGTATTATGTATCAGGATATCTTTGCTGAAGGTGATGTTCTTGGATTCAGACCATGTTTCAAGGTTGCTGCCGTACTTATGTGGTTAGGCGCTATCTGGTTCGCAGTTGGATCACGTTTCATGGGCGATGCCGGAAAGAAACCGTTCAAGAAAGAGCAGACAGCAGAAGAACTTGCACATGAGGCAGAAGTAAAAGCTCAGAAGCAGGAAGCAAAGAATATTCCTTATACTGCTGTTGAGAAGAAGAGAGTCGGAGCAATCATTCTGGTATGCTTCTTTGCAATTATTTTCTGGATCTTATGGTATTTAGCATATCTGCCGGTATATTATCACTGGGGCGAGAATGCAAACTGGGTAGTTGCAGGATACAATGTACCTCTGACCTGGTTCGACGCTGCAAATGCTTTATTCTGTGTATTAGTTGGTATGTTTATTACTCCAAGACTTTGGACATATCTTGCTAACAGACCGAAGGGCGATTTAAGTATTTACAAGAAATGTGCGCTTGGTATCGGAACTCTTGGTATTAGT
Organism: Lachnospiraceae bacterium; assembly: GCA_051877515.1. Lineage (GTDB taxonomy): Bacteria > Bacillota > Clostridia > Lachnospirales > Lachnospiraceae > XBB1006. The sequence continues at coordinate 6,068 of JBJEIY010000022.1, read as the reverse complement.
TACCTTTACTTTGGATTCCTTGATATTGTTCGTGGCGACGGACAGATCAGCTGCTTATGGATGCTTATCTTTGCATTACTGATCACTCTTGGTGAGATGTTCTTCTCCCCACTGGGTAACGCATTTATCGCTGAGTATGCACCAAGCCGTATTTACTCTGTAATGCAGTCTGTATGGGGCTTAGCTATCTTCTTTGCAGCAAAAGGATATGGTTACCTTTACAATGGACTGTTCGGCGGAAAACTCAGCTTTGTTACAGGTTGTATCATTGCAGCAGTAATTGCAGCAGTTGGTGTAGTTCTCCTGATCATTCTGGATAAACCATTATCCAACTTAGTAAAGGATAAAAGTGAGAAATAATCTTTCGGAACTTTATTCTTAATACATAGGGACTTTCGCAGAAGCGGAAGTCCTTTTGTGTATCTGCAGAAGGAGGGAAGCTATGTTTACGTTTACGAAGGATTGTATGATCGGGGTGCCTGAGATTGATGCAGAGCACAGAAGATTATTTGAGCTGATCGCAGAAACAGATGCGACATTAACAAACCATCAGGGGTCAATGGATCAGGCAGTGCTGCTGATCAATGAATTAAAGCAGTATGCGGTAACTCATTTTTCACATGAGGAAGCATATATGGAGAAAACGAATGACCCGGAACTGAATCGTCAGAAAGCGGAGCATGCCGCTTTTATAGAGAAGGTGAAAAGTTATCCATATACATCGGTAACAGATGAGAGCGCCCGGGGCGTTATGCTGGATCTTCTGGAGTATCTTTCCAGATGGCTGGTGGGACATATCCTGGGAAGTGATATTATGATCGGACACTTTACGAAAGAGGAAAGGCCGACGGTTCCCGTATTTGACGATACCTTCAAAACCGGCATAGAACTGGTGGATGAAGAGCATAGGAAGTTGTTTGAGATTATCGGCAAGATCCATGCCACTATTGAAGCAGAACTGGTTCATGATAAATTTGATTCCATTATGGAGATCATTGACGAGCTGAAGGATTACACCCAGTTTCATTTTGCCGATGAGGAGGAGTATATGCGTCGTATTGGATATGACGGACTGGAAAAGCAGCAGATCCTCCATCAGAGTTTTGTTGAGAAGATGAAAGAGCTGAATCTGGATGATGTGGATGAAAACCAGGAGGCCTATTTGTATGATTTCCTGGAGTTTTTACAGAACTGGCTTATAAATCATATTTTGAAAGTAGATAAGCTCATCCCAAAGGCATAGAAAAAAAGAGACAGAGGATAAAACAATGATAGGATTAGGAACTTTGATCAATACCGCAGCGATTCTGGCAGGAGGACTTTTAGGTCTGATCATGGGGAAGGGCATAAAAGCCGGTTTTCAGAGAACCATCGAACAGGCGCTGGGTTTAAGTACGATTTTTTTGGGAATCAGTGGAGCCATGGAAAAAATGTTAACGGCGGCAAAGGACGGAAGTATCACTTCCTCCGGGTCCCTGGTACTGATCCTTTCCATGGTATTGGGAGCTTTTATCGGAGAATGGGTCAATCTGGAAGGAAGGTTTGAGCAGTTTGGCCAGTGGCTGAAAACCATAAGTCACAGCGAAAGCGATACAGGGTTTATTGATGGATTTCTTACGACTTCCTTTACGGTATGTATCGGCGCTATGGCCATTATCGGATCGATCCAGGATGGGATTTATGGGGATTATACGATTTTAATGGCGAAGTCTGTGCTGGATTTTATCATGGTCATGATCATGGCAGCATCCAAAGGAAAGGGACCTGTTTTTTCGGCGATTCCGGTGTTCCTTCTTCAGGGCGGGGTAACCCTGCTGGCGCGGCTGGTGGAACCGGTTATGACGGATATGGCGCTGCATAATCTTTCTATGGTGGGTTCGGTGCTGATTTTCTGTGTGGGAGTGAATCTGGTATGGGGCAGAACCATCAAGGTTGCAAATCTGCTTCCTGCCGTGGTGTTTGCCGTAGCCTTTGCGTTTCTGCCATTTTTTTAAGGAAAACCATGGGGATTCGGGAAACAGTTGTGATAGAACAAATAATTTGGTATAATTAGGGATAAGTTTTAAGGAGTAATCAGTATGCGCCATGCATGAGGAGATTCGTATATGAATGTGGATAACGAGAAACAGACCGCAATTGAATTAAAGCATGTGACAAAACGGTATAAGTTGTATAAAGACGATAAGCAGAGACTGTATGCCGTGTTTAATAAGAAGATTAAGCCCAAGGTCAAGCTGGCTATTAATGATATGTCCCTGGAAGTAAAAAAAGGGGAATCCGTTGCCTTATTCGGAAGAAACGGAGCCGGTAAGTCGACTTTGCTTAAGATGATTACCGGAGTGATCTATCCTACCTGTGGAGAAATCACCGTGAACGGACGGGTAAGTGCCCTCTTGGAACTTACTGCCGGATTTGATCCGGATTTCACAGGACGGGAAAATATCTATTTTCGCGGACAGCTCATGGGAATCCCGGATGAGGAGATTGCAAAACTGGAGAGTGACATTGTAGAATTTGCAGATATCGGTGATTACATTGACCAGCCGGTAAGAACTTATTCCAGCGGAATGAAAGCCCGTCTTGGTTTTGCCATTAATGCCAATGTTCAGCCGGAAATCCTTATCGTGGATGAGGCTTTGAGTGTAGGCGATAAAGCTTTTCGTTTGAAATGCAACAGGAAGATCAAAGAAATCTTAAGCTCCGGAGAGGTTACTTTTTTGTTCGTAACCCATACTACCACTGTGGCCAAAGACTTCTGCGAGAGAGGCATTGTATTAAAAGACGGAAAGATCCTGTATGATGATGAGGTAGAAAAAGCAGCGGAGTTTTACGAAGAGATGGTAGACAAAGAGATTGCGGCTACCGGAAAGCGACCGGGCAAGAAGACCATCATGCAGATGAAGGGATAGGAAGGAAGAAGATAGATGGATAACAGACCGATAGGTTTTTTTGATTCGGGTATAGGAGGACTGACCAGTATTCCTGCACTGCAGAGACTGTTACCAAATGAAAAGGTTGTATATTACGGAGATACAGCCAGAACGCCCTATGGTTCCAAGGCACCGGATACCATCCGCAAGTTTGCATTTCAGATATCGGATTATCTGGTAAGTCATGATGTGAAAATGATTGTCATTGCCTGCAATACCATCAGTGCAACCTGTATGGATGCCCTGAGAGAACGGCATCCCCAGATTCCCGTGATCGGGGTGATAGAGCCTATGGCAGAGCAGATCGTGTACCGGGCGCGACAGGAAGAACCCGGAGCGATCGGCGTGATCGGAACCAAAGCAACGGTTGCCAGTGGGATCTACACCAATCTTGTAACATCCCAGAACAGCAGGATCAGGATGTTTAGTAAAGCCTGTCCGTTGTTTGTACCCCTGATTGAGGAGGGGATCATTGATAATGAGATCATGGATCTTACCATTCAGTATTATCTTACGGATTTTATCAGGGAGCATGATCTGAAAAAACTGGTATTAGGATGTACACACTATCCGTTTATCCGGGAGAACCTTCATAGATTGTATCCTGAGCTGGAATTGTTAAACCCTTCGGAAGTGGTTGTGGGTCGTGTAAAAGAAATCCTGGAAGAACGGGATATGCTGGCAGATGAAAGCAATACCAGAGAACACTTATGTTTTGCCAGTGACCTGTCGGAAAACTTCCAGAATATGATCGACCGGGTTTTTAAGGAAAATCAGGAGGTTCATGTCTGTTTTAAAAAATTCATGGACTAGCCGGCCCGGGAAAGGCAGAAAGAATGAAATTAATTGTTGGCCTGGGAAAGGCATTGATGACAGTTTTATATACAGTTTTTAAACTGCTTCCCACAGATACCGACGAGGTTCTGTTTTTAAGCAGACAGTCGGATCAGTTGTCCTTAGACTTTCGGATGCTGAAAGAAGAACTGGAGAAGCAGAGTGGGGGAAGGATAAAGATCGTAGCAATCTGTAACCGGCTGGATGATTCCGGGAAAGGATTATTTGGTTTTGCACTGGATACCGTAAGGAGTATGTATCATCTGGCAACGTCTTCCGTTTGCGTCCTGGATGCGTACTGGCCGGCAGTGTGTATGCTGAAACATAAGGCTTCCCTGACGGTGATACAGATGTGGCATGCCATTGGAAAAATTAAAAAATCCGGGTATCAGACTGTGGGAAAAGAATCGGGGAGAAGCAGGCAGACTGCAGAGCTTCTTTGCATGCATCGAAACTATGACAGGATCATTGCAGGAGGAAAGGCTTTTAACCGTTTTTACTGTGAGTCTTTTGGTACAACCGAGGACAAGCTGCTGAATATCGGTCTTCCCAGAATTGATCACCTGCTGTTAACGGAAGAGGCAAACCGCAGAAAGGTTTTTCAGACTTATCCGGAGTTAGAGGGAAAAAAGATCATTTTATATGCCCCCACTTTTCGGCGTTATCAGGAGCTAAACTGGGAGCCTTTGATTGATGCCATTGATTTCAAGCAATATGTTCTGCTGCTTAAGAGCCATCCGAATCAGGAGTTACGCTGTAACAGACCGGGGGTGCTGCTTTGTCCGGAGTTTTCTGCAGTCGATCTTCTTGCTGTGTGTGATTACCTGATCACGGATTACTCAGCCATCGCTTTGGAGGCAGCGGTTTTAAATAAGAAAACATATTATTATCTATATGATTATGAAGAATATACTGCCAGAAACGGCATTAATGTCAATCCCTTTGAGTCCATGCCGGGCTGTGCTTTTCAGGATGCGAAACAGTTAATGGAGGCACTGACTTTGAAAGAATATCCCCAGGAAGTTCTGGATGCGTACCGGCGCGATTATCTGCCGGAAAACCTGGGAAGTTCCACAGAAAGTCTGGCACGGGAGGTGCTTAAGCATACCGGGACCAGCCGGTAAACTTGCGCCCGACAGAGGAATGTGATAAACTAAAGCATTGTTATTGCAAAGCAGGGAACCTATAAACGAAAAGAGAGAAAGTATGAATAAGTTTTTGAGAACGGGATATAACCATCTGAGATTTTTTGTAGTCTATTGGAAGAATATCATATTTGCCAAAAATCACTTCAAATGCTCTTTTATCAAAAAGCTGAGAGCAAACTTCGGAGGCGGTTTTCTGGCAGACCAGTGGATGCTTTACGATTTTGACCATAATGACAAGAGGGAATATCTTTCGGAATATGACTGGTATCGCTCCCGGTATATCAATGCACCTTTTGATTTTCTTTTGAATAACAAAATTGCGGCTGCAGAGATCCTGAAGCAGTATATCCGTGTGCCGGAAAGCTATATGATCAAAAATGACGGTTTTCTTACCGGGTTTGACAGCGAGGTCAGACAGTACGAAGAGGTGGAAGAACTTTTAAAACAGAAGGAGACACTGTTCATTAAACCATACGGCAAGGGAAAAGGAAACGGCGTGAATATCCTGCGGTATGTGGATGGTAAGATCTATGTGGACCAGGAGGAGTATTCTTCCCGGCAGTTTGTGGATTTTTTGAAAAAAAGGGATAACTGGTTTATCAGCGAATCCATCAAACAGCATGCTTATGCGGATGCATTGTATGATAAGACGGTGAATACCATCCGGATGATCACTCTGAGAGATCCAAAAACCAATGAATTTAAAATCTTCTTTGCAGTACAGCGTATCGGAACCTCTGCAACCATTCCGGTGGATAACGGAAGCCGGGGCGGACTGGTAAGCAAGATCGATCTTGATACCGGTGTGTTGTCAGAGGGAAGATGTCTGCATAACCGGAATGTATACAAGGTGCATCCGGATTCCGGAGCGCCAATTGAAGGAGCCAGGATACCTAATTGGGAACGGGTGAAAGAGCAGATGCTGGCCTTAACCAGAAAGTTCCCTTACATGTATTTTATTGCCTGGGATATTGTACTGATGGAAGATGGCGAGCTTTGTATCATTGAAGCCAATACCTCTTCCGGCGTGAATATCATTCAGCTGTGGGGCGGCCAGAGAAATGGGGAACTGGGTGATTTTTACCGCCATCACAAGGTGATCAAATAAGACTAACTATTAAAGAAAGTCAATAGTTAAGTTTTAAATCGGCTAAGT
>JBJEIY010000021.1:0-2663 GCA_051877515.1 Lachnospiraceae bacterium | reverse complement strand
GTTTACGGATGATTGCGTTCTGTTTTGCCATGCGCTGCACTCCGAGAGCCATAACAATCGTAGCAGTGGCCGGAAGTCCCTCCGGAATAATGGAAATCGCAAGAGAAACAGCCGTCATTAACAACGGTATCCATGGACGGCCATAGAGGAAACCGATTGCAAAAATGACCACACAGACCACAAGGCCAACGAGACTCAGCATTTTACCCACTGCATCCAGCTTGCACTTTAACGGGGTATCCAGCTCATCCTGATTTTCCAGCATATTGGCAATTCGTCCAACTTCCGTGTCCATTCCGGTTCCAACGGCAATCCCTTCTGCATTGCCATACATAACAATGGAAGACATATATGCCATATTCGCTCTGCTTCCAATAGGTTCTCCGATTGGAAGAACGCTTTCGCTGTCTTTCTCTACTGGAATAGACTCCCCTGTCAGAGATGCCTCTTGTACCGCAAGCCTATTTTCGTGAATCAGCCGAAGGTCTGCCGGAACAATTGCCCCATCCTCTAGAATCACAATATCGCCCGGAACAATCTCACTGGCAGGAATAAGGCTTTCTTCTCCATTCCTCCTCACGCAGGCTGTGGGTGCACTCATCTGTTTTAATGCTTCAAGTGCATTGGATGCTTTGTTCTCCTGAATCACCCCAATGACTGCATCCACCACGATAATGGCGAGAATTACAACCGCTTCCGCCCATTCTCCCAGTATCATGGACAGAATTGCTGCTCCTGCAAGGATCAGAACCATAACATCCATGATCTGTTCCAGAATCATTTTCCCTACTGTTTTCTTCTTCTTTTTATGCAGCTCATTTCTTCCATACTTTTCCAAACGTCTTTGAGCTTCCTCGTCACTTAATCCATCTGTACTGCTCTTCAAAGTATCTAATGCCTGTTCCGCCGTCTTTGAATGCCATCGTATGTCACTTTGGTTATCAATCATAATAATTCCTCCTGTAAACCCATATAAATTATGTATATTAAGTGTTTTAACAAAATGAAAAGGCTCTCCACTTCACTTTTATTCTTTATCTTCCTTGTTTTAAAAACTCCTGTATCATTTGTGCGTCTTTATATCCTTTCTTATACAAGCGCTGCAAGGCTTTCTTATCTCTTGTCAAAGTATCTACACCGCAGGTATCGTCAGGAGCTATGATCAAAACACGACCCTCATCCCTGTACTGTTTCGCCAATGCAACCTCCTGGTTATATCGTTCTGCCCTTTGCCTGAGATTTTCTGCCGATACGGGATATTTTTTTTGAATCCACTTTGCAATTTTTACATCTTTCTTTGGATCCCGGATAAAATCTTCTGGCTTTGTCAAAATTACAACTACATTATCACAGCCACATTGAAATGCTTTTTCTACCGGAACCGGATCGCTCAATGCCCCATCATAATAAGGAACACCATTTATTTCATAAGGTCTGCATATGAACGGAATGGAACAGGATGCTTTGAAAATGCTATAATTATCCTGTTTTAAATCGTTTTTGTTAAAATATGTTGCTTTACCTGTCAGTGCATTCGATGCTACCACCAGCATTTCCGATGGATGCCGGATTATCTTCGTATAATCTAATGGATTTTCTCCTGTAGAATTGCTTAATGTTCCATATAGATAGTCCATATCAATATAGGATTTATTTAAAATAAGATTACGAAAGCTCATATATTCTTTCCGAAATGAATACTCAGAATAGAACTGGTAGTTCCGTCCTTTTTGTCCTGCCAGATAAGACGCAATGTTTGCACTTCCAGCAGAGACGCCGATGCAGATGTCAAACTGTATCCCAATATCCAGACAATTGTCAAAAACCCCAGCTGCATAAATGCCTCTCAATCCGCCTCCAACATCCACTACTCCTGTTTTCATTTTGTTCCTCCTGTTTTTCTTTCAAAGCAAATGTCGGAAAGGAATGATCACAATACGCAAGATTCCGTAAAAAATCATTTTCCCTGCCCTCTGCTCTTTCTGTCGATATTCTTCCCCATAGGTGATTGTTCCATCCGGAACCACCTGTCTGCTAGCCAGTTTCAAGCTTTCTGCCTGCTCACGTAGAGATTCGTTTAGTTCCCCACTTTCAATGAACAACATCATTTCCGTATCAAGATAAACACTCCTCATATCTAAATTACAGGAACCAACCATGCTAAGCGTATCCCCAGCCAATATAGTCTTTGTATGTAATGCCTGCGCTCCTAGATATTCATAAACATAACTTCCTGTCTGTCTCACATTTTTCTTCTGATTCAAATAATCCGTACAACCAAAAGGATTCGTGCCGCTCTCAACCGCATTGATAATTATCTCTGTTTTCACACTTCTTGAACATATCTCCGTCAAATCCTGATACATTTTCTGATTACATATAATATAAGGAGTCTGTATCAGAATATTGTCCACTTCATTCATTTCCTTTACCATCCTATCCCAGAGTTGTGGCTGTTTATTCTCCGGCTCCATAGGATTGGTACAAAGTTCAATGCTTTCTGTAGCTATCGTTTCTTTTAACCAATCAGTCTCATAAAAAGCTTCTGGATATTTTTTTCTGACTTCCTGATAATGCCCCCTTAATTTTCCATGAATATCCCCATGTTTCTCATACTTTCTGCAGCATGAAATATTCCATATTTTTTCAAAATATTCCTGCAG
>JBJEIY010000020.1:0-11223 GCA_051877515.1 Lachnospiraceae bacterium | reverse complement strand
TTTATGTCCATACTACAGGTAGAACCTAAGGAAGGAGTATGGATATGAAAAGAAATAATTATATGATTTATATAGGAATAGCGATTATGGCACTGGTGCTGACCCTGACTGCGGTTTTGGTGGTCCGGAATCAAAACGGAGAGTCTGCCAGGCAGGAGAAATCGGATGAAAACAAATTGGGAGACCTTGCTTTGGCGGATGAAAGTATGGATCAGGAAACTGAGCATACGGATTCTGGATCTGAGGATCTTTCTAAGAATACAGCTGGTGAAAATGATCCTGGTGCGGAAGGGGAAGAAGATGCTTTGCAGTCTGCAACGCAGGATGCGGATGCTCTGGCAGAACCGGAAGAGTCAACAGAAGCCAGTATCACCCAGTATAATTTTCACGCAGGTTCTACGTTGGACTGGCCGGTAACCGGGAACGTGATCATCAATTATGATATGGAGCACATGGTTTATTTTTCCACGATGGATGAGTACCGCTACAGTCCGGCAATTGCCATTGAAGCCGATAAGGATACAGAGGTAAAAGCATGTGCTGCGGGAGAAGTTACCGAGGTTGAGGAGAGAAAAGATACCGGGTTAACGGTAACCATGCGCATCGGGCCGGAATACGAGATTACCTATGGGCAGTTAAAGGATTGTGATCTGCAGGTGGGTGACCATGTAAAACGGGGAGAAGTGTTTGCAAAGGTGGATAAAGTAACCACATATTATGAAAATGAGGGAAATCATCTTTTCTTACAGCTGATAAGAGATAAAGAATATGAAAATCCTCTGTCATATCTTGCTTATTCGGAGTAAGAAAGGTATAATTATCCTATACACGTATAAAGTGAGGAGATATATGAGCGTATTGGATTTACAGTCATTAGACCCGTATAGCCGAGAGCTGGTGGATAAGATTGAACAAAACCGAACTGCAGATCCAAAAAAGAGTATGGAGGAAGCAGATCGTCTTATCGACTATGCAAAAGAAAAGCAGTTAACGGATGTATATGCTTACGCTCTGTTCTCCAAAGCCTATAGTCTGTATATTTTAAATGATACATCCCGGGCGTATTATGTTTTTGAAAGGGCCATACAACCCACACTGGAAAGTAAACAGTGGGAATTGGCTGCAAGAACCTACTGCTGTATGGGAATTATCTGTAGCTGCCAGGGAAATATTCCGGCGGCCATGGATTATTATCTGAAAGGCATGTTACTTTGTGAGACACATCAGATCATCAGTGTTTATGTAATAACCAGTTGTAATATCGGTATTTTATATCAGGGTTTCCATGATCTAAAGAGTGCAGCCAAGTATTTCCAGATCTGCATTGACAAAGTGGAATCTGTGAGAAAGCAGACCGGAGATTACGAGCCAATGTTCTCCTATGATACGGTTGCTATCATGTATTATAATAAGACGTACGTATTATTGGAAATGAGGGAGGAAACAAAGGCTCTTGAAGTGTTTAATAAGATAGAGAAGCTGGAGAGCAGGATACGGGAAGCATCTTTGGCTTTGATGATCAAGATGCTGAAGGCCAAGCTGTTTTATGCCCTGGGAAAGCCGGAAGAAGCAGAAAAGTGCATACAGGAAGTGGATGAAGCCCGGTTGCCGGTATCGTCCATTATTGATTCCTTTGACGACTTCATTAAGTATGCGGAGTTTCTGAAGTCAATAGAAAGAGATGAGGAGTTCTTCCATGTTGTTTCGCGAATGGAAGAATCTGTCAAAACAACGAACAGTACATATCTGAACCGTAAACTGATTCAGCTGAAAGCGGATTTCTACAGCAAGAATCAGAGACAGCAGGAGTATCTGAAGGAGACAGGTGTGTACTATGAGCTGTCGCGGGAGTTGGACAAAGAACTGGAAAAAAGCAACCGTGAGAGCTTTTCAGCCAGAATGAAGCTGGAGGATGAAAAACGTATCAGGGAGAAACTGAAGAAAGAAGCCGTAAGCTTCAAGATCAGATCAGAGTATGATGCGCTGACAGGACTTCGTAATCGGAATAAGATTATGGAGATCTCAGAAAAAAGATATGCAGAATGTCTGAAAAGACAGAAGCCTCTGGCAGCAGAGATTCTGGATATTGATTATTTCAAACAATATAATGATAATTACGGACATCAGAAGGGAGATATCATTCTGATGAAGGTAGCTTCCGCCCTTCGGTCTTTGGAACGACACCGTGGGGTGTATACCGGTCGGTACGGCGGAGATGAATTCATTATTCTTTATATTGATCGTACCTATGACGAGGTAAGAGAGTTTGTTCAGGAATTAAAGAATACAGTTGAAAAAATGAAACTGGATCATGAATATTCATTGATTCATGATCGGGTAACACTCAGCCAAGGAGTGTACCTTGGTGTACCAAATGAGCAGAGTGGGTTTTGGGATTTTCTCCATGCAGCAGATCAGGCTTTGTATGATGTGAAAAAAGCAGGACGGAATGACTATAATATTTCGGAGACCATGCCTAATTAACTATTATAATTTGTTTAAGGAGGAATGAGAGAAATGGAAATATTAGATTTTGAATCTATGGAATCATCCGTCCGAATACTGATTGAGAAGATCGAAGAGCATAAAAAAACAGATCGTCAGTTTGTGATCAAAACCGCGACTGAGCTTATAGAATATGCAAAAGAGCAGAATCGGAATGATCTGCTGGGTTATGCTCTCTTTTCTAAGGCATATGCACTTTATGAATTAGATGAGATCACCAAGGCATTTATCATTTTTGAACAGGGAATCCAGCCATTAAAAGAATCCGGGCAATGGAACCTTGTTGCAAGAAGCTATTGCGCTATGGGTATTATTTGTAACAATCAGGGAAATGCGCCCATGGCTTTAGATTATTACCTGAAGGGTCTTTCTTTGTGCGAAGAGTATGATATTGTTTCATCCCGGGCAAGCATTGACTGTAATATTGGTATTTTGTACCTGTGGTATCATGATCTGGAGAATGCAAAACTGTATTTCCAAAGAAGTATTGACTGCGTAGAAAGAATAAAAAAAGAGCAGGGAGATTATGAACCCACGTTTCCTTATTCAACCATTGCAGCCATGTATTATAATAAAGCAAATGTTGAATTTTTGTTGGGGAATATTGAGAGTGCCGTTGAGAATATCAGGATAACAAAAGAATTGAATTCCAAGGCACCGGATGAAGCATTGAGCCTTACGATTCAGATGCTGTGGGCAAAAATCCTGTATGCTATGGGCAAGCAGGAAGAGTTGGACAAGAGTATCCGGGAAATTGACCGGTGTGAGGAGTCTTGTGAGGATCTTATATATGCTTTTGATGATCTGATGACTTATGCGGCCTTCTTGCAGGGCATAGGGCATGATAAGGAGTTTACCCATACGGTTGAGCTTGTGGAAAATGCGGTTGGCGTGACGGACAGTGTTTTCTTAAAGCGTAGACTGGTACAGTTAAAAGCAGATTATTATAAATCAAGAAATCAGCAGGATAAATATCTTGCCGAGACAAAATTATATTTTGAGTTATCCAAAGAAATGGATGCGGAACTGGAAAACAGTTACCGGGAGAGTCTGTCCATCAGAATGAGTCTGGAGACAGAGAAACGCACCAGGGAAGCTTTGAAATCGGAAGCAGAGTCGTTGAAGATGAAGTCTGAATTAGATGCGCTTACCGGATTACGTAACCGTTACAAGATCTCGGAGTTTTCGGAGAGCAGTTTTTCTGCATGTTTACATAATCATCAACCATTAGCCACGGAAATCCTGGATGTGGATTATTTTAAGCAATATAACGATAATTATGGTCATCAGAAAGGTGATGATGTTCTGGTCAATATTGCGGCAGCGATCCACTCTTTGGAAAAACATCCCGGAGTCTATACCGGCCGGTATGGTGGGGATGAGTTTGTGATACTCTATGTGGATCATACCTATGAAGAAGTGTCACAATTTGCAAAGGAATTAAAAGACCTAGTAGACAGGATGAATATTACCCATGAATACTCGCCCATCAAAGACCGGATAACTTTAAGTCAGGGTATCTTCTATGGATTGCCAAGTGAGAACGAGAGCTTCCAGGATTATCTGCATGCAGCGGATAAGATACTGTACGCTGTGAAAAAATCCGGACGAGATGGTTTCCGGGTTTCCAGAGAACGGTTGGGATAAGTTTGTAGTATAAAGGGGAGCATGTGAAAGGATTGTAAGAGATCTATTTGCATTGGTAGGATATGGTTTTTAGCAGTACAGCATTTTTATTCTTTTTTCTTCCGGTCACATTGGTATTGTATTATCTTTGCCCCCAAAGATGGAAAAACCTTCTGCTGGTAGCGGCCAGTCTGGTTTTTTATGCCTGGGGAGAACCGGTATATATTTTAATTATGCTTTTTTCCACAGTCTTCGATTATGTGAATGGAAGGCTGATTGGTTATTTTCAAAGACAGGGGCGCAGTCTGGCAGCGAGAGTTGTATTATTTATTTCTGTTGCCGGAAATCTGGGGATCCTTGGCTTTTTTAAATATACGAATCTGGTATTAAGCACCATTCATTCTCTGACCGGATTTGTTATGCCTGTGCTATCCATTGCATTGCCTATCGGCATTTCCTTTTATACCTTTCAGACGATGTCCTACACGATTGATGTGTATCGTAAAGAAGTAAAACCCCAAACCAGTATTATTGCATTTGCAACCTATGTAACATGCTTTCCACAATTGGTGGCAGGTCCCATTGTACGTTACATTGATTTGGAAAACCAGCTTCAGGACCGGCGGGTAAGTATGGAGGATGTTTCGCTTGGAATCCGGCGATTCTGCCAGGGAATGTGCAAGAAGGTACTTCTTGCTAACAATGCAGGAGCGATCTGGGAGACGGTTCATACGATGGATCTGTCTGCCACGCCGGTATTGACGGCTTGGCTGGGAGCATTTTGCTATACTTTTCAGATATATTTTGATTTCTCCGGTTATTCGGACATGGCCATTGGATTGGGAAAAATGTTCGGGTTTACATTTCCGGAGAATTTTAATCTACCCTATATTTCAAAAAGTATTACGGAATTCTGGCGCCGTTGGCACATTAGTCTGGGAAACTGGTTTAGAGAGTATGTATATATTCCCCTGGGCGGAAACCGTAAGGGAAAATACAGACAGATGCTAAACCTTATGATTGTATGGGCCCTGACAGGGTTTTGGCACGGAGCAGCTTACAATTTCCTGTTATGGGGTATGTATTATGGAATACTACTGATTACGGAAAAATTCTTTCTGCAGAAATATCTGGATCGTGCTCCCGGTTTTTTACGGCATGTATATACCATGTTTTTTGTGATCCTGGGATGGGTGTTATTTGCCTGTGAAGATTTTCAGGAGATGTTCCGCTATCTTGCAGCTATGTGCATAGGGAACAAGGCCGGGTTGTTCAATGCAGAAAGTTTGTATATGCTGCAATCCCACCTTCTGCTTCTTATCCTGTGCCTGTTGTTTTCCGGATCTTTGCCGGGAAAACTGCTGCAGAAACTGGAAGGCAGGAAACAATGGATTTGTGATGTCCTGTTGTTTATAGGATTTGGTATTTCCATCTGTTTCATTGTTGGATCCTCCTATAATCCGTTTTTGTATTTCAGGTTTTAAGGAGGAGTAGAAATGAAAAGAAGGAATCTGATCCTGCCCGTGTGTTTTTTCCTCTGTATTACCCTGGGATTTCTCAGTTACTTTATAAGTGGGCAAAAAGAGTTCTCTGCCGATGAGAATCGTTATCTTACCATGAGACCCCGGTTACAACCGGAGACACTTATAAGTGGTGAGTTTACAGAGAAGATGGATGCATACGCATCCGATCAGTTCGTGTTGCGCAGTGCGGCCATTTCTGTAAAAACCCTGGTGCAGAAGTTATGTGGGGTAAAAGACAGTAACGGGGTATATTTTTGCAAGGACGGATATCTGATGTTGAAAAAGAGTTCTTCGGAATTTGAAGGAGAACGGTTCAGTAAAAATATAAATGCAGTTTGCGCTTTTGCCGGCCGGCAGGACTCCATGCCCGTTAAAGTCATGCTGGTTCCCACAGCCGCTTATGTCTGGTCGGACAAGCTTCCCGAAAGAGCTACGGATTATGATCAGAAAAGTGTCCTGGAGCAGGCAGAAAAGCAATTATCAGAAGTGCCGAATATAGAAGTGGTGGATGTGGCCGGACAGCTTCTGGCCCACAAAGAGGAAGAATTATATTACAGGACAGACCATCACTGGACCAGCCTGGGAGCCTATTACGGTTACCTGGCTTTGTGTGAAAATCAGGGCTGGAAACAACCTTCCTATAGATCAAAAGTAGTAACGGATTCTTTTTATGGTACACTGTATTCCAAGGTACTGCCGTTCCATACAAAACCGGATCGGATCGAGCAGTATACAGGAGGCGGCCAGGTAGAAAAGGTGTCTCATGGATTTGGTAAAACGATTACAGATTCCATTTATGACAGATCCCAATTACAGGAGAAAGATAAATACCGGTTTTTTCTTGGCGGGAATGATGGAGAAGTGACCATTCATACCAAGGAAAAGAATGGCAAGCATCTGTTACTGGTGAAGGATTCGTATGCCAATTGTTTTGTACCCTATTTGACGGAAGAATATGAGACGATCCATCTTATCGATCTGCGATATTTTAGCGAGAACCTGTCCTCTTATATGGAAAAAGAGGGGATTACGGAAACCTTGTTTTTATATAATTTAAATAATTTTGATGAAGACTCCACTTTGGTGAAAATTCGAATGCCATAGAGATGAAAAAAGATTAGAGAAAAGAAAAGGAGACAAAAAATGAAAAAAACAAGTTGGAACAAGGCAGTAAAAGTAGTGGTTGCAATGATCACCACGGTCAGTCTGGTATTATCCGGTGCACAATCAGCACTGGCCTGCTGCGGATTTTACGTGGGTAGTGAGAATACTACCAATGGTTCAGCTTACTTCGGACGAAGTGAGGATTTCGGGCCTGCCAATCCAAAGATTTTTGAGGTAAGAGAGGCAGCAGATCATGCAGACGGAGAAATGTATACAGATGCATATGGATTTAGCTGTCCATATCCGGCACATACTTTACGATTCACGGTTGCCAGAGATTCTCTGGAAAAAGGAGAAGGCGGTGAATTGGGATTAGGATACGGCGAAGTTGGAATGAATGAAAAGGGTGTTGCGGTTTCCGCAACCGTATCTACATATGACAATTCCAAAGTGGAAGCGGTAGATCCTCTGTCCTACACCGGACTTTGCGAAATCTCCATTACCACCATGATCCTTCAGGAGGCAACAACAGCAAAAGAAGGTGTACAGATCATTGCAAGACTGGTGGACAAATATGGTGCCGGAGAATGTAATGCGTTTTTTATTGGAGATGCGAATGAAGTGTGGTACATGGAAATTGTATCCGGACATCAGTATGTTGCAAGAAAGATGCCCTCTGATAAAGCTTCTGTAGTTCCCAATATGATGATGACCGATCAGATTGATGTAACAGACAGCAACATCATTGCATCCCCGGAGTTGATCTCTACTGCAAAGAAGGGTAATTTCTATTACAGCGAAACACCGGAAAATGAGAATTCCATTCATGTTGCAAAATCATACTCTACCGGATATGCAGGACATAGTTCTTACCGGGCATGGCAGGGAATCAATTACTTAAATTCCGAAGTGGCAAAGAATATCAATCCGGTTCCGACGGAAGAATATTTTTCCTTTTTACCAAATGGGGAAGAGAAATCCGCACCGGGACCATTCCGGCTGCTCTTTGATATGACTGAGAAGATCAGCTTGAAGGATGCTCTGCGTTTCCTCTCTCAGAGGGGAGTAGGAACCGCTTATGATTCTACTGCAGACGATACAACTGCCGGAGTATATCCTATCGGTAATAAATATCAGATGGAGTGCCATGTATTTGAGCAGAAGGCAAATATGCCTGCGGATCTTACCACGGTTCAATGGCTGGCTATGGGAGGCAGTGAGTTTTCTGTTTATATCCCAAGTTATGCAAACCTGATCACAGATACTCATGAAAGTTGTAAGGTTGAAAGCTTAACCTATACAGAAGATTCCTTATACTGGACGTTTGATTCCATCACCAGTCTTTGCCATGCAAACCGTGCAGAGGTGGCATCTGTAGTAACAGAATACTTCTCCGGTGTACAGGATGATATCATTTTACAGCAGGGCATTTTGGAAAATGCCTTAGTGAACTATTACAACAACGGCCAGAAAAAAACGGCAGCAGCATGGGCAACCAAGATCAATGCCGGTATGACGGAGCAGGTATTGGATGAGGCAGAATACGTTCTGGACTCTTTGGAAAAATACATTGCAGGCGGTAAGAAGGGAACCTTCGCATTACCGGGAAGAGATCGTTTCGTAAAAGTAACCTACAATGCTAATGGTGGCTCTGTGGAAGACGGATACACCTATGTGGCTACCGGTTCTGCAGTAGAAGCTCTGGCACAGCCAACCCGGGCAGGATATACCTTTGCCGGATGGTATACAACACCAAAGGGCGGAAAGAGGATTTATACCACCACAAAGACCAATGCGGATGTAACATATTACGCACATTGGAAAAAAGTTTCCGTGTCCAAAGTAACGGATGTAAAACTTACTGCAGCAAAGAAGGCTGTTAAGGTAAGTTTCAACAAGGTTAGTAGTGCAAAAGGTTATGAAATCCGCTATTCAACTTCCAGTAAAATGACATCCGCAAAGAAAGTTTCCGCAACCGGAACAAAGACCATTTCAGGCCTGAAAGCCGGACAGAAGTATTACGTTCAGGTTCGTGCTTATAAATTAGATTCTACCGGACAGAAGGTTTATGGTAGCTGGTC
The DNA here is from genome assembly GCA_051877515.1 of Lachnospiraceae bacterium. GTDB lineage: Bacteria > Bacillota > Clostridia > Lachnospirales > Lachnospiraceae > XBB1006. Next base: position 2,384 of record JBJEIY010000020.1, on the reverse strand, counting down.
CATCGTAAAGAGCTGCAAAGCCAAATAGGACATGTAAGTAATCTAAAGTATAAGAGACAAGAGTACATAGGAATAACGACCTTCCCCTGAAAGAGAGGTATACATGAGTCAATTAGTATTTACCAATGATCTGTGCGTTGGATGTAACCGTTGTATCAGTGCCTGTAGTTGCCCCGGAGCAAATGTTGCCCAGAATGAGGACGGAAAAAACGTGATCGCGGTGGATCCGGACCGTTGTGTGGGCTGTGGCGCCTGCTTTGATGTGTGCGAGCATCAGGCCAGAGAGTACTTAGACGATACGGAGCGATTTTTTGCTGATCTTGCTAAAGGCGAGAAAATTTCTATTATTGTCGCTCCTGCGTTCAAAGCAAATTACTATAAAGAATATGAATCGGTACTTGGTGGCTTAAAAAAGCTGGGTGTAAATCGGATCTTAAGTGTATCTTTCGGTGCGGATATTACCACCTGGGGATATATCAATTACATACAGCAGCATGATTTTTACGGAGGAATCTCCCAGCCCTGTCCTGCAGTAGTGGATTATATTGAAAAATACATACCGGAGCTGTTGCCGAAGCTGATGCCGGTGCACAGCCCAATGATGTGTGCAGCAATCTATGCCAAAAAGTATATGGGTTTGACGGACAAGATCGCATTTATCAGTCCCTGTATGGCAAAGAAAACCGAAATTGAGGATCCCGACAATCATCAGTATGTAGAATACAACGTTACTTTCCATCATCTGATGAAATATGTACGGGAAAATAAAATTAAAGGTACCCCAATTTCTGATGAGATTGAATATGGTCTGGGTTCCATCTATCCCATGCCCGGCGGATTAAAAGAAAATGTATACTGGCTTTTGGGTGAGGATGTGCTGATCCGCCAGATGGAAGGTGAGAAGCACATGTATGATTATCTGGAGCGTAATAAAGAATACATTAAGAAGGGCAAATTGCCGTATTTGTTCATTGATGCTCTAAACTGTAGCGGTGGTTGCCTATACGGAACAGCGGTAGAAGAGGATATAGGAAAAACAGAAGATCCCTATGTTGCCATCGGTAAAATCAAACAGGAGAGTAAGAAAGACCGGGGAAAGACCGCATGGGTTAGGAAGCTGACACCCCAGCAGCGGTTAAAGAAGTTAAATGAGAGCTTCAAATCCCTGGATCTTAACGATTTCATTCGTCACTACACAGATAAAAGTGCTAACTGTATCATGAAAGATCCAACGGAAGAGCAGCTGCAGGAAGTATTTTTTGCGATGAAGAAAGATACTCCGGAAAAACAGCACATAGATTGCGGTGGATGCGGATACTCCAGTTGTAAGTCGATGGCGAAGTCCATTTTCAACGGCTTTAACTATAAGGATAACTGCGTACATTATACGAAGGATATGGCGCTGGAGGAAAAAGCGCATAATGCAGAACTGCTGCGGGAAATGGAAGAACTTAATGCCCATGAAAAAGCAATGCAGGAGCAGCTTTCTGCTAATATTGAAGAGCAGTTTGGCACTTTGAATGAAACGGTAGAGGGTATGGCAGAAGGATGTTCTGTTAATGCAAAGGAGAGCGCGCAGATCTCCGAGGCCATGGGAAATGTCCGGGAATTTACCGGAAATCTAAGTCAGGCTCTGGAACGGATCAACGATTATCTGAGTAATCTGGAGAAGAATAATGAGGATGTCATCAACATTGCAAATCAGACCAATCTTCTGGCATTAAATGCCTCTATCGAGGCGGCCAGGGCAGGAGAAGCCGGTAAAGGATTTGCAGTGGTGGCAGATCAGATTAAGGTTCTTGCGGATAGTTCCAAAGATACCGTAAACGGAAGTAACCAGACCAAAGAAGATATCGGAACGGCCATCAGCTATCTGTTGCATCATGCGGAAGAACTGGCCAAGATCATCGAAACGGTGGAAGGCCAGGTTCAGAATCTGGTATCTTCCTCTGATGAAATCGTGGAAGCAACCCGGAAAGTCTCTGAGGTAACGGAAACAGTACAGGAGAAGCTGGGCGAGTTGGTAAATGCCGGGTAAAGATATACAAGATTGTTAAAATTTGTTCTTGACTTAAAAAGAGGATAGCCCATTAGGAGCTATCCTCTCATTTTCTAATAATTTAGATTAGCTGAAATATCTCTTTAAGAATCCCTCTAATGCTTTACCATGTCTAGCCTCGTCACGAGCCATCTCATGAACGGTGTCATGGATTGCATCCAGGTTGTTCTTCTTAGCACAGGTAGCAAGGTCAACTTTTCCTGCAGTAGCACCGAACTCGCAGTCAACTCTCCATTTCAGGTTATCTTTCGTGGTGGCTTTCATATTTGCTTCAAGATCGGAACCTAACAGCTCTGCAAATTTAGCAGCATGCTCTGCCTCTTCG
>JBJEIY010000019.1:0-11776 GCA_051877515.1 Lachnospiraceae bacterium | reverse complement strand
AATGTTTAATGGAATCTTTTCAAGGTTGTCTCACTGTTCAGTTATCAAGGTGCTTGCTGCTTTTTGCAGCAACTTATTTAAGTAGATCGACCGCAGTTTCCTTCGTTTCAATGATTTCTCATTTCCTTCCAGATTTTTGCGGTCAGCTTAGTTATAGTATCATAATACTTATTCGGTGTCAACACCATTTTTAAAAGTTTTTGACTTATAACTAAGAAGCGGAGAAGGAGGGATTTGAACCCTCGCGCCGCTATTAACGACCTGCACCCTTTCCAGGGGTGTCCCTTCGGCCAGCTTGGGTACTTCTCCTAATGACCAAATCCATATGTGATTGCTTTCTTCAAGCTGCAGAGTTGGAAGTTCTGCTCACCTATATTTCATTGTAACGCAGAAGGTGGGATTCGAACCCACGGTCCCTTTCGGAATCACTGGTTTTCAAGACCAGCTCCTTAAACCACTCGGACACCTCTGCATCTATCGCTTTTCAAACGCAAGAATTATTCTATCATCTAATTGTTCCTCTGTCAACAAATTTCTCCATCAATTTAGACACTTTTTTCCCGCCTTTTGCAGCGGTTATTTTCTTTCCAAAAACAGTTCTGCCAATTCCATATCTTCCGGTGTCGTAACTTTAATATTGGTGTACTCTCCCGGAAATATTTTGACCTTAACACCGGCATAATGCTGTACAAGTACAGCGTCATCTGTAAAGGTAATTTCCGGTTCCGGATCTCTGTGCATGGATGCATAAACCTGCCGCAACAATTCAGTACGAAACATCTGTGGGGTTTGGGCTGCATATAACTGCTCTCTGTCCGGTGTCTGCGTAATATTTTTTTCTTCATCTACGATCTTAATGGTATCCTTCACCGGTACTGCCAGGATCATTCCATCCTGTGTCTGCCCTTTTGCGATGAAGGCATCGATCAGCTCCGGATGGATACAAGGTCTTGCTCCATCATGGATCAGACAATACTCTCCTCCGGCATGACAGATCCCATGCTCCACAGACTCCCATCGCTGCTTTCCGCCTTCTGCAATATGGCTCACTTTCGTAAATCCATATTTTTCCACCAGCTCTTTCCTGCAAAACTCTATATCTTCCCCGGAAACCACTAATATGATCTCATCAACCCGGCTTTCTTCCAATGCTTTCAGAGAATAATATAGAACCGGCTTTCCCGCCAGTTCCATATACTGTTTTTTTATTTCACTTTTCATCCTGCTGCCGCTTCCTGCCGCCAACAGGATTGCCGTTATTTTCTTTTCCATTCAGCGCTCTCCTAATTTCAAATTCGGAATGGCATTCAGTGTCAGATCGCTTCTGGTTCCGGCCAGATATTCATAGTAACCGGCCACACCGATCATAGCAGCATTATCCGTACAGTAAATGGGAGAAGGATGGAAAAAGGATATTCCCTCCTTTTCGCAGGCCGTTTTAAAAGCTTCCCGAAGAGTTCCATTGGAAGCCACACCTCCTGCAATGGCAAATTTTTTCACACCATGTTCCCTGACTGCCCGCATAGCATGTTCCACCAGAACATCAATGACCGACTGCTGAAAAGATGCTGCAATATCCGCTTCACTGTAGCTTTCATTCTTCATTTTACAACCATTGATATAATTTAATACTGCGGACTTCAATCCACTGAAGCTGAAATCATAAGGCCCGTCCGCCACTTTTGCTCTGGGAAAAACAATGGCTGAAGGATTTCCCTCTTTTGCTTTTGCTTCAATTTTCGGTCCTCCCGGATACCCCAGCCCAATCGCTCTGGCCACTTTGTCAAAAGCTTCTCCTGCTGCATCGTCTCTGGTACGTCCCAGAATCTCATACCGGCCATAACCTGTTACATTGACCAGATGCGTATGTCCTCCCGAGATTACCAGACACAGAAAGGGCGGCTCCAGATCCGGGTTCTCTATATAATTCGCACAAATGTGTCCCTCAATATGATGAACTCCCACCAGTGGTTTTTTCGCTCCGTACGCCAGCGCTTTTGCCTGCGCCACGCCAACCAGCAGCGCCCCCACCAGGCCCGGTCCGTATGTCACTGCAATGGCATCCATTTCTTCCAAAGTGGAATCTGCCTGGATCAATGCCTGCTCGATCACCTGATTGATCCGTTCGATATGCTTTCTGGAAGCGATTTCCGGTACCACACCTCCATACAAAGTATGAAGTGCGATCTGAGACGAAATGACGTTGCTCCGAACCTCGCGCCCATTCCGGACTACTGCAGCTGCCGTTTCATCGCAGGAGCTTTCAATTGCAAGGATATTAATATCTTTTTCCATTTCTATTCCCCTTCAACGAGATAATAAACCAGTATTTTCCAATTTCCGTCATCGTCACGGCGCAAAACGTATCGCTGATATGTGGTTTCGTATTCTTTTCCCACCTTCATGAAATAAGAACAGGTCACATAGGCACAGTCTCTCTTATCAATGGTTTTGTAGATCACCTCATTGGTACCGCACATAGAGATATTGCTGATGGTCCGTTTCTCTTCTTTGAAAACCTTGATATCTGAACGGATGCTTTGTATATACTGTGTCTTTGGATTATTTTCCAGAAGCTCCTCGTCCAGTAGTTCACGTTGTTTGTTCGCCAGACTGATCAGCTGCTGGTCCGTGTATTCTTCATTATAATAGCATTTCAAAATGCGGTTAAACACCTTGACCACTTCCCGGGGCGTAGAAGGATAATCCTCCTCGATCGGCAGTCCGATCACCTGTTCCACCTCAGTCTCTTCCTCTGTGTTATTCTGCGCCCCCGCACTATTTCGCGTGGAGAGATAATAATAGTATCCAATGATCAATGCTGCACAGACTACCACAACGGCAGCGGTTCGAATATGTTTTTTCATCCGACGCCTCCTATCCGGCTTGCTTACTCTTCTTCAAACTTCAGTTCTACACTCATCCCGTCTTTTCCCAGTTTTGCATCCGGAAAAATATCCCGGACCTGCTGCATATAACCTTCGGCTCCCACCAAAGACGGGCTGAAATGAGTCAGCCAAAGCTGTTTTACTTCCGCTTTTGCCGCAATCTGCGCTGCCTCATAAAAGGTCATATGCTTATATTGCTTTGCCTTCGCCAGTTTATCCGGCTCGGCATACATGCCTTCCAAAATAGCCAGATCCGAATTCCTGGCCTCCTCCACGATCACCGGCGTTGGACGGGTATCTGTACAATAGGTAAGTTTAATCCCTTTGCGCGCTGCTCCCAGAACCATATCCGGCGTATAGGTAATGCCATCCTGCACTACCGTATTTCCTTTCTGTAAAGGATTCCATAATTTCAACGGAATCTGCTGTTGTTTTGCACGCTCCGGATCAAATTTCCCTCCACGTTCTATCTCAATGGTATAGCCGTAACAGGGGACGTTATGCTTCACCCTGTAAGCATGGATCCGGTAGCCATGTGTTTCCAGAGTCTCCTTCTGCTCCTTCAGCTCCCTGTACTGCAATTCAAAAGGCAGCTCCGGCGCAATACATCTTAAGTTCTCCACCACTCTTTGCAGTCCCGGCGGACCAACCAGCAAAAGAGGTTCCGTACGCTCTGCATTTCCCATGGTCAATAACAATCCCGGAAGACCACTGATATGGTCTGCATGGTAATGGGTAAAACAAATCGTATCTATGGGTTTGAAACTCCATCCTTTTTCTTTGATCGCAATCTGCGTGCCTTCTCCACAGTCTATCAGAAGATGGCTTCCATTATATCTGGTCATGCAGGCTGTCAGCCAGCGGTATGGCAATGGCATCATCCCTGCTGTTCCCAGTAAACAAACGTCTAACATGTTTTTTCCTTTCCTGTTTGAAGAGCACATTCCATGATCAGTGCATCTTCTGTTGGCATTTCATAAAAATTCTTCCGGACGCCAAGCTTTACAAATCCCAGCTTTTCATAGACGTGTATGGCTGATACATTGGACAGGCGTACCTCCAGTACCATCCGGTCAATTCCCTGGGTTTTAGCATGCTGCAATAACCGGCCTACCATCTCGCCGCCGATTCCCCTGCATCGGAATTCCTCTTTTACCGCCACATTGGTGATCTCACCCTCATCCAGCGTTCCGTAATAACCACAATATCCTACGATCTGTCCTTCCTGCTCTGCCACCACATACTCATTTCCGGGCATAGTAAGCGCCTGCAAAAAACCCTGCTCCGACCATGGTTGTGAAAAAATGCTCTTTTCTATTTCAACGACCCGGGGCAGATCAGCAGGTTCCATCCTACGAATCCTACTCATGGGACATCCTTTCATTTCTTTCCCTCTCCGCCTGGGTTTGGCGAAGATACTCCGGTCTGTGCGCAGCGGCCGTTTCCGTTTTTCCTTCTTTCGCATAGCGAAGTCCCAATGCTGCAACACTGGCACCCCTTTGGCGGTTCATATGCGCCGGAGCAAAATAAAACGGTACCCGGCAGCTTTCTTCTATGACAGAACGATATACCGGCACGCCGTCTCCCAAAAAGACGACCGCTTCCTTGCGCTGATTGATTTCTTCCATAATATCCTGTATATCCACAGCACACTGTTCCACCAGCGTCGTCATCCGGTCCTGTTCAAACCGGTATAGTCCGGTATAGACCTGGTTTCTTCTTGCATCCATTAGAGGGCAGACCAGTTCCCGGGCTCCCACCATGTTATATGCCAATCCATCCACTGTGGGTACGTGTACAAGTTCTTTCTTCAATGCCATCCCCAGTCCTTTTGCAGTAGCCGAGCCGATGCGCAGCCCGGTAAAAGATCCCGGTCCTGCCGAAACCGCAATGGCATCCACAGAGTTTAGATCAAGCTCCGTCATTTTCACAACTTCATCCAGCATACAAAGCAGCGTCTGGGAATGGGTTTTTTTATAATTTATGGTGTACTCTGCCAGCAGGATATCCTCTTCCACCACTGCCACACTTGCCACCATGCCTGATGTATCCAGACCTAAAATTTTCATATTCTTCCTCGCTTCTATCTATGGCTCGATCCGGGTAATGGTGATCTTGCGATAATCAAATCCCTTTTCCAGATCTTTTTCAATAACGATCTCGGTTCTTCTGGGCGGCAGAATGTCCTCGATCAGGTTGGCCCATTCGATCATGGTAAGACCTTCTGCATAGACATAGTCCTCGTATCCTATCTCATACATTTCCTCCGGATCCGCAATACGATACACATCAAAATGATAAAAGGGCATCCGGCCTTCCTCATACACCTGCACGATGGTAAAGGTTGGACTGTTCACCGGTTCCGTTATTCCAAGCCCCGCTGCAATTCCCTGCGTCAGAACGGTTTTTCCCACGCCCAGGTCTCCCACCAGGGTATACACTTCCCCGGGAGTTGCTTCTTTGCCCATTTTCTCACCCAATGCATAGGTTTCTTCACGGGAATATGTTTCAACCACCATATTTAAAAGACTCCAATTCTTTTCTGAATAAGCTTTTTAACTTCTCCCCATTTTCCTGCAACTGGTCCTTTGGTAAAATGGACGCACTGCGGGGAGAAGTATACAGGTAAAATGCTTTCCCGGTTTCTACCACCTTGTAAACCTGTTCCCAGGTAACACTGTTATTTGTTCCTTCGCCGGCCTGCTCCTGCGCACCCTCACAGGATACCGCAACGCCATCTTCATCAAACCGGTACTCCAGTGCCATGCTTAATGGTCCATTCTCCTTCACGGCACGTTTTGCGTAACCACGAAGTGAGATCGGCGTGTAAAAAATAAACACCAGACCACATACAAAATATAACATGGTGTACATAACATCCACCTTTCCAAAGGTGGTAAAAGACAAGGCCGCGATCACTACTCCCAGTAGTGTAAACAGCCACGTCTGTACTTTATGATAGTTATGATACAACTGAAAGGAAAGCACATCCTTTTGTGTAACTTTGATTCGAAAACTCATCTTCTGCCTCCTACTATGCTACAATTTCATCGTCAGGGCGATTCTTCCTTTTTCCATATCCACACTGAGGACCTTCACTTTGACGATATCGCCCACACTGACCGCCTCCAGAGGATGTTTAATGTATTTATCACTCATCTGAGAGATATGGACCAGACCATCCTGATGAACTCCGATGTCTACAAACGCACCGAAATCAATCACATTTCGGACGGTTCCTTTTAATTCCATTCCCGGAACCAGATCCTTCATCTCCAGTACATCCGTACGCAAAACCGGTCCCGGCATTTCCTCACGGGGATCTCGTCCCGGTTTCTCCAGTTCTTTTACAATATCCCGAAGTGTCATCTCCCCCACAGAGAGCTCTTTAGACAAACCGGCGTAATCCTTCACCTGCTTTACAATATCTTTCAAGGAGCCTCCGGATAAATCCTTTTTATCATATCCCAGCTTTTCCATAAGTGCATTCGCTGCCGGATAGCTTTCCGGATGGACGCTGGTGCCGTCTAACGGCTCTTTTCCACCGGTAATCCTAAGAAATCCCGCACTCTGCTCAAAGGCCTTCGGTCCCAGCTTGGCAACTTTTAAAAGCTGGCTGCGGCTGGTAAACTTACCGTTCTGTTCCCGGTAAGCCACAATATTTCTGGCAATCGGTTTGGTAATGCCCGAAACGTATTCCAAAAGGGATGCGGAAGCCGTGTTTAAATCTACTCCTACCCGGTTCACACAGTCTCCCACTACACCCTCTAAGGTTTCGCTTAAATTCTTCTGATTCATGTCATGCTGGTACTGCCCTACTCCAATGGATTTCGGATCGATCTTGACAAGCTCTGACAGAGGATCCTGAAGACGTCTTGCAATGGAAGTCGCGCTTCGCTGTCCCACATCAAAATTGGGGAATTCTTCGGTGGCAAGTTTGCTGGCAGAATAGACACTGGCTCCTGCCTCATTTACGATCACATAAGAAACCGGTTTCTTAATTTCCTTTAAGAGTTCCACAATCACCTGCTCCGACTCTCTGCTGGCTGTTCCGTTTCCTAAAGAGATCAGACTGATATCGTACTGATCAATAAGTTTTTTTACCGTTGCCTTGGATTCCTCCACCCGATTCTGGGGTGCAGTAGGAAAGATCACCGTAGTATCCAGCACCTTTCCCGTAGCATCTACCACTGCAAGCTTACAGCCTGTCCGAAATGCCGGGTCCCAGCCAAGCACTACTTTTCCCGCAATAGGAGGCTGCATGAGCAGCTGCTGCAGATTCTTTCCGAACACCTTGATGGCGCCTTCTTCCGCACGCTCAGTCAGGGCAGACCGGATCTCCCGTTCCACCGCCGGAGCGATAAGCCGTTCATAGCTGTCCTGTATGGTCTCTTTTAATGGCTGGGTTGTATACGGGTTATCCCCCACCAGCACTTTTTTCTCCAGATATCCCAGGATCCGTTCCGTCTCTACGATCACCTTCACCGTAAGGATCTTTTCCTTTTCTCCCCGGTTTAATGCAAGCACGCGATGTCCTGCAAGTTTCGATACCGGTTCCTCGAAGTCGTAATACATCTCGTAAGCGCTCTTTACTTCACTGTCCTTGGCCACAGAACGGATCTTTCCATGCTGCATGGTATAATCGCGGATATAAATACGATAATCCGCCGTATCTGCAATCGTCTCTGCCAAAATATCCTTTGCACCCGCGATTGCCTCTTCTACCGTAAAGACTTCTTTCTCTTCATTTATATACTCAGCTGCCTCTTTCTCCAGAGGGCCTGTCAGTTTCTGCAGTAAAATGGTATCTGCCAGAGGACCCAACCCCTTCTCTTTCGCAACCGTTGCTCTGGTTCTGCGCTTCGGGCGGTATGGGCGGTACAGGTCATCCACCAGCACCAGCGTAGCTGCCGCTTCTATCCTGGATCGCAATTCCTCTGTAAGCTGCCCCTGCTCTTCAATGCTTTTTATCACCTGCTGCTTCTTCTCTTCCAGATTACGAAGATAATTCAGTCGTTCATACAGATTTCGGAGCACTTCGTCATTCAATGCTCCGGTAGCCTCTTTTCGATAGCGGGCAATGAAGGGAATGGTATTACCCTCATCGATCAGCTCCACAGCTGCCCTGACCTGCCCGGGGCGTATCTTCAATTCTTCTGCCAGTACCCGGATTATATCCATGAAAACACCTCTTTGCTTTGCATCAATGCACATGATTCCAATCTATCCATATTATAGAGTAAATTAGGTTTTCATTCAAGCAGTTTATATGCTATAATGGACACAGTATTGATACACAAGGAGGAATAAATAATTATGGATTACTCACCTAAGGAACCTCTTTCACAGACAAGTCCTGAGAGTGCTCTTTCGGTTTCCGGTTTGACACTTTCCATTATCGGCCTGTTCTTTTCTTTTGTGCCGATGTTTGGAAGCATCTGTCCTTCCATTGCCGTGACACTGGCACTGCTTTCCCGCGGAAAAGGATACCACACCGCAGGAAAAAGTCGGATTGCCCTGATTCTCGGCCTATTGGGAATTATCATATGTATTGTAGTGACGGTCCTTGTTTTTGCTTATGTTGTTTCCAATGTGGATTCTTCCACACTCTTAGACATCATGAACAGCAGCACGGATACCTATTTGTAAGGAGGCATGGAAATGAAAAGATCTTGCAAAGAATTAAAAGGATTGGCCCGTCAGGCGCTGATTGGAAATTATGGTCTGGTCATACTGTCCTATTTCCTGGTCCAGCTCATCATAGGAATTGTCATGTCCCCTTTTGAGACACAGATAAACACCTATTCCCGAAATGTAATGCTTTACGAGGAAGTTATCTCCTTCCCGGGATTTTCCTTCCTGGCTATATTTATCATTGCATTGATATCTACAGCCTTAGCAGCAGGTGTGTATGCGGTGCATTTGAATCTGGCAAGAGGCAACCGTCCCTCGGTTTCCATGATCTTCAGCCAGTTAAAATGCCGTCCTGACCGCTACATTGTAGCCACACTTCTGTTAAGCCTGATCTGTATTGCCTGCATGATCCCGGGAATCCTGCTGTTATGCGTGGGCATGGTTTCCGAACTGTTTCTGCTGGTTGCCGGGATTGCCCTGATCATTGCGGGAATCCTGCTGTGCATTTTTCTGGCGATGCGGTTTGCACTCACCTTCCTGCTTCTGATAGACCATAGTGATATGGGTGCCATCAGAGCCATGAAAGAAAGCTTTCATCTTATGAAAGGTCACTGTGGAAGATTCTTATATATCAGCTTCAGTTTCCTTCCCATGATGATTCTGGTGGTGTTATCCTTTGGTATTGCCGCCCTTTGGGTTCAGCCCTATATTGAGCAGGTTGTCTGCTGGTTCTATCTGGATGTAAGCGGAGAGATCGATCGTAATATTGCAGCAGAGCAACGTATGGAAGAAGAAATGGGTCCCATCCTGACAGATGAAATGTTTGAATAAAAAATCTCATCTATCATAAAAAAGGCTGTCGCTTTCCTGCGACAGCCTTTTACTGTTCTTCCTTCCTCGTCTGGCTTATCATCCCATTACTCGATCAATGCAGCATGCACTACCCGCACTGCTTTTTCCATCTCATCCTCATCAACGATGACGGTGATACGCAGCTCATTGGTGGTAGTCATTTTAATATTAATCCCTGCATTATACAAGGCCTCGAACATGGCAGATGCCACGCCCGGATTACTCTGGATACTGGCTCCCACGATGGATACTTTGGCAATGTGTTCATCCACCTCAATATCCCGCGCTTTCAGGCGTGCCTGATGCTCTTTTAGCACAGCGACACCTTTCTTCAGACAATCTTCCGAAACCAGAATGGAAATATCTTTTTTCCCATCCTTTGCCGCAGTCTGCAGGATCGCTTCCACATTGATACTGTTATTTGCCAGCACATCAAAAATCTTATATTCGCTTCCCGGAGCGTCCTCTACTCCGGTTACTGTAATACGTGCCGTATTCTTATCTGCGGCCACGCCGCTTACCAACATGCTCTCCACCGATGTTACCTCCTTAACCTGAGTTCCTTCCGACTCATTTAAGCTGGAGCGCACCACCAGGGTCACCCCATATTTTTTTGCCATTTCAACAGAACGGTTATGCAGTACCTGCGCGCCGATAGATGCCAGCTCCAGCATTTCATCATAGGTGATTTCCTTTTCCTTAACGGCACCGGGTACGATACGGGGATCGGCAGAATAGACCCCGTCAACATCGGTATAGATCTCACAGCAGTCCGCATGCATTGCAGCTGCAATGGCAACCGCCGTTGTATCGGAACCGCCCCGTCCTATGGTAGTTACATCGCCATACTTATCGACTCCCTGAAAACCGGTAACCAGCACCACCTTTTTACTTTCCAGCTCGTGTGAGATGCGCCGGGTATCAATTTTCAACAGACGGGCATTGGTATGGACGTCTGTGGTATGCATTGCCACCTGATAGGCATTTAAAGAAATCGCCGGTATAGATAGCGCTGCCAGTGCCATTGCCATCAATGCCACCGAAGTCTGCTCTCCTGTAGAAAGCAAAGCATCTACTTCTCTTTTGGGCGGATTATCGTTCAGCTGCCTGGCCAGAGACCAGAGTTCATCCGTAGTCTGATCCATAGCGGAAAGGATAACGATCACGTCATTTCCCGCTTTGTATTCTTTTGCAATCCTGTTTGCTACGTTTTTGATACGCTGTGTATTACCCACAGAAGTTCCGCCGAATTTTTTTACCACCAGCATGCCTTTTACTCCTTTACAACAAGGCTCTTTAAATATGCATTGATAAATGCGTCTATATTTCCATCCAGTACACTTTGGGCATTTCCGTTTTCTTCATTGGTACGATGATCCTTTACCAGGGTATATGGCTGCAGCACATAAGAACGGATCTGGTTTCCCCATCCGATTTCGGTTACCTCTCCCCGGATATCTGCCAGATTCTCTGCCGTTTTCTGCTGCTCCAGAATGTACAGCTTCGCCTTCAGCATCTGCATAGCTTTCTCTTTATTCATATGCTGGGATCGTTCATTTTGACACTGCACCACAATACCGGTAGGAAGATGGGTGATACGGATCGCCGAAGAGGTTTTGTTGATATGCTGTCCTCCTGCACCGCTGGATCGATAAGTATCCACCCGGATGTCCTCATCCCGTACTTCCACGTCCAGATCCTCTTCAATATCCGGCATGACATCACAGGACACAAAAGAAGTCTGCCGTTTTCCTGCCGCATTAAAAGGTGAGATCCGCACCAGGCGGTGTACACCTTTTTCGGACTTTAAGAATCCATAGGCATTCTCGCCATTCACCTGAAAGGTAATGGACTTGATCCCGGCTTCGTCTCCGTCCAGAAAATCCAGCACCTGAATCCCAAATCCATGCTGTTCCGCCCACCTTGTATACATGCGGTAAAGCATGGAGGCCCAGTCGCAGCTTTCCGTTCCGCCTGCTCCGGCATTCAGTTTTACAATGGCATTATTCTCATCATACTCTCCCGAAAGAAGCGTTTTCATCCTCAACGCTTCAAAATCTTTTACAAAAAGAGCCATTTCTGCTTTTGCCTCTGCCGCTATTTCGGGATCCTCTTCTTCATATCCCATCTCCAGCAAAGTCTCGATATCCTCATAGGATGTCTGCAGCTTCTTCATTGTATCCAGATCATTTTTCAGGGCGCTTAATTCTTTGGTTTTAGACTGTGCCTGTTCCGGGTCATCCCAGAAATCGGGCGTCTCCATAATCTTTTCCAATTCTTTGACACGCTGTTGCTTCCCTGCTATGTCAAAGTGAATCCCTCAATTCTTTCAAGGGTCTTTCGTAGCCTGCAAGTTCACTTTTTACCTGATCCAACTCAACCACATGCTCACCATCTTTCTT
>JBJEIY010000018.1:0-11793 GCA_051877515.1 Lachnospiraceae bacterium | reverse complement strand
TCGTAACTTAAAGATAAAATCAGTACGAAGATATATGCTTTGAACAGATTGTAGCATGGAAAAAATAAAAAAACAAGTATCAATCAGGCATGGGTCCGATAGGAGTTCGTCAATTACAAAAAACATTGAAGAATGCAGAAAAACTGTGTACAATAAAACCATGTAATACAAATGGAAAAGGAAGTGGGGGAAGAAGACCATGACCAAGAAACTCAGGGGAACCGGTATCTTGATTCTGGTTCTGATCCTTGTGCTATGCGCCTGCGGAAAGACGGAGGAGGAGAAGACTGTAAAGCTTTCCGTCTGGACCAGTTCGAAGGATCAGGAACTGATGAAGGAGATTGTAACAACTTTTCAGGAGCAGTATGCGCAGGAAGCGAAGTTCGATATTACCATCTGTGAGGAAGAAGAGTATTCCTGTACGGACACGGTATTGCTTTGCCCACAGGCAGCAGCCGATGTATTTGTCTTCGCAGATGACCAGCTGCCGGCGTTGGCCCGGGCAGGATCGCTTTTGCCGGTCTCTTTACAGAAAGAGAGTGTGATAGAAGAAAACGGGGGAGAGGATTCTTCGGCAATTGCAGCAGCATCCTATGAAGGGACGCTCTATGCCTATCCGCTTACGGCCAGCAATGGATATTTTCTTTTTTATAATGCAGATTATTATACGGAAGAGGATGTAGAGAGTCTGGAGAGGATCCTTTCTGTGGCAGAACAACATGGAAAGAAGTTTGGCATGGAACTGACCAGCGGATGGTATTTATATTCCTTTTTTAAGGCTGCAGGATTGGATGTCCACATCAATGAGGATGGTGTGACGAATACCTGTGAGTGGAATAACAGGGAACCATCGGATGGAAAATACAAAGGTGTGGATGTTACCACATCCCTGCTGTCCATAGCAGGAAGAGATGGTTTTATAAATGTAGAAAATGATGCGTTCGTTGAGGGAATCAAAGATGGCACCATCATTGCGGGAATTAGCGGAACCTGGAATGTTACCGAGGTGCAGAAAGCATTCGGAGATGGATACCGTGCAGCGAAACTGCCCACTTTTCAGGTGGCAGGTGACAGCCTTCAGATGCATAGTGCGGTTGGCTATAAACTGGTGGGTGTAAATGCCAATTCCCAGCAGGCACAGTGGAGCCAGAAGCTGGCAGAATGGATCACCAATGAGGATAACCAGCTTCTTCGTTTCCAAGAGAGGGGAGAGGGACCTGCAAATGTACATGCTGCACAGGCAGAGGAGGTTCAGAAAGATGAAGCCATTGTTGCACTGGCAAAGCAGTCTGCATACGGACATTTGCAGCTGGTTGCAAACAGCTACTGGAGCGCAGCTTATCAGTTCGGAAATGTGATTGTTTCCGGAAATATTGAGCATCGCGACCTGCAGGAACTTTTGGATGAAATGGTGGATTCTGCATCAGAGGAGAATGAGTAGGATGAAAAAAGCGCACATAAAAATACTAATTGCTATCGTTATCACAGGTTTGATCTGTGTATTTGGAACACTGGTCCTGTCCAAAGAATTGGTTACGTTTCAGCAGACCCATCGTGAAATCATGGATGAGCATGTGGAAAACAGAGAGTATATGGCGAAGATCAAAACCCTGCTTTATGAGCATCAGGCGGTGATCGTTAACCATGTTTTATCCGTCGATGAGGATGCAAATGCTACATATATAGAGGAGGAACAGCAGTTACGTGAAGCGCTTACGAAAGAGGTTGTGGAGTTTTCCTACCGTATGAAGGGAGGAAAACGGGAACAGATCTATCACAAAGTGTATTCGGATTTTGCAGCGTACATACATAATTCAGAAACACTGGTGGCGTTTAAAAACAGAAATGAAACGGATATGGCGGTGTATTATAATGACAATACCCTGAAGCCTTTTATCAAAGACATCAATCAGAAGCTGGATGATCTGGATATTATGACCATCGAAGAGATCAATAAAGCTGAGGAAGAGATGCAGACGGCTAACGAATTATCTGCGTTCTTAAGCATGGTAATCCTTGTTGCAGTGGTTGCAGCACTGGCAATCTGCTCCTTTTTCTGCATCCGGATCACTTATTATCTTGACAAATACAAGGCAGATCTGGAGAAAGAGTTAATAGAGAAAAACAAAGTCATCCAGAAAGAGAACGAGAAAATGATCCGGCTGCAGAACGGGGTGATCAACAGCATGGCAAACCTGATTGAAAACCGGGACGGAGAGACCGGGGAGCATGTTAAAAGGACCAGTGCCTATGTGGGTATGATCGCTAGGGCAGCCAGGGAGCAGGGATTATATGAAGATATCCTGACCGAGGACTACATCGAAAGACTGGTTAAAGTGGCTCCGCTGCATGATGTGGGCAAAATCGTGGTTCCGGATTACATTTTAATGAAGCCGGGAAAACTGACACCGGAAGAATTTGAGGAGATTAAAAAACATGCACCGGAGGGCAGAAGAGTGATCCGGGAGTGTTTTGCCAGTCTGGATGATGAAGAGTATATACAGATGGCTTGCGATGTTGCAGGTTGCCATCATGAAAAATGGGACAGTAGCGGATATGCCGGACACCTGGCCGGTGAAGACATTCCTCTATCCGCCAGGATCATGGCCATTGCGGATGTATTTGATGCTCTGATCTCCAAAAGAAGGTATAAAGATGCCTTTACCCTGGAGGAAGCATTTTCCATTATCAAAGAGTCCTCCGGCAGTCATTTTGATCCGAAGCTGACAGAAGTTTTTCTTTCGATCAGGGGACAGATTGAGGAATATCTTTCTTCCGATGTAGGGGATTCATATTGAACTCTTTTCTCAAAATGTGTATAATGAAGAGCGTTGAATCAACAAAGGAGGAAGCCCATGTATACATTTAAAAGCAGGGTGCGGTACTCAGAGATCGGACAGGATCACTGTTTATCCATTCCCGGTGTGTTGAATTATTTTCAGGATTGTTCTACCTTCCAGTCGGAAAGTCTGGGACTGGGCGTGCAATGGTTGGAAGACCACAAGCGCTGCTGGGTGCTTTCATCCTGGCAGGTCCGTTTCTTACGCAGGCCGAAACTGGGGGAAGAGATAGAGATTGGAACCATGCCCTATGAGGTAAAAGGGATCCTGGGAAAACGAAACTTTTTTCTGAAGGATGCTAACGGAGAATTTCTGGTTAAGGCGGACAGCCTGTGGACTTATCTGGATACGGAGCAGATGAAGCCGGTGCGGGTGGATGAAGAAACATTAACGGCCTATTCCAGGGAAGAGGCTCTTGAAGGAGAATGGAAATCCCGCAAGATTGATCTTCCTGAAGACCAGCAGAAAAAAGAAGCCATTCCTGTGGTGGATTTTTTGCTGGACACCAACGGACATGTAAATAATGAAAAATATGTGCTGTTGGCTATGGAATTTGTGCCGTCAGAGTTTGAAGTCAGTTATCTTAGGGTAGAATATAAGCGTTCTGCAGTGTTGGGAGATGTGATGATCCCGGTGGTAAGCAGAGAGCAGGATCGGATCGTGGTGGCATTACAGAATCGGGAAGGGGCTGCGTTTGCAGTCGTGGAATTTGAAAGAGGAGAAGGATGCTAAAATTAGGAGAAAAACAAACCCTGATAGTGGTAAAAAGAGTAGACTTTGGCGTGTATCTGGCTGAGAGTCGGGAACCGGGCGAACCAAGGGTGCTGCTTCCCGCAAAGCAGGTCCCGGAATTTGCCAAACCGGGAGATATGCTGGAGGTATTCCTATATAAGGATTCCAGTGACCGGTTGATCGCAACAACCCGAACGCCGGCGCTGACTCTGGGACAATTCGGAGTTTTGACGGTTTCGGAAGTTACCAGGATCGGAGCTTTCTTAAGCTGGGGACTGGAAAAGGATCTGTTTTTACCATATAAGGAGCAGACCTGCCGCGTGAAAACCGGCGATGAGGTTTTGGTAAGACTCTACATTGATAAAAGTGAACGGCTTTGCGCTTCTATGCGGGGGCTGTACCATTTACTAAGCCAGAATTCCCCCTATCGGGTAGAGGATGTGGTAAAAGGCCGGATATATGAATTCAGCCGGAATTTCGGAGCTTTTGTGGCAGTGGATGATAAGTATTCTGCCCTGATTCCCCATCATGAGGATCACAGCAGCCTGCATATCGGAGAAGTGATCAATGCTCGGGTTACGGAAGTGAAGGAGGACGGCAAACTGACACTGTCCCTTCGTAAAAAAGCCTATCTTCAGATTGAAGAGGATGCACAGAAGGTACTTCGGGTGCTGGATGAGTTTGCGGGAGTCCTGCCTTTTAATGATAAGGCTCCGGCAGAGGTGATCCTTCGGGATGTGGGACTGAGTAAGAATGCGTTCAAACGTGCAGTAGGGCACTTATATAAAGAAAGAATCATAGAAATCACGGATAAAAGTATCCGTTTGGTGAAATAAGTGTTATAGTTAATTAAGAAGATGTCGGGTCTGTATCCGGAAAGGAAAAACGGATACCCCGGTTAGAATCATCTAGGAAAGGACGAGGATAAAAATGAAGAAGATTATTAGCACCGATAAGGCTCCGGCAGCGATCGGACCCTATTCACAGGCAATGGAAGTGAACGGAATGGTTTACACATCAGGAGTGATCCCTGTAAACCCGGCAACCGGAGAAATACCGGAAGGCAGTGCGGCACAGGCAAAGCAGGCATTGGAGAATATGTCCAACTTACTTCAGGCAGCAGGTACGGATATGGATCATGTGGTTAAAACCACTGTTTTCATTAAGGAAATGAATGACTTTGGAGCCATCAATGAAGTATATGCTACTTATTTTACGAAGGATTTTCCCTGCAGAAGTTGTGTAGAAGTTGCCAGACTTCCCAAAGACGTCTTGCTGGAGATCGAAGCGGTTGCGTTAAAATAACGTCATAAAAATGTAAATTCTGTAAAACCCATGCAATTGGAAAAGCGCATGGGTTTTTTGTTGATTTTACGGGAAAAATCCCGCATTATGAAGGCGGGAGGTTTTTCCCGGGGCAGGTTGACAATAGGGTATTGTGGTGCTATAATAACTTTCGTAATAATTTCGTAATAACTAATTCATTTCGAATCACAGGAGGCGGGAATGAAGCGTAATATATTAAGAGTTACAGCATGCTGTCTGGCAGGAACCATGATTTTGTCCGGTACATCTCTTACGGCGCAGGCAACTACGTTAGCAGGAGTATCGGCTACTCTGTCCAACAGCGTTGAGATTGGGGAGAAGTCTTCACTGTATGCGGGAATCAGCGGAACGGTCGGCGATTATCTGACCAGCTGTGCAGAGGTGAATTTGAATAAAGTACAGGCGGTAGCAAGTAGCGAAGATGCAACAGAAGAAGATGAGGTTGATGTTACTGAAGCTCAGGCAGCTGCAGAAGCAGCCAGAGTAGAAGCGACCGATGTTAGCAATCTGTGTGTGGCGAGAGTTGATGATTATGTGAATGTCAGAGCGAAAGCTTCTGTAGATTCTTCTGTAAAAGGTAAGTTATATAATAAAAATGTAGCTACGATCCTTTCTGCAGAAGATGGCTGGTATAAGATTGAATCCGGTAACTTAAGAGGATATGTTAGTGCAGATTATGTAGTAGTCGGAAACGGCGAGGCATTAAAGGCTGCAGGAGATAAATATGCGAAGGTTACAACCCAGACACTTCGTGTTCGTAAGAAAGCATCTACGGAATCAGAGATTATCGGACTGGTTCCCCAGGATGAGGATATTCTGGTTATGGATGAGAAAGATGACTGGGTTAAGGTATCCATTGAAGAGGGCGACGGCTGGGTATCCAAAGATTATGTTGATCTTCACATGGAGTATACATACGGCGAAACCCGGAAGGAAGAGAAAGCCCGCTTAAAGAGGGAAGAGAAAGAACGTCGTGAGGCTGATGCAGCTGCCCAGCAGGCAATTTCCAGCGGAAGTGCATCCGGAAGTTCTTCGGGAAGCAGTTCTTCCAGCTATGAAAGCCCGGGAAGCTCCAGCGGTTCAGCAGTTGCAAATTATGCGTGTCAGTTTGTTGGAAATCCTTATGTCTATGGCGGAACCAGTTTAACGAATGGTGCGGACTGCTCCGGATTTGTTATGGCAGTATATTCCAGATTTGGTGTGTCCCTGCCACATTCTTCCAGCGCATTGAGAAGCGTGGGACGTTCCGTAAGCACCAGTGAAATGCAGGCGGGAGATATTGTATGTTATTCCGGTCATGTTGCCATCTACATTGGTGGTGGACGAATCGTTCATGCAAGTAATCATCGTGACGGAATTAAGATTTCATCCAATATGTACTACAGACCTGTTCTGGCAGTAAGAAGGATCTTCTAAGTATTGTATTTAAGCAGCAGACATAACCGTCGGCCGTAGGGCCGGCGGTTTTTTTGATATATGACAGGCAGGCGGCTTGCAGACTCGTCTAGTTTCTGTATAACGAATATTATTAAAAATTGCACACAATTTCAAAAAATAGCGTATCAATTTAAACTATTGAAGTATGTATTTAAGTCAAAAATGTGAACGAAATAAGTCAAGAGGTAAAATTAAAAATGTCATTTTGCACAAAATGACGATAAATGCGATTGAAAAGTTTCAAGAAAATCAAATTAATTCACGTTAAAAACTTGAAATCCGACAGAAAAAAAGCCCGAAAATGAAGTTATACACGAAGTTATCCACTTTATCCACAAAAAAATGCAAAAGTTCACCGAAAATCCAAAACAAAAAACAGAACGAAAGTTTTGTATAAAACAACTAAAAATGTCGAAGAACATCAAAAAAAGAAAAAGGTTGTTGACATTTGAATTGAATATACAATGAAAGGAGTTTTTGAGAAAGATTCAGAATCCAAATGGAACAATCTGAGGGAAAAATACATAACTTGAAATATGATCGTATAAATGGTATACTAACGCCAAGAACAGTGTGGGAGAGAGTATTTTGATCAAGAAAATAAATGTAATGGGTGTTGAATTAGATAATTATTCTTCCCGGGAAGCAATGATGCTGGTGGAGACTTTTCTGAACAACACCGTGCTTAATACAATTGAAGAAGTATCTTTAAATGTACTGATGCAGGCACAAGAGAATGAAGATATTTCCCAGAGTATCCGGTCACTGGATCTGGCTATCCCCGGAGACCGGGAGATTTTGGTAGAAGCCGGATACGGTAATTCCCGCCAGATCAATGACGTGGAAGAGAACAGCTTTTTTCATGAGTTTATTCGCAGGGTGATCCGAAATAAAAAGAAGGTGCTTTTGCTGGGTGAGACGCAGTCCATAGTAGATGAGCTGATGGAATCACTGAAAGAGGACTATGAACGGTTGCAGATCATAGGAGGCTGTTGCCTGGAACGGTTCCAGGACGATGCCGGTGTGATCAATGAGATCAACAGTCAGGCACCGGATGTGATCCTGTCTGCATTACCTTCACCCAAGCAGGAATTATTCCTCCTGGAACAGAAGGGAAGGCTTCATGCCAAGATCTGGTATGGTATGAATAATAATATCCGGATACGCAAAGGAAAAGAGCGACTGCTTTTGATGATCCGGACCATGGTGGGAAGAGTGATTTTCCGCCATCAGATCCTGGAATATCAGCGAAAAGAGTAATGATAGCAAGCGAAAAGAGTAATCATATCAAAAAAGTGAGAGGAAATGCATAAAAAATGCACATATCCTCTTTCTTTTTTTGTTGTTTTCGTTTATTATATACAACAGAGTTCGTATATTTAATCTAAAAATCAAGGATGAATTTGTAAAAGTTGTCCAATTGATAAAAGAAAAAAGGAGAATGAACCATGATTTCAAATCAGATACTTCAAAATACCATTGAAGGATTAAAGAACATTACACGGGTGGACCTGTGTGTGATCGATACCGAGGGAAAGATCCTTGCCACCACTTTTGCCCAGGCAGATGAGTACAGTAGTGCGGCTGTGGGCTTTGTGGAGTCTCAGGCAGACAGTCAGATGGTATCAGGATGCCAGTTCTTTAAAGTGTTTGATGAGCATCAGCTGGAATACATTTTGCTTGCAAATGGTGATTCTGATGATGTGTTTATGATCGGGAAGATAGCCTGCTTTGAAATCCAGAATCTGATTGTTGCATATAAGGAGAGATTCGATAAAGACAATTTTATCAAGAATCTGCTCCTTGATAATCTTCTTTTGGTAGACATTTATAACAGGGCAAAGAAATTACATATTGAAAATGATGCAAAGAGAGTTGTGTTCCTTCTGGAGCCAAAGGTCAAAGACGGAAATGATCTGGAGCGTTTAAGGAGCGTCTTCGGAGGAAAAAGCAAGGATTTTGTCACAGCAGTGGATGAGAAAAGCATCATTGTGGTAAAAGAGGTGAATGGCAACGATTCACTGGAAAACCTCACGAAGATCGCAGAGTCCATGGCAGATGTACTGGGGGGGATCCAAACCGTCCGCATTGCTTTTGGAACAGTGGTTTCAGAATTAAAAGAAGTATCGAAGTCCTACAAAGAGGCGCGTATGGCCTTAGATGTGGGAAAGATCTTTTTCGAGGAACAGAATATCGTGGCTTATTCCACACTGGGAATCGGACGACTGATCTACCAGCTGCCCATTCCGCTTTGTAAGATGTTCATCAAAGAAATCTTTGGAGACCGTTCAGCTGATGATTTTGACGATGAGACGCTTGCTACCATCAATAAGTTTTTCGAAAACAGTCTGAATGTTTCCGAAACATCCAGGCAGTTATACATACACCGAAACACACTGGTATATCGTCTGGACAAATTGCAGAAGAGTACGGGCTTAGACTTAAGAGTGTTTGAAGATGCGATTACATTTAAGATCGCTCTTATGGTCGTAAAATATATGAAATATATGGAGTCCCTGGAGTATTAGGGACAACAATCCATGCGTGTACAGGAGGAAATATGATCACACTAGAGCATGTCAGTAAATCCTACACCCAGGGTATTCCGGCCTTAAATGATATCAGCCTGAATATTGAAGAAGGGGAATTTGTATTTATTGTAGGAAACAGTGGATCGGGAAAATCTACATTTCTGAAGCTTCTTACGAAGGAACTGGAACCTACGTCAGGAAGCATTACCGTGAATGGTACTAATTTAAAAAATTTAAGACATAAAAAGATACCCATGTACCGGAGAAACATCGGTATGGTTTATCAGGACTTCCGCCTTTTAAAGGATCGGAATGTCTATGAGAATGTGGCTTTTGCCCAGAGGGTTATTTCCGTGGGAAATCGCAGCATTCGCAAAAGAGTACCCATGATGTTGTCTATGGTGGGCCTGGCAGCAAAGTATAAATCCAGTCCCAAACAATTATCCGGTGGAGAACAGCAGAGAGTAGCCATTGCCAGGGCACTGATCAATGAGCCCAAAATCCTTCTGGCAGATGAGCCCACCGGTAACCTGGATGCAGATAATGCATGGGATATCATGAAGCTGCTGGATGAGATCAACCAGAGAGGCACAACAGTGGTTGTGGTAACCCATAATTTGGAAATCGTAGAAGCAATGAATAAAAGGGTCATTACGCTGAAAAAAGGCATAATGGTGGATGACAGACGTCCGGGTGATGAGGATGAATAGAATCAGTACTTTTTTGTATACTTTAAAGCAGGGTATCAGTAATATCGGAAAGAACAAAATGTTTTCTATCGCATCTATTGCCACCATGTCAGCCTGCATCTTTTTGTTTGGAATTTTCTATTCCATTGTAGTGAATTTCCAGAACGTGGTAAAAGAGGCAGAGGAAGGTGTAGCGGTCACAGTCTTCTTTGATGAAGGAATAACCGATGAGAGGATCCGGGAAATCGGAGAAGAAATCAGTAAGCGCGCCGAAGTGGCGGATCTGGTGTTTGTATCAGCCCAGGAAGCGTGGGAGAGTTATAAAGAAAAATATTTTGAAGGAAAAGAGGAACTGTCGGAAGGTTTTGCAGACGACAATCCATTGGCAAACTCAGCCAATTATCAGATTTACTTAAGCGATGTGTCCATGCAGTCTGTATTGGTGTCCTATCTGGAAGATTTAGATGGGGTACGTCAGGTTAACAAATCGGATGTGGTAGCCAATACCTTATCAGATTTCAATAAACTGCTGGGATATGTATCTGCAGCGATCATCCTGATCCTTTTGATGGTGGCAGTTTTCCTCATCAGTAATACCATTACCGTGGGTATCGGAGTACGACGGGAAGAGATAGCAATTATGAAACTCATAGGAGCTACGGATTATTTTGTGCGGGCGCCCTTTGTGGTGGAAGGTGTTTTAATCGGACTGATTGGTTCTGTTTTACCGCTTTTGGTTCTATACTTAATGTATGGTAGGGTTGTAAGTTATATTGTGAACCAGTTTGTTTTCCTAAACAACATCCTGAATTTTCTGCCGGTGGGAGTAGTATTTAAAACACTGGTTCCGGTGGCATTGGTATTGGGAGTAGGAATTGGCTTTTTGGGAAGCCGGTTCACAATACGCAAGCACTTATCAGTTTAGAGGCAGGAAAGGAACAGGATATGGAAAAAGGCAGTTTTCGAAAAGGGTTTATAGCCGGAATAGCAGCGGCTTTGGCAGTGGTGCTGATTCTGGGAGCAGTTGGAAGCATGATACTGACCTCCAACGGATATGTGCTCACAACATTTAAACCGGATAAAAAACTGACAGCCGGCATTTTGTCTGAACAAGTGGAAAATAAAGTCTCAGAGATCCTGGGAGCAATTTCTGCTTATTATTATGATGATGTGGATCAGCAAAAAGCCGCAGAAGGATTGTATGCAGGTTTGGTGGATTCTCTGGAAGATCCCTACTCATGCTATTTTACCAAAGAGGAGTATCAGGATTACTTAAACAGCAGTAACGGAACCTATTATGGGATCGGTGTGGTACTGACACAGAATATCCAGACCGGAGAAATTTCCGTTACAAGAGTATATGACAGTTCTCCGGCGAAAGAGGCAGGTTTAAAAGCAGGGGATGTATTTGTCTCTGCAGACGATTTTCAGGCAGAAGGGGCCGATGTCTCGGAATTTGCCTCCCATGTCAAGGGAGATGAAGGGACAACGGTGGAGCTTACTGTGCTTCGGGACGGAAAAGAGAAAACCTTTACGGTGGAACGCAGGAAAGTAGAAATACCAACCGTAGAGCATCAGATGTTACAGGGAAATACGGGATATATCCAGATCCTGGAATTTGATGAAGTGACTGCGGAGCAGTTCGATGCTGCACTGAAGGATCTGCGAAAACAGAAAATGACTTCCCTGATTGTAGATCTAAGGGATAATCCGGGAGGTATGGTGACCAGTGTTACAGATATCCTGGACACGATATTGCCGGAAGGTCTGCTGGTCTACACCCAGGATAAAGACGGAAAGAAAAAAGAATACAATTCAGATAAAAACGAACTGAATCTGCCGCTGGCGGTTCTGGTCAATGAAAACAGTGCTTCGGCATCCGAGATTTTTGCCGGAGCAGTGAAGGATTATGGTTACGGAACTATTATCGGAACCACTACCTTCGGTAAAGGTATTGTACAGGTACTTACACCTTTAAGTGACGGAAGTGCCATTAAAGTAACTACCGCAAAATATTTTACCCCAAAAGGAAACTTTATCCATGGTGTCGGAATAGAGCCGGATGTCGAACTGGAATTTAAGTACGGGGGAGACGAAGAGGAAGAATACGATATCATGAAAGACAATCAGGTATTAAAAGCTCTGGATATCCTGGAGCAGGATAATAACTGAGCAAAAACAGGAAGAAAGATGGTGAGCATGTGGTTGAGTTGGATCAGGTAAAAAGTGAACTTGCAG